>NZ_JBIWFK010000008.1:533776-560660 GCF_044763015.1 Streptomyces sp. NPDC096324 | reverse complement strand
CTCATCGGCGAAGACATGGCCGGCCCCAACACCTCCGCCTTCTACCCCGGCCCGGTACAGCTGCGCCGACTCCCGATGACCGCTGACGAACGGCCAGAGCCGTGGAGCGGGCCGGACCGCGGTATGTGACCCTGCGCGCCACGACAGCCGCAGGCACCCTCCAAGCTGCTTGGAGAACCAAACGAGACGATCTCTAATACTGCAACGGTGCCTACCGTGACTGCTGGCCAGGCCGCTCGCTGGTGTGGGTATGGGTGGGGACCTTGCTGATGTGCGTGTGTGGGCGGGTGAACTGGGCGCTGTGCATGGGCGGTTCGTGCACCGTTTCAGCCGGTCGGAGCCGCGAGAGTCGGCTCTGGCCTCACTCGTTGCCCTTGCGCACGAGTTGGTTGGAGTCACCGTTGGCGGCGGCGGGGAGGGCTCCGGTGTATCCGGCCCCGTTGGAGCTTGCGGAGTTTACTCCGCCTGCGTGTTGGGGGCGGTGGTCACGTTGCCCGAGCCGAGTAGCCGCGCTCGTTGGGCCGGCTCGCCGGCTTGGCACCGCGCGTTTTCCCGTAGGGCTTGGAGGCTCTGCGTGTGACGGTCCGTCCGGTGGACCGGTCCACCGAGGTGTTCGCCGTGCCGAGGGGTCGGTGAGCAGGGTGCTGAGTTTGTGGCCTGTCGTCCCGCCGTTGGTGGCGGTGCGGACCACGGTGGGCGCGGCTGCTGCCGAGTGTGCCGGCACTCGTCGTGGGCGGATGTGTCTGTGTCTTCCGGGCCGAGCGCGGCGGACCGCGCCGGGCCCGCGTCGTGGCGACCGTGACGCTCACCCTGGGCGAGCTGCTGGACACCGCCGGCAGGAGCAGGCGGCGCCACGCGAACCGGTCGGGCGACGACGGGTGAGGGCGGCCCGTCACAGCATGACGTGCTTGACCTGGGTGTAGTCGAGCAGCCCGGTGAGCGACAGATCGCTGCCGTGACCGGAGTGCCGTACGCCTCCGTGCGGCATCTCCGACACCGTGGTGCCGTGGGTGTTGACCCAGACGATCCCGGTACGCAGGGCGCGGCTCGCGCGCATGGCCCGGTCGTGATCGCGTGTCCAGACGCTGGCGGCGAGTCCCTGCGGTACGGCGTTGGCCAGTTCGAAGGCCTCGGACTCGTCGGTGAACGGCTGGACCGTCACGACCGGACCGAACACCTCGCTCTGCACGATCTCGTCGTCCTGGCGCACCCCCGCGACCACCGTGGCCTGGTGGAAGTACCCGGGCCGGTCGAGCTGCGCGCCTCCCGTGACGACCTCGGCATGGTCGGGCAGGGTCTCCAGCAGACGGCGTACGGAGGCGAGCTGGGCCGCGTTGTTGAGCGGGCCGAAGTCGGCGTCCGGGTCGTCGGGGCCGCCGGGAACCTGCTGGGCGGCCCGTTCGGCGAAGGCGTCGAGGAAGGCGTCGTGGATCCGGTGGTGGACCAGGACCCTGGTGGCGGCGGTGCAGTCCTGGCCGGCGTTGTAGAAGGCCAGCGACGACAGCTGTCCCACGGCGTCGTCCAGGTCGGCGTCCTCGTGGATCAGCACGGGCGCGTTGCCGCCGAGCTCCAGGTGGAGCCGTTTGAGGTCGGCGGCCGCGGCTGCGGCGATCTGCTGTCCGGCGCGGACGCTCCCGGTGAGGGCGACGAGCCGCACGGCGGGATGGGCGACCAGCAGGCGGCCTGCGTCACGGTCGCCGCAGACGACGTTGAGCACACCGGGCGGCAGGTGCTCGGCTGCCAGCCGGGCCAGGAGCGTGGCGGAGGAGGGCGTGCTGTCGGACGGTTTGAGGACGACGGTGTTGCCGGCGGCGAGCGCGGGGGAGATCTTCCACACGGCCATCATCAGCGGGTAGTTCCACGGGGTGATCTGCGCGCAGACGCCGATGGGTTCCCGGCGCAGCACGGAGGTGCGGCCGGGGGTGTACTCGGCGGCCGCGGCGCCGGGCAGGTTGCGCGCGGCGCCGGCGAAGTAGCGCAGCACGTCGACGATCGCGGGCAGTTCGTCGGCGAGGAAGAGGGTACGGGGTTTGCCGGTGTCGGCGACCTCGGCGCTCGCCACGGCGTCGGCGTGCCGCTCCAGCGCGTCGGCGATGCGCAGCAGCGCGCCCTGGCGCTGCTGCGGGGTGGTGGCCGACCACACGTGCTGGGCGTTCTCGGCCGCGCGGCAGGCGTCGTCGACGTCATCGGTGCCGGAGAGCGGAGCGGTGCCGTGGAGGCGTCCGGTGGCCGGGTCGATCAGGCGCAGGGTGGCGCCCGACGCGGCGGGTGTCTCCTTGCCGCCGATGTGGTTGAGGACGGTTGCCGTGCGGGCGTTGTCAGCCACGGAGCAGTGCCTCCTTCGCTGCGGCGCGGCCGGTGCGGACGGCGCCTTCCATGTATCCGGCGACCCACTGGTCGGATCCGCAGACGTAGAACGGGGGTTCGTGGGTGCCGTGCGAGGGACCCACGGCCATCACCTCGCCCGGCGGCCACTGGGTGACGTAGCCCTGTGTCCAGGGGTCGCTGCCCCACAGCCGCAGGTAGCAGGCGAGCGGTCGGCGGGCCTCGTCGCCGTACAGGCCGGCGATCTCGGCGAGCAGTTCGGGGGTGCGCAGCTGGGGCGGGGTGCCCAGCAGGACGCCGTAGCGCTCCGGCGGGACCAGTGCGGACAGGACGCCTTCGTTCTGGGGCCAGGTGCTGCCGAGGACGCCCTCGGACTCGGAGAGGCCGTTCAGATTGTCCGCGCGCCAGAAGGGACGGTCGTAGACGGCGGCGAACTTGGCCGCCGTCGCCTGCCGTTGCCGGTGCAGGGAGGCGAGGCGCGCCTCGCTCACGCCGCTGACGGCGACGGACCGCAGCGGCCCCACGGGCAGGGCGCTCACAACGGCCCCGGCGGTGAGGACCTCCCCGGTGACGAGGCGGACGGTGCAGCGGCCGGGGCGTACGTCGAGGGCGGCGACCGGTGAGCCGAGGCGGACGCGCGGGCCGAGCTCGCGGCCCATCACCTCGGCCAGGGTCGCCGAGCCCTCGGCGAGCCGCAGCCCTTCCCAGTCGTCGTAGTCGTAGTCGCCCGGGCCGGACGCGGGAACGGCGGCGCTCTTGCGCAGTGCGGCCAACAGGGAGATCCGCTCGTAGGAGCCTCCGGCGAGGGCCAGCTGGCCGATCTCCCACAGGCGGACGACGGCGGGGGTGGCGTGTCGTGAGCGAAGCCAGGCGCCCACGGACAGCCGGTCCAGGGCTACCGCGTCCGGGTGCGACCAAGGGGAGCCGGGGTCGACGGTGGCGGCCAGGGCGGCGAACTCTGCGCCGAGCCGGGCGTGGAGGGCCGCGTCGCCGTCGCCGAACCAGTGCGGCGGTTCACCGGCGGAGCTGCCCTCCGGCGTGGCGCGGAGCATCCGGCCGGGCTCGGCCACGTAGCTGGGCACCAGCTTGAGTCCCAGTTCCGCGGCGAGGTCGAGGTAGGCGGTGTGGGCGCGGCCGACGACCTCCCCGCCGAGCTGGACGGTGCGGCCGTCGGGGAGGCGGGCCTGTTCGACCCGGCCGCCGACCCGGTCCCTGGCCTCCAGGACGAGCACGTCGGTGCCGGCGGCGGCCAGGTCCCGGGCGGCGGCGAGCCCGGCCAGACCGGCGCCGAGAACGATCACGTCGTGATGCATCGGTTTCGCTTTCAGATCGGGTGGGGGCGGTCAGGCGAGGACGAGGCAGTGCTCGGGCCGCCAGCCGAACTGGACCGTCTCGCCGCCGCTCCAGCGGTCCTCCATGCGGGCGCGCGCCGTGTTCTGCTCCAGCACGGACAGGGTGACGCCGGGCGCGAGTTCGATCAGATAGGTGGTGGTGGGGCCGCTGTAGACGGTGTCGCGGATGACTCCGCGCAGCACCGGCATGCCCGGTTCGAAGTCGGACAGCCAGACCTTCTCGGGGCGTACGGAGACACTGACCGGGGTTCCGTCGGCGATGGCGGCTCGGGGGCCGACGGGCAGGGCGGGTCCCTGGTCGAGGGTGACCTCGCCGCCGCGGTAGGTGCCGGTCATCAGGTTGGAAGTGCCCATGAAGGAGGCGACGAAGCGGCTGGCGGGGTGCTCGTACACGTCCTCGGGGGTGCCGCACTGCTCGACGCGGCCCTCGTTCATGACGCAGATCCGGTCCGACATGGTCAGTGCCTCGTCCTGATCGTGGGTGACGAAGACGAAGGTGATGCCGACCTCGCGCTGGATCTGCTTGAGCTCCACCTGCATCTGGCGGCGCAGCTTCAGGTCGAGGGCCGCGAGCGGTTCGTCGAGCAGGAGGACGGCCGGCCGGTTGACGAGGGCGCGGGCGAGGGCGACGCGCTGGCGCTGGCCGCCGGAGAGAGTGCGGGGCTTGCGCCCGGCGAAGCCGTCGAGCTGGACCAGTTCCAGCATCTCGCCGACGCGGCGCCGGGTCTCCGCCTTCTCGACGCCCTTGCGCTTGAGGCCGAAGGCGACGTTGTCGGCGATGCTGAGGTGGTCGAACAGCGCGTAGCTCTGGAAGACGGTGTTGACGTTGCGCTTGTTCGGCGGCAGCGCGGTCACGTCTTCGCCCGCGAGCAGCACCGATCCCTCCGTGGGATCGGTGAAGCCGCCGATCATGCGCAGTGAGGTGGTCTTGCCGCAGCCGGAGGGGCCGAGCAGGGAGAAGAAGAGGCCGGCCTCGATGTCGAGGTTCAGGTCGCGGACGGCGTAGGTGTCCGCGAACCGCTTGGAGACGCCGGTGAGGCGGACGGCGTGGGTCTCGTCCATGGTCAGCTCCCGGAGAGGATGTCGAGGCCGCCGCGGCGGCCGAACAGGCGCGGAATGAAGAGGGCCAGGGCGATCAGGCCGATGGATCCGGCGAGCATCAGCGTGCCGACGGCGTTGATGGTGGGCTGCACCCCGAAGCGGATCGCCGAGTAGATCCGCACCGACAGCGGCTGGGGGTCGACGCCGGTGGTGAAGTAGGCGAGGACGAAGTCGTCGAAGACGAGCGCGAAGATCAGTACGGCGCTGGCGAGCACCGCGGGCAGCAGGGCGGGCAGGGTGACCAGGCGCACCGCCTGCCAGCGGGTGGCCCCGAGGTCCATCGCGGCCTCCTCCACCTCGGGGTTCAGGGCCGCGACCCGGGAGCGGAGGATCACGGTGACGTAGGAGATGGAGAAGGTGATCTCCGAGACCATCACCGTGCCGGTGGACAGGGTCACGCCCAGGCCCTTGAACAGGAGCATCGACGCGACGCCGGTGACGATCTCGGGGGTGATGAGCGGTACGAGCATGATCAGGCCGGCCAGTGAGCCGAGCCGGGTGCGGCTACGGACCAGTCCTAGGGCCAGGGCGACACCGAGGACGATCGAACCGGCCGTCGCCACCAGGGAGATGCGCAGGCTCGTGCCCAGCGAGGAGATCAGGACGTCGTCGTGGGCGAAGGCACGGTACCAGCGCAGGCTGAACCCGCTGAAGACGGTGAGGGATTTCTGGGAGTTGAAGGAGAACAGCGTCACCACGGCGATGGGCAGGTAGAGCAGCGCGAAGAAGAGCGCGGTGACGGCGACGAGGACGCGGGGCTTGCGGTCGGCGCGGCCGCGTCGGGTGCGGGTGCGTGCGGCGGGCCGGTCGGGTGCGGGGGACGCGGTGGTGGCGGGCGGGCTGAGCTGGGTCATCGGCGGGCCTCCGCCTCGTCCTTGCGGGTGCGCCTGAGGTAGCCGAGCATCCCGACCAGCAGGACGAGCATGAGCAGCATGGTGAGCGCGGATCCGAGCGGCCAGTTCTGGCCCTGGAAGAACTTGTCCTGGATGAGGTTGCCGATCATGATCTGGTCCGGTCCGCCCATCAGTTGCGCGCTGACGAAATCGCCCATGGCGGGCAGGAAGACGAGGACCAGTCCGGCCGCCGCGCCCTGCCGGGTGGCGGGCAGGGTGACGTGGAGGAAGGTCCGCACGGGGCCGCCGTAGAGGTCGCGGCCGGCCTCGATGAGGGAGACGTCGAGCCGCTCCAGGGCCGCGTACAGCGGGATGATCATGAAGACGACGAATCCGTAGACGAGTCCCGCGATCACGCCGACGCCGGTGTTGAGGATCTTCGTGTCGTCGTCCGCCAGTCCCACGGCGCGCAGGGCCCGCAGCAACGGTCCGTCGTCGGACAGGAGCACCGACCAGCCGTACATGCGGACGAGATAGTTGGCGAAGAACGGCACGACGATCGCGGCGATGAGCGCGTGTTTCCAGCGGCCGCCGTGCAGGGCGATGGTGTACGCCACCGGGTAGGCGATCAGCAGGCAGATCACGCAGGTCAGCAGGGCGTAGCCGAGGGAGCGTGCCAGTACCTCGGTGTAGGCGGGGTCGGCCAGGGCGCGGATGCTGGAGAGGTCGAACCCGAAGCGGGGGTTGCCGAGCTCGTCGGTGGTGCCGACGGTGAGGACGGCGACCAGCACCAGGGAGGCGATCAGGAACCCGGTCATCCAGAGGGTGCCGGGGAGCATGAACCAGGTCCACATGCGGGTGCCGGTGGCGTCCGGGCCGCGGCGGGGGCGCGAGGGGTGACGCGTCGGTGCCATGTCTCAGCCCGCCTTCACATGGGTCCAGGCGGTGTCGCGCGCGTCCTCGGCCGCGTGGCTCCCGTTACGGAAGAACAGGTCGGCCTTGAGGTCGGCCTCGGTGACGAGGCACTCGGGGAAGGGTTTGACGAGTTCGGCGTAGATCTTCTCGGAGCCGGCCACCGGCATGGGGTAGCCGATGTACTCGATGTTCTTCTTCACGTTCTCCGGCCGGAGCATGTAGTCGATGAACAGCATCGCGGTGCCGGGGTGCGCGGCGTTCCAGGGGATGGCGTAGCAGTCGGAGTTGATCGGTGTCCCCTCCTTGGGCGCCTGGAAGCCGAACACGGAGGGGTCCTTGGCCTGATTGAGCATGGCGGCCATGTCGCCGCTCCAGGCCTGGGTGATGACGGCGTTCCCGTTGAGCAGGTTGTTGTAGCTGTCGCTGGAGAAGCCGCGCAGCCGTGGGCGCAGGGTGCCCAGCAGCCCGGTGATGCGGTCGAGGTCGGCCGGGTCGCCGGTGCTGACGTCGAGGCCGAGTTCCAGGGCTCCCATGCCGAGGACCTCGTCACGGTCGTCCAGCAGGAAGACCTTGCCCCTGGCCCGGTCGCTCCACAGGTCCTTCCAGGATCCGGTCAGCTCGCCGATCCGGTCGCGCCGCCAGCCGATGCCGGTCTTGTAGGCGGTGAAGGGGACGGTGTGCGCGGAGCCGGGGTCGTACCAGGGGTCGGCGAAGTAGGAGGAGGCGCCGAACACGTCCTTGGCGTGGCTGAGCTGCGTGTGGTCGATCCGGCGCAGCCGGCCGCCGCGGGCCAGCCGCTGGGCCCACTTGGCGCTGGGGAAGATGATGTCGTAGCGGTTGCCGGCGTTGAGCTTGGCGACCATGCCTTCCATCGAGTCGAAGTTCGACTGGACGACGCTGACGCCGTACTCCTTCTCGAACCCCTTGAAGACGGACGGGTCGACGTAGTCGGCCCAGTTGAAGTAGACGAGATCGCCGTCGACGCGTGCGCGGACCGGGGCCAGGTCCTTGTCGTCGGGTGTTCTGGCGGGCATGAACCCGCAGCCTCCGACCGCGGCGCCCAGTAGGCCGCCGGCGCCCGCCCGCAGCAGGGCGCGTCGGGTCGGTGGTGGTACCTCGGGGGACATGGAGCGTCCTCTCCGTCGAGGAACGGCACGACAGTCCAGGGCGGGACCGGCTGGTCGGCTCACGGAGGCCCTGTGACTCCGTAGTGAAGACCGGTCTGGAAAGGGTACGGACGTGCGTCAGCGGTGCCGGGGTAAGCCGGCCGGGAGGAGCGCGACGCGCCGGTGGGGCCCGGTCGCGGGACGGCGGGGCGTCATCGGCCGTCCTCCTCCAGGTCGCGGCGGATCCGGCGGGCGAACCAGCCGACCGCGGCCTCGCGGTGCGAGAGCGGGCCGGGCTCGAACCCCGGCGTGGACAGGCCGGCCTGTACGCGTTCGACCAGCTCGGCGTCCTCGTCGTTGGTGACCCAGCCGATGTGGATGTTGAGCCGCCGGGCGATCCTGGTGCGCAGGCTCTCCCCGTGCCGGGTGTAGAAGGCGCCCGGGATCGCCACCCGGTCCTGGGCGGTGGGGAAGGCGGTCCACGCGAGCACGTGGTCAGGGTAGAAGTCGATGAGCGTGTTGGGGTAGATCACGGCGTAACGCCAGACCCGCCGGTCGGCCTCGGTCAGCCCGGGCATCGGGGTGGCGAGCCGCTGGTAGAGGCGTTCCGTCCAGTTCGAGGAGGGCTTGTCCCGCAGCGGTGACTCGAACAGGACGTAGTGCTCCTGGACGTCCACCGTGTACGCCTGGTAGTCGAGCAGTCGCATCAGCGCGGGGTGGGCGACGGGGACGTGGTAGCCCTCCAGGTAGTTGTCGACGATCACCTTCCAGTTGGCGTTCTGCTGTTCGCCGGCGGTGACGTCGTGGATGCGGTGCTTGCCGACCGGTGTGAGGCCGGGTCCCGCGTAGTGGCCGACGGCCTCGGCGAGCCCTGCGCAGGTCTCGGCGAGCGGGGTGGCCTCCAGGTCGAGGTTGACGAAGACGAAGCCGAGGAAGGACTCCACGTTGACCGGGTGCAGTCCGAGCCGGGGCTTGTCCAGGCAGGGGATCCGGCGCGCCTCGGGGGCGCCGACGAGGCGTCCGTCGAGCTTGTAGGTCCAGCCGTGGTACGGGCAGCGGATCGCCTTGCCCTCCGGCTCCGGGCCGGTGACCAGGCGGGTTCCGCGGTGGCGGCAGACGTTGAGGTGGGCGGCGAGGCCGCCGTCCTCGGTGCGCACGACCAGGACCTCGCGGCCGGCGGCGGTGGCCGTCAGCCGGGCGCCCGGGCCGGGGAGGTCGGACTCGTGGCAGACGAGCTGCCAGGACTTGGCGAAGACGCGTTCGGTCTCCGCGGCCGCGATGGCCGGATCCGTGTAGTAGCGGGCGGGCAGGGCCTCGCCGGGGTGATCGGGGGTCTCGCTCGGCGGACCGGGCGGCGCGGTGGCCGTCCGGGTGGTCGAGGGATTCATGAAGTCCTCCTCCGCGCCGCGCGGGGCGGCGATGGGCGGTGAGGCTGTCACCGGGATGGGCCGCGGGTTCCCCATGGGGATCCGCGGGATCCGGCTGACTAATTGGTTAGTCAGACTGGGACCGGCGCGGTGACAAGTCAAGTCTTGTGGGCTGACTAATTAGTTAGTTAGTCTCGCTGCAGGCGGACCGGCCGACCCCGCAGGGACAGCGGTGGGGCGTCCCGGCCGCCCGCGGACCACCGATCCGATCCGCGCAGCCCGGCCCTCCCGATCAGGACAGCCGCACGTCACGCGGTACACGGCCCCGGCCGGTACTCCGCACGGCTCCCCGCCACGCACAGCGAGCGGTGGAGCATCCCCCGTCACGCCGTCGCCGCGCCACACCGCTCCCCCGCCGGGAGCGGGCAGCGCCCCCGGAGGCACGCACATGAGCGCTCGCCGACATCTGGCATGGCTCGGTCTCACGCCGGAGCCCGAACAGCAACTGCCCTTGGCCGTGGCCGCGCTGCGGGCCCCGGCGGCCGGCCGGCCGCCGTCGGTCCTCGTGGCCGAGGAGAGACGGCACGTCGAGCGGCTGGTACTGCGCGGCACGCAGCGCGGCTGGCTGCGCTACCTGGGCGAGGTGACCGACCTGGTGGTGGCCGCCGCCGAGGAGCCGGGGCCGGCCGGTCCCGGACCGGCGCTGCTGGCCGGTGAGGTGGTCCTCGACCACCACCGGATGCTGATCGGCCTGCCCGGCTCCGGCTACGACCGGACCACGGCCCAGCGGCAGGCCCTGGAACGCGCGGTGGACCGCCTGAGATCCCGCCGCGGCGAGCACTGGAGCACCGTATGACCGGCGTATTCTCCCTACTCCCCGACGGGCGGCACGGGCTGCTCCCCCAGTCGCCCGGCAGCGCCGCGGGCTCTTCCTCGTACGAGGACTCCTCCCGCTACCTCGCCGCCGGCGGGTACGCGCCGGCGTCCGCTCCCGGCACGCTGCTCGACCGGATCGGCGCGGCGGGGCTGCGCGGCCGGGGCGGCGCCGGATTCCCCGCGGCCGTCAAGCTGCGCGCCGTCCGCGACGCTCCCGGCACGCCCGTCGTCGTGGCCAACGGCGAGGAGGGCGAGCCGGGCTCCGTGAAGGACCGCTGGCTGCTGCGGTACCGGCCGCACCTGGTGCTGGACGGCCTGCGCCTGGCGGCCGCCGTGACCGGTGCCGGGCGCGGCTGCGTCTACCTCTCCGACGCCCAGGCCGAGCAGGCCGTGCTGCGGGCCCTCGCCGAGCGGCCCGCCGGCCTGCGGGTGGACGTCGTACGCACGCCCCACTCCTACGTCGCCGGGGAGGAGAGCGCGGTCGTACGGCGGATCGACGGCGGTCCGGCGCTGCCTACGGCCAAACCCCCGCGCCCCTTCGAACGCGGCGTCGGCGGGGCGCCGACCCTGGTCGCCAACGTGGAGACACTGGCCCGCGTCGCCCTGCTGCACTCCCGGCCCGAGGCCGCCGCCGAGGTCGTCGGCGCCCATCTGGTCACCCTGTCCGGGTCCGACGGCCGTTCGGCCCTGGCCGAGGTCCCCGCCGGTACCCGCCTGGACGCCCTCGCCGACGCCTGGGGGCACGGCAAGGCCGAGGCCGTGCTGCTGGGGGGACTGTTCGGCGGACTGCACGGCGCGGGCTGGGCGGACCTGCCGCTCGACCTGGAGGGGCTGCGCGCGGCCGGTGGCGCACTCGGCTGCGGGGCCCTGTACTTCCTGCACCCCGGGGACTGCCCGGTCGGCGTCGCGAGCGAGGCGACGGCCTATCTCGCCGCCCAGAGCGCCCGGCAGTGCGGGGTGTGCGTCTCCGGCACCGGGGCGCTCGCCGGGGCCCTGTCCGCCGTCGCCCGCGGCACGGCCGACCCGGGTACTCCGGACAGGCTGCGGCGCTGGTCCGGGCAGTTGCCCGGACGCGGGGCCTGCGGACTCCTGGACGCCGCCGCGCGGATCGCCGCCAGCCTCCTCACCCATTTCCCCGACCGTCTCGACGAACACCGGGACTGTCCCGGCTGCGCCGGCGCGGCGGCCCCCGAGGACGGACGCCGATTCCTGGTGGCCGTGCCCTGACACGCCCTCCCCCGCACCCCCCTCGCTCCGCTCCCCTCCCCTCCCAGACAAGGGCCGCACCATGAAACTGCTGCTGGACGCCACTCTCTGCCAGGGCTACGGCCTGTGCCGCGAACCCGCGCCCGGGCTGATCGACCTCGACGACTTCGGTTACGCGCAAGTGGTCGGGACGTCCGTGCCGCCGGGCGGCGAGGACGCCGCCGCGGCCGCCGTCGCCGCCTGCCCCAACTCCGCGCTGCGGCTGGTGAAGTGACATGGGACGTGACCTCTCGGCCCTCTTCGACCCGATCTCCGTCGCCGTGGTCGGCGCCAGCGACGACCCCGCCAAGTACGGCCACGCCATAGCCGCCCAGGCCGTCCGCGCGAACGGTCGCCGTCCCGTCCATCTGGTCAACCGGCGGGGCGGTACGGTGCTCGGCCGCACCGCCGCACCGAGCCTGAGCGCGATCGGTGAACCGGTCGACCTGGCCGTGGTCTGCGTGCCCGCCGCCGGGTTCGAGGCGGCCGTCGACGAGGCCCTGGAGTGCGGGGCACGCGCGATCGTCGCGATCACCGCCGGCTTCGCGGAGACCGGCGCCGCCGGCCGGGCACGCCAGCAGGCCGTCGCCGAACGGGTGCGGGCCGCGGGAGCCGTCATGGTCGGCCCCAACTGCCTGGGGATCGCCGACAACACGACGGACCTCTTCCTGGCATCCGACACCTTCACGCCCGGCGGCGTGGCGCTCCTGAGCCAGAGCGGCAACCTCGCCCTCGAACTCCAGCTGCGCTTCGCCCCGCACGGCCTCGGCTTCTCCCGGTTCGTGTCGCTGGGCAACCAGGCCGACGTCACCCTCGTCGACCTGCTCGCGGACTGCGCCCGGCACGAGGACACCCGGGCGATCGCGGTCTACGCCGAGGACTTCGCGGACGGACGTGCCTTCGCCGAGGCCGCGGCCGTGGCCGGCAAGCCGGTGGTGCTGCTCACCGCCGGGCGCGGCGACGCCTCGGCGCGCAGCGCGCAGTCGCACACCGGGGCGCTGACCACCTCGGCCGACGTGGTGACGGCGGCCTGCCGGGACGCCGGCGTGGAACTGGTCGCCACCCCGCGCGAACTCACCGTCGTGCTCGCCGCGTCGGCCGGACCGCGCCGCGGTGCCGGCCGCCGGGTCGCCGTCCTCACCGACGGCGGGGGCCACGGCGTGATCGCCGCCGACGCCGTGGAGGCCGCGGGACTCTCGGTGCCGGAGATCGGCGCGCCGGCCCGGGAGCGGCTGCGCGAGGTGCTGTGGGAGCAGTCGGCCGTCGCCAACCCCGTGGACCTGGCGGGCATGGGCGAGCAGGACCCCGGTTCGTACGCGGCGACCGTCGAGGCGCTGCTCGCGGCCGAGGAGGTCGACGCCGTGCTGATGACCGGCTACTTCGGCGGCTACGCGGCCTCCGAGGGCGGTCTCGGCGGCGGCGGTACGGCGCTGGCGGACGGGGAGCGGGAGGCGGCACGGCTCATCGCCGCCCGGCACAGCGCCAGCGCCAAACCGCTGGTGGTGCAGTCGATGTATCCCGGCTCCCCCAGCTGCCGCACCCTCGCGGCCGCCGGCATCCCCGTCTTCGACGCCACCGAGGACGCCGCGCGTGCCCTCGCCGCCACGGTGGCCGGCCGTCCCGCGCCCGGCATCGTCCCCCTCCCCCTGCCCGCCGCGCCGATGGAGGAGACCGGGTACACGCGGATCCGCGCGGCCCTCGAAGCGGCCGGCCTCGCCTTCCCCGCCGCCCGGGAGGTCCACGACGAGTCCGAACTGCTCGCCGCCGTCGCCGGGTTCCCCGGCCCGTACGTGCTCAAGGCCCTGCACCTGCTGCACAAGTCGGACGCGGGCGGTGTGGCCCTCGGTCTGGCCGGGACCGACGAGGTGCTGGCCGCCTTCCGCGAGATGCACGCCCGGCTCGGCGCGCCCGCCTACTCCGTGGAGGCCATGGCGGACCTGTCCGACGGCATCGAGCTGATCGTCGGCGTCAACCGCGATCCGCGGTTCGGCCCGGTCGCCATGGTCGGCCTGGGCGGGGTGCTCGCCGAGTCGCTGCGCGACGTCGCCTTCACCCTGGCGCCGGTGACCGCCGGCCGCGCCCTGGACCTGCTGCGCGGACTGCGCACCGCCGCACTGCTCGACGGGGTGCGCGGCCGGCCTCCCGTCGACGTCGCGGCGGCCGCCGCGGCCATCGAGACGATCACCGCGTTCGCCGCCGCCCACCCGGAGATCGCCGAGCTGGAGGTGAACCCGCTCCTCGTCGGCCCCCGCGGTGCGCTCGCCCTGGACTCGCGCGCCGTCCTCGACTGAGCGACACCCCCTTACCCGCCCGAGCGACACCCCGTACCCGCCCGGGCGCCCCGCCCGTCCCCGCCCTCCCCGACCGAAGAGGTGGTCACCATGGACATGCGCTACACCCCCGAACAGTCCGACCTGAAGCGGCGCGCGGCCGACTACGCCCGGCTGCTGATGCGCTACGAGGACCAGTCCGAGCAGGCCGGCGGTCCCCTGCCGCAGGAGCTGGTCACCGAACTGACCCGGGCCGCGATAGACGCCGGCGTCTACGCCATCAACATGCCCGCCGCATGGGGCGGCGCCGGGCTCAGCCTGCTCGACCAGGTCATCGTCGAGGAGGAGTTCGGCAAGGCCACCAACTGCCTGTGGGACATTCCCTGGCGGCCCGCGAACGTCCTGGCCCAGGGCGACGAGCGGCAGCGCGAGAAGTACCTGCTGCCCGTGATCCGCGGGGAGAGGTTCGACGCGTTCGCCGTCACCGAACCGGGCGCCGGATCCGACCCGTCCTCCGGCACCTCCACGGCCACGCGCGCCGAGGGCGGCTGGCTGCTGAACGGCGAGAAGTGGTTCGTCACCTGCGGCGACATCGCCGACTTCCTGCTGGTGCAGGCGGACGCGGGCCCCGAGCGGCTGCCCACGCTGTTCTTCGTGGACAAGGCCGCTCCCGGCGTCGAGATGACCCGCGTGCCGCGTTTCATGCACTCCGCCGTCAACGGGCATCCCGAGTTCACCTTCACCGACGTCTTCGTGGCCGACGAGGACGTGCTCGGCGGCGTCGGCAACGGCTACGAACTGACCAAGGAGTGGTTCACCGACGAGCGCCTGATGATCGCGGCGCGCACCGTCGGCGCCGCGGAGCGGGCCCTCCAGCTGGCCCGTGACTGGGCCGTGGAGCGCGAGCAGTTCGGCGCCCCCATCGCCAGTTACCAGTTGATCCAGGGGATGCTCGCGGACTGCGCCGTGGACATCGCCGTCAACCGCGCCTACACCCACCAGGTCGCCTGGGAGGCCGACCAACCGCACACCGACCGCAAGACCCTGCACGCCAAGGCCTCCACCGCCAAGCTCGCAGCCAGCGAGGCGGCCGGCCGGGTCGCCGACCGGTGCCTGCAGATCTTCGGCGGCCGCGGCTACGACCGCTCCTACCCCGTCGAGCGCATCTACCGGGAGCTGCGCGTCGACCGGATCTGGGAGGGCACCTCCGAGATCCAGCGGCTGATCATCGCCAACGAGCTCATCAAGCGCGGCACCGGCGCGCTGGCTCTCCCCACGCACTGACCCCGCCCACGCCGGACCACCACACAGCGAGGACTTCCATGGACTTCCGCCTCACCCCGCGCCAGGCACAGCTCAAGGCCGACGCGCGTGCCCTCACCGACTTCATCGCCACCTACGAGAACCGGTGCGAGGAGGACAACGGGCTGCCCGCGAGCGCGCACACCGAGATCCGCGACGCCGTCCTGGACGCGGGCCTCCAGGCCGTCAACATGCCTGCCGAATGGGGCGGCGCGGGCCTCACCATCGCCGAACAGGTCACCGTCCAGGAGGAGTTGGGACGACTGACAGGCGCCCTGTGGGACATGGTGTGGCGGCCCGCGAACGCGCTGCGGTTCTGCACGCCCGAGCAGCGCGAGCGTTTCCTGGTCCCGGTCATCAGGGGCGAGCGCCGGGACTGCTACGCGGTCACCGAGCGCGGCGCCGGGTCGGACCCGCAGAACATCGCCACCACGGCGACGAAGAACGACCGGGGGTGGGTGCTCGACGGGGAGAAGTGGTTCGTGACGGTCGGCGACCATGCCGACTTCATGATCGTCCTCGCGGCGGCGGGTCCGGAGCGCGCCCCGACGCTGTTCCTGGTCGACAAGGACACCCCGGGCATCGAGATGACGCGCGTGCCGCGCTTCATGCACACCTTCGTCTACGAGCACCCCGAGTTCACGTTCACCGACGTCCAGGTCGACGAGGACGCCGTGCTCGGCGGCATCGGCGAGGGGTACGACATCACCCGCTCCTGGTTCACCGAGGAGCGCCTGATGATCGCGGCCCGTACCACCGGCGCGGCCGAGCGGGCCCTGGAGCTGTCCCGTGACTGGGCCGTGGAGCGCGAGCAGTTCGGCGCGCCGATCGCCACGTACCAGCTGGTCCAGGGCATGCTCGCGGACTGCGCCGTGGACATCGCCGTCAACCGCGCCTACACCCACCAGGTGGCCTGGGAGGTGGACCAGGCGGGTACGGAGGACCGCAAGACCCTGCACGCCAAGGCCTCCATCGCCAAGCTCGCCGCCAGCGAGGCCTCGGGCCGGGTGATCGACCGGTGCCTGCAGATCCACGGCGGACGCGGCTACGACCGTGCGTACGCCGTGGAGCGGCTCTACCGGGAGCTGCGCGTGGACCGCATCTGGGAGGGCACCTCCGAGATCCAGCGGCTGATCATCGCCAACGAGCTCATCAAGCGCGGCCCGGGGGTGCTGGACCTGCCCGTCGCCCGATGACACCGGCAGGGGCGGCCGCCCGCCCCTGCCCCCGCGGACCGTGGTGCGTGCCCGGCTTCCCCGGTGCCGGGGAC
Source organism: Streptomyces sp. NPDC096324 (assembly GCF_044763015.1). Lineage (NCBI taxonomy): Bacteria > Bacillati > Actinomycetota > Actinomycetes > Kitasatosporales > Streptomycetaceae > Streptomyces > Streptomyces sp. NPDC096324. The sequence goes on along the minus strand of NZ_JBIWFK010000008.1, from coordinate 544,698 downwards.
GCCGGGGACCTTCGACGCAGAGAGGACAACGGATGACCGACATCGAACGCGTGGGGGTCGTCGGCTGCGGCCTGATGGGGGCCGGCATCGCCGAGGTCTGCGCGCGCGCCGGCCTGCCGGTGACGGTCGTGGAACGCGACGCCGAAGCGGCCCGCGCGGGCCGGCGGCGCATCGGGCACTCCCTCGACAAGGCCGTCGCGCACGGCAGGCTCACGGCCGAACGGCGCGAGGCCGCCGCCGTGCTGATCACCGTGGCCGACCAGTTCGAGGCCCTGCACGACCAGGATCTGGTGATCGAGGCGGTGGCGGAGGACGAGCGGCTCAAGCTCGACGTGTTCACCCGGCTCGATACGGTCGTCACCGGCGAACGCGCCGTCCTCGCGACCAACACCTCGTCGATCCCGGTCGTGCAGCTCGCCGCGGCGACGGGCCGGCCCGAGCGGGTCCTCGGCGTCCATTTCTTCAACCCGGTGCCGGTGCTGCGGCTGGTCGAACTCGTCCCGTCGCTGCTCACCTCGGCCGACACCGCGGACCGGGCCGAGGCCTTCGTGACGGGCACGCTCGGCAAGGAGGTCATCCGCACCCGGGACCGGGCGGGCTTCGTGGTGAACGCGCTGCTCGTCCCGTACCTGCTGGCCGCGATCCGCATGGTCGAGTCGGGCGTCGCGAGCGTCGAGGACGTCGACCGCGGCATGGTCCTCGGTTGTGCGCACCCGCTCGGGCCGCTGGCACTGACGGACCTCATCGGCCTGGACACCACCCGGGCCATCGCCGAGTCGCTCTACGCCGAGTTCCGGGACCCCACGTACTCCCCGCCCCCGCTGCTGTCCCGCATGGTGGAGGCCGGTCTGCTGGGCCGCAAGTCGGGCCGCGGCTTCCACACGTACGAGGCGCGATCCGCGCACGAGGCGGTGGCGCGGGCCGAGCGGACGTGAGGGACAATGGCGGCGGTGTACGACCGCCGGACGAGGGGAGTCGCAGAGTGTCCAGCAAGGTGCGCACGGCGGACACGCGCGAGCGCATCCTGACCGCGGCGTGCGAGGCCATCGCCGAGATCGGCTTCGAGAAGATCCGCATGCGCATGGTCGCGGAGCAGGCCGGTGTGTCGACCGCGCTGCTGCACTACCACTTCGACACGCGCGAGAAGCTGTTCACGGAAGCGATGGCCCACTCCTTCGCCAGCACGGCCGTGGACGTGGAGCGCGACGCGGAGACGGCACCGGCGGCGGTCGTCCTGGCGCGCATCCTGCGCAGCCTGCTGCCGACCGACCACGTGTTGCACCAGGACTGGCGGCTGTGGCAGGAGCTGTGGGTCCGGGCGCTGCGCGACGAGTCGACCCGGTTGTTCGCCGTGGACCTGTACGCCGAGCTGCACGCGTGGGTGAGCGGCGCGGTGCGGCGGGGCATCGAGTCGGGTGAGTTCACGCCGACCGACGTGGACGAACTCGCCACGCTCGTACTGTCCCTGAGCGACGGTTACGGCATCCGCCTGATGCTGCGCGATCCCATGGTCACCCTGGAGGGGGCGCTCGCGTCCGTGTGGCGTCACGCCGCCACCTCGCTCGGTCTGCCGGAGGCGGTCCCGGCCGGGTGAGCCGCCCGGCCGGGACCGCCACCCGTCCGCGCCGGGGCCGGACGTGAGGCCGGGTCATGATCTCCATGTGCGACTGGATCGGCTTGTCCCGCTTCCGGTCCAGACCAGCCTCTCCAGCGCCGACGTCAGGTCTGTACATCCGTCACTTGAACCCCAACTCCCCCTGCCATCACGGACTCCACGCCACAGGGGAGGGACATGCACGACGCGGGCGGCGACCGCTCCCAGACCCTCAAGGCCGGGCAGAGCCGCCGGCTGGTTGCGACCCGCCGGCGATGCAGCAGTGGTGTGCGATGGCAGGCGTGGTCGCCGTCTCGACCGCACCGCTGACCCGGTCCGAGGCACGGATCAGATCCGGACGCCGAACTGGAAGGGCATGTTGCCGATCGCCTCGTAGCGGACGAACGCGCCGCTGTGCGGGGCGTGCAGCACCTGGCCGTTGCCCGCGTAGAGGCCGACGTGGTGCTGGTCGCCGTAGAAGATGACCAGGTCGCCGACCTGGAGGTCGCTCTGCGAGTAGATGCGGGTGCCCGCGTTGGCCTGGGCCTCCGAGGTGCGGGGTATGGTCACGCCGGCCTGGGCGTAGGCCCAGGAGGTGAGGCCCGAGCAGTCGAACGAGTTGGGACCGGCGTGGGTGTACACGTACGGGGCCCCGATGACGCTCTGGGCGGCGGCGAACGCGGCGCCGGCGCGGCCCGAGGCGGCCTTGGTTGTGCCGAGGTCGACGCGCTCGCCGGCGCGGGTGGCCCGCTCCTGCTCCTTGGTGGCCAGCGCCGCCTTCTCCTGCGCGGTCAGCGTGTTGAGGAGCTTCTGCGCGGAGCCCAGCTTGCTCTGGACTTCCTTCTTCTTCTTGGCGAGCTCGGCCCGGGTGTCGGCGAGGTCCTTGAGCTTCGCGGAGGCCTCGGCGCGCTGCTGGGCGAGCGAACGCTGCTTCTCCTGGACCTTCTTGAGCGACTCGACCTGCTGGGCGCTGAGCTGGTCCATGGCCGAGGCCTTGTCCAGGAAGTCGTCCGGGTCCGAGGAGAGGAAGAGGGCCACGGAGGGGTCGATGCCGCCGGTGCGGTACTGGGCACTGGCCATCGAACCGAGGCCGTCGCGGAGCTCGTTGAGCGCCTCCTGGCCGCGGGCGACGTTGTCCTGGAGAGCGCTGATCTCCTTCTGCAGCTTGTGCTGCTTCTCCTTGGCGCCGTCGAGCTTCTCCGTGGCCTGCTCGGCCTCTTCGTAGAGCTTGTCGACCTTGGTCTTGACCTCGTCCTTGTCGGGCTTCCCGGACGGGGCCGCGTTGGCGGCATTCGCGCTCAGTACAACGGCGGCAGCGGCGGCGGTGGTGAGCACGGTCACACGGGTGCGGCTCGGCTGTTTGGGTCGACGGTGGGACGCCACGAAGGCGAACTCCTTTTCCTCCGGCCGCCTGCCGAAAACGCCGACGGGCGGTGCCCCTTCACTGCCACCCCCAACGAGTGAACGACCGAGCGAAGGTTCGAATGGGGACTGTAGTGACTCAATCTTCATCAGAGCAAGTGGCGTTGTAACGAGCGGCATTGAGTGAGTGAGACGCGTTGCGGCATCCTTCGGAGTTTTTTGCCGAGCAGGCGTCAGATGCCGACCTTGGATTCAACCGGTCAAGACAGCACTCTCGGCTCGTCAGAATTCCCAGGCACGTACGCGACGGATGTCGAGATTCGTTGCGACGGCATCAAGACTCGTCCTGCCTGAACGTCGGGCAGGTTTGTTCCTTGGGGCAGGTTCCGCCGGAGCAGTTCCGCGATCCGTCGCGCATCGGCGAACCGTGAACGCCACCGGCCTTTCATCGCGTGGCACTTGTTCATGCGGATCGTAGGGCCCGTTCGAGAGCACCGTCCGTCTCCACGCAGGCCCACGGGAGAGCGGGCACCGACTGGGCCTCCAGGTGCTGCCGAACGCCGTTCCCGCGGACAGTCTCCCAGCAGCCATGTTTCCAGCGCTGTTGCTGACTTCACGGCTGATCATGGACACCGTACGCTCCCGGAAGACGGCGACGGCCGGGCATGACTGCCGGGTCAGCCCGTGCGAAACTCCTCCCGCTCGCCCGTGCACGCCACCCCAACCAGCGCTGTTGCCGACCGGGTGAACCAAGTCCGTCGAAACAAATCTGACGCAGCGGGAACCTTCAACCGGTTGCCGGACACGTACGGAGCATGGAACTGAACAACGATGGTCCCGCTGTACCGGTCGGAGGGGTCTCTGATCGGGAGCTGTGGGCGAGGGCCGTCGACGGCGACCGGGAGGCGTTCGGTCGGATCTTCGACCGCCATGCGAAGACCGTCTACAACTACCTGTTCCGGCGGACGGCCGACTGGTCCGAGGCCGAAGACCTCACGTCGACCGTGTTCTTGCACGCTTGGCGTCGGCGATCGGAGACGGTGCTGGACCGCGACTCGGCGTTGCCGTGGCTGCTCGGCATCGCCGACCGTCTGCTGTCGAACACCTGGCGGCGGCTGAGGCGGGCCGAGGCGTTGCTGCACCGGCTCGTCTCGCATGGCGAGTCCGTGGGCGACCACGCGGACCGCGTCGCCGCCCTGGTCGACGACGAGCGTCGTATGTCGGAGATCCACCGGGCGTTGGCCCGGTTGCCGCGCCACGAACGAGAGGTCGTCGAGCTCTGCGTGTGGTCGGGCCTGGATCAGCAGGCGGCTGCGGCAACGCTGAAGGTGGCGGTCGGAACCGTGAAGTCCAGACTGCACCGCGCGCGGCGGAGGCTGGGGGCCGACCTCGTCGGCGGAGCCACGGTTTTGGCGTCGTTCAGTTCGAAGAGTCCTGTCAACGCGGAAGAGGTCCCACGATGAATGACATGCCGGGCGTTCCCGCGGCTCCTTCCGATCGTGATCTGCCGAACCACCGGCGGATCCGGGAGGAGCTCCTGATGAAGATCGGTCCAGAGGACAACGGTGCTTCGCTGCGACGCAGGTGGGGGGTGCCGCTGGGGGTTGCCGCCGGCGTCGCGGGGGTAAGTGTCGCGGCCATGTCCGTCTTCAGCGGGGTAGGGGGCGCCAAGCCACTTCTCGCCGATCCTGCCGGAAACCCTACGAACGCCACCGCGTCACCGACTCCGAGCACAACGCGCGGCTTCACGTCGGCCGGAGCCGGCTCAGCGCCGTCCTCGACGCGCACGACTTCCACCTCGGACGCGTTCACCATCACCAGCGGGACGACAACCCCGATCCGCGCCGGGACCGTCGCCACGATCCTGGCTTCCTGCCTGGGCTCGGATGCATCCCGGTACCACGCGGTGGTCGCGGCCCGCGCTCCCATCCCCTCGCAGAACGGGGACGGCGTGGTCGTCGCCGTCAACTCCGACGATCAGTATGTGCAATGCGAGTCGAAGGGCGACAAGGGCAGCAGCCAGGATTCTCCGCCCACGTTCATCAACAATCGCCTGTGGGGCACCGGTCATTCGATCGAGTATTTCGACTCCACCCTCGAGCCCGCCGGCAAGGGGCGATACCTCATGCTGGGTGCCGGGCATTACACATCCAACATTGCCAGGATCACCATCAGCTACGGCGACAACCCGAAAGAATATCGAGCAGTCATGGCAGGTGGTGCATTCGTTTACGCGGCGGCTCTCTCCACGGAAGACCCCGGCCCCCACTTTGTGGGACCGAGCCCCTACGTCCATGCCTACAACGCATCCGGCAAGGAGATCTACAACCAGAAGAAGGACCCGCAGTTCACCGACAAGCAGTAGGTCGGCCATTTCGACCGGCCCTCATTGCTGCCTTGGCAATGTGCCGGGCACAGTGAGGCCAGGGTCATTGAGCCTTTTCCAACCCCAGTTGAGGCATGGTGAACCGTTCCGGGTTTGATCGAGACTCCAGATCTTGACTGTGACCTGGGTCTTTCCGGTCCCGCTGCAGTCGTCGGTCTCGTATGCGACGGGTGGGACGTGCCTGATCGCACCGTGGAGTCGGCGGTGGCCGTACCAGTCGATCCATGCTGCGGTCGCCGGCTCGACCTCGGAGGGCGCCTTCCGTGGGCGGTGGGGCTTGATCAGCTCCGGGCGAGGACGGTCTCAATGCGGAACCTCAGCGCGCAGCGCAGACGTTCGTCCTGTACACCCGCACAACGAGCGGGGAGCTGCTTGCGCTGTCGGCCGGTCAGGCCGTGCACACACGCCCGGAAGCCAGCCGCCGCCGTGGGTCGGGCACTACGGCAGCTTCATGGAGGGCGACCGCCAGCTGCGCACCTGTACCCGGTCCCGCTGCCCCGGCCCGCCGGTGACTTCCGGGTGCACGGGTGTCGGGCAACGTCTTCCTGGGGCCGACGGCGATCCAGGTCGGCAACCACCACCGCCAGGACAACCATTTCGGCCCCCCGGCATGACCGCACCCCTGCCGCCCCCGGTGACAGCGTCACCGGCGACGCCTTCTTCCACCACGCCCTCCAAGCCGTCGCCCACCTGCGCAACCGGCTCGGCGAACGCACGCTGATCGAGCGGCCCGCGGGGATCCGCCGCCTCGGCACGACAGGTCAATGACCGCCGCGGCTGTCGTAGACCGCGAGCGACAGTTCTTTCATCGCGGTCCGAGCGCGCTGTTTGTCCAGGCCCTCGTCGATGACCTCCAGCGCACCGGCCGCCGAGACCCGAACAGCGCGGGGAAGGCCGTCGTAGGCGGCGAGCCGATACGCCACGGTCCGGCGGGCCCTCTGCTCCCGCTCGCTCACCCCGCCGGGGACGACCGGAAAGACCGCGGCCTCGTACAGCGCGACACCCATGACAACCACGTCCGCGATGCCCTCCGGGACCCCGTCGGTCCGGTCGCCCGGGAGGGGATCCATCGCGATCCGGCTGTGGAAGAAGCCCCCGAGCCCAACGCCCACAGCCGTCGTGCCCGCTCCCACCGCGGCTCCCGTCCAGCCGCCGAAAGCGAAACCGAAGCAGGCCCCGCCGGCCACCACGCACACCACCATCACCATGGTGAGCAACACGTGCATGCGGGTGCCGGGCGAGACTTTCATGAAGAGCAGTATGCAGACGCCCCTCGGCCACGCGGCAGCGGCCCCGGGACCAGCTGATGCCGGCCGTGGCACCGGGTCCACGACCGCCGCCGCGGGATCCCTGACGTGTGCCCCGCCCGCAGCGGAGGTTGAGCATTCTCATCGACCACTGAGCGCCTGTAGGCGGTTGTCCGCGAGGAGCGCGTGCCGAGTACGCGCCGGCCGTCCGGTCAGAATCCGGACAGCCCAGGGCCACGCAGGCGAGGGTCCCGGCAACCGGGGATGTCGATGTCCAAGTCATCAGGCTCGGCCACGAGGGACATGTCTCCCAGCACGGTTTCACTCTTGCCCGGGAAGCCTGGTGGTACTGGGTGGTACTCGATGTCCGGTGGCTCGGACACCACTTCCTCGGCGTCTGGGGTCGATACCCACGGCGCCAGAGGAGGGAATGGGGCGGTGGCTTTCACGAAGTGGCGCAGCGAGTCGGCCCATTCCTCCAAGCGGCGCACATTGATGTTGTGCAGGGCCTCACCGATGATGCGGGTCGCGTCGTCGGTGAGGCCAGGAAGGTGGGTGCAGGATGTACTTGCCCGGCTTGACCGCCGCCTCCAGCGTTTTCGCGCCGCGGGCCAAGTCGGTGACGAAGGCTGCGGTCCAGCTCTCTGACGACGCGTTCGGGAGCATCAGCCGATCGAGGATGTCGAAGGCGTCGGGCCGCCCGGCTCTCCCCGGGATGCGGTAGGTCGGCCCGGGACGCCACCCGGGCCGAGGTCGGCCTGCGCCCAGCTGTGCGCCCGCACGTGCAGGGCGAAAGCAAGAGCCCTGCAAACGAATTCCTCCTGCGCTGCGGCCCCGACCGGCGGGCAGTCCGGCAGGTCCGGCCCCGGCATCGCGCGTGTCTGCCCCGCCGGCTTACCGAGGGCCCACGTTTGCCGAGCCGGATCCGGAGGGTTCCGCCGCAGCTCCCGGGCCGCGTCACGGGCGGCCCGCAGCACCCCGAGGGCCGGCCGGTCGAGCTCCTCAGGTGAATTGGCGGACCACCCACGCGGCCTCGTACGGTCATCGCCGTCCCTGCTGCTCGCCCTCCCCGGCCGGTCCCACAGCACGAGCGGGGAGGCCGGTAGGCGCAGGACGTCCTACCCCATGCCGTTGTGCCAGGCACCGTACCGAATGCGGATGCGCCTGGACGACCAGCAGTTCCAACACCCACCGACAGCCACACCGGTAGTGTCGGTCGCCGACACCGCGTCACCCGCCGGAGGTCGCCGCCGGAGGTGACGCCGGGCGTCGGCCCGCGCCCCCCGTACGGGTGCCGTTCGGGCCGTCAGCTGTTCTGCAGGGTGCTCCGGCGGTCCTGGTCGGGGAGGCGCAGGAGTGCCGCGCCGGCCGGGGTCAGGGTGTGCAGGACGGTGTTCGCGTGCCGGTGGCTGGCGATGAGTCCCGAGTCGCGCAGGACCGTGGTGTGGTGGCTGGCGTTGGCCGTGGACACCGAAACGGCGCGGGCTATCTCGGAGTTGGTCGCGCCGTGGGTCACCGTGCGCAGTACCGCGGCGCGGGTGCGTCCGAGCAGTGCCGACAACGACGCCTCGGCCGGGCGGGGCTGGGGCGCGGAAGCGAACGGTGCCGGCGGATAGAGCAGGACGGGCGGCAGGTCCGGGTCGGCGAAGGAGACCGGCTTCTGCCAGCAGAAGTAGGAGGGGATCAGGAGCAGCCCGCGGCCGCCCAGGTGCAGGTCCCGGTCCAAGCCTCCCCCGTACTCGACCTCCAGGACGGGGGCCTTCCACCGCATGGCGGGCTTCAGTCCGCCGAGCAGCGCCTCGGCTCCGCCGTGCAGCAGATCGCGTCCCCGGCGGGCGCACTCGGCGTCGACGCGGGCCTGCATGCGGTCGGCGTAGGGGGCGATGACGGCGTTGTGGTATCTGCGCAGCACCGCGACCATGTTCGCGCGGGCCTCGTTGTCGGCCAGCCGGTACATATCCGCGGGTACGGTTCTGACCTGGGCGAGGAGACCGATCTCGTGGCGGACCCTGGCCGGCGGGGTGTCGAGGATCGCGTCGAGTCCGCTGTCCAATCCGTGACTCGCCTCGGCCGGGGTGAGGAAGTCGGGGAAGTAGGTCGCGCGGGGGAACAGCGGGAAGAGCAGTTTGCGTACCTCGGCGCCCAGTTGCCGGGTGGCGATGGCTTCGCGGGCGTCGCGGTACCAGGCGGCGTGGGCGCAGCGGCCGAACTGCGACTGCAAGCGGTGCAGGCTGGCGGCGATCTCCCATAAGGGGTCGGGTCTGGCGGCAAGGCGGATTCGTGCGAGATCCTCTGTGGTGAAGTGGATACGCAGCACGGTCCCCCCACGCGTGTTTCTTTTCCCCGGCGCGGCCGACAATGCCGCGCCGCCCCCCGTGAAAGCAAGATCGAAACGGGTCAACTCAAGGCTCGTACAGACCAGTTGGCGCTGTGGGGCCGGGCGGTCATGACGGGACGATTGCGGCGACCTCCCGGCGGATGGCGGGCAGGTCGGTGAAGACCGTGCCGGGGCAGTCGGTGTCCGCCCAGTTGCGGTGGCCGCCGATGACCGGCGCGGCGCGGCTGACCCCGCTGACCGGATTGAGGTAGAGCACCTTGCCCGTGGGGGCGAGCGCGTGCCGTGCGGCCAGGTCGGCCAGGAGCTGCACGAGCGCGGTGCGGGCGGCGGACGAGGGGGGTGTGGTCGTCAGCGTTCCCAGCAGGGCGATTCCGATGTTGCCCGTGTTGTAGCCCTGGACGTGCGCGCCGGTCACGAGCCGGCCCGCCGGGTCGTGTGCGGCCGTGCCGTCGGTGCCGGACCAGCGTCCTTCGTACACCAGGCCGTTCCGGTCGATCAGGAAGTGGTAGCCGATGTCGCCGTAGCCCTTGCCGACCGTGTCGTTGCGGTAGATCGCCCGGACCACCGCGGCCGGGTCGGGATCGCTGCTCCCGTCGTCGGTGTGGTGCACGGTGAGGGTCTGGACCGGGTAGTACTCGGGCGGCCAGATCTCCGTACCGTCCGCGTACCGGAGTGTCTCGTCCGCGCCCCACGCGGCTCGGGACAGCAGCGTGTACGCGGCCGAGGCCGAGGCCGCCGCCGAGGGCGGGCGGGGCACCACGCTCAACGCGGCGGCTCCGAGCACGCCGAGGATCACGCGTCGGGGTACTGGGGACGGAATGGGGTCTGCCCCCGGGGGGCGTGCGGCCTGCGAATCCGGGTCCGTCATAGCGTGATTCCTCCTGTGAGTGTGTTCGCGGCCCGGCCCGCCCGCTTCCCGCAAGGCGGAGGCGGGCGGGCCGGGGCAACGGGAGGGCGCTGCTACAGGGCGCAGGCGGGCTTGGGCGTGTAGAGGCGGGACCACGTGCTGGAGCCCACGATGCCGTCGGCGCCGCCGGTGGTGCCGTTGCACGTCTGCACGTAGTACACGCCGTCCGCGGTTGCCGGGCCGTAGTCCCCGTCTTCGTCGATGTAGGCCGGGTAGTTGCTGTAGAAGTTGATGAGGCACTGCACCTGCTTGACCGCATTGCTGTTGTCGCCGGGGTGGACCGTGGGCCGCGAGGAGTCGGCGATGTAGTTGCAGTTGCTCTCGGCGGCCGAAGCGCTTGCGGAGGGTGCGCCGACGAGCATGCCTGCGACGGCGAGCACGGCGGTGCTGCACAGAGCAGCGAGGCGATGGGTGCGCATGACGTCTCTCCCGAGGTGTGCGGTGATCGTGATGAAAGTAAGGATGCGTGTGAACACGATCACCGTCCACGAGATTCGACTGTGCCGAAAACAGGCAGCTCAGGTGCCATGGGGCAGCGTGAGACACCCGTCGCCGGGCCGAGCGGCGCGTTCAACCCGGCGAGCGGGGGCGGGAAGCGCGGTCCCGGAGCCGGCGGTTCGGCCGGAGGGACCGGGAACTTTCCCCAGTTGATCGTCGATCCGACCGCGTGTGGTCAGCACCGCCGGTGTGTGCGTAGGGCGCAGACCGGCACGACGGATGCTCTCCGGTCTGAGTGTTCTCCCCGCCGACGCGGGGATTCCCGGACAGCGCACCGGTCCGGACAGCTCCGAGTTCGTCCAGCCCACCCACGTGCCCCGCTCCCATGACTCCCGGTTACGCGCACGCCTGACCGCCGCGGTGACCGAACCGGAACCTGGGCGTGAGGGCGTGAGCCCCAGAATGCGGCGGTGCCCCGATCACCCTGGGTGATCGGGGCACCGCCGCATTGCCGTCCGGGTAGCTGCTCCGCCGCGCTACTCGAAGGAGAGGGTGCCCTGGCCGGGCTGGCCGAGGTAGTTCTGCCAGCCGGAGGAGAGCGGCTGGTTGGCGCCGAAGCTGGTGCCGGAGCCGAGGTGGACGCCGATGGT
>NZ_JBIWFK010000008.1:0-533680 GCF_044763015.1 Streptomyces sp. NPDC096324 | reverse complement strand
ACGCGGGGAAAGCCAGGCGGCCCTGGCCGGGCTGGCCGAGGTAGTTCTGCCAGCCGGAGGAGAGCGGCTGGTTGGCGCCGAAGCTGGTGCCGGAGCCGAGGTGGACGCCGATGGTTCCGTCGGTGCCCTGGATGACCAGGTCGGCCTTGCCGTCGCCGTTGACGTCGGGGAAAGCCAGGCGGCCCTGGCCGGGCTGGCCGAGGTAGTTCTGCCAGCCGGAGGAGAGCGGCTGGTTGGCGCCGAAGCTGGTGCCGGAGCCGTTGTTGACGTGGACGCCGATGGTGCCGTCGGTGCCCTGGACCAGGAGATCCTTGTTGCCGTCGCCGTTGATGTCGGCGTAGTACAGGCGGCCCTGACCGGCGCCGCCCAGGAAGTTCTGCCAGCCCGCGCTGACCGTCGTGCCGGCACCGAAACTCGTCCCCGAACCCGGACGGAGCCCGATCGTCCCGTCGGTGCTCAACACCATCAGATCGGCCTTGCCGTCACCCGTGACGTCCGCGCGATTGTTGGTGTCCTGGATGTTGTCGTAGCGGCGGGGGCTGAAGGTGCCATGACCACTGTAGTAGGGGTAGGGGATGCTGTGGTGGACGGCGCCGCTGCTGCCGGACTCCTCCAGCGCGTCGTACGTGGAGTGATCGGAGCTGGTCCATCCGTTGAAGATGACCACATGGCCGCTGGCGCCCGAGTCGGGGTTGAGGAGGACGTCACCCGGCTTGAGGGACTCCTTGGCTATGGAAGAGGTGTAGTTCAGCAGAGTGCCGGTGGTCTCGCCCCAGTTGTTCCCACTGGAGGAGTCCAGGTGCCAGGCCATGGAGACGAAGCCGGAGCAGTCGGTGCGGTACTTGCCGTTGGCGTCGGTGCGGTAGCTGGTCATGCTGTACGGCACGCCTGCGTCGACCCACGACTGGGCCCGGGCAATGACGTCTGCCCTGCTGATGCTGCCCCCTGCCGAGGAATCCGCGGTCAAATCGGCGAAGGCGCCGACCGGCCTGGGTGCGGCAGCCAACTGCGCCACTGAGGCGGTCGTCGGGTTGGGCACGGTCGGGATGAAGTGGGTCAATAAGCCCGAGTTCGCCGTACTGGACGCGGCGGCGGACGGTGCCGGGGTGTCGGCGACGGCCTGCCCCAGCGTCATGGCGGTGACCGCGCCGACGACTGCGACGGACAGGGCGAGACGCTTAATCATGTTCATGACATCCTCCTGATGAGGTTTGTAGCGCAGAGGTTCTCCGGGTCCGGAGGACCAGGAGCTGAACTGTGAAGAGGGCGAGCGGGATCGCTGTCGCACGGACGCGACGATCTGGCGGCGCAGCTCGTGGGAGTCGGAGAGGGCGGCGACGCTGGCGCCCACCTTCGTAGAGTGACGTCGGGCCGGGGTTCGGCTCGCGACTCCCGCCCTCAGGGCTTCAGTCGGGGTACGTCCCATCCGACGGCATGCCGGAGGCCGGTGGTGGGCCTTGCGCCTGAGGAGGAGGCTTGGCGGCCGGGGCCGGGATCAGCTTCGCTACGAGGCGATGCCGTGCGCTGCGATGTGGTGCTGGGACGTTCCAGCGCGTGACCCGCGTCGCGAAGGTGAGTGGCAGTCAGCCGCCCTTGCCACCGGCCCGGCAGGTGGGGATGTCGACGCCGACCGGTGTGCCTGCGGACGGTGCGCCCGTGAACCCCCGTGGTGGGCCTCGGCTCGCCGCCCCGGCTGGTCTCCTGAGCCGGTCGGTGGGGTGTGGGCCGGAAGGGCGGGCAGGTTCAGCGAGCAGGCGACGGTAGTGGTCGAGTGAGTGGTCCTGGTCATGACGATCCCCCCGGATGGCCGCGCGGTGATTGGCTCAAGAGCGGTGACTGTGGATCAGGGTCTTTCCGTCAGGCGTCGCACTTCCCGGGCCCTTTCGCAGAGCGCCATCCGGTCCGATCGCGCCGCAGACCCGGGCACGCTTGCCCGAGGAACGTCCGGCACCGAATGGTCGGTATTGGCTAGCCCCTGGCCTTGGCCTGGGCGGCGGCGACGTAGCGCACGGTGAACAGCACGGGGACGACGAATCCGGCGGCCTGGACAAGTGTCGCCGTCATGGAGTGGCCCTGGCCGGCGTGGGCGAGGGCCGCGAGGGCGCCGGCCGTGACGGCGAAGGCGGCGGTCCATACGGCGGTGATGACCACGTTGACCCGGACGAAGGGCTTGAGGCTCCAGGCTTCGGGTGGGGTGGTGCGCTTGGCGATGCCCAGCGTGAACGGTTTGCCCGCGAGCAGTGAGGCCCCGGCGATGAGAGCCAGGGTCGCCGAGGAGAGCGCCGCCGAGTAGGCGTGTGCAACCGAATGGGGGTCTGCGAAGGCGACGACTGCCAGGACCGCGAAGAAGACGGCCGAGCCGGTTTCCATGATCAGCGCGTCGAACCCGACTCCCGTCCGCCGCTGCTGGGCAATCACCGCCACCGCCACCAGCAGACCAGCGAGCGCCCCCCACTGCCACTGGGCGGACGGGACCACCGCGAAGACGATCCATGGAAGGAAGGCGCGTAAGTACGACATCGAAGACCCCCGAGTTGCTGACGTTCCTGTTCTGACATGTCGAAACTAGAATGTCCACCCTCGACATGTCAAGAGTGGAAGGTAAACTGATGGCATGAGCCTTCGACACGCCCTCCTCGGACTCCTGTCAGAGCGCCCTGCCAGCGGCTACGACCTGTTGAAGCGCTTCGAGACCTCTTTGGCCAACGCCTGGCCCGCCACGCAGAGCCAGATGTACACGGAGCTGTCCAAGCTCGCCGACAACGGCCTGATCAGCGTCTCGACCCAGGGCCCGCGTGGCCGTAAGGAGTACACCCTCACCGACGAGGGCTTGGCGGAACTGCGCCACTGGCTGACGGAGATCAAGCCCCAACGCCACACCCGCAGCGACATCCTGCTGCGGGTCTTCTTCCTCAACGTGATCACACCCGACCAGGCGCGCAGCTACCTCACCGAACTCATGGAGCTGTCGGAGCAGGAGCACGAGGCCTTGCGTCGACTGGCCGACTCCATCGACTGGGGCGACGACCCGCTGTCGGTGAACGGCAGGATCGCCCTGGAGTACGGCCTCCGCTTCAACACAATGCGCCGCAAGTGGGCCGCGTGGGCGGCCGACCAGATCCGCTAGGGCGTGCCGGTAGGTGACGGGCGCGTTCTCGGGCGGCCAGTTCCCGGTGCAGCCGGGTGACGCTCGTGCAGCCTTCGGCGAACCGTCGTTCCGGATAGGACTTGTAGGGGTCGAGCCGACTGGACCAGGGCCGGCCCTCGTGGAGGGTGTCCCGCCAGCGGACGGCACTTGCATAGCGCGACACAGCCTTGAGCCCCCAGCCCAGGTGTCGGGTGATCGCCCGGCGCAGACGTCGTCCAGTCTTCCCCGCCGATGCGGGGAGCAGTTCGACGGACGCACCGCCGCAGCGATGCACCGGGGGCCATCCCCGCGGGTGCGGGGAGCAGGTCCTGGAACGTCTTCTCAACTGATGGTTTCAGAATGAGGTTCGGAGTCGCCTCAAGCAGATGCTGCTGCAGGCGAGTTGGAGCAGTGCGAGGTGGAGGTCGGCTCGTATCTCGTAGCGGATCCGGAGTCGTTTGAACTGGTGGAGCCAGGCGACGGTTCGCTCGACGACCCAGCGGGTCTTGCCGAGTCCGGATCCGTGGGCGGTCCCTTTCCGGGCGAACTTCGGCGTGATGCCGCGGGCCCGGAACAGACGGCGGTACTTGTCGTAGTAGTGGCCGCGGTCGGCGAACAGCCGGCCCGGCCGGTGACGTGGCCGCCCACGCACGCCACGGATGCGGGGTATCGCGTCCAGGAGGGGCGTCAGCCGAGTGACATCGTGACGATTCCCGCCGGTCAGCGAAACGACCAAGGGAGTACCCGTACCTGTCGACGATCAAGTGGTGCTTGCTGCCGGCCGGGCCCGGTCGCCGGCGAAGGTCCGGGTGTGAGCCCCCCTTTCAGCGCCCGGACATGTGAGCCGTCGATCGCCGCGTCGCCCATGTCCAGCAGGCCTGCGGCCCGCAATTCGGCCGGCAGCACCTCGTGCAGCTGCGGCCGGACCCCGACTTCAGTCCAGTCCCGCAACCGCCGCCAAGCCGTCACCCCGCTACAGCCGACCTGCTCCGCGGGAACGTCCCGCCAGTTCACCCCCCTTGCACAGCACATAGACGATGCCACGCGGTGCAACCCGGTCATCCGCAGGCAACCGACCGGGATAGCGATGTCGTCTGGGAGCACGAGGCGGCAACAGCGGGGCCACACGTTCCCACAGGTCATCAGGCACGAGATCAGCGGACACCCAGCAGCTCCTGCCGACACAACACCCAACTGCCAAGCCTCCCAACAAGATTCATTCTGAAACGATCAGTTAAGGACAATGCTGCGTCGGCTTATAGGAGTTCGCTCCGGCGCGGTATATCGCCAGGCGGCTGTGTCTTCCCAAGACGATCAGGGACCCGTGGCGCGGGGCCGGCAAGGCAAGTGGGCGTACGAACTTCACGCTTGCATTCACACTGGTCAGCCGTCTGAAAGTCGGTATGGGGGGCGAGGCGGTGGACAAGGCCGGATATCGATGGATATCCGAACGCCGTCAGCGGGACCTCACGTCTACTGTGATCGAGGGCCGGCAACCACTCATGGGACGGTCTGCGCACCGTCCGCCAGGCAGCGGATCGGGGGTGGGCTTCGCTCCCGCTCTGCTGCCGCAGGCAGCAGAGCGCCGCCACGGGGAGCCGTTGACCTGGGCAGTACCCCGCGCCGCCCGGCGCGGGGACCGACTGGAAAGGTTCGACCGTTGAGCAGAGACGAACGTCCGCAGGCCATGGCGCCCCTGTGGACCACAAGAACGCGATTACCGTCCCGGCGGTGGATCACCGCTGTGCTCGCCGTTCTGAGCGCGGTGACGGCCCTGCTGACCGTTCCGTTGACCGCCACGCCGGCACACGCCGTGAGCCGCGACGGCACTTCACCGTTCGCCTCGTACAACATGCTCGGCTCCAACAACGGCGCCCGGTGGACAAATGAGATCACGCAGCTGGTCCAGCAGGTCCCGCTGGTCGCGCTGCAAGAGGTCGGCTCCGGGCCCCCCGCACCGGTGGACGACTACATCCGCGACGTGCGGATCGGCAGGACCCGCCCATACGGCCAGCCCAGCAACTACGAGCGCAGCCGTTGGATGGCCGGGGGTGTCGAGCGCTACGTGTACTTCATGCAGACCGACCCCCAAAGAATCAGCGCGACCGGCGAGGACACCTGGCGAGGCGGCCGGGTGAACCTGGCGACCATCACCGACACCCCGGCCGACCAGGTCTACGTGCTGGACAACCCCGGCTACAACCCTGCCCCGAACGCCCCGGGCGACCACTACCGGGATCGTCCGCTGCTCGGACTGAGGTTCGGCAGCACCTGGTACTGGAACGCCCACGCCCGGAATCGCAACGACGTCCAGGGCCTGCTGCGCCAAGTGCGCGACTTCGCGGCGGAGCCTGCCCAGCACGGCACGAACTGGGTCATGGTCGGCGACTTCAACGTGAACATCCTCAACGTCCCCACCGACGATGCGCGAAACCAGCTGCACCTGCAGGCGGGCGAGAGCCTGCTGCGCCCCAATCGGGCCACGTACATCAACGGCGACGAGCCGAGCGAGCTGGACTACGCGATCGCCCACGGTCTGCCCGGCGGCTTCACCGCGACCGTCCCGCGCGGTGCCGGGTCAGACCACGCGGAGGTGCACTACAGAAGGACGCCGCTGCCGGCCCAGACGACCGTCCCGTCGTACACCTACTCCTCCCGAGTGGGGACGATCACCGGCACCGTGATGCAGGCGAACCCGAACGGCTCGTTCGGGATCGCCGCCCCCCGTCACGACAACAGCCAGACCGCCCGGATATTCACCACCGGAGCGGGCACGCACATCATCCGGTACCTCACGGGCTGTCTATCCATTGTGTTAAGGATGAGCCGGGCAGCGTCCGACTCCCCGATCGTCGCCGGTTCGTGCGACGACCCGCGGGCACAGTGGACGATCACCGACCCGCGGCCCGATCCGGAGTGGAACCAGGACAACGGGGGACCGCAGTTGTGGCGGAACGTGGCCTTCCCCCAGCTCTGCCTGACGCCGTCCAACAGGCAGGTGACTGCGACGCGGTGCAGCGACGACATCGCCCAGCGCTGGTGGGACAACGCCGCCGCACTGCCCAGGGACTGGCCGACAGCCACCGGCAACATCCGCCTGGAATCCGCCTTCAAGGGTGGCCGCATCATGACCGGCGGCTATCCCGGGACCGGCATCCGTACCGCGCCCACACCGCCGTGGTGGTGGTGGGTCTACTGGCTGCGCCAGGAGCGCCTGGACTTCGGCTGGAACATCCAGCGCATCAGCCCTGGCGACAACCTGGTTCGCCTCAAGAGTGTGTTCGGCGACAATTACTGCCTGGGTGTCCGCGACGAGCACGCCACCGAGCAGACTGACGCCATGGTGCGGTCGTGTGACGATGCGCGCGGCGTCGACGCGGCCGGCCAGCGCTGGCTGGCCGAAACCTACGCGGACGGCACCGTCCGCTACCGCAACGAAGCCACCCATCTCTGTCTGCTGGCCCCCGACGCCGACCGGGGCATCGTCATCCTCGCCTCCTGCAACGACATCGCGGCTGAGCGCTGGAAGACGGTGAAGCCCTGAGCCCTTGAAGCGCACCGAGCCCGCCGGGGCTGCAGCAGCTCCGGCGGGCTCGGTTCCCCTGCGAGTCGTCGTTCTTCTGATCCGACCGCGAGTGAGCGTGCCCCAGAAAGCAGACCCCCGGAGAATGTCCCGGGGAGGGTCAGCCGAGCTACGGCCGGAAGGGATACCGGAAGCGACAGCAGGGCGATCTTGAGCGGCGGAATGCCGGCATCGTACGGTCGCGCCGTGCTGAGTGTTGGCCCTTCGGCGTGCGGCTACCGGCTCGCACGCCGCAGCCGGCAACCCGCTTCCCCGCCTCAGCAGGCCCCGCTGTCCCTTTCGGCCGTATCTCGGCTTCGGCCCACGACGCAAGACGTCACCCGCAAATGCGCAACCTCGGAATCACCGTACGCAAGGCGCCCGTTGCTGCGGAGATGATCGAACCTGACCTGCCCTCCTTCGAACGCCGCTGGCAAGCCGTCCGAGCAGGCAAAGCCGAGACCGGGACACCGGGGAGCGGCAGGCCGGACTCGACTGCTTTCCCGCAGGACCCGGATGCGCAGGAACAGGGCCCCTGCCGAGCCGCCGTTGCGCGGTCGCGCGACCGGTGAGATCACCACGCGCACGGTGCCGTCGGCGCCGAGCGCGTGCAGGCGGCGGCGCACGGTGGCGGGGCTGAGCCCCAGCACCGGGGCCGCCCGCTCCGCGGTGAGGCGGCCGTCGCACTGCAACGCGGCCACCAGCCGCTGATCCATGAGGCGCAACGCGGCCACCAGCCGCTGGCCCATGAGACTCAGTACGGAATCCGCCGATACGCGCGCCATGCAGGCAACCTTCGCTCATTCCGTCGGGGCGCGGCACCCGTCCCGGGGATCGCACCCCAAGAATGGAGAACATCCACCGCGCCCGTCCTGATCGGCTGACCGCAGGCCCCCTCCAAGGCCGTCACCGGCAGCCCTGGAAGGGCCTGCGATGCGACGACGCCGCAGACCCGCCGCTTTCAGAGCACTCCCAGAACGACGATTTGCTACGGAGGTTCAAGTGCCCGCGTTCAAGCAACGGGAGAAAGTACGCTTCGCCAGCGGTGACACCTCGTGTGCCGCCTGGCACTATCCGGGGTCGAACGGCGGCTGTGTGATCATGGCCGGCGGAACCTCGGTGACCAAAGAGCCGGCCTCGGACCTGTTCGCCGCGCGGTTCAACGACGCCGGTTTCGCGGTCCTGGCCTTCGACCACCGACGGTTCGGGGAGAGCGGAGGCGCGCCGCGGCAGATCGTCCGCTTCGACGAGCAGGTCGCCGACTGGCACGCCGCGATCCAGTGCGCGACCGGTTTGCCGGACGTCGACCCGGACATGATCTCGGTCTGGGGCTTCTCGCTCGCAGGCGGCCATATCTTCCGTGTCGCGGCCGACCAGCCGCGACTGGCCTGCGCGATCGCGCAGACCCCGCTGGTCGACGGCCCCGCAGTCGCTCCCCACGCGCTGCGCTCCATGACGCCCCTGGCGGCCCTACGTCTGTTCGGACGGGGCATCGCGGACGTGCTCGGGAGCCGCGTCGGGCGGCCGCCGCTGTTGGTCCCGACCGCAGGACCACGCGGCGCGGTCGCCTCGCTCACCACGCCCGACGCCATGGACGGCGACCGGGCCCTCGATCCCGACCGCCGCCACGCGAACTGGGAACAGACAGTCGCCGCACGGATCGCCCTGCAGATCGGCGCGTACCGGCCGGGCCGCCAGGCCTCACGTATCCGGTGCCCCCTGCTGGTCGTCGTCTGCGACCAGGACCAGAGTGTGCTTCCCGGCCCCGCCATCCGGGCCGCCCTGAACGCTCCTCAGTCCGAAGTGGTTCACCTGACGGGCAGTCATTACGCTCCGTTCCTCGAGTCGCACGAGCAGGCCGTCACGGCGGAAATCTCCTTCCTGAAGAAGCATCTGGAGCCCCTCGATCGGGACCGTAAAGCGTTCGGGTCTGTTTCGTAGTCGGTGGTGACGGAGGGTGTGGTCGGCTCGCGGGGATATGGGTCACCAACGACGGCGCGTCTGCTGCCGGACCGACACCGCCTTGCCGAGGGGAGCAAGACGGTGACCAGGAAGGCTCTGCGGAACGCCTTCAGCGGCGGCCTCAGACGATCGATACCCAGTTGGCCGGGGTGACGGCCGTAGTGCCGTCGGCGTGGAAGTTCGCCGGGCTGACCGCCGGCACACCGTCACTGTGGAAGTTGGCCGGGGTGACCGCCGACACACCGTCATTGTGGAAGTTCGCCGGGGTAACCGCCGACACACCGTCACTGTGGAAGTTCGCCGGGCTGACCGCCGGCACACCGTCACTGTGGAAGTTCGCCGGGGTGACCGCCGTGATGCGGTCGGGGTACTGGTTGACTGCGGCGGCTGCCGGCACGGCAGCGATGGCGGCAACGACGCCGACCGCAGCGGTTGCTGTGGCCAGCCGAGAGATCTTCATCCTGACTCCTGTGTGGGTGCGAATCTTCGTCCGTGTCGATCAAGCCTCTAGCCGCTCGGGCTGCCGTCGAACTCGAGGTACGTACGCCTCCCCGCGGGATCCTCGGTTGACCGCGGCGACTTGGCGGATGACATCCATTCTTGGAGTGCGATCCCCGGGACGGGTGTCGCGCCCCGACGGAATGAGCGAAGGTTGCCTTCATGGCGCGCGTATCGGCGGATTCCGTACTGAGTCTCATGGATCAGCGGCTGGTGGCCGCGTTGCAGTGCGACGGCCGCCTCACCGCGGAGCGGGCGGCCCAGGTGCTGGGGCTCAGCCCCGCCACCGTGCGCCGCCGCCTGCACGCGCTCGGCGGCGACGGCACCGTGCGCGTGGTGATCTCACCGGTCGCGCGACCGCGCAACGGCGGCTCGGCAGGGGCCCTGTTCCTGCGCATCCGGGTCCTGCGGGGAAAACTCGACACGATCGTGGCCGCGCTCGCGGCACGCGAGGACATCCCGTTCATCGACGTCACCACCTCGGGTGACGAGATCTTCGCGGTCGCCCGCACCGAGCCGGGTTCACGCGACCCGCTGGTCTTCCGCCAACTGCCCTCCACCCAGGCGGTGACGTCCCTGCAGAGCGCCACGATCCTGCACGTCTTCCGCCTCACCTCCGAGTGGCGCCACCAGGTGCTGACCGGGCCCGAACGCGCGGCGCTGACCCCGGCCGAGCCGGCTCCCGGGGCGACCGCTTCCGGCTCTCCGGGCCCCTACGGCGTCGACGCCGACGCCCTGGAGCAGTCCCTCATCGACGCCCTCACCCCCGACGCGCGCCTGACCGCGGCCGCCCTGGCCGCCCACACCGGCCACCCGGAGAGCACGGTGCGCCGCCGCCTCTCCCAACTGGCCGCCCAAGGCCGCCTGATCACCCAGGTCCTGGTCGATCCGCGCCGCCTCGGGCTGCCCATCGAGGCCAAGCTCCTGCTGCACGTGGCCCCCGACCATCTGGCCGCCGCCGGGCAGGCGCTGGCCGACCACCCCGCGGTGCACGGCGCGTTCGCGACGTCGGGACCCTCGAACCTGCACGCGGCCGCGTACTTCCCGGACCTGACAGCCCTCTACGGCTTCCTCTCCCGCGACCTGGCCGGCCTGGGCATCACCCACGTCGAGACGGCCATCGTCAGCCGCGCCGCCAAACGCACCCCCGCACCAGTCCAGCCGGTACCAGGTGGCCAGGGCCGGGTGAACGCCGCGTCCAAGAGCTACAACTGACAACGGGCGCGCAACGACGTGCCCGGGGACTGCTCGCTTTCAGGAAGGCCGCGACAACGGTCCGGCCCTGGACCGATCGCGCAGACCTGCGTGGTCCACCTGCTGCGGAACTCCTTCCGCTATGCCGCCCGCCAGGACTGGGACATGACCTGCCCCACCTCTCAGGTTCCAGTTGTGGTGGCCAACTGACAGCCCTTCACGGAAGGCTGGCAGTCATGCCCCGTGCCTATCCTCCGGAGTTCCGCGCGCGCCATCGCGGACCCGGCTCACCCTGGAGGATCCTTCGGAGGACAGTCGACGGCGAGGTGGAACGATGAGCGTCGGTTGGCGTCGAGGTGTGGGACGGGCCGAGGCGGCAGCCCTGTCGGAGGGCAAGGGCACCGGCCATGGGATGGAGCGTCACCTCGTACGGCTCTGGCCCGCCAAGCTCTGAACCGGCCGTGGCGGGAGCGGCAGCCGGTCCAAGGCCGCGCTTTGCCGGCCTGGTTCCTTCATGACCCCGTCGCCGTCCGGAATCCTCCTGTGTGTTGCCTGTGAGATTGACACCGGACCTGCTGAGTCCAAGCGGCTTCTGGTGCGTACTCCCCTCCAACCGCCCCGACCAGGTGACGACAGGTCGGCGGCAAAGCCAACGGGCAGGAGAAGCGGTGCAGCGTGCGGGAAGCATGATGGGAACACTCTTTGTGGGCGGAGCTCTGGCCCTGACGCTCGGCGCCCTCGTCTACCCGGCGATGCTCGGCATCAGCACGACGTCGACCTCGAACGACCGGATCATCGCCAATACACAATGGGGGCCGCTGACCGAAGGCGAGCGGGACTTCGTGGTCAAGGTGCGTGCGGCCGGGCTGTGGGAGCACCCGCTCGGCCTGATCGGCCTGCAAAAGGGAGAGAGCAAGGCCGTCAAAGTGGCGAGCCAGCACCTCGTGGACGGACATGCCGCTCTGGACGTCAGCTGCCGAAAGATCGCGCCGATGCTGAACATCACGCTGCCCAACGTGGCGAGCCCCCAGCAGCAAGGTTTCGTCACCCAGCTACAGGCCGAGTCGGGGCGGCAGTTCGACACCGACTTCGCCAATATCCTGCGCATGACTCACGGTTCCATCTTCAACGCGATCGCCAAGGTTCGCTCGACCACGAAGAACAGCTTGATCCGCGCTTTGGCCGATCAGGCGAACAATACGGTGCTCGACCACATCACCGTGATGGAGAAGACCGGTCTCGTCGACTTCGACACGACGGTCTTCAACCAGACCACCCCACCCAAGCTGCCCAAGTCGGACATGACTCCGCCTCCCCCGGCGCCTGGACAGCCCCAGGTCGTCCTCAACCCGCCGCCGAACCCGACGTCCACCGCACTGGACCTGGGCCCCGCTCTGAACGGAACACAGAACAACGGCGGATAGGACTCCCGGACCAGCCTCTGAAATGCTCATCGCGGAGTCCATGGTCACGGGAACACCGGGCCGAGCTGGTGATCACGGTCGACTCGTGGCCGTCGGGCTGTGCGCACAGCCATCAGCAGTCCGCTCGCCCAGGCCATGCGGACGCATCGGAAGTCCTCGCGTCCGTCCAGTTCGGCCAGAAGACGTTTGACGGACGCTTCGTGGCTCTCCGGCCAGCCGGGCTGGGGGGAAAGGTCGTCGATCAGGTAGGTCCCGCCGGGAGCCACGAGGTCCAGGGCCTGGTCGAGGTGGGTGAACTTGCCTGGCCAGGTGTCGGCGAAGACGAGGTCGAAGGGGGCGTCGTCGAAGTCTTCCAGCCAGGCGCCACCGTCTCCGGATACGAAGGTGACCCGCGGGTCGGCACCCAGTCGCTCCTGGGCGAAGCCTTGGAGGGAGGAGTCGAGTTCGACGGTGGTCAGGCAGGAATCGGGGTCCATGCCGCTGAGGAGCCAGGCGGTGCCTTCTCCGACTCCGGTACCGAGTTCCAGGATCCGGCACCCGGGCCGGCCTGCGGCGAGTGCTGCCAGAAGGCTTCCTGTGCGGTCTTCGCTGGACATGATGAAGCCCGCGTCTCGCGCCATGGAGCGCAATGCCGGCAGGGCCGTCGGGATACGGCTCGGCGTGTCGTCCATGCGCAGATGATGTGGGGATCACGTCATCGCACGCAACGACAATTCCCGTCGCGCGTACCGGCGTCGGCAGGTCATGGACGATGGAAGCCGCCCCCGTCCCGGTGCGCCTCGGCTGCCGTCAAGAGCCTGCTGCGGGAGGCCACGTGGACCGGGAGTCACCGGTGTCCCCAGTCGAGCCGGAGTACGGCCACGTCGTCGGTGTGACGGCCGGCATTCAGTGTCTGGGTCTGGTTGATGAGGCGGTCGACGTGGGCGGCCGGGCGGCAGGTCTCGGATCAGTGCGAGGAGCCCTTCGACGCCGAGCCGCTCGCCCTTCTCTCCGTTGCGTCCCTCGGTGAGGCCGTCGGTGTACAGGGCCAGGGCGCCGGAGGCCGGCAGGGAGACCTGTGTGGCGGGCCAGACACCGACTTCCGGGGCGATACCCAGTGCCATTCCGTGGGCGGCGGTCAGTCCGCCGGTGCCTTGGACAGTGGTGAGGAGGGGTTCGTGGTGGCCGGCCACGCGAACGCCTGCGTGACCAAGCCGGTCAACCTGGAGGAGTTCGAGCAGGCCGTCCAGAGCATCGACGCCTTCTACCTCGACACCGCCACCCACCCGCCGCGCACCTGACCCGGTCTCGCTCGCGACCACGGCCTGCCTGCCGGGCTGTGTGTCTAACCGAAGGCTCTTCCTGCTCCACCGTGACCTTCGCGCGACGTCCGTTTTCGCCCGGCCCGCACGCGGCTGCCGGGAAACCCGGCTTTCACCGTTCACTGCGGCGAGCGCTCGTCGCGCGCACACAGGAACACTTCGTCGACGTAGCACCAGGCCCACGCTTCCTCGCCCGGCTCGGCGGACCGTGCGAGGGGGTGACCGCTCGATTCATGGTGTGCGGTGGCGTGGGCGCCTGGCGCGCTGTCGCTGCATCCCACATGGCCGCAGGTCAGGCAGATCCTCAGACGCGTCTCCTCGCGCCCCTGGGCGGAGCACTCCAAGCACATCCGGCTCCGGGGTGCCGGTGCCGGGCTCCCGTCGGCGGCATGGGGGCAGCCGCGGCCCTGCGGACGGCCACCGTCCGGCCGAACCATCCACTTCGTCATGGTGTCGCCCCTCACCTCCCGGCGGTCGCCGCAAGCAGGTCACACGTACTTCGCGCGTACAGGTACACATGGATGCACGCAGCGGACGTGAAAGCGGAGGGCCACGGCACCTACTCGCAGAACCGCTGCGTCATCACGAAAGCGGTCGACCAATACCTCCGCACGGGCCGCACCCGGCCCTGGATCTGGGCGGTCCTGCTGAACATGTCGCCCGGCATACCGTCCCCGGGGGGAGTCCGGGCCCGGCCTTGTCGTGCGGCGCGCGGCGTCGGAGGGCTCAGTCCCGGGACGCCACCACCCTGGTGAAGGTCAGCAAACGCCCCGTGTCAGCGACGATCGGGTCCTCCTGGGCCGGGCCGGATGTCCACTCCGGGTCGGCGAACTCCGCGCAAGCGCGGTTCCACAGCACCCACTCCCGCCAGCCGCCCTCCAGAGCGTCCGCGGTCTCCACCGTGACCACCCCGCTGCGCTCCCAGGTCCGTCGCCACCACTGGGCGGTCCGGAACGTCCAGAAGTCCGCGTCGGCCGCCCACGGCGACAAATGCTCCGGCACCGGCTCGGCGTCGAGGTCGACCCGAGTGCCCGGTGCCGCCATGGCGATGTGCCCGCCGGGCCGCACGCACCGTGCCAGCGTCGGCAGGTAGCGGACGTCCGTCCCGAAGTAGTGGTAGGCGTCCACGCTCACGACCGCGTCGAAGTAACCGTCCGCGAACGGGAGTGCGTGTGCCTCGACGCTGAGTGGCGTGACCGTTCCCGCGCCGGTGCCGGCTTCCCGTACCCTTCGCCAGTTGTCCCCAGGGGCTATCCACAGGTCGGCCGCTGTGACGTGCACGCCGAACTCCCGGGCCAGGAACACCGAGGTGAGAGCCGTCCCGCAGCCGAGGTCGAGTATCCGCATACCCGGCTCCAGCCGCATCGCGCCGGTGAGCCACTCCATCAGCCACAGCGGGTGCGGTCCCATCACGTTGGCCATGACCCACGCCGGGTCGTACGCCGCGCTCCGCGGATACCGCGGCAGCGTCAACCGCGCGGCCAGCACGCCGGGTTCGGCGACGGGTGACTTCCAGAGCGAGGTCCGCTCGCCCCCGTCCCCGGTTGCTTCCGTTTCCGGCTTCCGAGCGACGATCCGGGCGAATCCCAGCGTCCGTCCCGCGTCCGCCCGCAGCATCGCGGCGACGCCGGCCGAGCCTCGCTCGGGGTCGGCCGCGAGGACAGCCTCCTCCCAGGCGAGCCAGTTCGCCGCGCCGTCCGGGAGGAGGTCCGCCCGGTCGACGTCCACCTTCCCCGAGGACTCCCACAGCCGCCGCCACCACCGCGGGGTGTGCCAGCCGTTGTACTCCCGGTCCCACCACGCCGCGAGGTGCTCGGGCGCGCGTCCGTCCAGCTCCCGCGTGGTGCCCGGGGTGACGACGCCGATCTGCCCGCCGGGCCGGACGAACCGCAGAAGGGACCGCAGGAACCAGTGGTCCGTGCCGAAGTACTCGTAGGCGTCGACGCAGACCACCGCGTCGAAGTACTCCTCGGCGAACTTCAGGTCGTGCGCGTCGACGCTCAGCGGGACGACCGAGTCCTCGACGCCGGCCGCGCGGATCCGCTCCCAGTTCTCGGACGGGTCGATCCACAGGTCTGCGGCAGTGACATGGACGTCGTACTCGCGGGCGAGGAAAACGGAAGTCAGGGCGCGCCCACAGCCGAGGTCGAGGACGCGCATGCCGGGACGGAGGTCCATCGCGGCGGTCAGCTCATCGACGAGCCAGAGGGCGTTGGGCCCCATCTGGTTCTCGAGTACCCAGTCGGCGGGGTAGGTCGCGGCGCGAGGTGCACCGCGGACAGCAATGAGGTCTTGAAACTTTGTCAGGTCGATCGAAGAGTCACTCATGGCGAGAGAAGGGTTCCTTGTCGAGAGATCAAGGACCCGGAGAACTGAACGGACGAAGGGTCGCGGCGTCAGCCCCGGGCCCGGAAGGCGGGGATGGCGGAAGCACTGCACACGGCAGCACCGAACCCGACGGTCATCAACCCACCTCCTCATGCCTCGAACAGCTCTCAGACCAACGTCGTGCACCGTACCAGACCGCCGTGAGAGCCGAAGGTGACATGACGCGCCGTGTTTGCGCCTGTGCCCGTCTGGCAGCGTGAAGGGGCTTCCGTCACGGACGTTCGGGGCCGCCCGCACGGGTCGGTCCGTGTCGTCGCTATGAGCGGGCGCGGGCGACGACCCTCGGGATGATGAGGTTGTGGAAGGGCTGGATCGCCTTGAAGTACAGGTGTCCGGCCCGCCGGTGATAGCGGACGACCGTGGTGCACACGCCTTCCAGGCCCGCGGCCGCCTCCCGTACGGCGAAGGATGTGCGGAAGTCCAGGTGCTTGTCGTCGTCGCCGGCGAGCACCTCGTCGTCGGAGACGGTCAGGACCCGGAAGGGGCCCAGCCGCGCTCCGGGTTCGACCCGGATCTCCTCGGGGGCAACGCGCTTTTGGACGTGCAGCCCGAACGGCGACATCAGCTTGTCTCGCACGGTCAGCAGGCCGTGCACCCACTCCGGTGTCCCGGCCAGCACCGTCCGGGCGAAGTCCGGGGCGCTGGTTCCCGGGGCCAGGTCCACCGCGACCGCGTCGACGTGATCGCATCCGCCCAGGCTCACCACTGCCGCGTCCACGACGGGTTCGACGCTCCTGCGTACGCGCGTTCCTGCCCTGTGCCCCATGGTTCGTCCCGTCCCCTCGTACGCGCGGTCACGACTCCTGTGCGTGGCAGCGCAGTCGGACCGACCGTAGCGCTCGTCCTCGTTCAGCCCTCGGTACCGTCGTCAGCACCGCTGTGCCGGCACGCCCTGACCGTGTCCTTCTCATCAAGAGGACCGTCCGGATGCCGCTCCCACTTGGCCCGCTCACCCAACGCGCGGATGCGCGCATGGGCCAGGCCGCCCTGAATGCAGTGGCGCCTGTTGCGGGAACTCGGTGCAGCACAACTGACAGCGTGCACGCCGTCCTGATCCTCCGCCTCACCTTTGACCTGAACTCAACCCCTCAACCCCCAGCATTCACCGGGGCCACCAGTGCGCCGTCAACCGTCGCACCCGGCCCTGGAGGAAGCGCGTCGGGAGAACTGGACTTCAACGGCCGCTCGTTGGAGCTGAATGAAGGCAATGCCGTGACCGGGGTGGCCTCGAGTTCGGTGGCCGGAGCTGTCCTAGTCCAGGACAGCTCACCGAGAGCCCGTGCCCGCTCTCACGCTGGCCAGTTGCTCCAACCCCGGAAGTGAACCGAAAGCCACTGTCACCGCGACGAAGACACCCGAACTCAGCGCCACCCAGAAGCGGGCGGTGTGCGTCGACGCGTGGTCCAAGGCCATCGACAGAAGGAACGCCGACACCGACGCTTTACTCAACTCCGACCCCTCGGACGAGATGCAGGCATGCCTGGACAACCCGACGTGCACAGCCTTCCCGCTGCCCTAGTGTCCTGCACCTGGGCGACGTGCGAGACGGCGAATGTGCCCTCAGTCGGCATCCCGGCCTGTTGTTCGACCAGCCTGGAGCACATGGAGCACATGCTTGATGATCTGCGCTTCGGCTCACTCGGGCGCCAAGACGGTCGTATCCGTTCCCGGTGTGGCCGGTGGAGAAGCTCGATACCTCTGGTCTTCAGGACGTCGAACACGATCAGGTGAACGGGGTGGTGCCATTGCCGCAGAGCACCGCCGCGCGAGCGCCGCACCAGCAGGCAGGCGGTGACGGTGGCCACCACCAGCGGCGCCGCTGCTCCGGGCTCCTCCAGGAAGTCCCTGACCCGAGCGTCGTAGCACCGCGGCGGTCGCACATCGTCCGCTGCCGACCGGACATCCCCTGTCCAGCGTGCCGGGCCGGCCATGTCACACGTACCGGGTGCCGGTCACCATGAGCGTCTGATCGGCGAGAGCGACGATCAGTCCGAGCCATTCATGCAGCAACGAGGACAGCACCGCGGCCTCCGTCCGGCCGGTCACGCTCCGACCATGTCCGGCAGGCTATGGTGACGCGCCGTCACCATGCGGCTGATACAGGCACTTTGATTCCCATCGGAGTCGGTGCCGTCGCGGCCACATCACCTGAGCCGGCTGTCGGCTGCGGTGTGCCGCCTTGCCATGAGCGGTGTGTCGCTGGTCCTGCCAGGTGGCGACAGTGCCGGGACGGGTGGCCGGAACCCCGGGGGCGTGAGCGAGGACACGTTCCTGCGGTGGCGGACCGTCTGACAGCGTGGCCCCGGGTCCCGGCGGATACCTCGCCGGGACCGGCAACCGGCGCTGCGTGCACTCACGTGGTGTCACGCGGGCGCGCGGCGCGCCGTCCGACGTACGGGGAGAACACATGAGGCGGTCGAGCCGCTCCTTACCCTTGTCCACATCCAGGCCCGCAGCTACCGGTCCTCCGTCCAGACGCACAGGTGCATCGACGTCGGCGTCGTCTGTATACACATCCCTGCTCACCGCCCTGATGACGCTCGTCGCGGCGGCGGCGCTGGCGATCCTGCCGACGGCATCCGCGCAGGCGGCGCCGCTGAACATCACCCCGTTGATCACCTACAACATGCTCGGTGCCACCAGCGGGCAGGACAGCAAGTGGACCACCACGATCGGCGACTACATCCAGGCCGCCGAGATCGTGACGCTGCAGGAGGCGGGCCCGACGCCGCCCGGCCTCCCGGTGAACAACATCACCGTCCCGGGGCTGCCGCCGGTGGGCCGGGCCGGCTTCATCCAGCACCACCGCTGGCAGTTCGGACACGCGTCCTACGAGGTGTACTTTCTGCAGACCGACCGCTGGGGCGGCAGTTACGTGGGCGGCCGCAACAACATCGCCGTGGTCACCCAGCGCGAGCCGGACGAGGTGACGGCCGTGCCCAGCCCGGTGGCGGGCGGACGGGCCGCGCTCGGCGTGCGCTTCGGCGACGACTGGTACTTCACCTTCCACGGCCGGCCCACCGGCACCCAGGAGCCGGACAACGAGTCGGAGCAGATGCTCGCCGACATCGCGTCCTTCGTGAACCGGGTACCGGGCCGGGCATGGACGGTCGGGGCCGACTTCAACAACGAGCCGGGCCGTTTCCCCGTCCCCGTCGGCGCCCAGATCTACAGCACCGGCCTGCCCACCCACGACCAGCACCGCGAGCTGGACTACGTGGTGTCCTCCACCCGCATCCAGGACCATCCCACGCGGCGGCTCAACGGCGCCTCGTCGGACCACTACGCCGTCGCCGTCGGCGGACTGCGCGCGTCGGCTGAGCCGCACTCCCTGTTCACCAGCCCGCGCTCCATCGAGAACATGCAGAACGGCGGAGTGCTGCGGAGCGCAATGGACGGCTCGCGGGACGGCGAATCCGTCACCACTGCCGACCGCGACGGAGAGCCCGGCCAGCACTGGGACCTCGAGTACGACGGCACCCAGACCGCCCGCATCCGGCTCGCCGGAGGTCGGTGCCTCAACGCGGAGCCGGACAGTCCGGGCCACTACATGCCCGTGCTGCGCGACTGCTCCGCCCACTACGGCCAGCGCTGGCGGCTGCTGTCGTTCGGCAACGAGCAGTACCAGATCCGCAGCGCCGCACTCGGCCTGTGCCTGGACGTCGGCACGTCGCACAGCCCGCAGGACACCTCCCGCTTCCAGCTCGGCCCGTGCCAGAACCTGGACAGCCAGCACTGGTACCTCGCACCCACGGCCGACTCCAACCCCAACGTCAACTTCTCCACCGGCGACCTGCCCGTGGCCCACTCCGGGCCCTTCGGTCTGGAGAACATCCAGACCGGCCGGATGATGGCTGCCGAGCCCCTCGGACTGCCCGGCACGCATGTACGCGCCTACCTGCACCGCAACCAGCCCAACCCCAACCAGGAGCAGTGGGTCCCCCAGTGGACCAGCAGCACGGAACTGCGGATGCGGGACCCGCTGACCGACCGCTGCGCGGAGATGGTCCCGTTCGAGTCGCAACAAGGCCTCGCCGCCGTCGACATGCAGCCCTGCAACAGCTCCCTCGCCCAGACCTGGGTCGTGGACCCGGTCAGTGAGGACACGTTCAGGCTGAAGAACAAAAGCATCATCTTCTTCCAGGTCGGCTGTCTGGACCTCGCACCGCGCGGCAGCTTCACCGGCGACATCGTCGACGCCACGGACTGCGCCTCTCCCAAGGCCTCCCAGCGCTGGTTCTTCGCCCCCTTCGACACCACCGGCGGCCCCGACGAGCCCGGGGACTCGACCACGAAGCCCCCGCTGAAGGTGATGGTGGTGGGAGATTCCATGAGCGAGGGCATGGAGGGTGACTGGACCTGGCGCTACCGGCTGTGGCAGTGGTTCAAGGACCAGCACGTGCCCGTCGACTTCGTCGGCCCGTACCGGGGCACCAAGCAGCCCGATCCGACCGGGCCTCCTGCCCCACCGCGGCTCCAGAGCGAGCCGCCCGAGAACCCGTCGGTGGCGAACCCACCCGTCTTCGGTGCCTACAGCCAGGACATCGAACCCGGCTTCGACAGCGATCACTTCGCCGTATGGGGCCGCCAGGCCGCTCAGGACAAGGACCTGATCGGGCCGATGGTCGCGCAGTACAAGCCCGACCTGATCCTCTTCGGGATCGGGTTCAACGACATGGGCTGGCTCGTCAGCGACGCGCACGGCACCCTGGACAGCATGAAAGTCCTGGTCGACCGAGCCCGGGCGGCCAAACCGGACGTCAAGATGGCCGTGGCGAACGTCCCGCAACGTCTGTTCATCGACGGCCGGCAGGACCTGGTCGACAAGACCGATCAGTACAACGCCCTGCTCAAGGATGCCATCCCGACCTGGAGCACCCCCGCCTCCCCCGTGAAACTCGTCGACTGGGCAGGGGGATACGCCTGCGCACCGGCCAAGTGCTCCGCCGGATACGACGGCCTGCACCCCAATCTCATAGGTGAGTACCAGATCGCCTACGCATATGCCCGCACCCTCAACCGGGAGTTCGGGATCGGAGAGTCGGTCCCGGAGAGCATCGCCACGTTTCCCGACCGCCCCATCTCCCCGGTGTCGGGCCTCAAGGCGGAGTCCGTCCCCAGCGGCATCAAGGTGACCTGGGACCCGGTGTTCGGCGCCCGCGGCTACGCCGTCCGCTACCGGCTCGTCGGCGCGGCGAACTGGAACGAGGTGGTCGTGCCGTCCAACCGGTTCGACACCACCTGGACCGAGGACGGCTGGACCTGGGAATACCAGGTCCGCACCTACAACTACACCGACGGCGCGTCGGCATGGAAGCCGGCCACCGCGACCGCGCACCCCGAGACGGCGCCCCCGCCGCCGAACATCAGCACATCGCCGAACTCGACGGGCATGGACGTGTACTGGGACACGCCGACAGGCCCGCACACGGACACCATTGACCGCTAC
The DNA here is from genome assembly GCF_044763015.1 of Streptomyces sp. NPDC096324. Taxonomy (NCBI): domain Bacteria; kingdom Bacillati; phylum Actinomycetota; class Actinomycetes; order Kitasatosporales; family Streptomycetaceae; genus Streptomyces; species Streptomyces sp. NPDC096324. The sequence continues at coordinate 512,775 of NZ_JBIWFK010000008.1, read as the reverse complement.
GAGGTCATCACCTGGGACAAGGACGTGCCGGGCGGGTACGTCGCCAGTACGGCGGTCACGAACAACCAGGCGCGCATCAACGGCCTCGTGCCCGGCCACCACTACCTCGTCGCCGTCGCGACCTGGAACAAGGCGGGCGGCGGCATGCCCGGCATGGCCCGGTCCGTGACCATCGGCGCGGGGGTACCACCGGTCCCGACGGACGTCACGGTCACGTCCCTCGACGCCACCACTGTCCGGCTCAATTGGAAGGGATCCCCGGAGGCGGCCGGGTACCGGGTGTGGGTACGCAACGTGAACGAACCCGAAGGCTCGAACACGCAGGACCCGTACATCACGGACAGCCCCGAGCACCAGATCGCCTTCCTGTTCCCGGGCAACTGGAACTTCGAGTTCTGCATCAGCGCGTTCAACGGCTCACTGGAGTCCGGCAAATCCTCCTGCGTCCACGTGCCGATGCCGCCCCCGTCGACCGACGGAAACCCCCCACCGTCCAACAACAGTGACAGGGCGCAGAATGCGGCCGATGAGCCCCTGCTGGAACTCGGCCGAGCCGCCGCCGCGCAGAGGAACCTGGACGCAGCAGCACCCATCGGCTGAAGCCAGGAGTCACGTGACGTGCTCGCGGGCCAACCCGGCCCGCGAGCACAACCGCGACCGAGCACCCATGAACCCCGCCACACCAGCAGCCGCACCAGCGAAAAACACGATGGTGGATCTTCAGTGACGATCCGACTCGACCTCGGTCAGTCGATGCCTTCGACGATGCGCAAGTCGCACTCGACGCCGTCGGAGAGGGCGACCAGCGCCTCCTGGCAGGCCGCACTCTCGTGCGCCGCGACGGCCGGACCGGCCAGCTTGTTGTGAGCAGGCAGCTTCTCAGGGTCTGAAATGGTGCGGTAGGCGCTGACCCAGTAGCCCTTGGGCATGGAACCTCCCGTGTTGGGATGAGTGCATCTGGCTCACGGGTTGGTCTCGGACGAGCGTCGGCGGGCGAGAGCGAGGCTTGTCAGCGTGGTGATCACCATGGCACCGATGCCGACCAGCGCCGCGGTCGTGTAGGCACCGTCGTCGGGGAAGAGGTGGCCGGGGCCGGTGCCCGCGGCGAGGATCAGGCCGCCGATGGCGCTGCCCAGGGAGTACCCGACGCTGCGGACGACGTAGTTGAAGCTCATGGCGCTCGACGTCTCGCTCTTGGGGGTGACGGCCAGGATGACGCCGGGCATCGCGGCCGAGAAGCCGCCGACGCCGAAGCCGAGCACGCCCATCGCCGCGAACAGTTCGGCCAGGTCCGACCGGGCCGCCGCGAACAGGGCGAACCCGCCGCCGACCACGACGGCGCTGCCCGCCAGGAGCAGGGGGTCGGCGATCCGCGTCCGGACCCGCGGCGTGAGCTTGCCGGCGACGAACCCCAGCACCGAGAACGGGATGAGGACCAGCCCGGCGACGAAGGTCGTCAGCCCGAAGCCGTATCCGGCGCCGTGCGGCGTCTGCGCGTACCGGGTGATGAGCGTGAGCAGGAGGTACATGCCGATCCCGCCGACGAACATGGCGAGATTCGCCCCGGCGACCGCCGGGTGCCGCACCGCCCGCACATCGACCAGGGGCGTCGTGCCGCGCAGCTCGATGACGGCCCAGACGCACAGCAGCACCACCGCGACGACGGCAAGGCCCGCCGCCACGGCGAGGTGCCGGCTCCACAGATTTCGTTCGCCGGCGAGGAACAGCACCAGGAGCAGCGCGGCGGCCAGGACGATCGCGCCTGCCACGTCCACGTGGGCGGAGCGGCCTTCGGGGGCTTCGGGCATGGAGCGCCACGCGGTCAGGAGGGCGGCGGCGGTGACAACCAGGCCGAGGCCGTAGGCGGCCCGTACCCCGCCGAGCTCGGCGAGCAGTGCGGCCAGCGGGTAGCCGACGCCGGCCCCGATGATCGAGACCACCGAGATCAGGGCGATCACAGCCGCGCCGCGCTCCTCGGGGAGGTGGTCCCGGGCCACGCCCATCATCAGCGCCGTCAGCCCGAGCCCGACGCCCTGGGCCGCCCTGCCGGCCAGCAGCCACGCGAACGGCAGCGGCAGCACGGTGAGCGCGCTGCCGGCGACGACGACCGCCAGCGTGGCGAGGACCGTGGCCCGCCGGTGCGGGCCGGCTCCGAGCCGGCCCAGGACCGGCGTGGCGACGGCGCCGCTGAGCAGCGCGACGGTCAGCGTCCACTGCGCGCTGCCGAGCGAGACGTGGAACGACGTCGCCACGCTGGTGATGAGCGGCGTCCCGAGGCTGGCGACCGCCGCCACGACCAGGGCGATGAACATCAGGGCGGGCACCAGCAGCCGCGCCTCGGAACGCGCCGCAGCCGGGAGCGCCTTGACCACGACCCCCTCGACCGGCCGGCCGGTCACCGCTTCGGCCCTTCGCGGTCCTGGCTTTCGAGCTCTGACAGGTGCTTCAGCGCCGGAAGGGCCGCCACCAGCGCCTCGACCTCGTCGCCGGTGAGCTCGCCGATCAACCGCTCGAACGCGTGGACGCCCGCCTGGCGTCGCGTCCCGACATAGGAGGCGCCGGCCTCGGTCAGGCACACCAGCGTGACCCGCTTGTCGGACGCGTCACCCCGCCGCTCGACCAGACCGGACTCCTCCATCACCCGGACCAGGGCGGTCATCGCGGGTTGGGTGACGCCTTCGACCGCGGCCAGATCGGTGATGCGCCGCGGGCCGGTCCGGTCCAGGGTGGCCAGGGTGGCGGCGGACGTCAGGCTCATGTCCCGGGGCAGGCGTCTCGCGGCCCTGGTGGCCAGGCCGTAGAGGGCTGCCCCGATGGCGGCGGACGCGCCAGGAGTGGTGTCTTGACGACTCATGCCCGAAGCATAGCAATTTTATATTCATGGTTTATGGAAATGTCGGCACCCCCGCCGGCCGCGGCCGCTCCGGGGCGAGCGGAGCGGCCGCGGCCGGCGTGATGGTCGGCGGGCCGTGACCGGGGGTGGGCGTCGTGAGCGTCAGCGGGCCGTGCCGAAGTCCTGTGTCCAGTAGTTGCCGGGCTGCGCCACCCCCACGCCGATCTCCTTGAAGCCGCAGTCCAGGATGTTGCGCTTGTGGCCGGCACTGGCCATCCAGCCGGCCATGACCTGCTCGGGCGTGGAGTACCCGTACGCGACGTTCTCGCCGTAGCTGCTCCAGAGGTAGCCCGCGCGCGTGATCCGCTGTCCCGGGTCGGACCCGTCGGAACCGGTGTGCGACATCGTGTTGTGGCTCGCCATGTCCACGCTGTGGGCCTGGGCGGCCTGCGAGAGCTTCGCGTTCAGGGCGAGCGGGGAACAACCGACCTTGGCGCGCTCGCTGTTGACCAGGGCGACCACACGGGCGACGGCGGCGGACGCGGGGGTCGCCGTGCCTGCGGCGGGAGCCGTGGCGGTGGGCGGCTTCGGCGCGGCGGTCGTCGTCGAGGGGGACGCGGCAGTCGTCGTCGAGGGGGACGCGGCAGTCGTCGTCGAGGGGGACGCGGCAGTCGGCTTCGGCGCGGCGGCGGTCCTCGTCGGGGCGGGCGGGGTGGTCGCCTTCGTGACGGGCGCCTTGGGCTTCTCCGGGGCGGGCGCCGCAGTCCTGGGAGAGGTCGTCGGCGAGGCCGAGGGCGAAGCCGTCGCCCTGGGCTTCGCGGTCCAGGCTTCCCGCCCCCGGTGCCCGGCCCAGGACGTCTTCCTCCCGTCCGTCCGGTGTCCGTCCCAGGACGCCTTCCTCCCGTCCGCCCAGGGACTGCTGGACGTGGCAGTGGTGGCCTCGGCTCCTCCATCGCCCATGCACGCCATGGCAGCCGACGGCACCGCCACCGCGCCCATCGCCAGGACGGCGACGGCTATGGGCCGGCGACGCGTCTTGCTGCGGTGCTTCCTGCGGTTCCTCATGCGGACCTCGTTCGGTCGACTCTCCTCGCGCCTCCGGCGGGCTCGGTTTCGCACAGACACTGCGCTTGACCTGCGGGGACGCCTTGCGGGCCGTCATTGTTAAAAGCCGCGGGAGGACACGGCAACGGGGGCTTTCCACTACCTCGCCTAGTAGACGAGGGGCACCCTTGAATCCGGCCCGGGACTGTGCCGGGCCGCCGCGCCAGACACCGACGGCGCCTCACACTTCGTCAGAAGGACGGCAGAGGCGGTCCGGCAGCTCGAGGCCGGTAACCCGGCCCGGCAGCCCCGGCCGAGATGTCGTGTATGCCTGCTTCCATACGCCAGATCCGCCTATATCGGCCACACGCCACGTACTATCGCGGCACGTTGATGGGGACCGGGCGCGTGAGGGATGTCACCGACGTCGTGTGCAACGGCAGCACTGTCCAGTTCTGGGCCCTGCTGGTCGTCCGGACCACGTGCAAGGGCATCGTCTGGCGGCCGTCTCAGTGTCGTGCCCAGCGGTCCACGGAGTCGTCGCAGAGCACCGCGCATCCGCCGTCCGAAAAGCCCCTGCCGCAGAGCCGGGTACTGGCGCATGTCGCCGCGGCACGTCGGGCAGTGCCGACCGTCCTCGGGCGGAGCGGACAACTCGTATTCCCCCTCCTGGCCGGTGACGGGCAGCCCGCACCGCTCGCAGGGCGGGGTGGGAGCCGGTGCAGGGTTCGGAGCGGATCCGTCGGGTCAGGTGTCAGGTGTCAGGCGGGTACGGTCCGAACGGGGCATGCACTACCGGGACGAACGGGGCAGGCACTACCAGGACGAACGGTCATGCGGTGGATCGGGCGCGGTCGAGGTAGGCGGTCAGGGCGTGCCAGGTGTCGGCCGGAGCCGTCGGGTCACCGGACATGGCGGCCGGCTCGTGCTGCCAGGCGGACCGCACCGCGACCGAAACGTCACTGTCGCCCCCGGTGAACAGCGAGCTCAGCTCATCCATGCGTTCCACCAGCTTCCTCACCTGGGGCGCCGCCGGCTCCACCCCGGCGGTCCGCAGCGCCTCGGCCCTGCGGTACAGCTCCGGCCACTCGACCTGAAGCAGGTAGTAGGCGGCGGGACCCAGCGCTGACGCCCGGTCATGCAGAGTCTGCATCTGGTCGTTGTCGAGGTGCCGCCGCAGCGCCTGCTTGCTCTCCGGTCCCGTGCTGCCCATCGTCTGGAGCGCGCCGATCAACGCGGAGATCTCCGGTGCCTGGTCGGAGACCAACTCGCCGTGGATGTGGGCCAGCCGTTGCCTCAGGGTCTCAAGGGCCGCGATGGAGGCTTCGACGCCGGCCAGGTGCTCGCTCACCAGTCGGACCGGGTCGACTCCGGCATCCAGGCACGTGGTGATGCTCTCCAGCCCCAGTCCGAGACGACGCAGCGCGAGTACCTGATACAGGCGGATCACATCCTGCTCGGTGTACTCACGGTGTCCGACGGCCGTACGCCTGGAGGGACTGAGAAGCCCGATCCGGTCCCAGTGATGCAAGGTACGAACAGTCAGCCCACTCGCCTCGGCAAGCGTTCCGACTTTCCACGTCTGGTCGATGCCCATGCCTCAACGATGCTCCCTGACGTCGCGTGAGGTACAAGCCTGCTCGGCCTGGAGGTCGTTCTCTCTCGTTGAGAACGACCTCCGCCAAGCTGTCTCCATTGGCTGGAGCAACGAGGAGTCCGGCACCGCGCTCGATCAGGGTGGCCCGGCCGCCGCGCGGGGAACCAACCACACGGCGGACCGTCACGAGGCGAACGTTGCCAGCGCTCGCGTCAGTTCGGCGTCGTACTGATCGGCGTCGAAGTGAAAGGCCGGAGGGCGCGCCGCATCAACCGGCACCTGCCAGTCAGACCACTCCACGATCCCGCCGCGACGCTGCACGAACACGGACAGGTAGCCACAGCATCCACCCGTGCACTTGGGCTCACCCAGCACTACACGTCGTCCCTCGTCTGTCGCCCAGAGGGGACCCGGGCCATCAGCGGGCAGTGTCTCCTCCGCGAACGGGCCGCGGCCTCCCTCTCCGATTGCCGCTGCCACCACGTCCTCACCATCGATCCGGAGAGACATCTGGGCAGCCCATCGGGAGCCCGGTGGCAACACACTGACCGAAAGCCGATGGAACACCGCTGCACCCTACGTGAGTAATGGAACGAGGCGGGCCTGCTGGTGAAGGTCCACTCCCGGTCGTCGAAGACCAGGAAGTCGGGCCGAGCGTCTGGAATTTCGCACCCAGGGTGCGCCCGCTGCCCCTTTCCGGGGTGGAGCGGGGCAGCGGTCGCACCTCGGCTGCCCAAGGGTCGTTCGACTGGCCGGCCCCAGGGCACTGATGTCACGACAGACAGTCCCGAGCGTGGCGCCCTGTTGCTCGCGTTCCTCCGTAAGCCTTTCATCCTCTCCGGAGCTCGAGCGTGATCGGAGTGGTGATCCGGACCTTGACACCCGGGCCGGGCGTACTGGAAACCACGGTCCAGGCCCCCAACCCGCTGCCCGCGTCGGTCATCACGTCATGTCCGTCGGGCGCCACGGCCTCGATGTTGTCGAAGCACATGAGGTCCTTGCCGAGCGGGTCGAACGGCCGGCCCTCGACGTCGGGCATGGGCTGGGGCCAATCCTGCGCCCGGCAGCGGGCGTTGACACTGTCGGCGGCGTACGTGGGCGACGACTTGGAACGTCTGGACTGCGCGGCGCTGCTGCATGCGCCGAGGACGGAGACGAGCAGTGCGGTGACGGCGGCGATGACGGCACGGCGTTGCATGGCGGGTTCTCCCAGGCTCGGGCTGGCTACTTGATCGTTCCGGTCCGGTGAGGGTCTTCGGCCAGGAGGTCCGCCTGGTCACCCCTGCGGCCAACAGCGACGGATCTTGTGTGCAGGGTCCCCCCAAGGACGCCTTTGAGCGCCGCCATTCTGGCGCCTGTGTGACTCGGAGTGGATGATCGCGAACGCTTCGTGTCCTTGCTGTGACCCGCGAACCAGCGCCAATGCCCTCACACCCTGGCTAACGGTCCCCGATGCCGGGTCCTGACACCCTGGCCAACGGTCCCGATGCCGGGGTCCTGACACCCCGGACGCAGGTCACGGATGCCGGGGTCTCTCACACCCCGGTTGCCGCGGGTGCCGGACTCTCGGCCCGCAGCCGGCGCCAGACCGATCGGGGGCAACGACCTTTGGGGCGGCCGTCGGTGAAATCCTGGTACGGAACCCTGAGCGGCTGAAGGCCGATCTCGACCCAGTGGTCCTTGCCCGAGGTGAGGTCCCAGCCTTCGTTGGGCATGCGGATGTGGTCGTCGCGGTGGTCCTTGTTCTGGCTGGTGATCTTGAGGACCTCCGCGTAGTGGGGACGGCTCCCGATGACCACGCAGTAGCGTTCCTTGCTGCCCTCGTTGTCCCGGAACGGAACCACCGCGTGCCAGATCTCGCCCGGCCCCGGGCGACGGCTTCCCGAGGGGAGACCGCGGTTGTCCCACCGGCGCACCGCCACCCGACACAGGTACGCGGTGAGACCGGCGGCACCGCACTGCGCCATCGCGCGGGCACTCCACTCCGGCGCGTCGAACCGGGCCGCGGCCCAGTGGGCGGCGATCTGGCCGAGCACGAGCACCGCTGCCGCGCGAACGACGACGATCCATCGGGCGACGGACCCTCGGCGGCTCGCGAAAAGGGCCACGCCCGCGGCGGCGGCGACGGGTACGCCGTAGAGGACCGCGTACTGCACCGGGCCCTGGACGTGCAGTGGAGGATCCTGAGACGCCATCAGGTCGGGCAGGGTGACCGGCAGCGCCAGGGCGTAGCCGACGGCGGTCCACAGGTTCAGCAGCAGATACCCCTTGACGGCCACGCCCAGGCAGGACGTGTTGGTGCGACGAGCCACCGGATCCCCTCTTCGTCTGTACCGGGTGCCGAATTATTCGGGCCGCCAGGACCCCGCGGGACGCGAAGTCGGGAGTTGCCGGGCGGTCCGCGGTCCGTGTGCTAAGGCCCCGCGCGGGTGTCACGCGCCGCCGGATCGGCCGCCGCGGGTGCCCCCGGTGTGCGGCGTTCGGGTCATAGCCGTCACGTCGCGTGCGAGCCGGACGGCGATGGGACGGCGGGGCGGACGGACAGCCCATAGCCTGGGCCGGCCGGGAGATCAGTCGACGTCTGGAGCAGCGCGTGGCCGGGCTGACGGTGTGGCAGCGGCTGGGAAGGTGGAGGCCCCTGCTGCCGGCGGTTCTGCTGTGCACGGCCGTGGTGATCGATTTCGCCACGCCGCCGACTGTCAGCGCCGCCGCTCTCTACGCGGCAGCGATCCTCACGGCCGCTCCTCTGCTGTCCCTGCGCGGGACCGTCGTGACCGGGGTGACGGCGTTCCTCCTCGACCTGGCCATGTTCGGGTACTTCGGCTTTCACGGAACCGCCACCGAGTTCAGCGAACTGGCCATGGTCGCGACGGTGGCCGTGATCTCGATCTTCCTCAATCGCCTTCTCCACCATCTGCACAAGCAGCTCCGTTCGGCCCGTGACATCGCCGCCGCCGTCCAGCGGGCCGTCCTGCGCGACCCGCCGGAGACGAGCGGGCCGCTGCGGTTCGCCGCCCGGTACGAGGCCGCGCAGTCGGACGCGCAGATCGGCGGAGACCTCTACGCGGTGGTCGATACGCCGTTCGGCGTGCGCTGCGTGATCGGCGATGTGCGCGGCAAGGGTCTGAACGCGGTCAGGGCCGTCGCGGACAGCATCGGCACCTTCCGTGAGGCGGCCCTGCAAGAACCCAGCCTCACCGCGCTCGTGGAACGGCTGGAGCGAGCCGTCGCCCTCGAGATCGAGCAGTCGGGGGGCGTGACCGAACTCGAAGGGTTCATCACGAGCGTGGTCGCGGAGTTCCCCCGGCACGGGAACCAGGTCCGCCTGGTCAACCGCGGTCACCCGGCACCCATGCTGTTGTCGCCGGATGGCGTGCGGTATGTCGAACCGAGCCGGCCGGCGTTGCCCCTGGGCCTGACCGCTCTCGCCGCCGGTCCGGAACCCGTCGACACGGTGACGTTCCCGGAGGGCGCCACTCTGCTGCTCTACACCGACGGACTCACGGAAGCCCGGGACACGAGGGGAGAGTTCTACGATCCGGCCGGCCGGTCCGACCTGACGCGGTACAGCCGTCCGGACGCCCTCCTCGACGCCCTGCTGGCCGACGTGCACCAGCACACCGGCGGCCGGCGGACCGACGACATGGCACTGCTGGCGATCACCCACGAGTCCGAGACCGCGTAACGCGCGCGGGCCGGGCGACGCCGGGGACCCGATTCCGGCCACGGCGGGGCATGGGATGCTCCCGTGATCACAGCCGTGCCGGTAGGGGAAGATCATGGCAACACTCGAGGAGATCAAGGCGCTACTGGGAGACCCCGGATTCCATTGGTCCGATGCCGCTCCCTGGACGCGTCTGGAGCAGGAACTCGGGGTCTCCTTCCCCGCCGATTTCCGGGCCCTGACCGACGCCTGCGGGCCCGTCCTGATCAGCGGTGGGCCGTACGACTGGCTCTTGGCGTACCTGAAGGGCGACGACGTCATGGCGGGCTCCTCCGTCCCTGACCGCCCGTTCTACGAGCCCCTGAACTAGACGAGGTCCGGGAGTCGCCCCGGTCGCGGAAGGCCGTTCAGCCACCTGATCCGCTCAGGCGTCGGCGACGGCGGTCTCGGCGGGGCGTTCCGCGACGTGCCGACGAGGGGCCCGGCGTCCCGCGAGGCGGCAGCCGAGGCAGTCGCTGTGACCGTCGCGGGCGGTGACGTCTCTGACCCGCCAGCCCCACTGGGCCACCGGACGAGGGCCGCTCGGTTTGCCCCAGCCCGCCAGGTGCAGCATCCATGTGGCCAGCGCCGCCAGGACCAGCACCGCCACTCCGGCGAGCACGAGAAGTCCCGACGCCCTGATCATCGCGAGTCCGCAGAACCCGAATCCCAGCGCCGCGATGCCCGCACCGCTCCAGCCGGCGACCGTGTGGCCCAGGTCGTGGTCGTCGTCACCGTGGATGAACATGATCTCGCCCCTCGAGAGCTGTGAAAATGGTAGGGATGACCCCATCGCGAGATCTCTTACCTCGCGAGCTAATTATCTTAGATACTAAGAGGAACCGTGAGTGATCACAAGGCTCGCCCGGCCGCGACGGCGGACCACGCGCTCTACGCCATGGACCGGATGATCGCCACGGCCCAGTTCGGACAGCAGGACATCGCCCGCCGGATGGGCCTGAACGTCACGGACCTCACCTGCCTGGGCTTTCTCATGGAGGCGTCGACGGCCGGCGAATCACTCGTCGCGGGCGATCTGGCGGAACGGGCCAGGCTCACCACCGGAGCGGTGACCGGAGTGCTGAACCGCCTGGAGAAGGCGGGCTACATCCGGCGAACCGCGGACCCGGGCGACCGCCGACGCGTGTACGTGGTCATGGAGGAGACCGCCCAGGAACGCGTTCTCGAGATCTACGGCCCCGTCTACCAGCGACTGGCGGCGCTCTTCGCCGACTACGGGCCGGATGAGATCGCCGTACTGGCGGACTGGTTCACCAAGGCCCGCACCATGTTCGACGAGGCGTTGCACGAGATCCGGGAGGGAGTGCCCACGTCACCGCCCGCCGACGGGACTCCGTCTCATCGAGGGTGACGATCCCGCGCCCCGCGAAGGCGGTACTTGTCGTGGCCGTGACCGTGGTCTCCCCCGACACCGAAGCCGAGTCACAGCAACAACGGCTCCTGTCAGGACCTCTCAGTACGACATGGCGCGACCGCCGGCACAGCCACGGTGGTTCGTCTCCGTGCGAGGATCGCGATGTGAACGACATACGTTTTCGCCTCGCCACTGAGCCCGACGTGGCTTCCGTCGTTCGTCTGCGTGACGATGCCGCTCGATGGATGCTCGCTCACGGGATCACCGGCCAGTGGCAGCCGGGTGAACTGGGCGAGGATCACTTCCGCAGAGTCATGACGAGCGGAGAGGTCTGGGTCGCGGAAACCGCCGACCGTCTGGTCGGGGCTTGGGAACTGTGGTGGGCCGATGATGACGCCTGGGGGCCACAACCACCCCTGGCCGGCTACGTCCACCGCCTCATGGTGGACCGGACCAATACCCCTCCGGGAACGGGGCAGTTGCTGCTCCGGGCCGCCGAGCGTCGGGTGGCTTCGGCAGGACGGGCGTTGGTGCGCCTGGACTGTCTCGCCGGAAACGCCCGCCTGAACTCGTACTACCTGAACGCCGGCTACCAGGTCGTCGGCCACAAGGCGGGCAAGCCCCAACCGGGCGGCATTCGGAAGTCGTTCACCCTTCTCGAAAAGGCCGTGCCGGTTCACGGCGCGGAGCCCTCGCCCATCTCCACGGTGACGACCGACGGTTGACATTCGGCACCAATGGCTGGGGCGGGCTCCACCACCGGCGAGATGTCCGGCCGCAATGCCGTATCCCCGGTGCGGGGCCCACGCTCTCCCGCGAGGGCCCGCCGTCTACGCAGGGGGTCAGGATCCGCCGACGGACTCTACGACGTTGTCGGCGCTCACCGCTTCGTCCTGCGCGATGCCAAGGAACCGCTGGACCGTCTGGATCGGCATGTCGAGCCCCTCCGACGCCTCCTGCATGCCGCCGAACACCTGGACCGCCTCGGCGACCGCCATGGCCACCTCGACCTCGGCCTTGCGGACCTTGGCCTCGGCCTTGTCCACGGTGTCGACGACCGCCAACTGACGGCGCTGCTTCTCCTGAAGGCGCTGCTTGCGCGACAGGGCTCTGTCGGAGTTCGAGTTCTGCACAGACATGGCCAAGATCATAATCAGTTGCCGGCACACCCGTGAAATCCGCAACTCGCCCGCACCGCGTGGACATTCACGCTTCGAGGCAAGGCCCCATAACACGCGCCGACCCGGCACTCGGGGCACCAGCATGAGCTCCGCGTCGACGGCGTCGACCTTGGCGCACAAGGACCCGTCGACGACGACGCCCCGACCTCTCCCCCCACCGCCCCGGTTCTTCGACTCCGGGAGGTCCGCTGTCGTTCGCGGGGCTCGTCCCGTCATTCCGCCCGGCCGTGGGGGCCCGCCTCCAAGGTCGCGCGAAGGCCGGCCAGGGTTGCGCCGATGCGGGCGAGGTCGTCGGCGGGAACCGTCGCGGTCAGTGAGGTGAGCTCGCTCTCGACGATGGGGCGGGAAGCGGCCAATCGCTCCTGACCCTCGGATGTGAGGCGCAGGACGGACGAACGACGGTCCTGGGGGTGCGCGACCCGTAGGCACCAGCCCGCGGCCACCAGCCGGTCGACCGCCTTGCTGACGGCCCCCACGGTGATCGCCAGTTCGCCGACGATGTCGAGCACGCGGCACCCGGGCACGCGGTCGATGATCTCCAAGAACTCGAACTGCCCCAGTCCCAGCCCTTGTTCGGCGCGCAGCCGGGCGCTCACCGCGTTGTAGAGCCGAGTCTCGACGCGGACCAGGTCGATGAAGATCGGGGTGATGTGGCTCACATTGGCCTTCCAGTAGATTCCAGGGAATCATCTTCCTCGGAATACAGTTGAGGCGGGCAGGTGGATTCCCAGGAATCCATCCTCGCACCCCGACCCATGGAGGCCCCACATGTCCCGACAGCAGCGCGACGCCCTGGACGCCATACTCCGTTCCGCCCCTCGCAGCGAGAAGCCGCCCACTCCCGAGGAGCAGCGCAACGGTTTCGCCGCGGCCCTCACCCGCCCCGCGCCGGACGACGTGGTCACCCGCGAGACCGTCCTGGGCGGGCGGCCGGCCCTGGAGCTGGAGCCGGCCGGAGCCTCCGGCCGCGGCCGGCTGCTCTACCTGCACGGCGGTGGCTACGTCGTCGGCTCACCGGACACCCACGCGGGGCTGGTCGGTGAACTGGCCCGCCGCGCCGGGCTGCGCGCGACGTCGGTGGACTACCGGCTGGCGCCCGAGCACCCGTTCCCCGCGGCCCTCGACGACGGGCTCGCGGCCTACCGCGAGTTGCTGGCGTCGGGCACCGACCCACGGGACCTCGTCCTGGCCGGTGACTCCGCCGGAGCCGGCTTGAGCATCGCCACGCTGCTCGCCGCCCGGGAGGCCGGGCTGCCACAGCCGGCCGCCGTGGTCGTCTTCTCTCCCTGGGTCGACCTGACCCTCACTGGGGAAAGCATCCGTTCCAAGGAGGGCGCCGATCCCATTTTCACGGCGGCCGACGTGCGCGCCTGCGCCGATCTCTACATCGGCGCGGGCGACCGGGCGCAGCACCTCGCCAGCCCGGTGTTCGCCGACCTCACCGGACTTCCCCCACTCCTCGTGCAGGTCGGGGCGAACGAGGTACTCCTCGACGACGCGGTCCGACTGGCCAGCCGCGCGGGCGCCGACGGCGTCGAGGTCACGCTCGAAGTCGGCCCCGGCCTCCCCCACGTCTTCCAGCACCACTACGGCCGCCTCGACGAGGCGGACGCCGCACTCGACCGCGCCGCCCGCTTCCTCGCCGCCCACCTGAGCGCCGGCCGCCCGGGCGCCGACCATCTCGAACCGGTCCACTGACACCGACCGACCCGGCGGCCTCCCCGTGATGTCGGCGACGGCCACAGGAGCACCGTCGCCGACATCACGGGTTCAAATTCGCTGGTGGCAGAACCCCACGATGGGGGCGGGGAACCCTGTCGGGGGGACGGGGAACCCAGTCGGGGGGACGGGAGTCTCGCGGCCGTTCGGGAGGGGGAGAGGGGCCTCGGTCCGCCGGCGCGCACGCTCGGTACGGAGGACGTGGTGGTACGGGCTCGTCGGCCTCGGACGTCGCCCTCGCGCCGTATCCCGGTCGCCATGGACGAGCCGGGCCTGGCAGGGTGTGCGGCATGAACTCCGAGCCGGCGAAGCCCGATCCGGTCCGCCACCGCGACCACGGCACGTGGCTCGTCCGGTACACCGGACGGATCCTCGTGGTCTGCCCGAGGTGCGGTGGCCGCGCGCTGGTGGTCCCCCGGCCGGACATCGGGCCGCCGTCGAAGTACGTCAGCGACCTGCTCTTCCGGCCGCGCCGCCTCGCGTGCGCGGGCTGCGGAGCCGTCGCCGACTGGGCGGCCGGGCAACGGGACACCGCCCTGGTCGGCGCGGTGCCCGGCGGCACCGAGGACCCCTTCTTCCGGCGGCCGCTCTGGCTTCAGACCCGCTGTGCCGGGCGGATTCTGTGGGCCTACGACGAAGAGCACGTCGACGCCCTCGCCGCCTTCGTGGGCGCCCGGCTGCGCGAGCGTCGCGCCTCCCCGACCAGGGCGATGTTCGCCCGGCTGCCGGCCTGGATGAAATCCGCCGGGCGTCGCGACGAGGTCCTCGCGGGCCTGTCGACCCTCCGTGCCCTGTCGGACCGTTCGGCTCCCGCCGACCGTTCCGACGCGGCCCACGAACGCGGCGACCGCCCACGCCACCACGGCAGCCTGCTCTTCCGCGGCGGTCCGTACTAGAGTCCGTCTCCCAACGGATCTTGGCCCCGGAGCACAGATGACGCGAGACGGCGCCGCCATGCTCCGGACCCTTCACCTACCGGTGGTGGTGGCGGTCCTGGCCGGATGCTCGCTCCTCGGCCAGGACACTTCGTGCACCATGGCCGACGACGACTCGCGGGTCTCCGTCCTGTGGCGGCCCGCCGACTTCGGTGGCCAGGACGCGGCGAGCATCTGGCTCTGTGTGAACAGCCACTGCGAGGAACGGAAGTCGGGCCGTCCCGACGACCCGTTCGCCACGCTGTCGGTTCAACTCCCCGACGACGTCGGCGCGTCCACCGTGCCGGTGCGACTCACCGTGACGTCGGTGAAGACCGGTGACACGGTTGTCGAGGACAGCACCCGTGCCAGGCTGACCGAGCAACACCCCAACGGCACATCCTGTCCGCCCACCGTCTGGACAGCGACGTTCCGCGCGCACCCGGACAAGGGCCTCACATCACCTAGGGGCTTGAAACTCCAGAGGTGAGTCATGCGTCACGCGTCGCGGCCGGACTCGACAGGAACCGGCCGTCGGAGCAAATAGACGCCCGCGATCGACACCAGTACCGCCATGCACGCGATGAACACCAGCCCGGCGCCCTCCAGGCCGATGGGCCCCACCAGTACACCCACTCCGATCACCGGCACCGAGATGCCCGCGTACGCGACCACGAACAGGGTGGAGATCACCGCCGCTCGCTGGTCTTCGGGTGAGGCCTGGGCGACAGTGGTGAGGGCGCCGCGGAACGCGAGGCCCTGACCGGCCCCGCCGACGATCGCGCTCAGCACCACCAGGACCAGCAGGTCCCAGCGCAGCGCGCCGGCGAGCAGGGCGAGGCCGACGAGGAGGGCGGCGCAGCCCAGGGGCAGGGACCGTCCCACGCCGACCCGGCCGACGGCGAGTTGTCCGGCGGTCGAGGCGAAGAAGGCGAGGGCGACGACCAGTCCGCTCACCGCGTGGTTGGTCACGTCCAGGGACTCGGCGAGGAACGCGGGGCTGACGGAGGTGAACACCCCGAACAGGGCGAACCCCACGAACGCGGCGATCGCGGGTGGTGTGAACACCGGCCGGACCTGCGGGGGCAGTCCGGGCCGCTGCGGTCGTACGGTGTTCAGCGGGCGGCGTTCGCGGACGGTCTCCGGGAGCCACAGCACCACGGCGGCGGAGAGTGCCACCAGGGCGAGGTGTACGGCGAACGGCAGGTACAGCGGCCAGGGGGCGTACTGCGCGAGGAGACCCGCGATCAGCGGACCGCAGCCGAGTCCGCCCATGTTGGCTGCCGTGGCGACGAAGGTGGCCCGGGCACGACCGCCCGGCGGTGCCAGTTCCATCACGTAGGCGGTGGCGGCTCCGGTGAACAGGCCCGCGGACAGGCCCGACATCAGCCGCCCCACGTACAGCCAGCCCAGCCCGGTGGCGGCCAGGAAGCAGACGGCGCTCGCCGCCGCGAAGCCGAGGCCCCACAGGAGCACCGGCCTCCGGCCCACGGTGTCCGAGGCGTTGCCCGCGAGCAGCAGCACGCCCATGACCCCGAAGGCGTAGACGGCGTACACGACGGTGACGGTCAGCTCGGAGAATCCGAACTTCTCCTGGTAGAGGCCGTAGAGCGGGGTGGGCAGTGTGGTGCCGGCCATGCAGACCGCGAACACCGCCCCGCTGAGCAAACACTGGCGCCACCCTCGGCGATCACCGTCCATGCCGCCGACAGTAACGTCGTGGCCGCCACGATCCGGACCGACGTGCCGCCGCGCGGAGCGCGAGGAGCCGGGGGCGGCCATGGGTGATCTCCGGCCTTCCGAGTGCTCGTCATGGGTGGGCAACGAGGAACTGGACGCGGTCCGCCCTCCCGTGGTGGGAGGGCGGACCGCGCCGACGGCCTGTCAGGGGGCCGGTGCGATGCGCGCCCGGAGCGGCGGGGAGGCGTGCTCCGGGCGCCCCGTCGTCAGGAGCAGCCGGCCGGTGTCGCCTGGGACGCGTCGTGGATCAGCGCCTCGTGGGCGGCCTTGAGCCGGGCCACGTCCGGCTTGACCACCGCGCGGTCGTAGGTGATCAGGCCGTTCAGTTCTCCTTCCACGTCCGAGATCTGGGTGTAGACGGCGCCGTTGCCGCCCTTGCAGGCGAGCTTGTGGACCTCGGCGAGGCGGGCCAGGTAGTCGTCGGTGTACGCCGAGGGGTCGACGTCCACGTACGACTGCTGCACGGACCAGGCGTGTCCGGGCACCGCGAGTCCGAGACCGCCGTACTCGCCGCTGACCAGGGCCCGTTTCCCGTCCGGGTTCGGTGGCAGCGCGGGGCTCGGGTAGCCGTGTTCGTCGATGATGTCGCCGGTGCCGCCGTCCACGCCGAGGTTGATGCCCGACATGGAGTTGACGAGGCGTGTCGGGTCCCAGGCCTTGGCCTGGTCGGCGATGCGGGCCTCGTCG
The DNA here is from genome assembly GCF_044763015.1 of Streptomyces sp. NPDC096324. Taxonomy (NCBI): domain Bacteria; kingdom Bacillati; phylum Actinomycetota; class Actinomycetes; order Kitasatosporales; family Streptomycetaceae; genus Streptomyces; species Streptomyces sp. NPDC096324. Next base: position 495,982 of record NZ_JBIWFK010000008.1, on the reverse strand, counting down.
TACTGGCCCCAGCCCTCGTTGAAGGTCACCCACATGACGACCGAGGGGCTGCTGATGTGCTCGTCGATCATCTGCTTCATCTCGCGCTCGTACTCGGCGCGGGACGCGGCGCTCGGGTTGACTCCCGCCGTCATGGCGGGCATGTCCTGCCAGACCATCAGACCGAGCCGGTCGGCCCAGTAGAACCAGCGGTCGGGTTCGACCTTGATGTGTTTGCGGACGGCGTTGAAGCCCATCTGCTTGTGCGCCTTCAGGTCGTACGCGAGGGCCTCGTCCGTGGGTGCGGTGTAGAGGCCGTCGGGCCAGAAGCCCTGGTCGAGGGTGGCCATCATGAAGACGGGTTTGCCGTTGAGGACGGTGCGCGGGGTTCCGTTCACCTGCTCCACGGCGATCGACCGCATGCCGAAGTAGCTGCCGACGCGGTCGGCGCCGACGCTCACCTTCAGGTCGTAGAGGAAGGGGTCGTCGGGTGACCAGAGGTGCGGGTCGGTGATCTTCAGGACGAGCGGCTGCCCGGTGCGGCCCTTCACGGTGGCGACCTTGCGGTGTCCGGCGTACGCGGTCGCGGTGACCGGCACTCCGTCCCGGACGCCCTTCGGTTCGACGGTGAGCCGGCTGTTCTTGACGTCGGGCGTCAGCTTGAGGGAGTCGACGTGGTCGGCAGCCACGGGCTCCATCCACACCGTCTGCCAGATGCCGGAGGACGGGGTGTACCAGATGCCGCTGGGGTCGAGGCGCTGCTTGCCGACCGGCGGGTTCTCGCCGCTCTGCGCGTCGGTCGGGTCGTAGACGCCGACGATCAGTTCCTGGGTGCGGCCGGGCTTGAGCGCGGCGGTGATGTCGGCGCCGAACTTGTCGTAGCCGCCCTCGTGTTCGGCGACCTTGGTGCCGTTGACGTAGACCTCGGCCCGCCAGTCGACGGCTCCGAAGTTGAGCTGGAGGCGCTTGCCGGAGCCGACCTTCCAGTCGCGGGGGACGGTGAAGGTGCGGCGGTACCACATGCGGTCCTCGTGCCGTTCGACGCCGGAGAGCTGGGACTCCACCGGGTAGGGCACGCGGATCTTCTCGGCGAGCTTCCTGCCGACCGGGGGCTGTTCGCCGGCCTTGGCCGCGGCGAACTGCCAGGAGCCGTTGAGATCACGCCAGTCGGTCCGGGTGAGCTGGGGGCGGGGGTACGCGGTCTTGGCCTTGCCGGCCTCGACGGCGTCGGCCCACTTCGTCCGCAGCTCGTGGGTGGAGCCGTTGGGGCCGCTGCTCCAGAAGGCGTTGACAACGTTGCCGTTCGTTCCCGAGAGGCCGCCCTGGCCGTCGTAGCGCAGGTCGGCGGTGCCCTTGGCCGTACCGGACTTGTTGCCGACGACGGGTTCCTTCAGGCCGACGATCAGGGACTTGGGGTCGGCGGGGTCCAACGTGGCCGTGGTCAGCGGCCACTTGGCGCCGCCGATGACGGCTTCGACGTGGTCGGTCAGACTCGCCGGGGGTTCGGTGAGCGGCTGGGCGAAGTCGAGGCGCAGGCTGCGGCCGTCGGCCTGGACGGTGGTGGCGACGGCCCCGTCGTAGGCGTATCCGTCGGGCAGCCGGAGTGCCGACTGCGGGACGGCCGTCCTGCTGCCGCCGGGCGGGGTCCAGCGCAGATGGAGGTTGGAGCCGCCGAAGTGCTCGAAGTACTCGACCTTGATGTCGTAGGCCTGGCCGGCGGTCAGGTCGAGGGGCTGGGAGGTCTGTTCGCGGTCCCAGTCGTCGACCCAGTGGTCGATGGCGAGGTGCCCGTCGACCCAGAGCCGGAATCCGTTGTCCCCGATGATCGAGAACGTGTGCGGTCCGGTCTTCTCGGGGACGATCCGGCCGGTCCAGCGGACGTTGACGTCGTCCGACTGTCCGGTGGCGAAGGAGAGCCGGGGCTCCAGGTTGTCGAAATCGAGGTTGGTGTCTAATCCGGTGGCTTTGAGCTCGTGGAAGTCGAAGGCGCCGGGGGCGGACTGGGTGTAGTACTCGCCCTTCAGGCCGTGGACTTCCACCGGGTCGTCGGCCGCTGTGGCGGCCGGGGCCGCGGTGAGTCCCGCGAGGCCGAGAACGGCGACGATCAGGAGCGCCATGTGGGTTCGGAGTCTGCTTTTGCGCACGGATCCTCCTTGGCTGAGGAAGGGTGGCGGCTCGTTGCTTCAGTCTGTACAACGTTGGAAGTAGCGGGAGTGGGCATCACAGCACGGGTCCCGGCCTCTGTCCAGGGTCATGACAAACGGCCAGGTGACAGAGGCGCACATCGATGAAGAGGAGATCCCTTGCGGGTCAGCCTGAAGGACGTCGCGGAGCACGCCGGCGTCTCGATCAAGACGGTTTCCAACGTCGTGAACAACTATCCGCACGTCACCCCGGCCATGCGCGCCCGGGTCCAGGAGGCCATCGACGAGCTGGGCTACCGGCCCAACCTCACGGCGCGCCACCTGCGCAAAGGACGCACGGGCATCATCGCCCTCGCCGTCCCCGAGCTGGGCAACCCGTACTTCGCGGAGCTGGCGGGAGCCGTGATCGACGCCGCCGCCGAGCACGAGTTCACCGTCCTGCTGGACCACACGCGCGGCGACCGGGAACAGGAAGTGCTGGTGAGCCAGGGTTTCCGGGCGAACGTCATCGACGGTCTGATCCTCAGCCCGCTGGAGCTGGAGGACGAGGATCTGCGCTCCCGCACCGACGACGTGCCCCTCGTGCTGCTCGGCGAGCGGCAGTACGAACTTCCCTACGACCACATCGCGATCGACAACGTGTCGGCCGCGCGCAGCGCGGTCCGTCATCTGCTGAGCCGCGGGCGCTCGCGGATCGCCTACGTGGGGGCCCGCACGGATTCGGCCAACCGGCCCGCGCATCTGCGACTGGCGGGCTGGCGCGCGGAGCTGACGGAGGCCGGGGTGCCGGCCCCCGACGAACTCGTGGTGCCGGTCGGCGGCTGGGACCGTGACGAGGGCGCGCGGGCGATGGCCAGGCTGCTGGACTCCGGGGTGCGCCCGGACGCCGTCTTCGCGTACAACGACCTGGTCGCGATCGGTGCGATGCGGGTGCTGCACGAGCGCGGCCTGCGGGTTCCGTGGGATGTGGCGGTGGTGGGCTTCGACGACATCGAGGAGGGCCGGTTCGGCGCGGTCACCCTGACGACGATCTCGCCGGACAAGCAGGCCATCGCGCGGATGGCGGTGGCCTCCCTGCTGCGCAGCCTGTCGGGCCGGACCGAGCCCGGCGGACGTGAACTGACGGCTGATTTCAGACTGGTTGAGCGGGAGAGCACGCTGGGGCGGCGCTGACGGGATTTCGGACGGAGGGGTTTACAGGTCTCTTCCAACGATGTAAAAACCTCCCCGGAACGACGAGTACACCGAGCCGACCGCAAGAGCCGATCATCCCCGGGAGCGCTCTCAGCGCCGGGGCCGTGCCGTTTGGGGACTCCATGAAGCCGCTCGCACCACGTCACCGCACCTCCGCCAGGACCCTCCTCGCCACCGGCCTCATCACGAGCCTCGCGCTCGTCTCCGGATGCGCGAAGTCCGAGGACGACACCGCAGGCAAGGACACGAGCTCCGCCGGAGCGAGCGACCAGGGCCAGGTCGTCGCCTCTCCGTCCACGGGCTCCGGCCCGACCTGCGCCATCGACGCCTACGGCGCCAAGAAGATCGACCTGAAGTCGGCCACCGTCGGCTTCTCCCAGTCCGAGAAGGAGGCCAACCCCTTCCGGATCGCCGAGACCGCGTCGATCAAGGCCGAGGCGGACAAGCTGGGCGTGAAGCTGCTGACGGCCAACGCCCAGTCGCAGTTCTCCAAGCAGATCAGCGATGTCCAGGACCTCATCGCCAAGGGCGCCGACCTCCTCGTGATCGCGCCGCTCAACTCCGACGGCTGGGAGCCCGTCCTGCGCTCGGCGTCCGCCAAGCACATCCCGATCATCACCATCGACCGCAAGATCAACGCCACCGCCTGCAAGGACTACGTGAGCTTCATCGGCTCCGACTTCGTGGAGCAGGGCAAGCGGGCCGCGGACCAGATGATCGAATCGACCGGCGGCAAGGGCGAGATCGCCATCCTGCTGGGCGCCGCCGGCAACAACGTGACGACCGAACGCACCAAGGGCTTCGAGGACCGCATCAAGGAGAAGGCCCCGGGCCTCAAGATCGTCTTCAAGCAGACCGGTGAATTCGCCCGGGAGAAGGGCCAGTCGGTCACCGAGAACCTCATCCAGTCCAAGCCCGGCATCACCGGGATCTACGCCGAGAACGACGAGATGGGCCTCGGCGCGGTCAACGCCCTCAAGGGGGCGGGCAAGCAGCCGGGCGCGGTGAAGATCGTGACGATCGACGGCACCCGCAACGCCGTCCAGGGCATCGTCGACGGCTGGATCGACGGCGTCGTCGAGTCCAACCCGCGCTTCGGACCACTCGCCTTCCAGACCCTGGACACCTTCACCAAGGGCGAGAAGGTCTCCCAGGACATCGTCATCCAGGACAGCGCGTACACCAAGGACAACGCCAAGACCGACCTGGGCAAGGCCTACTGACATGTTGTCAGTGAACGGCCTGTCGAAGACCTTCCCCGGCGTGAAGGCCCTGTCCTCCGTGGACTTCACGGCCCGCGCCGGGGAGGTGCACGCCCTCATCGGCGAGAACGGCGCGGGCAAGTCGACCCTCATCAAGGTCCTCACCGGTGTCTACCAGCCCGACGAGGGCGAGGTGATGTACGACGGCGCTGCGGTCCGCTTCGCCACCCCGCTCCAGGCGCAGCACGCGGGGATCTCCACCATCTACCAAGAGGTCAACCTGGTCCCGCTGATGAGCGTGGCCCGCAACCTCTTCCTCGGCCGTGAACCCCGCGGCCGCCTCGGCCTGATCGACTTCCGGAGCATGCACCGGCAGGCCGAGGCGGCACTGGGCGAGCTCGGCCTGCGGGTCGACGTGCGCCGGCCCCTGCGCGAACTGGGCGTCGGGGCGCAGCAGATGGTGGCCCTCGCCCGAGCCGTCTCGGTCGACGCCCGGGTCGTCGTCATGGACGAGCCGACCTCCTCGCTCGAACCCCGGGAGGTACGGACCCTGTTCGGGGTGATCCGGATGCTGCGCGAGCGGGGCATCGCGGTGGTCTACGTCAGCCACCGGCTCGACGAGTTGTACGAGATCTGCGACGCGGTCACCGTGCTGCGCGACGGCAAGGTCGTGCACACGGGCCGGATCGCCGAACTCGACCGGCTCAGGCTCGTGGCGCTGATGCTGGGGCGGGAGATCGCGGACGTACGGCAGGAGGGCCTGACCAAGTTCGCGGGCGGCCATGACACCGGGGCCGAACCCGTCCTGGAGGCAAGCGACTTGACCGTGCGTCACCAACTGCACGGCGTGTCCGTCTCGGTGCGGCCCGGTGAGGTGGTGGGGCTCGGCGGGCTGCTCGGTTCGGGGCGCAGCGAGACGGCCAAGGCCATCGCGGGGGCGCTGCCCACCGACTCCGGGCAGGTCGTCGTGGGGGGTGTGCGCGTGCGCGCCGGCTCGACTCCCGCGGCGATCCGGGCCGGCATCAGCCTGCTGCCCGAGGACCGCAAGGCCGAGGGGATCGTGCCGGGTCTCTCGGTGCGCGAGAACATCGCGCTCGCCGCGCTGCCCGGGCTCTCACGCTTCGGTCTGGTCGACGAGGCGCGTATCGACCGCATCGTGGAGACGTTCATGAAGCGGCTGCGGATCAAGGCGGCGAGCCCCCGGCAGAAAGTGGGCGAACTGTCCGGCGGCAACCAGCAGAAGGTGCTGCTGGCCCGCTGGCTGGCCATGCAGCCCAAGGTCCTGCTTCTCGACGAGCCGACCCGGGGCATCGACGTCGGCGCCAAGGCGGAGGTGCAGAAACTGATCGACGAACTGGCCGACGACGGGCTGGGCGTCCTGCTCATCTCCTCCGACCCCGAGGAACTGATCGAGGGCAGCGACCGGGTGATCGTCCTCAAGGACGGCGCCGTCGTGGAGGAGCTGACCGGCGACGCCGTCACCGAGGACCGGCTGATGCGCGCGATCGCCACCGCACCCGCCGCCCTCACCGTCGCGGCCACGGTCACGGCCGCGGCCACCGACGAGGGCACAGGACCGGGAGGCCACGATGACTGAACTGACGCTCGGCCGGGTGACAGCCGACCGCGACCGTCTGCTGGCCCTGCTCCAGGAGTACGGCGTCTACCTGGGGGTCGTGGTCCTGTTCCTGGTGAACACCGTCTTCACCCCGCACTTCCTGTCCACGGAGAACTTCCGCACCCAGGCGGTCCAGGTCGCCCCGGTCCTGATCGTGGCGCTCGGCATGGCGCTGGCGATCGGCAGCGAGGGCGTCGACCTGGCGGTGGGCTCGGTGATGGCCCTGTCCACCTCCCTCCTGTCCCTCTATCTCGGCTACGGCCCGGGGATCGCCGTCCTGATCGCGCTGGTCGGCGGCGCCGTGATCGGTGTCGCCAACGGCTCGCTCATCGCGTTCGTCGGCGTCCAGCCGATCGTGGCGACACTCGCCCTGATGGTCGCCGGGCGCGGTCTCGCCCTGGTGCTCCTCCCCCAGCTCAAGGACGTCCACGACCCGGCCATGGCGGAACTCGGCTCCGGTGATGTCCTGGGCGTCCCGTACGTCGTCCTGATCGCCGCGGCCCTCGCCCTGCTCGTCGGCTTCGTCGTACGCCGTACGACCTTCGGGCGCAGTCTCCTCGCCATCGGGGACAGCCGCCCCGCGGCCCGGCTCGCCGGACTGCCGGTGCGGCGCGTCCTCATCCTCGTGTACGTCTGCTCGGGCGTCCTCGCGGCCGTCGCGGGTGTCCTCGCCACCGCCCGCCTCACCGCGAGCGACCCGTCCTCGCTCGGCAACCTGATGGAACTGTCCGCCATCACCGCGGTCGTGGTCGGCGGCACACCGCTGAGCGGTGGCCGGATCCGGATCGGCGGCACTGTCGCCGGCGCCGTCCTCATCCAGTTGCTCACCACCACGCTCATCAAGCACGATCTGCCGCCGTCGTGGACCCAGATCGCCCAGGCCGTGGTGATCGTCCTCGCCGTGTACGCGGCCCGGGAACGAGGAAAGCGATGACGACCGACGTGGACATTCCGGTGCGCGCGAAGAACACGGCGGAGGAGGAACCGGCCGGCGCCGGCCGTTCCGAACGGCTCAGCGCCCTCGCCCAGCAGCACGGCGCGCTCGTCACGCTGCTCGTCGCGATGGCCGCGGCGTCCATCGGCTTCGACACCTTCCTGACCGGCGACAACCTGGAGAACATGGCGCTCTCCTCGGCGTTCCTCGCCGTGGTCGCGCTCGGCATGACCTTCGTCATCATCACCGGCGGCATCGACCTGTCGGTGGGCTCGCTCTTCGCGCTCGGCGGCGTGCTCGCGGCCTGGGCGTCCCAGTACGGGGCGGTCGCCGCGCTGCTGCTGCCGCTGGCCGTCTGCGGACTGATCGGCCTCGTCAACGGCCTGCTGATCGCCCGTTCGCGGCTCGCTCCGTTCATCGTCACGCTGGCCTCGATGCTCGGCGCGCGGGGCATCCTGCTCTCCGTCACCGACGAGGGCTCGAAGACGTATCTCGTGGAGAAGGGGTCGTTCTTCGCGAAGATCGGGCAAGGGGCACTGCTCGGCGTCGGCGTACCCGTGTGGATCACCGTCGCGCTGTTCGTACTCGGCGCGGTGGTCCTCAGGCGCACCCGGTTCGGGCAGTACGTGTACGCGGTCGGCGGGAACGAGGACGCCGCGGCCCTGATGGGCGCCCCCGTGGCCCGTACGAAGATCTCCGTCTACACGCTCTCCGGGCTGTGCGCGGGACTCGCCGGAGCGCTCAACGCGGCATGGCTCGCGTCGGGCGTCACGATCCTCGGCTCGGGCATGGAACTGGAGGCGATCTCCGCGGTCGTCATCGGCGGCACCCTGCTCACCGGCGGGTTCGGCTTCATCAGCGGTTCGCTCGTCGGGGTGCTGCTCCTGAAGGTCATCCAGAACGTCATCAACCAGATCGGCTCGCTGGACTCCGCCTACCAACAGGTCGTCAGCGGCGCCTTCCTGGCCGTCGTGGTCATCGCGCAGACCTGGCTCGGACGCAGACGCCGGGTGCTGTGAGGGCCGCGACCCGTCCGGACAGCGGAAGGCCCGCACCGATCGGTGCGGGCCTTTCGCGGCGATGCCGTCCTGCGGTTTCGTACGTCATCGGGTCCGGGCGGGCCCGGAACTCGAGCCGGTCATCTCCCCATGCCTACGGGATGCCACCCACGTACACCCCGGGCGGGTGAGCGAGGGGCCGCGGTTCAGTGACCCTGGCCCTGGCCCTGACGGGGACCCTGGTGACCCTGGCCCTGCTGACCCTGCTGGCCCTGGCCCTGACCCTGCTGGCCCTGCTGACCCTGCTGACCCTGGCCCTGACGCGGTCCCTGCTGACCCTGGCCCTGGCCCTGGCCCTGCTGGCCCTGACCCTGGCGCGGACCCTGCTGGCCCAGGACGGGGCCGCGGTGGTCACCGTGGCCGCGGTGGTCGTCGCGGCCGTGACCGCGGTCGTCGCCGTGACCGCGGTGGTCGTCGCGGCCGTGACCGCGGTCGTCGCCGTGACCGCGGTGGTCGCCGTGACCCCGGTGGTCGTCACGGCCGTGGCCGCGGTCGTCCCCGTGACCCCGGTGGTCGTGGCGGCCGTGACCACGGTCGTCCCAGTGCCCGTGGCGGTCGTCACGGTCGTAGTGCCGGCTCCAGGAGACACTGTCGACGAAGCGGCCGCGCTCGGTGCGCAGCGTGGCCGTGTCGGAGCGGTTGTCCCAGACCTCGTTGCGGCGGTCCTGGAAGACGTCACGGCTGGTGTCGCGGCCGTAGCCGGTGTGGATCCGGACGGTGGCACGGCCGCCCAGGGTGTAGTGGTGGAACGTGTAGCGGTTGCCTTCGCGGTCCGACAGCGTCCAGCCGTTCAGGTTCACCCCGTGGCGACCCGCGTTGGTGATTTCCACCCACTCCGCGTTCAGAGAACGAGCGGAGCGGTCGTCAAAGCCCGGCGCGTCGCTCTGGACCCTGCTGATGGCGACGTGCGTGCGGTCGGCGTGCGGCAGGGCGGCCGCCGAGGCGGACACGGAAGCCGAGCCGACCAGAGCGCCGGCCGCGATGGCCGCGGCCGCCACGCGCCGAGCAGTGACAGACGTGGAAACGGACATGAATGCTCCTCAAGGTTCGAGAGCCGGCACACCCCGTGCGGGCGCCCCTCTCGGGGAACCCGCACGGTGCGACCCTGTGCGAGTCCCGGCCCGGTGGCCGAGGACTCATAACTTGCTGCACATCCCCGCCCATGACGGACGACACCCGACGCCTGTTACCAATTGCGGACATATCAGTTACAGGCGTCTGTATATGGCCTTTAACTACGGAAAGCTGAAAAATGATGGGCCGTAATCCTCAACTCCCTTACGCACGCAACATCTAGGGCGTATCGGGTCATGTCGAGCGTCAGCACACGTCACCCGCACGTCACCCGAAAGTGAGTAACACCCTTCCGGTCCGAGCCGGGCAAAGACCGGTGACGGACCGTCCGCTCAGTCCTCCAGGCGGACCGGCATCAGCATGGAGAACGTGTGCTCGTCGTCGGGCCGTCGGATCGCGATGGGCGCGGTGGGGGCACCGATCTCCAGGGTCAGCTCGTCGCGGGCACCGGCGGCGAGCGCGTGCAGCAGGTACTCACGGTTGACGGCGATCTGGTTCTGGTCGCTCCACCGGTCGTCGCCGATGGCCACCGTTCCGTCGCCCGCCACCTTCAGCAGGGTGAGGTCGGCGGCCGTATCGCCCGGCCCGCTGACGTCACTCGCGACGACCGGACCGGTCTCGACCGCTTCCCGGAAGGACCCGGCGTCGACCAGGACCCTGCGGCCGTCCGGCGCCTGGACGAGACGGCGATAGTCGGGGAATTCGTGGTCGAGGCAGCGGCCGGTCGCCTGTCCGTCTCCGCTCTCCAGCGTCACGCGGTCACCGTCGACGGCGAGCCGCACCGGCTCCTCACCGCTCAACAGGGCCCGCATCGCGTCCACCAGCGGGCTCGGAACGACGACCTGCACGCGCGTGTCGGCGTGCCCGCCGGTGGCCGCCCGCGCGACGGCCATCCGGTAGCGGTCCGTCGCCACGACGTCGAGCGTCTCGCCCTCGATGTCGAACAGGACACCGGCGAGCATGGGCAGTTCCGGGTCCCGGCCGGCGGCGAAGCGGACCGCGTCGAGCGCGTCGGCGAGTTCCGGCGCGGGGACGGACAGACGGACGACGGCGGTACGGGGCGATGTCATGGGTTTCTCCCTGCTGTCGAGTAGTGCTCGGAGCGTGGAGAACTCGTCGCGGGCATCGGACAGCCCCGCCTCCAGGCGGCGCAGATGTGCCTGAAGGAGCGTGCGCACCAGATCGGTGTCCGCGCCGGACCAGCCCGCGAGCACCAGACGGATGTCCGCGAGCGGCATGGCGGCCCGGCGCAGCCGGGCCAGCAGCCGTGCCTCCTCCAGCTGCTCCGGGCCGTACCAGCGGTAGCCGCTCACCGGGTCCACCCAGGCGGGGACCAGCACACCGCCACGGTCGTAGAACCGCAGGGCGCTGACACTCAGTCCACTGTCCCGGGCCATCTCGCCAATGCTGCGCATCTCGCTCTCCACACCCGGAACCCTGCGCCCTCGACCAGGTCGAGGGTCAACCCCGGTCCCGCTCGGGCGACTCGACCCCGGCTCGCGTCAGGCCGGACAGTCGGCCAGGTTTCCCGCCGTGCCCCAACGCATCATCAGATGGCCGGAGCCCTCCCGCTCCGCCACGGCGTAACGGGAGTACGACCACGCGCCACCCGCGCTGTCCCGCTGTCGCACCAGAGCCCGGCACGCCTCGCCCGCCGCCATGTCGGCCCAGGTCGCGGCCTGCCGCTGGTTCCACGACCCGTAGTCCGACCACACGTACAGGGCCGAGCGTCCCGGGTCGAAGCCCATCTTGAGGTCCTCGTTGCCGAGCGCGCGATCCGTGCCGAGCGCCGTCCGCATCACGTTGGTCCGCTCGATGATCCTCCGGGTGGCGCGCTCAGCGACGCTGATCTCGGCGCTGTCGGTGCTGGGAATCATGGCCTGGCCGAGGCCCTGTTCGTCCGGCTCCCAGTCCGGCCCGACGCCGGCGGGGCTCAGATCGTCGTCGTCGGCCGACGTGCACCGCGCGTCGGCGAGGAAGTCGTCGTCCCAGGTCACCAGCGGGTCGCGGCCCGGCGCCTCCTTCACCATGACGAAGGCGTGGTACGGCAGATCGGGGTGCAGCCCCAGGACGACGTCCCGCAGCGTCCGGCACATCAGACCGGCGACCTCCGTCTCCGCGTACATCGTTCCCGGTTCGTCGGAGGTGAGCCGGTACGAGAGGTAGACCTCCCCGCGCGAGGCGTGGAACCTCACGGTTCTCGGGGCCAGGTCGATGGCGTCGCCGAGTCGCTGGACGAGAACTCCCTGGTCGCGCAGGACGGCACGGGCCACGTCGTGCTCGCCCTCACCGCGCGCCGACCGCGCTTCGGCCCAGCTCTGCGCACTCGCCGGGCGGCCGCCCGTGGACTGCTCACGTTGTTCGGCCGTACTCGCCTTCGTCCTCGCGTCCGTGCTCAGGACCGTTCCGGACGGCTGCGGGATCGCGGTCGGAGAGGAAACGGGGGCGGAGGAGGCGGGGGTGGAGACGACGGGACGGGAGGAGGCGGGAACGGAGGCGGTGTTCGAGGTTCCGTGACGGTCGCCCTCCGGCTTGCCGGGCATGAGGGCCACCACTCCGCCCGCGACACCCCCGATGACCGCCGCCGCGACGACGAGCATGCCCGCCCACGGCTTCCGCCCCCGCCTCGCGGGCCGCGGCCACGCGGGATCGTCCACGGGCGGCATGTCCCAGACCGCGGTGATCATGTCCTCCGCCCGCGTGAACAACGTGTCGGCGCGCATCGCCTGGATGAGCTGCGCGGCCAGGAGCTCGAAGCACTCCTCGGCGGCGTCGGCGGCCTGGGGACGGTCCCCCGGCTCCTTGGCCAGCGCCCCTCGCACGATCTCGCGCAGGGGCAGGGGGACGCCGTCCAGGTCGGGTTCGCCCGACGTCACGCGGAACGCGACCGCGTCGGACGCGCCCGTCCCGAAGGGGGACCTGCCGGTGGCCGCGTACGCCACGAGCGCGCCCCAGGCGAACACGTCGCTCTCGGGCCCCGCGTCTCCCGTCCGGTACTGCTCGGGGCTGATCCAGCCCGGGGTGCCGGTCGTGGCTCCCGGACGGGTGGCCCGGGTGTCGTCGTCGGCGTGCGCGATGCCGAAGTCCAGGACACGGGGTCCTGAGGGCGTGAGGATGACGTTCTGCGGTTTCACGTCGCGGTGCACCACACCGGCCGCGTGGACGGCGGCCAACGCCTGGGCGGTGGCGGCCGCGAAGGCGTACAGACTGGGTCCGGTGACCCGCCCTCGGGCGAACACCTGCTGGTTCAGTGTCGGCCCGGCGACGTATTCGGTGGCGAGCCACGGGGTGCCGGCGTTCGCGTCGGCGGAGAGCAGCGGGACCAGGTACGGACCGGTGACACGGGAGGACATCTCCACTTCGCGCCTGAAACGGGCCCTGAAATGCGGGTCTTGGGCCTGCGAGGGGTGAATCACCTTCACCGCCACGCGCGTTCCGTCGGAGGCCACTCCGGCATGGACGGTACCCATGCCTCCGGCACCGAGACGACCGACGATCCGGTACGGACCTATTCGGGAGGGATCGCCGGCCTGGGCCGGCTGGACTCTCCCGGAGGATCCGGATTCGCTCACTGATGGTTCCTTCGTGCGGGACTGAACGGTTGAGCAGGTGAGGAGGCGAAGTGGTGACGGATGGTCGGGGGCGGTCCCGGGTCCCGGCGGATTGCCCCGACATGCCTTCCGGGTGACTTCCCGTCCGGATGTTATGCGCTCCCCCGCATCCTGGGTAGAGAAACCCCTGATCAGACGGCAGGCTGTCATGTGCCGGGTGACGAGACGCTTGCGGACCGTGTCACGGGCGCGGCCCCCAACAGGCCGCTTTCCGGCCCCGATCCGTTCAACTCGCTTACCAGGACGCCCTGTTGTGGATGCGCCGGTCTCCGCAACGAGCCGGCGGAACGGTGGACCCGTCCGGCCGGACGGAGCCGGGCACACGGCGGAGTGGAGGCGTGGCCCGGACGTGCCCCCGATCCCGTCCCGGTCGACAATGGGCGTACGGCGGGGACGGCCCCGGGGAGGCGCCGGGGAAGGAACGTCGATGCCGAAGTGGCCCCTCTCCCCCGGTCGTGTACGGGCCGCGCGGCAGTCCGCGCGAGTCACGGTCGCGACCGCCGCGGGCTTCTACTCGGCCCTCTACGTACTCGACCAACCGGTCGTCGCCGTCTACGCCCTCTTCACGCCGATCGCGCTCGGCGTCCTCTCCCCGATCCCGGGCGGCGGCCGGGACCGGGCCCGGACCATCCTGTTCGCACTGCCGGCGGCCGTCGCTCTGACGGCCCTCGGCACCGCTCTCGCCGTGACGACCGCGTCCGCCGTCGCGGGGATGCTGGTGATCGGCTTCGCCATCTCCTTCGTCTCGGCGTACGGACCCGCCGCCGCGGGTGTCGTCCCGGGACTGCTGCTCTTCTACGTACTGGCGTGCTTTCCGCCGTACGAGCCGGACACCCTGCCCCAGCGCCTCTGCGGCCTGCTGGCCGGTGTCGCCCTGCTGGTCCTGTGCGAACTGCTGCTCCTGCCCGCCCCGTCCGTTCAGCCGTACCGCGCGCGGATCGCCGATGCCCTGGATCTCGCGGCCGGTTCGGCACTCGCGTTCGCCCGGGGTCACCGGCACGCTCCCGAGCGGGCCCGGCGCCTGCGCGAGGAAGGGCTGGGGCTGCGTCTGTCACAGGCGCCGCCGGCCTCGCGTCCGACGGGGGCGGGCCGCACCGACCGCGGACTCGCGCAGGCCGGATCCGCGACACGGCGGGTCCTGAACCAGCTCGCCCGGATGGCCGAGCGGCCGGACTCCGCGACAGCCGCCGATCCGCCCTCCGAGGAGTTGCTGCGCGGTGTCGCGGACGGCTGCGCCGCGACGGCGGGCGCTCTGCGGGGCGCACGCGCCGTGCCGGCGCCCGAGTCCCTGGAGGAGATGGTCGCCGACTTCGTCGCCGTCCGCGGGCAACCGTCCGGTACCGGGCTCGGCGCGGACGCCAAAGCCCCGCAGCGGCTGCTGGAATTCCGCTCCGGCCTGCTGGTCGCGGCGGACTCCGCCCTGACCGCGCAGGCAGCGGTGGCCGTGGCGATCGGCGGGCGCCGCGACTCGGCGGGACTGCCGCCCGAACAGTTCTGGTACGCGAAGCCCTCCACGACGCGACTCCTGGTACTGCGTCTGACCGGCAACCTCACGCTGCGTTCCGTCCTGTTCCAGAACGCCGTACGCACCGCTCTCGGCCTCGGCGCGGCCCGGGCCGTGGCCGGGGCGCTGGACCTTTCGCACGGCTTCTGGGTGCTGCTGGCCGTGCTGACGCTCGGGCGCACGACCGCGGGAGCGACCTGGTCCACGGTGCGCTCGGCGGCGGTCGGCACGCTCGTGGGCGCGCTGGTCGCCGGTGTGCTGATCTACGAGGCCGGCGGGCATGTCGAGGTGTACGCCGCCGTGCTGGTGCCGGCCATGTTCGTGGCGTTCGCGGTGGGACCGATCGCGGGACCGGCCTGGGCGCAGGGTCTGTTCACCCTGGTCGTGTCCGCTGTCTTCAGCCAGCTCGCCACGGCCGACTGGCGGCTGGCGGAGACACGGCTGCTCGACGTCCTGGCGGGCTGCACGATCGGGCTGCTGTGCGGCGTGCTCGCCTGGCCCGCCGGAGCCCACGCCGAGGTGCGGCGCGGTGTGGCGGACGTGCTGCGTTGCGCGGGGCCCTTGGTGCGGGACACCGTGTCCGCCGTGGTCCACGCGTCCGGGGCGTCCGGCCCATCCGGGGCGTCCGGTGATTCGCCTCCTCGGCGACGCGCCGCCGAGGAGGCTCTGCAGCTGACCCGGCACCGGCTCCGGATCGCCGAGGGCGCCTACGCGCAGTACCGGACGGAGGGCGACAGAGGGGCCGCCGACAGCGGACCGGACTGGCATCTGGCGCTCAACTGCGTCTCCCACGCGGTGGTCGGATCGCATTGGCTGCCCCGGCTGGCGTACGGTCCGGCGCCGCCCGAGGCGGTCCGGTGGGCGAACGAGTCGGCGGGGCGACTGGCCGCGGCGATGGACAGCGCCGCGGCCTTCCCGCCCGACGGGGTCCGGGCGGCACCGGTACCCCTCCCGCACGAGGTCGTCGTCGCCGCCCCGGCTGCCGTACTGCCCGAGCTGGTCGATGTCGACACCTGGCTGCGGACCCTCGCGGCGGAGCTGACGGCGATCGGCGGGAGCGGTCCGGACGGGCCGTCGCCCGCGACCCGGGGCGACGGATCACCATCGGCCGGCGGACGCGATGCCACGGCAGGCGAGGGAGGGTGACGGAACCGGTCCGCCGGGAGGAGGGTTTGTCAGGGGGTGCGTCCGATGAAGGCGAGCAGGCGCGTCTGCACGTCGGCGCTCTCCGGGACCTCCACCCGCGGCCCGTACTGCCCGCTCTGTCGCAGCACGTCGTCCAGCGGCAGCATGCCGTCGAGCAACCGGGCGCACCTGGCGGGGTCGAGGCGTTCGTCCTGGCCGCTGGCCCGTGCCAGGTCCCAGGTGTGCATGAAGACGTCGGCGGTGTAGAAGCGGTCGACCGCCTGGTCCAGCGGGACCTCCCCGATGTGCGGGTTCGAGAGGGTCTTGTGCGCCGTCGCCGGGTCGTCGAGCAGTGCCTGCACCCCGTCGCTGTGCACCGTCCAGGCCTTCACCGGGTCGTCGTCCACGGAGGGCCCCTTCGGCAGTTCGACCCCGGCGCCCGACTTCAGGAAGTCGGGGAACCACTCGACCAGGTGGCGCACCACGTCGCGGGCGACCCACCCCTCGACCGGCGCGGGGTGGTCCCAGGCCTCGGGACGCACTCCGCGCACCCGTTCCGTGAAGTCCCCGGCGATGGTGCGGTACTCGTCGGCTGCGCTTGTCATGATCTGAGGCCTTCCGTCTCGGTTCGTGATCCGGGGTCTTCGCTCGGGCCGCCGCCGAGCAGTTCGTCGAGGCGCTCATGGCCCTCGGTCACACCGCGCCGCATGCCGCTTCTGATCATCGCGTCGCGGGCGTCGACGGACGCCATGAGTGAGGTGGTGGTGACCCGGGTCCGGCCGCCGAGGTCCTCGAAGAGGGTGGTCTCCAGGCTGACGCCGTCCGGGAAGCCGTCGTAGGCGAAGGTCTGCACGATGCGCTCGTCGCGGCGCACCTCGTGGAACACCCCGCGGAAGCCGTACTCCGTGCCGTCGTCCTCGCGGTGCGCATAGCGGTACGAGCCGCCGGTGCGCGCCTCGTACACGTCGATGCGCATGGTCATCCGGCGCGGGCCGAGCCACCGCACGACGAGATCGGGGTCCGTGTACGCCCTGAACACACGCTCCGGAGGCGCGTCGAACTCGCGGGTGATGAGGATGGTGGGCAGCGCCGGGTCGGCCTCGATCCGGGTCTCGCGCCGGTCGCCGCGGTGCGTGGTGCTCACGATGCCGCCTTCTTCCCCGAGGTGTCTTCGCCCGCCTGGTCCGCCATCTGTCCGAGGACGGCGTCGAGCCGGCGGAAACGGTCCTCCGCCTCGCGGCGGTAGCGTTCGATCCATCGCGTCATCAGGTCGAGGACCTCGCCCTCGAGATGGCAGGGCCGACGCTGGGCGTCCCTGCTGCGGCTGACCAGACCGGCGTCCTCCAGCACCCTGATGTGCTTGGACACGGCCTGCACCGTCACGTCGTAGGGCTCGGCCAGTTCGTTGACCGTGGCGTCCGCCGTGGCCAGCCTGGCCACGATGTCGCGCCGCGTCGGGTCGGCCAGGGCCGAGAACACCCGGGACAGCCGGTCGTCGGGCACCGTTCACCTCACGTAATCAACCAGTCGGTTGAATAACCGTACGACGGGCCGACGGCTTAGTCAACCAACTGGTTGATTACGGCGTGCCGAGTGCGGCGCGCCGAGCACGCCGCACCGAGCAACGCGTACGTCGTATCGAGCAACGCGTACGCCGTGCCGGGCAACGCGGACGCCGTGCCGGGCAAGGGGTGCCGGTCCGCTCCTCGCGACCGCCACCGATCGCACCTCACCAGGGTGTCAGTCCTTCGCGGGCGACGGCTCCAGGACCGCGAACTCGGCGGGCCCGACCGCGAGCGTGCCGTCGGTCAGCGGGCGGCAGCGGATCCCGCCGCCGTCGCGCAGCGCCCGTCGCGCGCCGGGGCCGAGCGTGGTGTCCATCCAGGCGCAGGGTCTGGCGGCCCTGCCTACGGCGAGGACCACGGGCCCGGTGCCGCAGTCCAGGGAGATCGTCGCGCCGACCAGGGAGTCGACGTCCACCCCTCGGAGCAGGACGTTGCGCCGGGTCAGCCGGAGGTCCGCCGCCGTGGCCCGTCCCGGCGGGAAGCGTTCGGCGGCCATGAGGGTGATCGACGCGTTCCGATGGGCCGGACGGTTGAAGTAGCGGTCGCCGACGATCCCGAGTCCGGCGCGCACCTGGGCGGTCGTCACCAGGTCCGCGTCGGGCAGCGGGGGCACTCCGTCGCCCGGGCGGCCCTCGAACCGGTGCACGGGCGAGACCAGCAGCTGAAGGATTTCCACGCGCCCCATCTCATCGAGCGTAGGGGACGACGTCCGCCTGACACGGGGACAGCCCGCGTGACAGGGTCGGCGGTGATCGAAGACGACAGCGGCAAAGGGGCTTCCGTGGACACGCGAACGTGGGACACGCTGGTCAGCTCGATGAAAGGCACCTACGTCAAGGGAGTGCGCGAGGGTGCGGTGCCCCGGCCGGTGATCATGCCGCTCGTGCGGGGCGAGCTGGTCGGACTGGTCTGGGTGCGGCCGACCGAGCCCGGCGCCGACGCGCTCACCGGCATCGCGGCGCTGTCGAACATCGCGGCGGCGGCCGGAGCGGACGAGGTCGTCCTGGCCTGGGAGACCCAGGAGGTCGCCGCGGCCTGTGAGCTGCCCGTCGTCGGCCCCTCCCCGTGCCTGAACATGGTCCGCGCCACCCCGGACGGGCATGTGCTGCACCAGTTCCCCTACACGGAGGAGTCCTCGTCCGCCGGTACCGCGGAGAAGGACGCGACCGCCCTCGACTGGGTCCAGGCCCCCGCGCCGCGACCGGACGGCGAACTGCCGCCCCCGGTCAAGGCGGCCGTGGAGTACGCGTTCACCCCGATGGAGCTGGACCATCCCAACCCCTTCGGCGTCACCGTCGTCCTCATGGAGGAGGACGGCTACACCGTGCGCCTGACCGACGTCTTCGACCGCTGAAGATTCCCACGCGACGCGCCTGCTCGGCTTCCGGCGCCTAGGCTGACCGGGCGCGGCAAACCTTCGCGCGCCCTCAGCGGGCGGTCCGTGATCGCAGCACAGGAGGAACCTTGTCCGGTCAGTTCGAGGCGACAACCGAGATCAACCGGCCCATCGAGGAGGTCTTCGCCTACCTCGCCGCCGGCACGAACGACCCGGAGTTCAGCCCGAGGGTGCAGACGATCACGAAGACTCCGGAGGGCCCGACGGCCGTCGGCACCGTCTTCACCAGCACGGTCAAGGACGCGGGTATGAAGACGGGCCGGGAGTTCCGTATCACGGAGTTCGAGCCGTCCCGCCGGATCCGCTGGGCGGAGATCTCGAAGAACACCGTCATGGCGTCGGAGGGCGGCTACGACTTCGAGTCCACCGGCGCCGGGACCACCCGGGTGCGGATCTTCAACGTCCTGGAGGGGCACGGCATCGGCAAGCTCCTGGTGGGCTTCGCGCTGAGCGCGGCCCGCAAGGACGCGGACGCCTTCGGCCGGCGGATCAAGGCGGCCGTCGAGGCCTCCTGACCCCGGCGGATCCGGGGAGCCTCCGGCGCCCGGCGGATCCGGCGTCACCCCCGCGCGCGCTCCGGGCGCGTCACGATGTCAACGCGGTGCGCGCCCCGGGGGTTCCGGCTCGGGGCGCGCCCGTAGTTCGGTGATCACGGACCAGGCGACCGACACCATCGGTACCGCCACGACGGCCCCGGTCACACCGGCCAGGATGCTCCCCGCGATGACGGAGACGGCCACGACCACGGGGTGCAGCCGGACCGCCCAGCTCATGACCAGCGGGTGCAGGACGTGCCCCTCGATCTGGCCGATGACGACGATCAGGGCGAGCACGATGATCGCGACGACCGGCCCCTTGGTGGCCAACGCGACGACCGTCGCCACGCCCAGCGCGACGGGTGAGCCCACCAGGGGGATGAACGCGGCGAAGAACTCCAGCAGCGTGAGCGGCAGCGCCAGCGGGACGCCCAGGAGGGTGAGGGCGATGCCGACGAGTACGGCGTTCGTGGCCGCCACGATGATGATGCCGCGTGTGTAGCCGGCGAACGTCCGCCAGGCCGCCCGGCCGCCGCGGTCCCACGGGTCCCGCACACTCTCCGGCATCAGCTCCTGGAACCAGCGCCAGTACCTGTCCCCGGAACGGATGAAGAAGAGCGAGCAGAACAGCCCCAGCACCAGGCCGGTGACGAACTCCACCGCGCGGCCGGCGCCGCTGAGGGCGCTGCTGATCACCACGGACCGGTGCTCGGAGACGAACGTGGCCACCTTGCCCTGAAGGTTCGACAGCACCGCGTGACTCAGATGGAAGGGTGAGCCCTCCAGCCATCGTTCGATCCGGCCCAGTCCCCCGGCGAACTCGTGTCCCAGGTCCCCGGACTCGCTCGCCACGACACCGCCGACCAGCGCCATGACACCGAGCACCAGCACGATGCTTCCCAGGATGCTGATGATCACCGCCAGGGTCCTCGGCAGGCGCCGCGCCAGCAGATCGGCGAGGGGACGCAGGACGGCCGTCACGACGAGCGCGAGGAACAGGGCCACGGCGACCAGTTGCAGCTTGCCCAGGAGGGCGAAGACCGTGTAGCCGACCACGCCGACGACGATCAGCCGCCACGCGTAGGCCGCGGCCACCCACAGCCCGCGATGCACCGGGGCACCCGGGGGGTCTCCGGTGCCGTGCGGCCCGTCCGCGGCGGCCGTACGGGCCCGCGTGACCGTCCGGACGCCGCGGGAGGAACGGTTCCCGACGACGTGACGCGGGCGGCCCTCGCCACGACCCGTGCCGGGCTCGCCCGGCCGCCGGTCGGGACGGCGCGATCCGGCGTTCACCTGTGTGCCACCGTCCTCCCGTCGTCGTGCCCGCCGCCCCGCGCGCCCGGCCGGAGACCGCCGCACGGCCTCGGGACGCGGGCGACCCCGGGCCGTCGATCACGCGGGCGTCCTGGCCAGCGTGGTGTCGCGCATCGCACCCCGCAACCCGGGAGACACGGTCCTCGGCCGTCGCCGTCTCCGGTCCGGGGACCTCCCACCGACGCATCACCCCTTTAATGTCATTTAAGGCATTCGCCCCTATATTGGGTCTGTGATCAGGCGGCTGGACCTACTTGAGACCGCTGACGACGGCATCACGGAAAGCGAGGTCTTCCGGCTCGCCCTTCAGCACTCCATCGCGGAGCTGGGCTGCGTCGGCGGGGCCGTCTACCTGCGGGGCCCGATGTCGGCCCTGCGTCTGGTTTCCTCCACCGGACTGCCGTCGTCGGTCACCCGCGCCTGGGAGATCGTCGACCAGGACGGACCCACGGCCACCGCCCGCGCCGTGCGCTCCGGTGAGCACGTATGGGTGGCCGCGCTCCCCTCCGACCTGGAGGAACCCACCGCGCCGCTGCTGTCGCGGTCCGGCTGGTTCGCCGTACCCCTGGTCCATGAGGGCCGTGCCATCGGCGCGATCACCTGTCTCACCGGTGACAACGAGGAGCCCCCACCCGAACAGCGGGCGTTCCTCGGCGCGGTGGCCGACTGGACCATGAACCGGCTGCAGAAGATGCCGGCGCCGGAACGCATGGGCACCGACCTCGACGCCACTCCGGTCGGCTCGTGGGAGTGGGACGTGCGCACCGGCGAGCTGCAGTGGGACCAGGTGGCCATGAAGGTCTACCAGACCGAGCCGGGACAGTTCGTGCCCGGTGTCGAGACCTGGATGAAGGTGGTCCACCCCGACGACCTCGCGAGCACCCTGGCCGCCGCCGAACGCACCATCCGCACGCACGCGCCGTTCGAGGCCGAGTACCGGGTCCGGCGCAACGACGGTGGCTACACCTGGACACGCGCCTCCGGTCATGTCGTGCTCGACGACGAGGGCCAGGTCGCGCGCATCGTCGGCAAGGGCTGGGCGAGCGACGCGGCACGCTCGACCCGCGACGCGCTCAGCCGCGCCCTGCGGCACATGAGCGACGCCTTCCTGTCCGTGGACGACGACGGGCGGATCACCTTCGCCAACCTGGAGGCGGAACGCATTCTCGGCACGTCCGGCCAGCAGCTCCTCGGCCGGGACCTGTGGGACCTGCCCGCCCTGAGCCCTGTGCCGGATCTGGAAGCCAGGTGCCGGCGCGGTGCCGCGCAGTCCACGGCGGCCGCCTTCGACATCGCGCTGGCCGACACCGGGCGCTGTTACGACCTGCGCCTCGTGCCCGTCCCCGGCGGTCTGACGGTGTACTTCACCGATGTCACCGAGCGCCGTCGCCGTGAGGCCGAGCAGGCGGCGGCCGTACGCGACGCGGCCGAGCGCGCGAGCCGGACGGCGGAACTGACCACGCAGCTCGCGGCGGCGACCACCTCCGAGGACGTGGTGACCGCCGTCGCCCAGCGTGTCCTGCCGCCGTTCGGCGCCCAGGGCCTGCTCGTTCTCGTCATCGAGGACCGGAAGCTGGCGCACATCGGGTCCGTCGGATATCCGGACTCCTTCCTGCGGCAGATGCACGGGGAACACGGCAGGGATCTGGCGGACGCCGGTCCGGCCGGGGAGGCGATCCTGACCGGCGAACCCCGTTTCTACTCGTCGCGCGAGGAATGGGTCACGGCCTTCCCCGACGCCGAGAGCCTGCCGCCGACCGGCATGGAGGGCTGGGCCTTCCTCCCGCTGACGGCATCCGGCCACACCTTCGGCGTCTGTGTCATCGCCTTCGACACCGCACGGCACCTCACGCCGGAGGAACGCACGCTCCTCATCACCATCAGCGCCCTGGTGGCGCACGCGCTGGAGCGGGCACGGCTCTACGAGGCCGAGCTCACCCGCTCCGAGGAACTCCAGCAGGCGCTGCTGCCCCGGGGGCTGCCCACCGTTCCCGAGGCGACCGCCGCGGCGCGCTATCTGCCGGCCGGGCAGAGCCTGGACGTGGGCGGGGACTGGTACGACCTGATCCCGCTGTCCGCGGGCCAGGTGGCCCTGGTCGTCGGGGACGTGATGGGCCACGGTCTGTCCGAGGCCGCGACCATGGGGCGGCTGCGTACCGCTCTGCACACCCTGGCCGCCCTGGAACTGCCCCCCGACGAGATCATGGGCCACCTGAACGACATCGTGGGCGGCCTCGGCGACCACGCCTACGCGACCTGTCTGTTCGCGCTGTACGACTCCACCGACGGATCGTGCGTCGTGGTCCGGGCGGGGCACCCGCCGCCGCTCGTCGTCCGGCCGGACGGAAGCACCTACTTCCCCGAGATCGCCGTCAACCCTCCCCTGGGCGCCGCGTTCCCGCCCTTCGAGACGACGGAACTGGAACTGCCCGCGGAGAGCCTTCTGGTCCTCTACACCGACGGGCTCGTCGAGTCACCGCAGCGGGAGATCGACCAGGGCATGGCCCAGCTCGCCGGTCTGCTCGGCGGCGCGGCGGGGTCTCCCGATCCGGAGGACCTGTGCGACTCCGTGACCGAGGGGCTGCTCCCGGGCGGGCCCACCGCCGACGACGCCGCACTGCTGATCGCGCGCCTGCACCATGTGGCCGACCGGCAGGTGGCCTCCTGGGCGCTGCCGGAGGGCCCGGAGGCCGCGGGTGAGGCCCGTCGCCATGTACGCGAGCAACTCGCCCAATGGCACCTGGACGACCTGGTCATGACGACGGAGCTGCTGGCCAGCGAGCTCGTCGGGAACGTCATCCGGCACGCCGGCGGCCCCATCGGCCTTCGCCTCCTGTGCAGCGGGACGCTGGTCTGCGAGGTGTCCGACGCGAGTCTGACGATGCCCCGCATCCGCCGGGCCACGGACACCGACGAGGGGGGCCGCGGGCTCCAGCTCATCAACGCGCTCTGTGAGCGCTGGGGCAGTCGCTACACCCCGGACGGCAAGGCCATCTGGACCGAACAGGCCCTTCCCGACGACTCGGAAGCACCCGGCGAGGATCCGGATCAGGACTTCTCGAGCCGGTCGTAACGCCCGGAAAGCCCCCGCGGGCGGCGCATCGACCGGGCCACGGGGGCTCTACGGGAAAGCTGCTGATCCGACGTCAGCTACGCGCGAAGTCCAGCAGGTCGGCGTTGAACACCTCGGCGAACTTCGGCACCATCGCGAGGCCGTGGGGAGCACCCGGGTACACCTTGTAGACGGCGTCCTTGACGAGTTTCGAGGACTTGTCGCCCGCGGCCACGATGGGAACGATCTGGTCGTCGTCGCCGTGCACGATGAGGGTGGGGACGTCGATCTTCTTGAGGTCCTCGGTGAGGTCGGTCTCGGAGAACGCCTTGACGCAGTCGTAGGCGCCCTTGATGCCGACGGTCATTCCCCAGAGCCAGAACTGGTCCCGCGTTCCCTGGGTGACGGTCGATCCGTCCCGGTTGGCGCCGTAGAACGGCGCGCTGAGGTCCTGGTAGTACTGCGACCGGTCGGTCTCGACGCCCTTGCGGATCTCGTCGAACACGTCGATCGGCAGGCCTTCGGGGTTCTCCGCCGTCTTGAGCATGAGAGGCGGGATCGCGCCGACGAGGACCGCCTTGGCCACCCTGCCGGAGCCGTGCCGGCCGATGTAGCGGGTGACCTCGCCGCCGCCGGTCGAATGGCCGACCAGGATGACGTCCCGGAGGTCGAGGGCTTCGATGACCGCCGCCAGGTCGTCGGCGTAGGTGTCGAGGTCGTTGCCGTCCCAGGGCTGGCCGGAGCGTCCGCCGCCGCGGCGGTCGTGGGCGACGGCCCGGAAGCCGTTGTCCACCATCACCTTCATCTGGGCGTCCCAGGCGTCCGCTGTGAGCGGCCAGCCGTGCGAGAAGACGACCGGCTGACCGGATCCCCAGTCCTTGTAGAAGATCTGCGTGCCGTCCTTGGCGGTGGCGAAGGGCATGTACGGGTCCTCTCGAATCTGGTCCGGATCCCGGCGCTTCGCGCGCCGTCGGCGGCCTCTCGGGTCCCACCGACGATGCCGTCGTCCGCGTGAGCCGTCGGGTACGTACTCTGTCGGCCTCGTACGCCGCCCGCCCGTGCGACAGGGAGATCGGCAGCGCGAATCGACCGGAATGAGTACGTTGTCCACCTCACACTAGCCCAGGTGCCACGCGGCGTCGCGGCGGGCGGACAGCGCCTCCGCACCCGTGGCCGGACTGAGCCGTCAGGGCGATCTTGTCTCTCCTGTCGCGTGCGATCGCGACGCTTTCCGTATCTTTCGGTCGCTTCCCGGCGTTGGCGCGGCGTCCGTGTCGATCACCGTTTCCGGAGCCAGAGTGCCCGCTCCTCGCGTACCGTCCCCGCCCCCTCATCTCCTGTCCGAACGGGTGCGGGACCCGTATCCCTACTTCGCCTGGCTGCGCAGGAACGCGCCCGCTCACGCGGACCGCAGGCCCGGTCGGCCCACCGTGTGGCAGGTCTCCCGCTACGCGGACGTCCGAGCCCTGCTGACCGACGGGCGGCTGAGCAAGGACCCGGACCGGGTGCCGGGTTACGTTCCGGGGCCGCCCGGGCTGAACCGGCATCTGGTCCACGCCGATCCTCCGGACCACACCCGTCTGCGGACCCTGGTGAACGCCGCGTTCGTACCGCGCCGCATCGCCCGTCTCGAACCGTTCATCGCGGACACCGCCGACCGTCTGCTGGACCGGATCGAGCACGACACCCACGTCGACGTGATCGCGGCCTTCGCGGCTCCTCTCACCTTCCGGATGATCTGCGCGATCCTCGGTGTCCCCGGGGAACTCGACAACGCGGCCACCAGGGACACGCTCATGGCCACCATCGCACCGGATCCGGGCCGGGATCCGGCCCGGGTGGCACGAGATCTGCACGCGCTCCTCGACCGCCTGATCGCCGGAAAGCGAACGAGCGGCGAGAGCAGCGGGGTCGACCTGCTGGGCGCTCTCGTTCGGGCCGGCGACCACAGCGGGGCGATGAGCGAGGAGGAGTTGCGCTCGACCGCCTACCTCCTGCTGCTGGTCGGCCACGACACCACCATGAACCTCATCGGCAACGGCACGCTCGCGCTGCTCCGGAACCCGGACCAGGCGGCCCTGCTGACCGGACCGGAAGCCGGCCCGGAGCTCGTCGGCACGGCGGTCGAGGAACTGCTCCGGTACGACTCCCCCGTGCGGGACGCGACCTTCCGGTGCGCCGCCGAACCGATCCGCCTGCACGGTCGGTCGATCGGCAGGGGGGACATCGTCAGCCTCCTGATCGGTTCCGCCAACCGGGACGAGGCCCGTTTCCCCGACGCCGACCGGCTCGACGTGGGCCGGACCCCCAACGACCATCTCGCCTTCGGCCACGGCCCCCACTTCTGCATCGGTGCCGCTCTCGCCCGTCTCGAAGGCACGGTCGCCTTCCCCCGGTTGCTCGAACGACTGGGCCCGGTACGGCTCGCCAAGCCCGACGACGAACTCCCCTGGCGTCCGGCCCGGGTCATGCGCGGGCTGGCCGAACTGCCGGTCGTACGGATCTGACCCGACCCTGCCCGAAGGCGCGCGGGCCCGCGGGCCCGCGCGCCGAACGACCCCCGACCAGGAGCACGTCTCATGGACACAAGCGAACCCGTGGTGATGACGTCCGAACCACGTCCCGGCGTCCTGCTCATCACGCTGAACAGGCCCCACGTCCGCAACGCCGTCGACCGGGCGCTGGCCGGCGCCCTGGACTCGGCCCTCGCCCGGCTGGATGCCGAACCGTCTCTCGCTGTCGGCGTCCTTTCCGGGGCGGGCGGCCACTTCTGTTCAGGGATGGACCTCAAGGCCTTCCCCGATCAAGGCGTTCCGCTCGTCGCCGACCGCGGGCTCGGCGGACTGACCCGCGCCCGGATCCGCAAGCCGCTCATCGCCGCCGTGGAGGGCGCGGCCGTCGCGGGCGGCTTCGAACTCGCCCTCGCCTGCGACCTCATCACCGCCTCCGACACCGCGTTCTTCGCCCTGCCCGAGGTCGCCCGTGGGCTGATCGCCGCCGAGGGCGGCGCCGTCCGCCTCCCGGGCCGGCTCCCCTACCACGTGGCCATGGAGCTGTTGCTGACCGCGGCTCCCCTGCCGGCCGCCGACGCGGCACGGTACGGACTCGTCAACCGGCTCACCCCCGAGGGCGGAGCACTCGACGCGGCGATCGCCCTGGCCGAACGCGTCCAGGCCCATTCCCCCGACGCCGTCCACGTCACCAAGCGCGTCGTCCAGGACACCCGCGGCCTCGACGACCACACCGCCTACACCGTCCAGGATCCGCTGAGCGCGCCGGTCTTCACCACCCGCGCCGCCGCCGAGGGCGCGCGGGCGTTCACCGAGAAGCGGCCCCCGGCCTGGAGCCGGTGAGCGACGTGACGTCCGCCGCCGTCACGTCGCGGGGCCGCCCTCTCCCGGTCCGCCGCCCTGCTCGAACAGGCCGCCGGCCACCACGCCCCGGGTGGAGAAGGTGACGGGTTCGCCCGGCAGGAAGTCGCCGGGCGGGATCCCGGGGTGGTGTCCGTCGCGGCGCGACGGGTGCCCGGAGCGGGGCCCGAGCGCCAGGCGGGAGACGATGCGGTAGCGGTCCCCGCGGTAGATCGAGTGGACGTACTCCACCGGCCGGCCCGAGGCGTCCGAGGTGAGGCGCTCGAACAGCAGCGCCGGGGACAGCTCCGGCACATCGAGCAGTCCCGCCTCGTCGCGGGTCAGGACCGTCGGCTCGATCGACTGGACCGCCTCGCTCACCTGGATCCCGTGGCGTTCACCGAGGTGCTCGTACAGGTCGCCGTTCTCCAGTTCGTCACTGGTCAGGTCGGGCACCAGGGCGGCGGGGACGTGCAGGTACTCGATGGCCATGGGTGCGCCGTCGACGAGGCGGAGCCGGGCCACGTACCGGATGTCCGCGGCCGGGGAGATGCGCAGCCTGCGGCCCACCCGGGCGCCGGCGGACGTCGTGCTGAACTCCAGGAGTCTGCTGGTCCAGGTGCCCGCGGCCCGGGGCAGGCTGAAGTTGCGCCGGTCGGGGACGAGTTCCTGGGTGATCTTCTCGGCGGCCACGAACATGCCCCGCCCGTGCTCACGCACCAGGAGTCCGGCGACCACGAGTTGGTCCACGGCCGCGCGCAAGGTGGGCCGGGACACCCCGAGTCGCGCGCAGAGCGTCCGCTCGGAGGGGATGGCGTCGCCGGGACGGCGTTCCTCGATGAGTTCGAGGATCGTGTCCCGGACCCTTTCCCGCTTGAGTACCGCGCGGGAGGCGGCGGGATCGATCTCCATGCTTGACCCTCGCTCGTCGTCGGTGCCGGCCAACTGGTATGGCCCCTGACCCTAACTGGTCTGCTGGTCCCGGGGTTTGCTTCCGACGCGCTCGACCCAACAGTGAAGCACGCCGCCCACTTCAGCCAACTCCCTTTGAATACAGGGGGGTTGACGAGTGCATTGGTCTATGCCACTTTTCAGGCGACGTCAACTGGTAAAACCCATCGGCCAACTGGTCAAGCACGGCATGTCTCCACGCGTTCCTGAGCACCCCCACCTCCCGCGGCCGGCGGGAGCCCATCGAAAGGAACCCCCATGAGAAACCGCCCCCTCACAGGCCGCCGTCGCGTGGCCCTCGCCCTGTCGGCCCTGCTGGGCGGCACCGCCCTGGTGGCCGTTCCGATGTCCGCCCCCGCCGCCGCGGCCGGGGGCCTCGCCGTCCAGTACCGCACCAGCGCGAGCGGCGCCACCGCCGACCAGAGCGAGCCCTGGTTCAAGGTGCGCAACACCGGTTCCACGACCGTGCAGTTGAGCCAGGTGAGGATCCGCTACTACTTCAAGGCGGACTCGGCGAGTGCCGGCTACCGCTTCGCCTGTTCCTGGGCCGTCAAGGGATGCGCGAACGTCACCGGCACGTTCGGCACCCTGGCCCACCCCACCGCGACGGCGGACCGCTATCTGGACGTCGGCTTCACCTCCACGGCGGGCGCGCTGGCACCGGGCGCCGACACCGGTGACATGCAGCTTCGCTTCTACCAGTCGAGCTGGCAGTCCGTGAACCAGGCGGACGACTACTCCTTCAACGGCGCGCAGACCTCGTACGCGGACTGGAACAAGGTCACCGCCCAGCTCGGCGGAACCACCGTGTGGGGCACGGCGCCCGAGGGCAACGGCCCCACGGATCCGACCGACCCCACCGATCCGCCCACCGACCCGCCCGGGAGCGGCAAGGCGCTGTTCGACGACTTCAGCTACTCGTCGTCCACCGACCCGGCGATCTCCGCGCACGGCTGGAACGTCCGCTCCAACTCCGGTGGCCCCGGCGTCCCCGGCGCGACCTGGGACCCGTCCAAGGTGACGTTCCCCGTGGTGTCGGGCAACTCGGTGATGAACCTCCGGACGTCGACCTCGGGCACCGCCGAGTCCACCCGGCAGACCGAAGTCGTCTCCAAGAGCATGAAGTTCAAGAACGGCACCTACGCGGCGCGGGTGAAGTTCGCCGACGCGCCGCAGTCCGGCCCCGACGGCGACCACCTGGTGCAGACGTTCTTCACCATCAACGACCTCACCGCGCCGATGGCCGACGACTACGCCGAGTACGACTTCGAGTACCTGCCCAACGGCGGCTGGGGCGAGACGGGCAACATCCTGTACACGACCTCCTGGGAGACGTACAACCCCGACCCCTGGCAGGCCGTCAACCAGCACACCGAGGCCCGCCAGAGCTACGCCGGCTGGCACGACCTGGTCCTCACGATCGACAACAGCAGCATCAAGTACTACATCGACGGACAGCTCTTCGGCACGCACGACGCCCAGTACCTGCCCGAGCGGCCCATGTCGATCAACTTCAACCAGTGGCTGATCGACCTCGCCGGGCAGACCTCGACCGGGGCACGCGCGTACGACGAACAGGTCGACTACGTCCTGCACGTCAAGGACCAGGTGCTCACCCCGGCCCAGGTGGCCGCCAAGGTGACCGCCTACCGCGGCGCCGGCACCACGTTCGTGGACGAGGTGCCGGCTCCCTGACACGGCCGGGCCCAGGACCCCGCCGGCGGACGCGTGGGCGTTCGCCGGCGGGGACCGGCCGCGGGGGACGGCCGGGGCGTCGGACGGAGGCGGTCAGTGGTGGTGGCCGGCCCCATGCCTCAGCTCGGCCAGTACCGCGCGGGCCATCGCCTCCTGGCCCGTGGCGTTGGGGTGGGCCGGAGCCGCGGGCGCGGTCGGGCGCAGCGGCTCGATCCAGCGGTCGGCGGGCGCCTTGCACATGTCGTGGCCCACGGTCGGCCCGTACGTGTCCACGTACTCCGCCCGGTTCAGGGCCGCCACCGCGCGCAGCATCAGGTTGAGCCGCTTGCCGGTGTCGCGCAGATAGGGGAAGTCCTTCGCGGCGAACGGCACCGTCGGGTAGCAGCCGCTGCCGTCGTCGGGCAGCAGGTCCGGGTAGCCCACGACGACGACGCGGGCGTGCGGCGCCCTGGCGTGCACCTCCCGCAGCACCCGGGCGACCTTGGGCGCCGTCTGGAGGATGTTCAGGGTGAGCTGGTCGTAGCCCGCGGCACCGTAGTACTGCTGACAGGGGTTGCCCGCGAGGTCCTTCGAACTGAGCCCGGCACAGGTGGCGATGATCGAGCCGAAGCCCATGTCGTTGCCGCCGATCTGCACGGTCACCAGGTCGGTGTCGCGCTTCACCGCGTTGAGCTGGGGTCCGTTGGTGCCCTGCGCCTTCCACATCTCGTCGGTCTTCGCGCCCGAGCAGCTCACGTCCGTGAACGTGGCGACCTTGCGGGCGGCCGCGGTGATCGAGGGGTAGTTGTGGTCGGAGCGCGCGCAGTTCGCGTCGATCTGCTGAGGGATCAGCGGCCCCGACGTGTACGAGTCGCCGAGCGCGACGTAGTTGACGCCATGCCCCTTGTGCCCGTCGCCCGCCTGGGCGGGGGCTGCCGCCGCGACGCCCGCGACGAGCGCGCAACTGCTCAGCGCGGCCCCCAGCGCCAGGGCGCCCCGCCGCCCTGGAACGGCGTTTTCCGGACGCGTGTGATCGTTCATCGTGCCCTCCCCTGAAACCGTGACAGCCTGCAAAACGGGTACCGGCGTCCCGCGGCGCACGGGATCGCGGCGCCGCGACAGGCCGGACGGCTCCTGCCCGGCAGACCCAACCTGGTCTGTATACCGGCCGGTAGGCCGCCGGAACAGGGTTTGATCGCCCTCCACTTGTCCATTTCTCGTCCACCGACCGGCCGGTTCAGCCGGTCGCGCGCGGTCTACGGCGCGGCCGTCGGCCGCGCGGCCGCTGTGCGTGCCGTGTCCCCGAAGCGGATGGTGAAGTCGTCGAGGGCCAGACTGACCAGGGGCGGACGTCGGCCCAACTCCCCCAGCGGGCCTTCCTCTTGCGCGGTCCAGTGGGCCCGGGCCGTCCGTACGGCCGAGTGCGAGCGGACGGAACTGGTCTTCAACGCGCCGTCGAGGGTCTGTGTGACGCGATAGGTGAGGGGCCAGCGGCCCGGCAGCCGGCGGCCGGGTTCGAAGACGGCACCGGCCAGGGCGCCCTCGTCCGTCGCCGCCTCGGCCCGGACGCCGTCGGCCGCCGTCGCACGGGCCCGGACGCCCTCGGCCGTCGCCGCGCCGGTCCGGACACCGGCCGTCCTGTCGATGGCGAAGTCCGCCAACTCCTTGGGGATTCCCCACAGTTCGCGGCCGCCCGCCATAGAGGCGGGGCTGTCGACCCAGATGTCGGTGATGCAGACCCGCGGACGGCGGCCGTCCCGTACGAGCACGGCCCGGAGCAGTTCGTTGTAGTGCAGGACGCTGTCGTTCTCGTAGACGACCCAGGCGGCGCCGACCGCTCCGCGCCCGGCGATGGTGACCGGCCGGGTGCCGTCGGCCACCCGCGGCAGTTCGCGGGCCGGCACCAGCCACAGCGACAGATACATCCGGCCGGCCAGATGCCAGGGTTCCTCGGGGTAGCGCGTCACGGGGTGTCCTTTCCGGTGGGGGGTTCCGGCGGCAGTGCGGCCGGTGCGCCTGCGGGCACGGCGGGGTGCCTCGGCGGGACCGGGCGCAGGCGGCGGTAGGGCAGGCCGGGTCCGGGCCGGGGGTCTTCCTCCCCCTGGTTGGGCCACAGGGCGACGGCCCGTTCGGCCAGGGCGGTGATGGTGAGGGAGGGGTTCACACCGAGGTTCGCCGAGATCGTGGACCCGTCGATGACGTGCAGGCCCGGATGTCCGTGCAGCCGGTGGTACGGATCGACCACGCCGGTCTCCGGATTCTCGCCGACGGCGCAGCCGCCGATGAGGTGTCCGGTGGTGGGGATGTCGAACAGATCGGCCCAGGTGCCGCAGGCCTGGCCGCCGATGCGCTCGGCGGCCCGGCGGGCCGCCCGGTGTCCGGCGGGTATCCAGGTCGGGTTGGGGGTGCCCTCGCCGGGTCGGCTGGTCAGCCGCCCGCGCCCGGTGAGGCCGCGACGGAGGTACGTCGTCACGGAGTTGTCGAGGGACTGCATGACCAGCAGGACGACGGTCTGCTCGGACCAGCGGCGCGGGTTGTGCAGGCTCGGCAGGTCCCGCGGGTTGCGTGCCATCGCGGCCAGACCGGTGAGGAGCCGGGACCGGCCGCGGACGGGGTCGACGAGCAGGGCGCCGAGCAGCCCGAGCAGATTGCTTCCCCGGCCGTACCGGACGGCTTCGACGTGCGTGTTCTCGTCGAGGTGCACGGAGGAGGTGATGGCGACGCCACGGCTGAAGTCGGTGGCCCTGTCCCTGGCCCTGACGCCGAGGATCGCCTCGGAGTTGGTGCGGGTCAGGAGCCCGAGGCGGGGCGACACGTCGGGCAGGGAGCCGCTCGCCCGCAGCCGGTGCAGCAGCCGCTGCGTCCCCAGGGCGCCCGCCGCGAAGACGACGTGCCGTGCGGTCAGGGTCCGTCTGCGGCGCGGCGGGCCTGCGCCCGTGCGTACCGAGGTGACGGCCCAGCCCTCGCCGTGCCGGGTGACGTCCGTGACCGTCCGCAGGGCGAGGACCTCGGCACCGGCGCGTTCGGCCAGGCCCAGGTAGTTCTTGGGCAGGGTGTTCTTCGCGTTGTGCCGACAGCCCGTCATGCACGCGCCGCAGTGCAGACAGGCGTTGCGGTCCGGCCCCGCCCCGCCGAAGTAGGGGTCCGCGACGCGGGCGCCGGGTGCCGTGCCGGGCGGCCCGAAGTGGACGCCGACCGGCACGGCCCTGAAGGTGTCCGCGCAGCCGAGGTCGTCCGCGGTGTCCCTGAGGAGTCGGTCGGCGTCCGTGAGCAGGGGGTTGGGGGTGACGCCCAGCATGCGGCGGGCCTGGGCGTAGTACGGCGCGAGTTCGCCGCGCCAGTCGGTGATGCCGGCCCACGGCGAGCCCTGGAAGAAGGCTTCGGGCGGCTCGTAGAGGGTGTTGGCGTACCCGAGCGAGCCGCCGCCGACGCCCGCGCCGGTCAGGACGAGGACGTCGCCGAGCAGCGTCATGCGCAGGATGCCCGTGCAGCCGAGGCGGGGAGCGAAGAGGTAGTCGCGCACGTGCCAGGAGGTCCGGGGGAAGTCGGCGTCGGCGAAGCGGCGGCCCGCCTCCAGGATGCCGACCCGGTACCCCTTCTCGGTGAGGCGCAGCGCGGTGACGCTGCCGCCGAATCCGGAGCCGATGACGAGCACGTCGTAGTCGGGTGCGTCCATCAGGGCCCCTTCGGTACGAAGTCGGCGAGGACCGGGCCGATCAGGCGGGCGATGTTCGCCCGGCGGACCTCGGGGTGCTCGCCCGCGAGGCGTACCGGTCCTTCGAAGCCGGGGGCGTGGGCCGCGAGCGCGAGGTGCGGCAGCAGGACGAGCAGCAGGGAGAGCAGCGCGTCGACGTCGGCGCCCTTGCGCAGGTCACCGGCCGCGACGGCCCGTTCGACGAGGGGGCGCAGGCCGGCGAGGTAGAGGTCCTGCACCGGGGCGCGTACGGCGTTGCGGACGGCGGGGTCGAGTTCCATGTTGGTGGCCGCGGTGACCCCGCGTTCCAGTGGATGGCCGGCGAAGTAGTCGAACCAGACCTCCAGGGCGTCGGTGAGGTACCGGGAGAACTCCGTGGAGCCGTCGTATCCGTCGAGCCAGGGCTGCATGGCGGTGTAGACGCGCAGGGAGGTCTGTTCGGCCACGTAGGCGAACAGGTCGAGTTTGCCCTCGAAGTACTGGAACAGCGAGCCCTTGGCGACGCCGGCCTCGCGGGCGATGACGTTGAGGCTTCCGGTGGAGTAGCCGTGGGTGCCGAACTCGTCCATCGCGGCGACCAGGACCCGTTCGCGCCGCACCGGTGACAGGCGGGTCCAGGTGGAAGTGGGCATGCGTGCTCCTGACGATGACCGGGCGGTCATGTGACCGCCCGGTCATGGTCGGTGCGGCGCGGACGCCCTGTCAACGAGGCCGACCGGAAAGGGGCCGACTTCGAACGGACCCTGGAGACACTATCGTTGGGCTGCCGTCACTCCGAACCCCCGTTCATGTCATGGTCATTGACACGGCGGGCCGGTGGACAGCAGCCTGTGACCACCTGGTCATGTGACCGGGTGGTCACCAGGGCGGTCACACGAGGGGGCGGGCATGGAGAGGGTGTGCGTGATCGGGGCGGGCTCGTCCGGGATCGCGGCCTGCCAGGTACTGGCGGCGCGCGGGATCCCGTACGACTGCTACGAGACCGGGTCGGAGGTCGGCGGCAACTGGCGCTACCTGAACGACAACGGGATGTCCTCCGCGTACCGCTCGCTGCACATCAACACCTCGCGCCAGATCATGGAGTACGCGAGCTTCCCCATGCCGGAGGACTCTCCGGTCTACCCCGGCCACTTCCACATCGCCCAGTACTTCGACAACTTCGTGGACCATTTCGGGCTGCGGCCGTCGATCACCTTCCGCACCGAGGCCGTGCGCGTGGAACCCCTGCCCGACGGCAGGTGGAGCGTCACGACACGCCACGTGGACTCCGGGGACACCGCCGAGCGGGTCTACGGCGCCGTCCTGGTCGCCAACGGCCATCACTGGAAGGCCCGCTGGCCCCGGCCGTCGCTTCCGGGAGCCGAGGAATTCACCGGCACGCAGACGCACTCGCACGACTACCGGACACCGGAGCCCTTCGCCGGCAGACGTGTCCTCGTCCTCGGTATCGGCAACTCGGCCTGCGACATCGCGGTGGAGACCTCGCGGGTGTCCCGTCGCACGGTCCTCGCCATGCGGCGCGGCGCGCACATCCTGCCCAAGTACCTCTTCGGTGTGCCCACCGACCATCTCACCGGCTCCTGGCTGGCGAGGGCCCCGCTGTCCATGCAGGCACAGGGCCTACGGCTCCTGCTCCGGCTCAGCCGGGGCCGCCTGAGGGACTACGGGCTGCCGACGCCCCGGCACGGGGTCCTGGCCGCGCACCCCACCATCTCCGACGACCTGCTCTCGCGCCTCGGCCACGGCGACCTCGCCGTGAAGCCGGCTCCCGTACGGCTGGAGGGCGACCGGGTGACGTTCGAGGACGGAAGCACCGAGGAGATCGACGCGATCGTCTACTGCACCGGCTACGACATCGCGTTCCCGTTCCTCAAGGACGAGGTGATCGATCCGTCCGGCAACGACATCGCGCTCTACCACCGCGTGGTCGCGCCGGACCGTCCCGGCCTCTACTTCATCGGGCTGGTCCAGCCCCTCGGCGCGATCATGCCGCTCGCGGAGGCGCAGTCCCACTGGGTGGCGGACCTGCTGGAGGGCCGGTGCGCGCTGCCCGGACCCGAGCGGATGCGCCAGGAGACCGACGCATACCGCGCGAGGCTGGCGCGCCGCTATGTCGCCTCGACCCGGCACACCATCCAGGTGGACGCACAGTCCTATCTCCGCGAACTGCGGACGGAACGCCGCAGGGGCGCGGCCCGGGTCCGGCGGGGCACCGCCGGCCGCTGACGGTTCCGCCCCGGACGGCCCTCGATCCCATCACGCGTGACCCAGATCACGCGCCCCGAGTGCATAGCGGGGCGCCCTCCAGCGTCTTTCCCCAGGTGTACGAGCCGGCAATGCGGGGACGGGTGCGGATGGGACAGGCAACAGCCGAGGGGACCGGCGGGTTCGACGGATTCGTCGCGGCCCGTTGGTCGGCGTTGTTCCACCTCGCCCGCCTCCTCTGCGCGGGTGACCGGCACCGCGCCGAGGATCTGCTCCAGGAGGCCTTGGTCAAACTCTGGTTCGTCTGGCCGAAGGTGGCCGACGAGGCGCCCGAGGCGTACGTACGCAAGGTCATGGCCCGCGCCGCCGCCCGCTCCGCACGTCGGCGGTGGTGGGGCGAGCGCCCCGTGGAGGTACTGCCGGATCTCGCGCACACCGGCGACGAGTCCGCGGCCGTGGTGGAACGGTCGCGCCTCGAAGCGGCGCTCGCCCAACTGCCGCCCCGGCAGCGGGCGGCCGTAGTGCTGCGCTATTACCAGGACCTGCCCGAGAAACAGGTCGCGGAGGTCTTGGGCTGCCCGCTCGGCACCGCCCGTTCCCACGCGTCACGCGGTGTGGCGCGGCTGCGCCAGATCCTGGCGGACGTCATCGAGCCGGTGGGGTGAAGGAAAGAATGGATCACTTCGAGCGGGAGTTGGCGCGGATGATGCGCGACGCCCAGGAACACACCCCCTTCGAGCCCGCACAGCAGAACGGCCTCCGCGACGGCGTCCGCGTCCGTCGCCGGATCCGCGCGGCGCAGCGGGCCGCGAGCTGTGTCCTGGCCGCCGCCGGGATCAGCCTCAGCCTGTTCCTGTTGCCGCACGCCCCGGACCGCGACCGTCCCCTCGGCCCCGTGCCCCGGCCCACCGACACCCCCGCCACCCCGTACGTCACCCCGTCACCGACCCCGTCGTCGAGCGGGGCACCCACCGAGTCGGCCACCGGGACGGCCGAGAGCACCACCGGAACCTCCGGCCCCCCGGACACGCCCACGGCGACGGAGAGTTCGACGTCGGTGGGCTCCGACCCCGGCGACGGGGGAACGGCGACGACCAGCGCGCCCGCCACCGAGACGGCGACGCCGAGGAACACCCCGACGTCCTCGCCACCCCCGTCGGGCCCCGAACCGTCGTCGGTCGAGGTCAGCAGCACCGGGTAGCCCCGGCGCGCATTTCGCGGGCGGCGCCGCCGTCCGCACCCGGCATCCCTCTCCGCACCCCTCAACGCGGTCCGGCCGTGAGCGTCTTCGGCCTGCCCCGCGACAGCGCACAGAACAGGACAGAACATGACGAAGGCATTGCGGTGCGCCCCCACGGACTTCGAGGAATCCGACCGTGTGCCCTCGGACCGGCTCCCCGTCCGGCGCCCTGTCCGGCTTCCGTCGGCGGCGGACCACACGGAACCCGTCCTGGACGTGGTCGTCCCCGTGTTCAACGAGGAGACCGACCTGGAACCGAGCGTGCGCCGGCTGCACGCCCATCTGCGCGAGACGTTCCCGTACCCCTTCCGCATCACGGTCGCCGACAACGCGAGCACCGACGCCACCCCGCGGATCGCCGCCCGGCTGGCCGCCGAGCTGCCGGAGGCCACGTGGATACGACTCGACGAGAAGGGACGCGGACGTGCCCTGCGCACCGCGTGGTCCGGCTCGAAGGCGCCGGTGCTCGCGTACCTGGACGTCGACCTGTCCACCGAGCTGAACGCACTCCTGCCGCTCGTCGCCCCGCTGATATCCGGGCACTCCGACATCGCCATCGGCACCCGGCTGGCCCGCGGTTCCCGGGTGACCCGCGGCCCCCGGCGCGAGATCATCTCCCGTTGCTACAACGCTCTGTTGCGGTCCACGCTCGCCGTCGGCTTCTCCGACGCGCAGTGCGGCTTCAAGGCCGTCCGCCGGGACGTCGCCGAGCGGCTGCTGCCGCTGGTGGAGGACTCGGGCTGGTTCTTCGACACCGAGCTGCTGGTGATCGCCGAACGCGCCGGGCTGCGTATCCACGAAGTGCCGGTCGACTGGGTCGACGACCCCGACAGCCGGGTCGACCTGGTCTCCACCGCCGTGGCCGACCTGCGCGGCATCGCGCGGATCGGCCGCGCGCTGGCCCGTGGCACGCTGCCCACAGCACGCCTCGGGCGCGTCTCCGAGAGCGCGCCACCGGCCTCCCCGACGGCTCAACTGCTGCGGTTCTGTGCCGTGGGGGTGCTCAGCACGATCGGGTACGTCCTGCTGTACGCGGCCCTGCGTCCGATGACGGGCCCTCAGGCGGCCAACGTCTGGGCGTTGTCGGTCTGCGCCGTGGCCAACACGGCCGCCAACCGACGGCTCACGTTCGGGCTGCGCGGCCGGGGCGGCGTCCTGCGCCACCAGGCCAAGGGGCTGGCCGTCCTCGGCCTCGGACTCGCGCTCACCAGCGGCTCACTGGCCGCGCTGCACCACTGGACGCGCGCCCCGGGACGCTCCACCGAGATCGTCGTGCTCGTCGCGGCGAACCTGGCGGCCGCGGTGCTGCGTTTCCTGCTCATGCGCACCTGGGTGTTCGCCACCGCCGCCCGGGGCGACGGCGCGGAAGGCGGGCCCCGATGAACGAGCCCGGCCTCACCACCACGTGGGCCCGTCAGACCGACAGGCCCCGGAACTCGGCCCGTTGGCGCCCAGCCCTACGACCCGACGGCGCGCACCCGGGCGGCACACGCCCGGACGGCGGCCCCGACCGGCGGGAGCGGCTGCGCCGGGCCGCGAGGCTGCACGGGCCGGCGCTCGCCCTGTACGGCGCGATGAAGCTCGTCGGCTTCTGCGTGTTCATGTACCTGCTGGACTCCTCCGGGGACTTCCGCCGGAAGAACCCCCGCTTCGGGGGCGGTGCCCACGTCTGGGACGTCCTGGCCACCTGGGACGGCTGGTGGTACCAGCAGATCGCCGCGCACGGCTACCATCCCGCGCTCGTGCCGGTACCCGGTGCCACCGGCCTGATCACCCTGGAGGGCAACTCCGCCGCGTTCTTCCCGCTGTACCCGGCACTGATGCGCCTGGTGTCCTCCTGCACCGGGCTCGGGCTGCTCGGCGCGGGCCTGGTGGTCTCCGTCGCCGCCTCGTTCATGGCCGTGCTGGGCATTCACGCCGTGACCGCCCGCGTCAGCGGCCGGCGCGCCGGGCTGGCGGCCGCCGGGCTGTGGGCCGTGTGGCCAGGCTCCGGCGTGGAGTGGTCGGGCTACTCGGAGTCCCTCTACGTCGCCCTCGCCGCCTGGGCCTGTTACGCCGTGATGCGCCGGAACTGGCTCACCGCGGGCCTCCTGACCTGCTTCGCGGGCCTCACCCGGCCGACGGCCACCGCGCTGATCGCGGCCCTCGCCCTCGCCGCGCTCATGGAGGTGGTCCGGCACCGGCGCGCGGTGCGCCGCTGGGGGGACCGCCCCGCCCCGGACGGAGCACGGCGCCGGGACGCGGTCCTGCGCCCGGTGGCGGCCGTGCTGATCGCCCCCGTCGGGCTGGCGGGCTACCTCGGCTGGGTGGGGCACCGCATGGGCGACTACGGCGGGTACTTCACGCTCCAGGACAAGGCCTGGGCCCACTCGTTCGACTACGGACGGCACACGGTCAAGGTGCTCTCGTCCCTGATGGTCGGCCGCTACGACTACCTCTTCGCCTACCCCCACGAGGACGTCATCGCCGCCGGCACCGTCCTGCTGGCCCTGATCGCCCTGCCCCTGCTGTTCCGGCTGCGCCCGCCGCTCGTGCTGACCGTCAGCACCCTGCTGACCATGGCGCTCGTCCTGGGCAGCCAGCAGATCTTCGGCAACGTGTCCCGCTACCTGCTCCCGGCGTTCCCGCTCCTCATCCCCTGCGCCACCGCCATGCGCCGGCTCAGCACCCCGGTCCTGTGCACGGTCCTCACCGTCGCGGCGCTCGCCTCGGGCTCCTACGCCGGGTACGTGCTCTTCGAGGTCGGGATCCCGTGACGGAACGTGCCCCGCACCCGATCCCCGGTGCGGGGCACACGATCCTGGCGCGGCGGGTGTCAGGCGCTCTTGGGCGCCGCCTGCTGCACGACCTCGAACGACCAGACCGAGGACCCGCTCGCGGCGGGCTTCGGGCGGTCGCCGCCGCCCTGGTGGGCCGACTTCATCGGGCCCTCCATCCACGCCTGGAACGACTCCTCGTCACGCCAGCGCGTGTACACCAGGTAGTCCTCGGTGCCCTCGACGGGGCGCAGAAGCTCGAACCACTCGAAGCCGTCGGAGCTCTCCACGGCGCCGGCACGCGAGGCGAAGCGCTTCTCGAGGGTTTCCCGCTGCTCGGCGGGGACGGTCAGGACGTTGATCTTGACTACGCTCATGCCCCCATCCTGCCGCACCGCGGACGGCACATGGATCAGGGGCCGCCCGATGCCCCCGCACGGACGGCCCCCTCGCCCCGGTTCCCGCTCAGCCGGCGCTGAGGAGCTGGAGCGTGTCGATGACGCGGTTGGAGAAGCCCCACTCGTTGTCGTACCAGGCGACCACCTTGATGTGGCGGCCGTCGACACGGGTGAGCGCCGAGTCGAAGATCGACGAGGCCGGGTTGCCCGTGATGTCGGACGAGACGAGCGCGTCCTCCGAGTATTCGAGGACACCGGCGAGCGGGCCCTCCGCCGCGGCGCGGTAGGCCGCCAGGACCTCGTCACGGGTCACGTCACGGGCCACGGTGGTGTTGAGCTCGACGATCGAGCCCACCGGCACCGGCACCCGGATCGAGTCGCCCGACAGCTTGCCCTCCAGGTTGGGCAGCACCAGGCCGATCGCCTTGGCGGCACCGGTCGTGGTCGGCACGATGTTGACGGCGGCCGCACGGGCCCGCCGGGCGTCGCGGTGCGGGCCGTCCTGGAGGTTCTGCTCCTGGGTGTACGCGTGCACCGTCGTCATGAAGCCGTGCTCGATGCCGGCGAGGTCGTCGAGCACCGCGGCCAGCGGGGCGAGCGCGTTGGTCGTGCACGACGCGTTCGAGACGATCGTGTGCACGGCCGGGTCGTAGGCGTCGTTGTTGACACCGAACGCCAGCGTCACGTCGGCGCCCTCCGCGGGCGCGCTGACGAGCACCTTCCGCGCACCGGCGTCGAGGTGCGCTCCGGCCGCCTTCGCCGAGGTGAAGCGGCCGGTGGCCTCCAGTACGACGTCCACGGCGAGCTCGGCCCAGGGCAGTTGCCCCGGTTCGCGCTCGGCGAGCACCTTGATGCGCCGGCCGTCGACGACGAGGGTGTCCCCGTCGACGGTCACCGGGCGGCCGAGCCGGCCGGAGGTCGAGTCGTAGGCGAGCAGCCGCGCGAGGACGGCGGGCTCGGTCAGATCGTTCACCGCGACGACTTCGAGGTCCGTGTCGCGTTCGAGCAGGGCGCGCAGCACGTTGCGTCCGATGCGGCCAAATCCATTGATGGCGATACGAGTCATGATTGTTGTCCCTTCGGCTCCCTCCAAGACTCGCGCGCGGTGCCGGGCGGTGACAGCGGCGAGATCGCCATGGTCCGCAAGGATCGCGCCAACCGGCCGGGGAGGGTCCGTGGCGGGCTATTCGCCCTTGGTGAAGGTGCGCCGGTACTCGCTCGGGGAGGTGCCGAGGATCCGGTGGAAGTGCAGCCGCAGGTTGGCTCCGGTGCCGAGGCCCACGCCTGCGGCGATCTGCTCGACACTCCACTGCGAACGCTCCAGGAGCTCGCGGGCCATGTCGATGCGGGCACGCATGACCCACTGCATCGGCGTGTATCCCGTGTCCTCCGCGAAGCGCCGCGAGAAGGTGCGCGGCGAGACGGCCGCGTGCTCGGCGAGCGCCTCCAGGGAGAGCGGCTCGTCGAGCCGGTGCAGGGCCCATTCGCGGGTGGCGGCGAACCGTTCGCCCAGCGGTTCGGGGACGCTGCGCGGGACGTACTGTGCCTGGCCGCCGCTGCGGTAGGGGGCCGCGACCAGGCGGCGGGCCGCGTGGTTGGAGGCGGCCACCCCGAGGTCGCCGCGCAGGATGTGGAGGCACAGGTCGATGCCGGAGGCGGCGCCCGCCGACGTGAGCACACTCCCCTCGTCGACGAACAGGACGTTCTCGTCGACGTTGACGAGCGGGTGTTTCGCCGCGAGCGCCCGCGTGTAGTGCCAGTGCGTCGTGGCCCGCCTGCCGTCGAGCAGCCCCGTGGCGGCGAGCGCGAACGCGCCCGTCGAGATGGCCGCGAGGCGCGCGCCCCGCTCATGGGCCTCGATCAGCGCGGCGACGACGGCGGGTGGCGGGTCCTCGCGGTCCGGTGACCGGTAGCCGGGGACGAAGACGAGTTCGGCCCGGGCGAGTTGTTCGAGGCCGTGGGCGACGTGGTACGAGAGGCCGTCGCCGCCGGTGACGAGGCCGGGCTCCGCGCCGCACACCCTCACCTCGTACGGCATGCTCGCCCGGGTGGTGAACACCTGTGCGGCGATGCCGACATCGAGCGGCTTGGCCCCCTCGAGCACGAGAACGGCGACGCGGTGCAAGGGAGATGCCGACACGGTGAAGAGCGTAACCCCCTTCACAGGAGCCACACACGTCGTGCGAGGATGCGGCTCCGGTATTGAATACCGGTGTAGAGGGGATCCCCATTGAAATCAAGGAAACTGAGCCGTAAGCGGCAACGCGCAACCATAGTCACCGCGGCGGCCGCCTCGGTCGTCGCGGGCGCAGCCCTGCTGCCCAACTGGTCCGCGGGCGCGGCGAGTGTCAACGCCGACCCCAAGGTGGACGCGGCAACGAAGGCGACCTTCCAGCGGCTGGCGGACGCGGTCTTCACCGACCGTACCGACGCCCTGGTGGGCGACGACGGATCGAAGCGGAAGACGTCGCGGTTCTCCGGCGACGTACGCCTGTCCTCGGCCCAGTCGCGTTCCGAGAAGTCCGCGCTGACGAAGCTGGAGAGCCGCAAGGCCCGTCTGGCGGAGCTCGGCGAGAAGTACCGTTCGGCCAACACCACGGTGTCGCTGGACCGTACGCGGGTGAAGGGTCGTAACG
The DNA here is from genome assembly GCF_044763015.1 of Streptomyces sp. NPDC096324. Lineage (NCBI taxonomy): Bacteria > Bacillati > Actinomycetota > Actinomycetes > Kitasatosporales > Streptomycetaceae > Streptomyces > Streptomyces sp. NPDC096324. The sequence goes on along the minus strand of NZ_JBIWFK010000008.1, from coordinate 453,772 downwards.
CCACGGTCGACGTCACCGAGACGACGACGCTGGCCTACGACAAGGCGACGGGCACCGAGCCGAAGACCACCGGCTTCGAGGCGCACCACACGCTGACGTTCAAGGCCGACCACAAGGGCGACTGGCAGCTCACGGGCGTCCAGGACACGGACGACGGGGTCGCGGTCAACCAGGTCGAGGCCACGACGTTCGTCGCCACGCCGATGACCGGTGACACCACGCCGCCCGCGGCGACCCGTGCCGCCATCACGAAGCCGGCGCCGGCCAAGCCGAAGAACTTCACGGCTTCCGGCTACGACTACAAGGCGATGGCCGCGTACGCCGCGAAGTACTGGAAGGACTACAACCCCGCCTACCCGAACTTCAACGGGGAGGGCGCGGGCGGAGACTGCACGAACTTCGTCAGCCAGTCCCTGAAGGCGGGCGGCTGGAAGCACGTTCCCGGTTACGTGAACGACTTCCACAAGTGGTTCGGCAACGCCGACATCCAGTCGGACTCGTTCGTCGGCGTCAACGAGTTCTCGTGGTTCGCCCTGTCCTCGAAGCGGACGACGAACCTCGCGAACGTCTATCAGGCCGACGTCGGTGACGTCATCCAGATGGACTTCAACAAGGACGGGTCCAAGGACCACACGATGATCGTCACGTACCGCAGCCCGCAGGGTGTGCCGTACGTGTCGTACCACTCGACCAACACCTACAACCGGTCGTTGGCGAGCATCATCGCGTCGTACCCGAACGCCGCGTACTACGCGTACCGCACCTGAGCGGTCGCGTCCTCGGGGCGGGAGCCCGGCACCACGTGCCGGGCTCCCGCCCTTCGCGTTTCCGCGGGCATCGCACCCCGCGGAACGCTCCGGTCCCGTCGTGCACGGCGGACCGGACCGCTCAGAGCCAGGTGGTCCCCAGCCAGACGGCCGCCGCGGCAGTGGCCAGCAGGACGACATTGAGTCCGATCATCCGTGCCTCGCCGCGCGAGAGGTGGACGGTGATGCCGCCGACCTGGATCAGGACGAGACCCGTCGCGGCGGTGACGGCGAGCCAGGGCGCGATCCCGGTGAGCGGCGGCAGGATCAGGCCTGCCGCGCCGAGGACCTCCAGCGTCCCGATGAGCCTCACCACCGGCATCGGTATGGTGTCGACCCATCCCATCATGGGCCGCAACTGCTCCTGGTTCCGCAGGATCTTGATGCCTCCGGCATAGAGGTAGAAGGCCGCCAGCAGTGCTGCGACGATCCAGTAGGCGATGCTCATGGCGGTCCCTCGCACAATGGTTACCAGACGTAAGTTGCCCCATGATGGGTCACTGTCGGGGGGTCTGCAAAAGGCACATGGATGTGCGCTACCCACAGGGAGTTGTCGTGTCGCAGTACGAGCACACCTGCATGATCCGCGGGGACGGCGGCCGGACGATCCGCGCCGTCCTCGACCGGATCTGCGACAAGTGGACGCTGTTGATCGTGACGACCCTCGAACAGGGCCGGCTGCGCTTCACGGATCTGCAGCGGCAGATTCCCGGCATCTCGCAGCGGATGCTCACGCTGACCCTGCGGAACCTGGAGCGCGACGGCCTGGTGTCGAGGACGGCGTACGCCGAGGTCCCGCCCCGCGTCGAGTACGCGCTGACCCCCACCGGAGAGAGCCTCATTCCGCCGGCCCTCGCGCTGGCCGGCTGGGCGATCGAGCACATCGCGGAGATCGAGGCCGGCCGGGCCGCCTACGAGGACCGGGCGGGGTGATGCCCGTGGGGGGCCAGGGGTGTCACCGGGCTCAGCGCTGGAAGGCGGCCCCCAGGTTCGCGCCGGGCTCGGGCGCGGCGAGGGTGTGCGGTCCGTAGCTCACCGATCCCGTCGCCGTGATGCCCGAGGCGATGCCGGGGAAGACCCAGACACCTCCGGAGCCGCTGTTCTCCTTCGGTGCCGACACGAGGACGTACCCGCCGACGACGGCGGTGCCGCCGCCGAACGCGTCGCCGTTCTCGGCCGTGCCGGGCACCCCGGCCGTGTTCTGGCTGAAGACCTGGACGGCGTTGCCGGACAGGCCCGTCCGGCTCCCCCTCAGGACGGCGAAGGTGCCGGCGTCGGTCCGTCCGGCGTGGTCCTCCCCGGGCACCCCGGCGACGACGTCGGCGTATCCGTCACCGGTGACGTCCCCGACGGAGACGTCGGTGCCGAAGCGGTCGCCGCTCTCCCCCGTGCCGGGAACGCCCGGCGTGTTCTGGCCGATCAGGGTGGCCCGCGCCGCGAATCCGTCCCGCGTGCCCCGTACGGTGCCCACGAGCCCGCCGCCGGTGGCGGTGCTGCGGCCGAAGACGACGTCCAGGCGGCCGTCGTGGTCGATGTCGCCGAGGGCGATGCTGTCCGCGGACGCGGTGTCGGCGGCGGTGGCTATGAACGGACCCGCCACGAGGCCGTCCTCGGTGCCCCGCAGCAACCGCAGGCGGGGCGGCGGGACCGTGCCGCCGTCCGAGTCCAACGAGCCGCCGCTGACGACGAGGTCGGTCCTGCCGTCGCCGTCCACGTCGCCCGCCGCCATCGCGTGGATGCGCAGGTCCGTGTCGACGAGCGGGCCGGTGCGGGCCGGGACACCGGCACGGCTGATGGGCCCGTACCGCGTCTCGTACGCCGTCACGAGGTCCGGATGACCGTCCCCGTCGAAGTCGCCGGCCCGGGTCGCCGCCCTGCCCTCGCCGGCGACGGCCGCGGTGATGAGCCCGCCCACGCTGCCCCAGAGCACGGTCTGCCGTCCGACGTCGCGGGCGCCGCCGACGTCCTCGCCGGGAGATCCGACGACGAGGTCGGTGTAACCGTCGCCGTCGAGGTCCGCCGCGGTCAGGTCACTGCCGAAGCGGTCGCCCGCCTCCGCCGTGCCGGGGATTCCGTAGCGGTTCTGGCTGATCACCTGGCGCTTGACGCCGTCGGGGCCCTGGCCCATGCCGTAGACGACGGTGAAGTATCCCGCCCCGGAACGGCCGTTGACCGTGCCGCCCGGGGCGCCGATCGCCACGTCGGGATATCCGTCACCGTCGAAGTCGGCCCGCACCGACCCCGGTACGGCGGCAGTGGGGGCACCCGAGGAGGCGTTCGCCGGGGAGGCCACGGCAGGGGCGGCGCCCGTGGCGGACAGGACGACGGCCGCGGCCGCGGCCACGGGCAGGCGGAGCTTTCGCGAGGACATGGCCAACCCCTTGGGGACGGTGATCGTGCGTCGGTCGTCCCGACGCCCGGTGTCCGACAAGACCCGCGCACGCCATCGATGGTTGTACGCCGCCCCTTCACCCCGGATTCACCGTGACGCGACCGTCCGGAGGGGCGCGCGGCCGCCGCGAGCCCCGGCGCCCGCGAGTCGGCCGGCCCGCTCCCTAGGATGCGACGCATGTCCGATGTCCCGCCCCGCCCCGAGCCGTTCACCGCGCGGACCGACCCGGCCGCGCTCGACGACCTGCGTTCACGGCTGCGGGCGACACGCTGGCCGGACGCCCCCGAGGACGCCGGGTGGTCGCTCGGGACGGACCTCGGATACCTGCGCGAGCTCGTCGCGTACTGGGCCGACGGGTTCGACTGGCCGGCCCGGGAGGCGGAGCTGGCCCGGCTCCCCCGGTTCCGTGTACGGCTCGGCGGACTCGGCGTCCACTTCGTGCACGCCCGGGCCGTCGCACCGGCCGGGCCCGTCCTGCCGCTGGTGCTCAGCCACGGCTGGCCGGACTCGTTCTGGCGGTACACGAAGGTGATCCCGCTGCTGACCGATCCCGGCGCGTACGGCGGCGATCCGGCCGACGCCTTCGATGTGATCGTCCCCGACATGCCCGGCTACGGGCACTCCGACCGCCCCACCGGCCCGCCGCTCGACTCGATCGCCGTCGCCGGTCTGTGGGCCGATCTCATGGACGTCCTCGGGTACGAGCGTTTCGGCGCGGCCGGCGGCGACATCGGCAGCCATGTGAGCCGCTACCTGGCACTCGATCATCCCGGCCGTGTCGTGGCCGTCCACCGCATGGACGGTGGTCTGCCCGTGTTCGCCGGAGACCCCGCCGAACTCACGCCCGAGGAGCGCGCGTGGATGGCGCGGGCCGCGGCCTGGGGCGGTGCCGAGGGCGCGTACGCCGCGATGCACCGCACGAAACCCCAGACGGCCGCCGTGGGGCTCACCGACTCGCCGGCCGCGCTCGCCGCCTGGATCGTCGAGAAGCTCCGGGCGTGGAGCGACTGCGACGGCGATGTCGAGCGGTCCTTCACCAAGGACGAGATCCTCACGAACGTGACGCTGTACTGGCTCACGAAGACGATCGGTTCGTCGATGCGCATGTACAGCGCGAACGCGGCGATCCCGCCCGCCCAGTTGGCCCGCCGGGTCGAGGTGCCCTCGGGATTCGCCCTCTTCCCCGCCGACCTGGTGCGCCCGCCGAGGGCGTGGCTGGAGCGGACGACGAATCTCACCCATCTCACCGAGCCGGCCCGCGGCGGGCATTTCGCCCCGTTCGAGGAACCCGAGATCTACGCGGAGGAACTGCGCGCGTTCTTCCGCCCCTACCGGGCCGCGACGACCGACCGGCCTGGCACGGAGTCCGCGTCCGGCGCCTGGCGAAAGACACCGCCATCCCGGTGACCACTGGGTGTGTCTACGGCGTCGGGGCACCGGTACCGGCGAGGTTGGGTCCACGAGCCGGCACGGTCGCACGGTCACGGCGGAAGGCAGCGGGCACAGCGGTGGGCAGGGTTTCGTGGAGGAGTCATCGCGACGCGATCCGCTCCGGCCTGCGATCACTTCTCACCTCGGCCATTCTCGTGGCCGCCTACTACCTGCTCCCGCTCGACAGGACCTTCAACCTGGCCACGATCCTCGTTCTCGTCGGCGGCATCATGGCGGTGGCGCTGCTCCTGGCCTGGCAGATCCGCGAGATCACCCTGGCCCCGCGGCCCGAACTGCGGGCCATGGAGGCGCTGGCGACCACCGCCCCGCTCTACATCCTCCTGTTCGCGACGACCTACTATCTGATGGGGCGCGGCGCGGCGAGCGGCTTCAGCGAGACGCTCTCGCGGACCGACTCCCTGTACTTCACCGTGACGGTCTTCAGCACGGTCGGCTTCGGGGACATCACCCCGCACACCGAGGCGGCCCGGCTACTCGTCACGGGGCAGATGGTGGTGAACGTCCTGCTGATCGGCGTGGCCGCCCGGCTCCTGGTGTCGGCGGTCCAGCGGGGCAGACTCCAGCAGAACGCGCCTGAGCCGGGCGCGGGGGGCACCGGGCCTCCGTACGACGGGTGATCCGTCGCACGGAGCACGGAGTAGGGAGCCCAGACCCTTCAGCCCTCAGCCCGTAGCCGCAGCCCGCAGCCCGCAGCCCGGAACCAGATGCCCCGGCCTCGGTCAGGCGCCGACGTACGCCGCCAGGTGTTCGCCGGTGAGGGTGGAGCGGGCGGCGACGAGGTCGGCCGGAGTGCCCTCGAACACGAGCCGCCCGCCGTCGTGGCCGGGCCCGGGGCCGAGGTCGATGATCCAGTCGGCGTGTGCCATGACCGCCTGGTGGTGCTCGACGACGATCACCGACTTGCCCGAGTCGACGATCCGGTCGAGCAGTCCGAGCAACTGCTCCACGTCGGCGAGGTGCAGGCCGGTGGTCGGCTCGTCGAGGACGTACACGCCGCCCCTGTCGGCCATGTGCGTGGCGAGCTTGAGCCGCTGTCGCTCGCCGCCGGAGAGCGTGGTGAGCGGCTGGCCGAGGGTGAGATAGCCGAGCCCGACGTCGGCGAGCCGCGCGAGGACGCGCTGCGCTGCCGGCGTGTGCGCCTCCCCGGCGCCGAAGAACTCCACGGCCTCGTCCACCGACATCGCGAGGACCTCGCTGATGTCGCGGCCGCCGAGGTGGTACTCCAGGACCGAGGCGTCGAACCGCTTGCCCTCGCAGTCCTCGCAGGTGGTGGCGACGCCGGCCATCACGGCGAGGTCCGTGTAGATGACACCGGCGCCGTTGCAGGTGAGGCAGGCGCCCTCGGAGTTGGCGCTGAACAGCGCCGGCTTCACGTCGTTGGCCTTCGCGAAGGCCTTGCGGATCGGGTCGAGCAGACCGGTGTAGGTCGCCGGGTTGCTCCGTCGCGAACCGCGGATCGGAGCCTGGTCGACCGACACCACGCCCTCGTCGGCCGGGATGGAACCGTGCACCAGGGAGCTCTTTCCGGAGCCCGCGACGCCGGTGACCACGACGAGCACCCCGAGCGGGATGTCGACGTCCACGTCACGCAGGTTGTTCGCCGAGGCGCCGCGGATCTCCAGCGTGCCGGTGGGCTCGCGCGGTGTCTCCTTGACCTTGGCCCGGTCGTCGAAGTGGCGGCCGGTGACGGTGTCGCCCTTCCGCAGTTCCTCGACCGTTCCCTCGAAGCAGACGGAACCGCCGCCCGTCCCGGCGCCGGGCCCGAGGTCGACGACGTGGTCGGCGATCACGATGGTCTCCGGCTTGTGCTCCACGACGAGCACGGTGTTGCCCTTGTCCCGCAGGCGCAGCAGGAGGTCGTTCATCCGCTGGATGTCGTGGGGGTGCAGACCTGCGGTGGGCTCGTCGAAGACGTAGGTGACGTCGGTGAGCGAGGAGCCGAGGTGGCGGATCATCTTCACGCGCTGCGCCTCGCCTCCGGACAGCGTGCCCGCCGGGCGGTCCAGGGCGAGGTAGCCGAGGCCGATCTCGACGAACGAGTCGAGGGTCTGCCGGAGCGCGGAGAGGAGGGGCGCCACCGAGGGCTCGTCGAGGCCCCGGACCCATTCGGCGAGGTCGCTGATCTGCATGGCGCAGGCGTCCGCGATGCTGATCCGCTTGATCTTCGACGCGCGGGCGCCCTCGCTGAGCCGGGTGCCCTCGCACTCGGGGCAGACCGTGAAGGCGACGGCCCGGTCCACGAACGCCCGGATGTGCGGCTGCATCGCCTCCTTGTCCTTGGAGAGCATCGACTTCTGGATCCGCGGGACGAGCCCTTCGTACGTCATGTTGATGCCCGCGATCTTCATGCGGGTCGGCTCGTGATGGAGGAAGTCGTGCAACTCCCTCTTGGTGTACTTGCGGATCGGCTTGTCCGGGTCGACGAAGCCCGACTCCTTGTAGAGCCGCATGTTCCAGCCGTCCGAGCCGTAGCCCGGGATGGTGATCGCGCCGTCGTTGAGCGACTTGGAGTCGTCGTAGAGCTGGGTGAGGTCGATGTCGGAGACGGTGCCCCGGCCCTCGCAGCGCACGCACATGCCGCCGGTGCGGTTGAAGGTCGCCTTCACCGCCTTCTTGGCGCCGCGCTCCACGGTGATGGCACCGCTCGCGCTGACCGAGGGGACGTTGAACGCGTACGCGCTGGGCGGGCCGATGTGCGGCTTGCCGAGCCTGCTGAACAGGATGCGCAGCATCGCGTTGGCGTCGGTGGCGGTACCGACCGTGGACCGGGGGTCGGCGCCCATCCGCTGCTGATCGACGATGATCGCGGTGGTGAGACCTTCGAGGACGTCGACCTCGGGCCGGGCGAGCGTGGGCATGAAACCCTGCACGAAGCTGCTGTAGGTCTCGTTGATCAGCCGCTGCGACTCGGCGGCGATCGTGTTGAACACCAGGGAGCTCTTGCCCGAGCCGGACACGCCGGTGAAGACCGTCAGCCGGCGCTTGGGGATCTCGATGCTGACATCCTTGAGGTTGTTCTCGCGCGCGCCGAGCACCCGGATCAGATCGTGGCTGTCGGCACCATGCGGCGCGGACGGCCCCGGGTCCGTCCTCGTGGCCTTGCTCATCGTGTCTCCATCTGTCGGGTGGGGCCGCCCTCGCGGTCCCACCGGCATCGCCTGACTCGATCCAACCAGCTTCACGCGGGAGGACACCGTTCACGCGCCACGCTAGGGGAGGCACGGCCGTCGGCGCTTCTCGAATCCTGACCGGGTCGGGAGCGAGAATCGGAGGATGACCATGCCGTCCGACGCGTCGCCCCTCTCAGGCCAGACCCAGTGCACTCTGCGCGCCCGCAGCCCGTTGCGCGCGTTCCTGCGCACGGAGACCGGCAGCGCCGCCGTGCTGCTCGCCGCCACCCTGCTGGCCCTGGCCTGGGCCAACATCGCTCCCGGCTCGTACGAGTCGGTGTGGGGCACCGAGCTGTCGATCCGCGTCGGGTCGGGCGGGGTGTCGCTGGACCTGCGCGAGTGGGTGAACAGCGGGCTGATGACGCTGTTCTTCTTCGTCGTGGGTCTGGAGGCGCGGCGCGAGTTCGACCTGGGCGAGCTGCGCGAGCGGCGCCGGGTCACCCTGCCGCTGCTGGCGGGCCTCAGCGGCATGGTCGTCCCCGTCGTCGTGTACCTGGTGATCACCTCGGGCCACGGCTCGGCCGCGCACGGCTGGGGTGCCGCCATGTCGACGGACACCGCCTTCGCCCTGGGCATGCTCGCCGTCTTCGGCCACCGTCTGCCCAACAGCCTCCGGGTCTTCATGCTCACCATCGCCGTCGTGGACGACTTCCTGGCCCTGGCCGTCGTCGTCTTCGCCTACAGCGACACCATCGCGCTGCCCGCGCTGCTGACGGCGCTCGGCCTGTTCGTGGTCGTCCTGCTGCTGCGGCGCACGATCGGGGCCCGGATTCCGTCCCTGTACGGTGTGCTGGGTGTGGCGATCTGGGTGGCGCTCCTGAAGTCGGGTGTCGACCCGGTGGTGACGGGTCTCGCGATGGGCATGCTGACCTACGCGTACACAGCCGAGCGCAGCGATCTGGAGCGCGCGAGCCGACTGTTCCGGCGCTTTCGCGAACAGCCGACGCCGGAGCTGGCGCGCACGGTGCGCCGCGGCCTCGCCTCGACGCTCTCGCCGAACGAACGGCTCCAGCAGATGTTCCATCCCTGGACCAGTTACGTGATCGTGCCGCTGTTCGCCCTGGCCAACGCCGGCATCTCCCTGAGCGGCCATCAGCTCGCCGAGGCCTTCACCTCACCGGTCACCCTCGGCATCTTCTTCGGCTACCTGCTCGGCAAGCCGGTCGGCGTCATCGGCGGCACCTGGCTGGCCACGCGCCTCGGCCGTGGACGTCTGCACCCGCCCGTCGGCTGGGGCTCGATCACCGCGGGCGGCACGCTGGCGGGCGTCGGCTTCACCGTGGCACTGCTCATCGCGTCGCTGGCCTTCGACGGCGACCGGCTGGAGCAGGCGAAGATCGGCATTCTGGCCGCGGTCGCCGGTTCGTTCCTCCTCACCTGGGTCGTCACCCTGGTGATCGGTGCCCTCGGCGGACGCTCCCGGGCGCGGGCGCTCCTCGGTACCGGTCAGACGATCGTCGATCTGAGCGAACCGGTCGACGTGGAGCGCGACCATGTGCGCGGGCCGGTCGACGCGCCGGTGACGCTCGTCGAGTACGGCGATTTCGAGTGTCCGTACTGCGGTCTCGCCGAATCGGTGGTGCGCGAACTGCTCGCCGATTTCGGGGACGTCCGCTACGTGTGGCGCCATCTGCCGCTCTCCGATGTGCACCCCAACGCCCAGCTCGCCGCGCAGGCCGCCGAGGCCGCGGCCCACCAGGACCGCTACTGGGAGATGCACGACCTCCTCATGGGACATCAGGGCGACCTGGGACCGAAGGACCTGTTCCGGTACGCGGCCCGGCTGGGCCTCGACAGCGGCCGCTTCCGGGAGGACCTGCGGGGCGGCGCGAGCGCGGCCCGGGTGGCCATGGACGTCGAGTCGGCGGACCTCAGCGGTGTCTCGGGCACGCCGACGTTCTTCGTCAACGGCCGCCGCCACTACGGCGCGTACGACATCGTCTCCCTGACCGCGGCCGTCCGTGCCGCGCGGCAGCGGACGACGCTGACGGGCGCGGGACAGGAGCCCTGAGGTCCGCTCGACGGGGTTCAGGTCGCGCGGGCCCGCAGACGGCGCAGCATGCGGGCGTCCTCGAAGCCCACGGCGCGGGCGGCGGCGTCGACGGTGACGCCGTGGCTGATGAGGTGCTCGGCGCGCTCCAGCCGCAGGGCGTGCTGATAGCGCAGCGGTGTGAGGCCCTGGGTGGCACGGGTGAAGAGCCGGGTGAGGGTGCGTTCGCTGACTCCCACGGCGGCGGCCAGTTCCGGCAGCGGCACCGGCCGGTCGAAGCGGGCGTCGAGCAGGTCCTGGGCGCGGTGCACGGTGTCGTCCAGGTGGGACCGGTGCCGGAGCATCGCGCTGGCCTGGGGTTCATGGCCGTTGCGCCGGGCGTAGACCACCATGTCCCGGGCGACCTGCGCGCCCACCGCCGGGCCGTGCCGGCCGGCGATCAGGTGCAGGGCGAGGTCGATCCCGCTGGCGATGCCCGCCGATGTGACGACCCGGTCGTCCTGTGTGTACAGGACGTCGCGGACCACGTCAGCCCGGGGGTGGCGGCGGGCGAGTTCGTCCTGGACGTCGTGGTGGGTGGTGCACCGTCGTCCGTCGAGCAGTCCGGCCCGGCCGAGCGCGTCGGCTCCCGCGCAGACACTGGCGACGGTGCCGCCCCGCGCGTGGTGGTCCCGGAGTGCCTGGAGGGCGGCCTCGCCGATGGAAGGGCCGTCGCCGAGGGTGGGCGCGCGCCAGCCGGGCACGACGACCAGGTCCTCGGGGCCGAGCTCGGGCCACTCGGTCCGGGCCACCAGCGGCAGCCCCTGGGCGGTGACGACGTGCGGCTGCTCGGCGACGTAGCCGAGGGTGTAGGGGTGCCCGAAGTCGGCGGCCGTGGAGAAGACCTGCGCGGGGCCGGCCAGGTCCAGCAGATGTACTCCGGGCACCAGGAAGAAGACGATGTGGCTCACGATCCGGTCATCATGCCCGAGACGCGGCGGCGGTCTCCAGCTCGTCGACCGTGGCGATGGTGGCGAAGCGCCCGGCGAGGGCGTATTCGGTGCGCCTGATGACGTCTTCGGCCGCGAGGGTGCGGGGGTCGGCGAGCAGGTCCGCCACGCTCTGCCCGGCCGGGGCGTCCCGGTGCGGGATGGGGTTGGTGGCGGTGGCGTCGGTGACGAAGGTGACCCGGTAGCCGAGGTCACTGGCGAGGCGGGTGGTGGTCTCCACGCACTGCTCGGTCCTGATACCGCAGACGGTGAGCTCGCGGACGCCGCGTTCCGTGAGGAGCTGTTGCAGGTTGGTGGTGGTGAAGGCGTTGTGCGAGGTCTTGTGGATCAGTGGTTCGCCGTCCTCGCGCCGAAGTTCGTCCATCAGCCGGACGTGGCCGAGGGCGGGGTCGAAGACGTCGCCGCTGCCGGGCTCCGAGTGCAGCACCCACACCACCGTGTCGCCGGCCCGGCGGGCGAGCCGGACGAGCCGGTCCACCCGGTCGGCGATCTTCGGGTCGGAGATGGTCTCCCACAGGGGGCGCGCACGGAAGGATTCCTGGACGTCGATGACGATCAGTGCTCGGGTCATGTCCCCACTCTGACCGGCGCGCACGTCGGGGGGACAGACCTCATCGGGTCCGGGTGCGGACCGATCCGGTCACACCGGTCCGGGGCCGGGGAACCGGACACATGGACTGTGCACACGGACTGAGCACACGGACCCGACACATGAACGGGGCACATGGACCGGGCACATGAACATGAGGGCGGCGGAGCCATGAACAGGGGACGGACATGAACACCCGAGAGCCCTGCCCATGAACAGAGGGCATGAAGGTGTTCCCCGCCGCCCGGAGCCGGGCGGCGGGGAACCGCTCCAGGGCGATCACCCGCGCGCGGCGCGCTCCGCGGCCTCGGCGACGTGTTTGACGTGCGCGAGGCGCCGGTCCCAGTCGGCGGCGAGCGCGGACATCCACTGTGCGGTGGCGTTCAGCGCGGCCGGCCGTACCGCGTACCGCACTTCCCGCCCCACCCGGCGTCCGGTGACGAGCCCGGCCGCGTCCAGCACGGCGAGGTGCTTGACCACCGCCTGCCGTGAGACGGGCAGTTCCTCGGCCAGCCTCGTGGCCGTGATCTCGCCCCGGGCCGCCAGCAGATCGAGCAGGTGCCGCCTCGTCGGATCGGCGAGCGCGGCGAGGACGCCGTCGACCTCCTCGGTCTCGCCTCGTTCCTCGGTCACACCGACGGCTGGGCGGCGCGCTTCTTGAACGCCTCCAGGACCTGGGGCCAGCCGTTGGTGTTGTCCTCGTGGGCCTTGTGGCGCAGCTCCGGAGAGCCGGACAGCGCGGCGAAGCCGCTCTCGACGACGCGCAGCCGCGTGCTCGCGCCCTCCGGAATCAGGGTGAACTCGACCAGTGTGCTGTTGGCGTCGCTCAGCGGGGCTCCAGGGAACGCGCTGGTCCAGCGGTAGGCGACGTAGGTGGGCGGCTCGACCTTCTCCACCCGCACCGGGAACTCGCCGTACTGGGCGTTCTTCACCACGGTCGACTCGCCCGCCCTGCCCTCGGTGGTGGGCAGGCTGTCCTCGTCGGCCACCCAGAATCCGGGCACGGCGACCAGTGGCCAGACCCGCTCCAGGGGCGCTTCGATCAGGGTTTCGCGTTCGATCCGGTCCTCGGTCATGACGTACTCCTTCGAAGCCATCAATGATGCAACTCCAGGGTTGCACATCACGCACTCCATAGCAACTCTGCGGTTGCACGTCATGGGTACGCCAATGGGATCCGACCGGGACAGCCTCAACCCGAAGGAACACATCCAGCCATAGGCCGCCATGGTGGTCGCAGGGATGAAACATGTCCCCCCAACTCCACTGAGTTAATTGATTGTTGGGGTCCAGGCACTAGTCAAAGAGGGTCGCGGTGCCGATCATTCCTGTCATGAACCTGCTGCCCGATGGGCGGGTCGCAGCCTCATGGAGGTGTTGGGATGCACCGAAGACTCGCCACCGGCCTTGCCGCCTCGGCCATGGCCCTGGTGGCCGTCACGGCGACCGCCACAGCCGCTAGCGCCGCGCCTGCCGACAAGCCCCAAGTCCTGTCCAACTGGACCCAGACCAGCGCGTCGAGCTACAACGCCTGGGTCGCCGCCCGCGGGAACCAGTCCGCCTGGTCGGCCTACGCGTTCGACTGGTCCACCGACTACTGCTCCACGTCGCCGGACAACCCGTTCGGCTTCCCCTTCGCCACTTCATGTGCCCGCCACGACTTCGGCTATCGCAACTACAAGGCCGCCGGCACCTTCGATGCCAACAAGTCCCGTCTCGACAGCATGCTTTACGCGGACCTGGGGCGCGTCTGCGCCAACTACAGCGGCGCCACGAAGGTCTCTTGCGACAGCACCGCGTGGACCTACTACCAGGCGGTCAAGGTCTTCGGCTGAGGCCCTGCCCATGAACGACGGACACCGTACGAGCCGTTGATGACATGTGTCCGCCCGCACCACCCTCTGATGTGAACCAACTCCCGGCCACCTCAAGGTCGATGACGGATCGCCGGATCCCCGGTCCGTCAGGTTGATCGACGCCCGCCAGGTCGCCGGAGCACACCCCCGCCACCCGCCCCGCCGTCCCTCGGCATGCCCTCCCCCGTGTCGTCCACCGGACGCGCTCGGGGGGTGTCACCGTCGTGGGCGCGGGTCGGGTGGCACGGGTCGTCGCACACCGCCGCGCCCCGCGAGCGCCGACCCTCGATCCCTGGCACCCGGCGAGAGCCGCCCGTCTGTGCTGCGGTCCGGACCCGGGCGGACCCGGTCCGTCAGGCGGTTTCGACCGGGCGGACTCAGAATGAGTGGGACGGCCTCGTAACCCGGCCGTCGAGCCGTTCTCGGGGCAGCCGGATCGTGACCGTGGGCCTTGCGGTCGCCGCCCCGTGTGGCTCGGGACTTGCGAGCGCGCGGGTGGTCGAAACTATGAAGACGGACGAGCCGGAAGCCGCGGCCGACGAGAACAGGGCACCCCAGGGAGCGAGCCGCGCTCCCGCCCCGCCCGCGGAGACCCTCGCGACAGCGGACCCCACGGCTGCCGAGGACGTCCGCCAGGACGAGGCGGCCGCCCTTCGTCACCTGACCGCGCGCATGAAGGCCGCGTACCCCTCCGTCGCCCCGTCCGTCGTGGACCAGGTGATCGCGACGGCCCGCGGCCCCTTCCAGCAGGCCAAGGTCAGGACGTACGTCCCCATTCTGGTCGAGCGCCGGGTCCGCGCGCTGCTCGCCGGCCTCGCCGGGGAGGGGGCCGCCCCCTCGCCCGCCTCCGTGGGCGACCCGGGGAGCGGGGAGCCGCGAACGGCGGGAACGGCTGAGCGGTCCGCCGGGAGCCCGCGCCGCTCTCCCCTGCTCGGCCGGTGGCTGCCCGCCAGGCTGCGTCCCGCGCCGGCGTCCGCGTCCGACCTGGGTGGTGTCGGTGAGGGCCGGTGACCGCGCGGCGCTCACCGTGACAGGAGAAGAGGCGGGTCGTCATGACGGATGCCAGGGCCGCGCGCGTCGCGAAGCTCATCGAGCCGCTGCGGGTCGAGCCGGGGTCACGGGTGAACCTGGGCGAGGACTTCGACCCCCGTTACAAGGGCGGTCTGAAGAAGAAGCAGGGGGTGGAGCTGCTGCGCACGGGCGTGTCACTGCTCGCCGAGTATCAGGAACGGTTGGCGGCCCAGGACACGTACGGCGTCCTGCTGTGTCTCCAGGCGCTCGACGCCGGAGGCAAGGACGGCACGATCCGGCACGTCATGAGCGGGGTGAACCCCCAGGGCGTCAAGGTCAGCAGCTTCAAACAGCCCTCCACGGAAGAGCTCGACCACGACTATCTGTGGCGGTACGCCGCCAGGCTGCCCGCCCGCGGTGACATCGCGATCTTCAACCGTTCGCACTACGAGGAGGTGCTGGTCGTCCGGGTCCATCCGGAGGTCCTCGACCGCCAGCGACTGCCCGAGGACGTGCGCGGGCGGGACATCTGGGACCGCCGCTACCGTGCCGTCAACGACTGGGAGCGCTACCTGACCGACAACGGGTTCAAGGTCGTGAAGATCTTCCTGAACCTGTCCAAGGAGGAGCAGCGCACCCGTTTCATGAAGCGGCTCGACGTGCCGGAGCGGAACTGGAAGTTCTCCGCCGCCGACGTCCGGGAGCGCCGGTACTGGGACGCGTACCAGCACGCCTTCTCCGAGATGCTCTCGCACACGAGTACGCCGTGGGCGCCCTGGTACGTCGTCCCGGCGGACCGGAAGTGGTTCGCGCGGATCGCCACGGCGGCGGTACTGGTGCACACGCTCATGGACATCGACCCCGCCTTCCCGGTGGTCGGCAAGAAGGCGCGCAAGGATCTCCGGGCCGCGCGGCGGGAACTGGAGGCCGACGCTCCCAAGGGCGCGCCGGCCGATCCGTACGCGGCCCGGCGGCGGGGACGCACCGGATCCGGATCGGAGAGCTGAGATGGTGATGCAGTCGAGCGGCCCGAAGGCTCCGGAGCGTGTCGCTCCGGAGCTCTGGTACGCGCGTGAGCCACAGGACGTCGCGTCGGCCTTCGGTGTCGACCCCGCCTCGGGACTCACCGCGGCCCGGGTCGCGGAACTGCTGGCGGAGAACGGGCCGAACACGCTGCCGGAGGAGAAGTCGAAGCCGGCGTGGCGGCGGTTCGTCGAGCAGTACCGCAGCTATATGCAGGTCGTCCTGCTGGTGGCCGCGGTCGTCTCACTGGCGATCGCCGAGTGGAGCACCGCGATCCTCCTCGTGCTGCTGACCCTGCTGAACGCGGTCGTGGGCCTGCGTCAGGAGGGGAAGGCCGAGAGCGCGATGAACGCGCTCCAGTCCATGCTCACGGCGACGGCCCGGGTGCGGCGTGACGGGAGCGAGTCGGAGATCCCGGCGGAGCAGGTGGTCGTCGGCGATGTCCTGCACATCTCCGCCGGGGACCAGGTTCCGGCGGACGGGCGGATCGTCGAGGCCCACGCGCTGCAGATCGACGAGTCGGCGCTCACCGGTGAGAGCGTCCCCGCGTCGAAGGACTCCGCGACCCTGCCGAAGGTCCTGCTGGGTCCTGGGGACCAGTCGAACATGGCGTTCATGCACACCCCGGTCACCCACGGCAGCGGTCTCGTGATCGTGACCGGGACGGGTGAGGGCACCGAACTCGGAAAGATCTCGGAGATGCTGTCGGCGACCGAGCGGGAGGAGGCGCCGCTCACCAAGGAGCTGGACACGCTGACGCTGTGGATCACGGCCGCCGCGGGCCTGACCATGATCGTGATGTTCGCGCTCGGGTACCGCCGCGACCAGGCGTGGGACGCCCTGTTCGTCAGCGCGGTCTCGCTGGCGATCGCCGCCATCCCCGAGGCCCTGCCGACGGTGACGCAGGCGATCCTGTCCGTCGGCAGCCTCAGTCTGGCGAAGCGCAACGCGATCGTGAAGGAGCTGCCGTCCGTCGAGACCCTGGCGTTCACGTCGGCGATCAACTCGGACAAGACCGGCACCCTGACCATGAACCAGATGACGGCGGTGGAGGTGGTGACGCCCGCCGACCGCTACACCGTCTCGGGCACGGGCTACGGCCTCGAAGGGCGGATCCATCACGCCGCGGGTTCCTCCGAGGGCATCGAGGAGGCGATCCTCCCGTACCTCGTGGCGAACGACGGCAAGCTGGTGGACGGCGAGGTCGTGGGCGATCCCACCGAGGGCGCCTTCCTGGTGCTGGCCCACAAGGCGGGGCTGGACATCGAGGCCACCCGCGAACGGCTGCCCCGGCTCGCCACACTGCCCTTCGACCCCGGCTACAAGCTGATGGCCACCTTCAACTCCGCGGTCGACGCGGCCGGGCGCCCGGTGGTGCGCTGTTTCGTCAAGGGCGCGGCCCCGGCGGTGCAGGCCCGCGTGACGAGCGCGCTGTCGGGCGGCACGACCGTCCCGTGGGACGCGGAGCTCAGCCGGCGGGCCGACGAGCAGGGCGAGCGCATGGGCGGGGAGGGACGCCGGGTGATGGCGGCGGCCACCCGGGACCTGGACCCGGCCGAGTTCGATCCGGACGGAGACCTGCTGGGCTATGTCACCGGGCTGCGGATGACGAGTCTGGTCGGGATGGTCGACCCGCCGCGTGAGGAGTCCAAGGCCGCCGTGGCCAGCGCCCAGGCGGCCCACATCCGGGTCCGCATGGTGACCGGGGACGACGTCACCACGGGTGCCGCCATCGCCCGGCAGCTCGGCATTCCCGGCGAGGCCGTCCTCGGCGCCGACTTCGCCGCGCTGCCGGAGAGCGAGCGGCTGGCCCGTATCGACGGTATCGGTGTGGTGGGACGGGTCGCGCCCGAGCACAAGGTGATGCTCGCGGACACGCTCAAGAAGAAGGGTGCCGTCGTCGCGATGACCGGCGACGGTGTCAACGACGCCCCCGCCATCAAGGCCGCCGACATCGGCATCGCCATGGGCAGTGGTACGGACGTGGCGAAGAACGCGGCGCGGATGATCCTGTCCGACGACAACTTCACGACGATCGTCTACGCGGTGGAACAGGGCCGCAAGCTCTACGACAACCTCACCAAGTACATCCGTTTCGTGCTGCTGTTGCTGGTCACGTTCGTCCTGACCTTCCTCGGGGCGACCATCTTCAACATCGCGGCCGGTGAACCCTTCACGCCGCCGCAGGTGCTGTGGATCCACTTCGTGGTCAACGCCTCGTTCGGCTTCGCGCTCGGCTTCGACCAGGAGAGCGAGGGGCTCATGCGGCGCAGGCCACGGCCTCGGGGAGAGTCGGTGCTGACACGGCCGGTGATGGTGACCGTCGGTCTGAGCGGTCTGGCGATCACCCTGATCCTGCTCGGGTTGATCAAGCTGGGCGAATCCCGCTACGACAGTGTCGGCATCGGCAGTTCGATCGCGTTCACGGCGTTCTCGCTCTGTCTGATCGTGGCCGCGTTCGAGTGCCGCAGCGAGACGGAGTCGGTGCTGACGCCGAGCACTTTCGACAGCAAGCAGATGAACTGGACGGCGCTCGCGCAGTTCGTCCTCGCGGTCGCGGTGACGCAGATGGACGGGTTCCGCCGCATCCTGGGCACCACCGAGATCGACCTGCGGCAGTTCGGCTGGGCCCTGCTGTCCGCCGTCGCTCTCCTGGTCGTGTGGGAGGTGGGTAAGCTCCTGGCCCGCAGAGCGCGGCGCACCGGCTGAGCACGCGGGCTCCTCGCCGCAGGAAACCGCCGGCGCGATCCGAAGGACTGGCCCGTGTCGAAGCACCACGGCACCCCGAGCGGAGGGTGGCGCCCCCCTGTTCCGGTGCTGCCCGGACTCCCGGTCCTCAGGCACTACCGGCGGAGCTGGCTGCGCGGAGACCTGCTGGCCGGAGTGACGGTGGCGGCCTATCTGGTGCCGCAGGTGATGGCGTACGCCAGTGTCGCGGGGCTGCCGCCCGTCGTGGGTCTGTGGGCGATCCTGCCCGCCATCGTGCTGTACGCGCTCCTGGGCTCGTCCCGGCTGCTGTCGGTGGGGCCCGAGTCGACGACGGCGCTGATGACCGCCACGGTCGTGGGGCCGCTCGCCGGCGGCGATCCGGAGCGGTACGCGGTGCTGGCCTCGGCGCTCGCCGTCGCCGTGGGGCTGATGGCCGTGGTGGCCTGGGCGGCACGGCTGGGCTTCGTGGCCGATCTGCTCTCCCGGCCCGTGCTGATCGGGTATCTGGCGGGCGTGGCACTGATCATGATGGTGGATCAGCTCACGAAGCTGACCGGAGTGCCGACGGAGGGTTCGGGGTTCTTCCCGAAACTGGCCTCCTTCTTCGGGAACCTGGACGAGATCCATCCCGCCACGGTGGTCTTCAGCGCCGCGACGCTGGTCGTCCTGTACCTGGCCACGCGTTTCCGCTGGCGCGTCCCGGGGCCGCTGCTGGTCCTGGTCGCCGGTACGGCCGTGGTCTCGCTCTTCGGCCTCCAGGACCACGGCATCGCGGTCATCGGGGACATCCCCGCCGGACTCCCCCGACCCGACTTCCCCCCGCTCGACACGCTGCCCCAACTCCTGCTGCCCGCGGTCGGTGTCCTGCTGGTCGGGTACACCGACTTCATCCTGACGGCGCGCGCCTTCACGGCCGAGGACGGCGGTACGGCGCTGGACGCGAACCAGGAGCTGCTGGCCCTGGGCGCCGCGAACCTCGGCGCCGGCACCCTCCAGGGGTTCCCGGTGAGCAGCAGCGCCAGCCGTACGGCCCTCGCGCAGTCCGGGGGCGCGCACACCCAGGCGTACGGACTCACGGCCGGGGTCTCCGTGCTGGCCGTCCTGCTGTTCCTGAGTCCCCTGCTCACCGACACCCCCAAGGCCGTCCTCGGTGCGCTGGTCGTCTACGCCGCGATCCGGATGATCGACCTGGCGGGCTTCCGGCGGCTGGCGTCGTTCCGGCTCCGGGAACTCCTGCTGGCCCTCGGCTGTCTCGTCGGCGTCCTCGCCCTCGACATCCTCTACGGGGTGCTGGTGGCCGTGGGCCTGTCGGTCGTCGAACTGCTGAGCAGGGTGGCGCGCCCGCACGACGCGGTCCAGGGTCTCGTACCGGGACTCGCGGGCATGCACGACGTCGACGACTACCCGGACGCGCGGGTGATCCCCGGGCTGCTGGTCTACCGCTACGACTCCCCGCTGTTCTTCGCCAACGCGGAGGACTTCCGGCGCAGCGCCCTCGACGCGGTGGCCGAACAGGAGGTACCGGTCAGGTGGTTCGTCCTGAACGCGGAGGCCAATGTCGAGGTGGACATCACCGCCCTGGACTCGCTGGACGAGCTGCGCCGGGAACTCGGGAGGCGGGGCATCGAGTTCGCGATGGCGCGGGTCAAGCAGGACCTGCGCGACGACCTGGACGCGTACGGGCTGAGCGAGTCCGTCGGCGAGGACCGGATCTTCCCCACCCTGCCCACGGCGGTCGCCGCCTATCGTGCCTGGTCCGGCGACGGGGACTGAAAGGCGCCCCGCCGGGACCGCTCTCCCCGCGGTCCCGGACTCTCGGGGAAGAGCGCGGTCCGGATCCTCAGGGAATCTCCTGCTCGGCCCAGATGATCTTTCCCTCCGCCGTGTACCTGGCTCCCCACCGATGGGAGAGCTGGGCCACCAGGAACAGGCCCCGGCCGCCCTCGTCCGTGCTGCGGGCGTGCCGGAGCCGGGGGGCGGTGCTGCTGGCGTCGGACACCTCGCAGGTCAGCCGGGTGTCGCAGAGCAGCCGCAGTCTGATGGGCGGTACTGCATAGCGGATCGCGTTGGTGACGAGCTCGCTCACGATCAGCTCGGTGGTCATGGTCAGTTCCCCGAGCCCCCAGGCCTCGATCGCCCGGGTGGCGCGGGCCCGCATCTCGGAGACCGCGGCCGGGTCCACCGGCACCTCCCACGAGACGACGTGGTCGTCGCCCAGGGTGTGGGTGCGGGCCAGGAGCAGGGCGATGTCGTCGGGTTGCGGTACGGGCACGAGCTGCCGTACGGCGTCCGCGCACAGCGCTTCGAGGTCGGGGTCGGGCCGGGCGAGCAGCTCTCCGAGCTGCTCCATGCCGAGCTCCATGTCGTAGTGCGCTCCCGCCACGAGACCGTCGGTGAAGAGGCCGATCAGGGTGTTCTCCTCGATCTCGCTCTCCTGGCTCTCGAAGGCCATCCCGCCGAGGCCGAGCGGGGGCCCGGCGGGCAGGTCGGGATAGGAGACGCGCCCGTCGGGGGCGACGAACACGGGGGGCGGATGTCCGGCCCTGGCCATCGTGCAGCGCCGGGTGACGGGATCGTAGACGACGTAGAGGCAGGTCGCTCCGAGGAAGGAGGTGGTGGTGGCCTCCTGTTCCGTGGTGCTCCGGTCGGCCCGCTGTTCCTGGGTGCGCTCCTCGCTGAGCCGCAGCACGAGGTCGTCGAGGTGGGCCAGCAGTTCGTCGGGGGGCAGTTCCATGTCGGCGAGGGTCTGCACGGCCGTGCGCAGCCGGCCCATCGTGGCCGCCGCGGTGATGCCGTGACCGACCACGTCACCGACGACCAGGCCGACCCGGGCTCCGGACAGCGGGATGACGTCGAACCAGTCACCGCCGACCCCGCCGCTGGGGTCCGCCGGCAGATAGGTGGAGGCCACCTCCAGGGCCGTCCCGCCCGACAGGGCGTGCGGCAGCAGACTGCGCTGGAGGGTGACCGCGGCCGTGTGTTCGCGGGTGTAGCGGCGGGCGTTGTCGACGCACAGCGCCGCGCGCGCCACCACCTCGCGTGCCAGCAGGACGTCGTCGGGCTGGAACGAGACCGGGTTGAGCGAGCGCAGGAACGTGGTGAGTCCGAGGGCGGTGTTGCGCGCCCGCATCGGCACGGAGATGAGCGAGTGCAGCCCGTACCGGCGGATGCTGGCCGCCCGCTCGGGCTCCTCGGCGATCCACAGGTCGTCGTCCGGGTCGAGGACCTGCATGAGGACCGGGTCCCCGTTGGTGAGCAGGTTCACGTCGTGGGGCGGCGGCAGGAAGTCCGCCCGGTCGCCGATCCGCGCCACGGCCTCCGGGCACCCCTCCCGCACCGAGCTCATGCCCGCGCGCCGCATCATCGGCTTGGCGGGTGCGGGTCCGGCGTCGGACAGCCAGGCTCCGTGTCCCTCGGTGCTGAGGACGGATTCGAGGAGGTCGACGATGACGAAGTCCGCGAAGCGCGGAACGGCGAAGTCGGCGATCTCCTGGGCCGTGCGCATGACGTCGAGGGTCCCGCCGATGGTGGTCCCGGCTTCGTTGACCAGCGACAGGATCTGCCGGGCGTTCCACCGGTCGGTGACGTCCAGGACCATGTAGCAGACGCCGGTGTACGAGTTGTCGACGCCGAGCAGCGGGAAGAACGAGGTGGAGTAGGCGTGCCGGCGGTGCGGGTCGGCCCAGCTCCATCCCAGGTACTCGTAGTCGATCATCGGCTCGCCGGTCGCCAGGACCTTGCGCATCAGTCCCTCGATGGTCTCCGCCTGCAGCCCCGGCAGCAGTTCGGTCAGGCGGCGCCCGAGCCGCTGCTCGCGGGGCACACCGCCCAGGTGCTCCAGGGTGTCGTTCATCCAGACGTAGCGCAGTTGCAGATCGAGCACCGCCATGCCGACCGGCGAGTGCGTCAGGAAGCCGTCGAGGAAGGCCGGGCCGACCGTCCACGCCCGTCTGCGGTCCCTCGCCGAGATCAGGAAGCACTCGCCCCCGTCCATGCCGAACGAGGCGGAGACCCGCAGGTCCACGTCGATGCGCCGGCCGTCGCGGTGCAGCACCGGGATGTGTCCGCTCCAGCCCATTCCGGCGCGGCAGCGATCCGCGACCGCCGCCACCCGCGAGGGGTCCCGCAGCGCGAGCAGGCGAGCGGCCGAGGAGCCGGCCAGCTCGGCCGCCCGGTAACCGAGAAGCGCCTCGGCACCCCTGGTCCAGCCCACCACCACACCGTCGCCGGAGACCACCGCCGCCGCGTCGGTGGACGCGTCAAGGGGACCGCCCGGTCCTTCGGACACGGGCGCGTCGGAACCTTCCTGCGCAGAAACCATGAAGCTCTCACCCTCTACACGACCATGTTCCTGCTTGTCCGCCCGATGTGCAGACCCGGCGGACGATCACCGGGGAACGGCACCGCGCCACACCCGGCCATCGAGCATGAACATGTCCATGCAAGCCCTGGAGTGGGCAAGGCCGGGGGCAAGGCGCAGCATGGAAGGGCCGCGATCGGGTATTCAGGTGCCCGGCGGCGGCCACGGAGCCCGGCACACCGCGCCGGCCGGTGGAGGAGGGCCAGGGATGACAGCCGAGTCCACGCAGTCCGACAGTGCGGCGAGCCGCGCACCCGAATCGACCCGGCCGACCGGTCTGCTGGACGTCCTGAACGTGGGGGCGCTGGTCCTCGACGTCGACGGGCGCATCGTGTTCTGGACCCCGCAGGCCCAGGAGCTCATCGGGTACACGGCGGAGGAGGCCCTCGGCAAGTACGCGGCGCGTCTGATCATCCACCCCGAGCACATGCAGGCCGTCACCGAGCTGTTCGCGGACGTCCTGGCGACGGGACGCAGTTGGGCGGGCGCGTTCCCCATCCGGCACAAGGACGGCAGCACCCGTGTCATGGAGTTCCGCAACATGCGGCTCCTGGACGATCTCGGGGACGTCTACGCCCTGGGCATCGCGGCCGACCACACCCTGCTCCAGCGCGTCGAGACCGACCTGGCACTGTGCGAGCAGCTCATCAACCAGTCCCCCATCGGACTGGCCCTGATGGACCCCGACCTGCGCTATCTCATGGTCAACCCGGCCCTGTCACGGATCGACGGCATCCCCGCCGAGGACCACGTCGGCCGTCATCTGCGGGAGACCTTGCCGTTTCCCGACGTGGACACCGTCGAGTCGGCGCTGCGCCAGGTCCTGACCACCGGAACACCACTGCTCGACCAGTACCACGTGGGCCGCCCGCCCGCCGATCCCGACCACGAGCACGCCTGGTCCCTGTCCTTCTACCGGCTGGAGGACCCGGGCGGACGGGTCCTGGGCGCGGCCGCCTCCGTCGTCGACGTCACCGAACGCCATCGCGCGGCCGCCGAGGCCGACCGCGCGCGGCGCCGGCTCGCGCTCGTCGCCAGCGCCTCCACCCGCGTCGGCACCACCCTGGAGGTGGAGCAGACGGCCCGCGAGCTGGCCGACATCGCGGCGCCCGAACTGGCCGACGTGGTCGCCGTGGACGTTCTCGACTCCGTACTCGCCTGCCGCCGCAAACGCAGGCCGGACAACGGCCCGGAGTTCTTCCGCGCACTCGCCCTCAAGGCGTCCCACCCCACCGTGGCCCTGCGCGCCGCGGACCCTCCGGGTGACCTCGCGACGTACGAGGGCGACCGGCTGGTGACCCTGTGCGTGCACACCGGCAGACCGGTCCTCGTGCGGCACGTCGGCGAGGGTGATCTGCCGCGCATCGCCCGCGACGCCGAGGGCACGGCTCTCCTGGCGCAGGCCGGCGTCCACTCGTATCTCGCGGTGCCGCTGATCGCGCACGGTGAGGTGCTCGGCGCCCTCGACCTCAAGCGCACCCGCAATCCGCTCCCCTTCGACGACGACGACGTGGTGCTCGCCGGTGAACTGGCCACCCGCGCCGCCGTGGCCATCGACAACGCCCGCTGGTTCCAGAGCGTGCGCAACACCGCCGTCACGCTCCAGCGCAGCCTGCTGCCCGAGCATCCGCCGCATCTCTCCGGTCTGGAGGTCGCGTCCCGCTATCAGCCGGCCCAGGCCACGAGCGAGGTCGGCGGCGACTGGTACGACGTGATACCGCTGGCCGACGACCGGACCGCGCTGGTCGTGGGCGACGTCATGGGCAACGGCATCGACGCCGCCGCCACCATGGGCCGGCTGCGCACCGCCACCTGCGCCTACGCCGACCTCGACCTCGACCCCGGCGAGGTGCTCCAGCACCTCGACAAGATCACGTGCGATCTGGAGCACTACATCGTCACGTGCATCTACGCGGTGTACGACCCCCGCAGCAGACGGGTCCGCATCGCCAACGCCGGACACATGCCGCCCGCGCTGGTCCGCTCGGGCACCAGCCCCGTGACCCCCGTGTTGCTGGACCTTCCCTCGGGCGCTCCCCTGGGGGTCGGCGGTGTCCCGTTCGAGACCACGACGGTGGAACTCGACGTGGGCGATCTGCTCGTCCTGTACACGGACGGCCTCGTCGAGACCCGGCTGCATCCCATCGACGACCGTCTGAACCTCCTGCTCTCCTTCCTCGACGAGCCGAGCAGACCGCTCGAGGAGATCTGCGACCTTCTCCTGTACGGACTGCGCAACTCCGACGACCACGACGACGTCGCCCTGCTCATCGCCCGCGCGCAGTAGCCCTACTTTCCCTTCGTGTCCTTACCGTCCTTCGTGTCCTTCCCGTTCTTCGAGTCCTTCGAGCGTCGGCGGGAGGAGACCTGCTCCCGGGTGGTGCGCCAGCGCGACCGGGCCTGGTCGACCACGTTGTCCCACTCGCGGCGGACCTCGTCGTCGGAGGGACGGTCGCCCGCGCGGATCCGGACGAGTTCATCGCGCATCTCGTGCCCGAGGGCCGCCGACGCGACGACGACGAACATCGCGGCGAAGAGCGCCGAGATCATCGCGAAGACGGCGCCCACCGCCCCGTAGCGCGCGGCATAGGAGTTGAACAGGCGTGGCAGATACACGGTCGCGCCCACCGAGTAGAGCGCGGTCAGGACAGCCGCCGTGATGCCGAACGGCAGCAGGTCGCGCCAGGGGATCCGCTTCGCGGACAGGTCCCAGCCGCTCCAGACGAGGAAGGCGGCACTCACCGGAATCTCGCACGCCGAGGCCACCAGCCCGAACCGGCTTCCCCCGAGGAGCGTGTGAAGCCACCCGGTGACCACCGCGTAGCCGCCGAGCCCGAGGATCCACCACAGACCGTTCTTCGTGTTGCGGACACTGAGCGGGGGCAATTGCCATGCCTGTTCGAACAGTCGCTGCGCGGCGCGCGAGAAACTCAGCATGGAGATGACCAGGAACAGGCTTCCGAAGACACCCACGCTCGCGCCGGCACCCTCGGCGGGGGCGAGGAGCGACTTGACGGCCTCGGCGCCCTGTCCGGTGAGGCCGTAGCGCTGGATGATCCGGTCGGCGGCGTCGTAGTCCGAGAAGCTGCTCAGCACGGTGCCGATGAGGATCGTGAGCGGGACGAGTGCGGTGAGCGCGCTGGACGCCAGGGCCATCGAGCGGTCGAAGCCCACGATCTTCTGGAACCGGTTGACGACGCGCAGCGCGAACGCGGGACGCAGCCAGAACGTCAGCGTCCGGACGAGGCGCTCGCGATTGATCCCCGCCGTCGTGTCCTCCGTGTCCTCGGGCCCGGTTTGGCGCTGCGAGCGTAACGGACGGCTGTCCGGGCCGGGTCGGCCGACACGGCCCGCCGTCCGCGTCCGGCCCGGCGGCCCGCGCGGCGCCACCCGGTCGGCGGGAGCCCGGCGGGCGGCCAAAGCCCGGCGGGTGGCAGGAGCCCGGCGGGTGGCAGGAGCCCGGCGGGTGGCTGGGCGCTCAGTCCTCCTCGGACAGGGCGACCTCCGCCCAGATCGTCTTCCCGCGGGATTCGGGCCGGGTCCCCCAGCTCCGGCTGACCTGCCAGGTGAGGTAGAGGCCCCGGCCGCCCTCGTCGGCCTCCTCGGCGTGCCGGAGGTGGGGCACGGTGCTGCTGTCGTCGGTCACCTCGCAGACGACCGCGGAGCCTTCGAGGATGAGGCGCACGCCGATGGGGCCGTCCGAGTAGCGGACCGCGTTGGTGACGAGTTCGCTGACGACCAGGGTGACGGTGAAGGCGTGCTGTTCCAGTCCCCAGTCCGCGAGCGCGCGCTCGGTGCGGGAGCGGGCGTCGGCGACGGACGCCGGGTGGTTGGGGACCGTCCAGGACGCGACCTTGTCCGGCCCCAGGCCGCGGGTACGGGCCAGCAGCAGGACGGCGTCGTTCTCCATCTGTTCCGGTGCCAGCTTGTAGAGCACCTCGTCGCAGATCTCCTGCAGCGGCCGGTCGACCGGCTGCAACGCGGCGCCGACGCGCTCCAGTTGGTCCCGCGGGTTGTCCGAGACGGCTCGCAGCATGGCGGTGTTGCACAGCAGCAGGACGCTGTTCTCCGCGACCTCGAACTCGGCGGTGGCGTACTTCGCCAGGCCGCGGCCGAGCGGCGGTCCTGCGGGCACCACGGCGTACTCGACGGTCCCGTCGGGCAGGGCGAGCACCGGAGGCGGGTGCCCGGCGCTGGCGACCGCGCAGCGGCGGGTGACGGGGCTGTAGACGAGGTAGAGGCAGGTGGTGTCCTGGCGCTCGTCGTCCGCGGTGGTGTCCGCTCGCCTCGGCCGTTCTCCGTGGAGCCGGGTCACCAGGGCGTGCAGCCGTTCCAGGACCTCCTCGGGTGCCAGGTCGAGGACGGCCAGCGCGCTGATCGCGGCCCGCACCTCGCCCATGGTGGCGGCGGCTTCGAGCCCCCGGCCCACCGTGTCGCCCGTCACCAGGGCCACCCGCGACCCGGACAGCGGAATCACGTCGAACCAGTCGCCGCCCGCGCCCAGCGGGCAGTAGCTGTAGGCGGTCTCCACGGCGTCGTGACCGAGGACCCGGGCCGGCCGCAGACTGAGCTGGAGGACGCGGGCGGCCGAACGCTCCCTGGCGTACAGCCGGGCGTTGTCCAGGCACAGGGCCACCCGGTCGGCGAGTTCGGCGGCCAGCGCGAGGTCACCGTCTTCGAAGGCCTGCCGCGTGCGGTCCCGGTAGCAGTGGGCCAGCCCGATCACGGAACCGCGGGCGGCGAGCGGCAGCACGAGCAGCGAATGCGCCCCCGCTTCGGCGAGCCGGCGCCCGCGCACCGACTCACGCTCCAGCCAGTCCGCGTCGGCGGTCAGGTGCCGGACGATCCGGGGCCGGAGGTCGGACAGACACTGCGCGAAGGGGGTCGCCGCGGACAGGCCGATCGCCTCGCCGATGGAGGGCAGGTAGCGCTCGGCGTCCAGGGCGGTGGCACGACGGCTCGTGCACCGCAGAGCCCCGTACTCCAGGACGGTGCCCGGGGCACCGGCCTCGCCCCGCAGGACGGAGTCCAGCACCTCGACCACGACCGTGTCGGCCAGCGCCGGAACCATCTCGTCGGCGAACTCCTGCGCCGTGCGGAAGATGTCCAGCGTGGTGCCGATGCGCCCGCCCGCCCGCTCCAGCAGTGCCAGCCGCGCCGCCGCCCGTTTGCGCTCGGTGATGTCCACCACCGCGGTCGCCACCCCCAGGACGCCGCCCGCGGTGTCCTCCAGCCGGAAGCAGGACACCGACAGCACGATCTCGGGCTGGTCGGGGCGCAGGTGGCCGCGCACCTCCACGTCCAGGGCGGGCACACCGGTGTCCAGCACCTCGAGGAGCGTCGACTCGTAGTTTCCGGAGTAGAAGTCACCGCCCCACTCCCTCGGGTGCCGCCCCAGGGCCTCCTCCAGGGCGAACGCCTTCACGAAACGGGCCGCCGTGTTGAAGCGCACCAGGCGAAGCTGCGTGTCGAGGACGTGGAGACCCACGGTCGACTCGGAGAAGAGAGCCCCGAGAACCGCCTGGTCGAGCTCCGCGTCCGGTCGGCCATGTCCGCCGAGCGATGCACCCATGACACTTCCGTAGACCGTTGACCACCTAAACATTCCGGTTTGTCAGAGTTCCACCATATTCGCTCACCGGCGACGCGCGACCGGAGCACCGGAGCCGCGCCCCGGCGCTCACCGGCGAGTCGGCCGAGGAGGTGGCCGGCTGGGCCGGAGTGCCTCGGGGGCTCAGTTCCCGCCCGGCGGCCGGTCCCCGCTCACGGTCTCGGACAGGCGGTACACGAAGGTGGGGAAGTCCTGCCCGGTCGCCCGGCTCCAGGCGGGTACGACCGTGCCCGGGTACTCCGCTCGGGCGCCCGCGAACGAGGTGACACAACGGGCGTGGACGTCCGGCTGGTCGGTGCGGCGGGTGAGCGCGAGCAGAGAGCGCAGGGCGGCGACGGCGTCGTCGGCCCGGCCGTCGGCCAGGCGGGCATGGGCCTCCGCGTCGAGCGTGAGGGCGAGACCGAGACGTGCGGCGGCCAGGGAGAGCGCGTACGGGCCGGCCTCGGAACCCGCCGACGCGTCGACGAGGATGGACTCGGACTCCGTGTAGCAGGCGACGGCCGCCCCGTGGTCGCCGCCGTCGCGCAGGGCACGACCGAGAACCCGTAAACGGCGAGCCGTCAGCGCGTGGTCGACGGGCCGGTCGGTCTCGGCGAGACGGCGTGTGAGGGCCACCGCCTCCCGTGCGGCCCCGATCGCACCCTCGGGATCTCCGTCGTGCAGCCGCGACCGGCTCAAGTCCGCCAGCACGCGGGCGAGTTGCGGCTCGTGCGCCCGGGGGTCGAGGTCTGCCGCACGCCGGTACGCGGCCACGGCGCGTTCACCCGCCCGGACCGCGCCACGCTGGTCGCCCGCGTCCGTGTGACAGCCGGCCAGCCGGTCGAGGCAGACAGCGAGGAGCGGGTCGTAGACGTCCGGCCGCTCGGAGGCGAGGGCGGCGGACAGGTCGGCCGCCTCCCGCCGGACGGTCAACTCCGCCGGACGGTGCTCCGGTTCATCGAGCTGGTCGCCGAGGCGGTCGAGCGCCATGACGAGCAGGGGTTCGCCCGCCGCCGGATCCCGCCCCGCCAGGGTCCGGGCTTCGGCCACGGCCTCCGCGGCGGTCGTCCGGGCCGCCGGAAGGTCTCCCGTCACCCGCAGACAACGGGCCAGGTCCGCGAAGAGGACCACCCTCAACGGCCGCACGATCTCGGGCACGGCCCGCAGCATCATCGGGTCGGCGGCGTCCCGGGCCTCCCGGCCGACGGACAGCGCCTGTTCGTACCGGCCCAACACCACGAGTCCCGAGGTGAGTTCGCACAGCGCGCGAACGCGTACCAGGAACGCGTGACTCAACTCCCGCAAGGACATGCTCCGCAGCAGGGCGACGCACTCCTCGTAGACGGCCACCGACTCCTCCCTGCGGCGCAGGGCCGCCAGCACCAGCGCATAGGTGCGCAACGCACCCGGGAGAGCGCCCAGGCTCCGGTCCCGGCGGGCGGGAACGAGGCTCCGGTAGGCGGCCACGCACTCCCGCGCCGAGCCGAGCGCGTCGTCCAGGCGTGCCAGGCCGAACTGTGCCTGCGCCCGGAGATGCAGCTGGAGGGCCCGCTGCCCCGCCGGCCACCGCGCGCCCGGCACGTCCGAGGCCGCGTCCAGCGTCGAGTACGCCTCTTCACAGCGACCGACGAGCACCAGCGTGTAGGCGTGCTGGACAAGGCTGCGGGCCAGCAGGTCCCGGTCCCGCGGGCGCGCGCCCTCCGCCCCGGCGAGTGCCCGGTACACGGCCACCGCCTCCTCGGCCCAGGCCTGCCGGCGCCGCGACGGGGGCGGCCTCAACAGCACCCAGTACGGGGACACGCAGTGTGTGAGGAGCGCGCCGAGGAGCCGCCGCCCCGGACCGGGGCCGATCCGGGCCGCCGCCCGCGACAACGGCAGTAGTGCACGCACCAGGCCCATCGGCGCCCTCCCGTCGGGGATCCTCGTCCAAAGGACGGCCGAGCCCCCGTATTGGTTGCCCGGACCGCGCGAAATCGGGTCGTCGCCCACGGTGGGGGAACTGTTCCGGTCCGCCCCGCGCACGGAGGCCGCCGCCCTTTCGGCCGCCGCAACGGACACGTACGACGTAGCCGGTCAGAAGGATCACGGTGTGCCGCCTCGTGCCCACGTCCGTGGCGGGTCGGGCCGCGTCGGCTTGTGTCGGTGCGTCAGCCATGGCGAAACCGGGGGTGCGGCCAGGGACGTCAGGACCGCGAGGGTATCGGCCGCTGCCGCGAGCGCCCGAAAGCGCACGCACGCGGGCACCCGGCCCGGATCCGGTCGTACGGGCCCTCACGAGCCGGTCGAGGCGCCTCCCGGTGACGTGGCGGCGGGAGCGGACGACTCGACCCCGACGGTCGTGCCGGGCTCAGGGGTGTCGGCGGAGCTGCTGTCGGGCGAGAACACCGCCACGCCCACGAGCACCGCCAGCAGGAAGACCACGGCTCCGGCGGCCGCGCCCACGACTCTCCGCCGGTCGGCGAGGAGTTCGCCGACCCCCGAGCGCTGGCGCCGGCGCGACCGGTGGCCGCCGCCCGCGGTGTCCCGCATCACCGACGGCAGGGCGTACGTGGTCGCGGGGCCCGCGGCCCGGGGGGCCTGCCGGTGGCGTCCCGGCTCCGGCAGCGCGGCCGGGAGCGGCTCGGCACGCCCCTGCCAGGAGCCCGAGCCGTACCAGGCGGCCGCCTGGAGCGCGGTGGGCCGGTCCTCGGGCTGCTTCGCGAGCAGACCGAGCAGGTGATTCTCGAAGGCGGGCGGCAGATCGGCGCCCAGCTCCCGCGGCGGAGTGGGAGCGGTGTCGAGGTGCTGATGGAGGACGGCGACGGGGCTGCCCGCCTGGAACGGCGGCCGTCCGGTGAGGAGTTGGTACAGGACGCAGCCCAGTGAGTACATGTCGGAGGGCGGCCCGGCGGTCTTGCCCAGGGCCCGCTCGGGAGCGAGGTACAGACTGGTGCCGACGATCTGCCCGGTCGCGGTCAGACCGCCCGCCGGATCGTCCATGAAGCGGGCGATCCCGAAGTCGCCGATCTTGACGCTTCCCTCGGCGTCCAGGAGCAGATTGCCCGGTTTGATGTCCCGGTGCACGATGCCCTGTTGGTGGGCGGCGGCCAGCCCGGCGGCGGCCTCGGCGGCGATCCGCGCGACCCGGTCGGCGGGAAGCCGTCCGGCGTCGGTCAGGACTCCGGCGAGGCTGTCACCCTCGACCAGCTCCATCACGAGGAACAGCCGGTTCTCGTAGGCCCCGAAGTCCAGGACACCCACCACGTGACGATGGTTGAGCAGGCCCGCGGTCTGGGCCTCCAGACGGAACCGGGCCGCGGCCGTCGGGTCGGCGTCCTGGGAGAGCAGCAGCTTCACGGCCACGGACCTGCCGATCATCTCGTCCTGGGCCCGCCACACCTCCCCCATGGCGCCCCGCCCGAGAGCTGTCTGCAGCCGATACCGCCCCGCTATCAGCACTTGTGCTTCATCCTCACGCAGTTGGGATCCCGTCGATCGCCACAGGTCGATTCCCTACCGAGCATGAGTGATCATCGGGGCGCCGCAGCAGGTTGAGCCTACTGCCAACACGACGGTGATCAGACGCTGTTCACCCTCGGCCGCACGATCGCGAGGAACCGTTCGATGTGCCATCGGACACTGACGGAAAGTGACTCCGAAAGCCGCTTCGGGGTCACACGGACCACAACCCGAGGTAGCGGTCACGGCGGCCCGGAACACCCGAAGCCGCCGCACTCCGGACGGGCCCGGCGAGCGGTCCGCGCATTGGTATGGACCTGACAGGAGCCTCCCGCTACCCTCGTTCACGCAACTCTGAGAGCGCTCTCTCCTGCCCTTCGCCCCACTCACCGACCATCGGATCGACGAAAGGCAACCACCGTGAGACGCACCACAGTTCTGCGCATCGCGTTGACCACCGGCCTGCTCGCCGGAGCCGCGACACTCGGACTCACCCAGGCCGCCGCCGGCGAAGCCCCCCTCACCGCCACGGCGTCCCGGGCACCCGCCTCCTCGGCCGTCCTCTCCGCCATGCAGCACGACCTCGGACTCACCCGGCAGCAGGCGACCACCCGGCTCGCCCGGGAAACCGCCGCACGCGGCGTCGAACGCAACGCCCGTCGCGTGGCCGGCGCCTCGTACGGGGGCTCCTGGTTCGACGCCGGGAGCGGCAGACTCGTCGTCGCCGTCACCAAGGGCGCGTCTCGCGATGCCGTGGAGGCGACCGGCGCCCGCGTCACCCTGGTCGAGCACAGCGCGCGACAGCTCGACAGGACCATGGCACGCGTCGACGCGCTCGACGCACCGGCCGGCGTGAGCGGTTGGCACGTCGACCCCCGCGCCAACTCCGTCGTCGTCGACGTGGTGTCCGCGCACAAGAGTGACAACGATGTCCGGACCTTCGTCGCCCGCGCCCGCGCGTCCGGTCCCGTGGTCGTGCGGCGGACCGACCGGGCCCCGAGGACGTACGCGGCCGGCACGGTGGGCGGAGACCCGTACTACACCGGCAACGTCCGCTGCTCCATAGGCTTCTCGGTGTACGGCGGCTTCGTCACCGCCGGGCACTGTGCCCAGCCGGGCGCGGGCGTCAGCGGCTGGGACCACAGCTACATCGGCAACTTCCAGGGCTCCTCGTTCCCGGACAACGACTACGCCTGGGTCAACGTGGGAAGCGGCTGGTGGACCGTGCCCGTCGTCCTCGGCTGGGGCACCGTCTCCGACCAGCTCGTCCGGGGCTCCGGCGAGGCACCCGTCGGAGCGTCGATCTGCCGCTCCGGCTCGACCTCCCACTGGCACTGCGGCACCGTCCTCGCGAAGAACGAGACCGTCAACTACAGCCAGGGCGCCGTACACCAGATGACCAAGACGAGTGTCTGCGCCGAACCCGGCGACTCGGGCGGCTCGTTCATCAGCGGCGACCAGGCACAGGGCGTCACCTCCGGCGGATGGGGCAACTGCACCGGCGGAGGCCAGACCTGGTACCAGCCCGTGAACGAGATCCTGAACCGCTACGGGCTCACCCTGCACACCGCCTGAACCGACCGCGCCGGCCCGCTCGCACGCCGAGCGGGCCGGCGCACCCACGAGTCGTCCGCCACGCGCGTCACGAAACATGGCGCCCGGTCCGGGCCCGTCGGGCAGGTGCGGCGGCGCGCCCGCGTCGCCGCGACGGCGGTGGCCGGGCACGATGGGCGGGTACCTCTCGCAGCTTCGGAAGGGTTCCCCGTGATCAGCATCCCGGACCGCACGGCCCATGACGGTACGAAGATCCCGGCCGTCGGCCTCGGCACCTGGCCGATGGACGACGCACAGGCCGAGGAGGCCGTGAGCCACGCGCTCGGCATGGGGTACCGGCTCGTCGACACGGCGGTCAACTACCGCAACGAGAGCGGTACCGGGCGGGGCGTCACCCGCTCCGGCGTCCCGCGCGAGGAGATCGTCGTCACCACCAAACTGCCGGGCAGGCACCACGGTCACGAGGAGACGCTCGCCTCGTTCGAGGAGTCGCGCGGCCGTCTCGGACTCGACTACGTCGATCTCTACCTCATTCACTGGCCGCTGCCCCGCGTGGACAAGTACGTGGACTCGTGGAGGGCGATGATCGAACTCCGTGACGCGGGGCTGGTGCGCGCGATCGGCGTCTCCAATTTCACGGCCGAACACATCGGCCGGCTGGAGGCCGAGACCGGAGTGCTTCCCTCGGTGAACCAGATCGAGCTCCATCCCCTGCTTCCCCAGGACGAGTTGCGTGCCTTCCACTCCGACAAGGGCATCGTCACGGAGAGTTGGAGCCCCCTGGGCCGTGGCTCCCGGCTCCTCGACGACCCCGGGATCGGAAAGATCGCCGAGGCGCACGGCGTCACACCCGGTCAGGTCGTGCTGCGCTGGCACACACAGCTCGGCGCGGTGCCCATCCCCAAGTCCGCCGACGCCGGGCGCCAACGGGAGAACCTCGACCTGTTCGGATTCGAGCTGTCCCCCGCCGAGATGACGGCCGTCGCCGACCGCCCGCGCCGACGCCTCGGCGGGGACCCCACGGCACACGAGGAGTTCTGAGGCCCCGGAGCCCCGCTCGTACCGGGTCTCCGCGACGGGGTGGGCGTGCGTCGTACGCCGCGTGCTGCCGGACGCGGTGCCACGGTCCGCCCATTGCATGACTTCGGGTACCCATCGCGCTCCGCCGAGGTGCCGCGCGATGCCGCGCGGGTCATCGTGGAGGGGCCTTGCGAACGATGGGGGAACGGCATGCCGATGCTGCTGATCAAGGGGTCGTACAGAATCGTCGGGGCCAGTCCCGACGGCGACTCGGTTCGCTTCGTCCCGGACGATCCCGGGGAGTGGGACCTGCTGCGAGGACGGAAGGTGCGCCGCAATCTGGCCGGCGGGGCACAGCTCCGGCTGGACGGCATCGACACCCTGGAGACCCACTACCGGCCGCCGCACGGGCCCGAACTCCATCAGCCCGCGCCGTACGCCGGTCAAGCCGCGGAGGCGCTGCTCGCCTGGCTGGGTTTCGAGGAGGTGGAGCGCGGCGCGAACGGAATCGTCAAACACAGTGCGCCCGAGTCCGTACCCGGCTACATCCTGACGCGCAGCGCGGACGTCCACGGGCGCTGTGTGGCTCTCGCGGGCCGCGGAACCGAGGCCCCGGCTGCCAGTGGGACGCTCGTCACGGTCACCGCCGAGCACCTGCGGCAGACCGCCAATCATCATCAGCTCGCCGATGGCCTGGCCTACCCGACGTTCTATCGCAACCTCTACGTCGGCCTCCGGCGGGAGTTGTCCGGGGCGGCGCGGCAGGCCCGCCAGGACGGGCTCGGGCTGTGGCCGTCGGACCAGACCCGGAGCGGGGCGAAGGTGGAGGGCCCGGCCACGCTGACCGAGTCCGCGGTGCTGCTGCCCAAGCTCTTCCGCCGGCTGGCGGACTACCTCCAGCTCAATGACGGCGACCCGTCCCTGGAGGGCTTCCGGCCCTATCTGGAGCAGCGCGAGGACCGGCTGTTCGTCCTGTCCACCGGACAGTGGACCGGCTTCGACACGATCGTGGAGGTCACGAACGGCGACACCGTGCGGCTCAACCTCCCTCCGGAAGATCTCGTCTTCGACGAGAAGTAGGCGTCCACGGGCAGCCGCCGGGGCACGGCGCCCGCGCGCCGGCCGGAGGCCCGGTCCCGAGGGTCCGGGTCCGGCCGGGGCGCGGGCCGTGGCGGGCTACGCCGGGTCGTGGACCGTGCCGGTGAACTCCGGTCCGTCGTGCGGGCGGCCCGTCTCGTCGTAGACGGTCATGCGCAGCCGTACCGTCTCCTCCGGCTCGGCGAGCCGGTCCCGGACCGTGGGGACGGTGAACTCGGCGCTCGTGCGGCCCGCGGGTATGCCGACGAACAGGAAGAATCCGTTCACCTGGGACAGCGGCCGTGACGGCAGCGGTTCCTTGCCTGACATGTTCCGCAGCCATTGCGGATCCACGTCGGTGGTGGACAGTTCGTGGCCGCCGGTGACGCGGACGACGGCGATGTCGGACTGCATGTCCACGTCGGCCGGTGCGGAGAGGGCGACCCGCCAGGTCAGCTTGCGGCCCTCGGCCGCGCGGGCGGAGGGCGGGGTCACCTTGAAGGTGGGCATCGGATCGTCGTTGCGCGCGGTGACACCGCCCCGGTAGGCGCCGATCACCGCGCCGTGGACGGCCTTCACGAAGACGTCGTGGGACACGTCGTAGCCGTAGCGCTCGTTGCCCCGGACCTCGACCCGCACGTCGGGGGCCGGGTCACCGGCCCGTACGGTCACCTCGCGCGAGGTGGTCCGGCCCGTGTCCGGATCGGCGACGAACAACCGGACGGTGCCGTTGCCGTGTCCGGTGACCTTCACCGGCACGTGGTAGGTCCGCGAGCCCGTGTCGCCCTCGTCGACGGTCAGCCGGCCGACGTCGACACGGGCGAGGTCAGCGGCCCGCACCTCGGGGGTTCCGGCGCGCCATCCCCACGCGTCGAGCAGAAACGCCTGCCCGGAGCGGGTGCGCGGGACGATCTCCAGGGACTTCAGCCGGTGTGGATCGACTCCCGCGCGGATCGCGGCGGCCAGCGGCAGCCGGACCTCCTGGCCCCAGTAGGAGGCGGTGCGGTCGGTGCCGGGCAGACCGTCGAGGCGGACGCGCCCCAGCGTCGCCCGGTGGCCGGCGGCGTCGGTCAGACCGATGTCGAACCGGGTGTCCCTGGTGTTCGGCGGCACGATCAGACGCATCGCCAGAACCCGGGAGTCCGCGATCGAGACGGGCCGCTCCGAGCGGATCCGGACCGTGGAGCCGGCGGCCGTCCAGCGCAGGGCCACGGCACGCCGGCCCGGCTCCCGCGACGCCGCCCACGGGGCGAAGTGCGGCGAGACACCGCTCCTTCCGGAGCCGAGGCAGGCCGCCGACACGACTTCGGTCACCTCCTGGCACAGCGTCCCGCCGTCGACGGAGACCTGACCGTCCGGCAGGAACGCCGGGGTACGGCGTCCGCCGACCGCGTGGGTGAGGACCCGCGCGGGTCCGGCGGAGGGCGCGCGCCGCCCCGAGCCGTCGAGCAGCGGCCGTACGCGGTCGTCACCGGCGACGAACAGCCGCGCGGCGGCGGCGATGTAGGTCGCGCCCGCGGTCTGCTGCCGGCGGGCCGTCAAACGTGTGGCGGTTCCCGGCGAGCACACCCGGTCGGGCTGGTCGCCGGTCCAGAAGTCGTCCTCCGCGGGGGCCTGGGCCTGGCCGGGAGTCCATTCGCTGTTGAAGAAGTTGTGGTCGGCGCCGACCATGTAGACGGAGCTGTGCAGGGCGGCACCGCGGCTGACTCCGCGGGTCGCGTCCACGTACATCTGCCCCTGGAGGTCGGACACATCGCCGTCGCAGCCGGGCAGGATCGTCGCGGAGGGCACGTCGGGCGCCGGGTTCTGCCCGAAGATGGTGGGGCCTATGAGGACGGTGCCCCGGATGTGCCAGCGCACCGGCCCGCGGTAGCCGTCCTGGTCGGCCGGGGCGGGGTAGAGGCTGTCCATGGCGGCCCGGTTCACGCCCTCGCCGCCGCGCGAGTGGCCGACCAGCAGGACGCGCGACAGGTCCGCGGGGGCCGACCGCCTTACGATCCGGGGCGCGGAGGCCTGGCCGGCGGACCAGCTCGCCCAGCGGGCCAGGTGCTGCCGCACCAGGGAGGACCGGGCCTGGGCACCGCCGTCCTCGGCCGCGTAGTCCTGACCGTTGATGCCGTTGGCGGCGATGGACACGGTCACGTATCCCTGCGAGGCCAGCAGCTTCTGGTCGGCCAGGTAGCCCCGGTAGCTCGGTATGGGCCTGCTGCCCGCGGGGCAGGGCCATTCGCCGCCGGTGTCGTTGCCGTGGCCGGTGTAGCAGGTGGCATGACGGCCGTGCAGGAACAGGGCCAGCGGCCGGTGTCCCCGGGCGTTCACGGGCGCGACCACGACGGCGCGCATCTCCACGCGCTCGGGGAGGCCGGGCAGGCTGACCGAGGGGAGCTCGTAGTCGCCGGTGGCCGTCCGGTAGGGGCCCGGCTTCCCGGGGTCGACGGCGTTCACCGGGAGGCGTGTCGCGGGCCGGCCGGACAGTCCGGGCCGTTCCCCGGGGCCGTCCGGCGCGGTGGGCCGGACGGCCCCGGCTCCCGCGGCGTCCAGGCGCCGTTCACCGGTCCGCGCCTGGAGGTCGGACGGTTTCCCGAGTGATGCCGGGCCCAGGGCGAGCCGGAAGGAGCGGCCGTCGGACGATCCGACGGGCCGGCCGAGGAAGCGGTCCCCGGAGTAGAAGGCGACCCCCGCGTCGCTGATGGGCACCGGCTTGTCCGAGCGCCAGACCAGTTGCCGTGCCGCTCCCTCACCGGTGAGGCTCCATCCGGCGGGCAGTCCGCCGGGGTCGTCGGCGTCCGTGGTGGAAGCGAGTCCCGCGGACCGCGCGGAACCGGCCGTGTTCTGGTGTGCCTGGGACGATCCTGGCGATCCCGCGAGCGCCGCGAGTAACACCGCGGCCACAACCCCTGTGCGCCGGACACGGAACAAGGTTCTTCTCCTCCTGGTCGGCAATCACCCCCGTCGCCCCGTTGGTCCCGAAGCGCTCCCCCGTCCCACGAGGACGGAGGAGGGAGCCGGAGGGTTGCCTCGTGCCGGCGATCTTTCGTGTCCCCAACTCCCTTACCGGAAAGCGGAGTCGGTCGGTCCGGCGAGGAGGGTGCGCGGTGTCGGCGGCCGGCCCCGGCCACGCGTCCGTGCCCGGACGCGTGCCGGAGGAGGGTCTCAGTCGTCCTCGGGACAGATGAAGGTGCCGGAGGGTCCCCATCGCGTCACCGGAGCCGCCTTCACGTCCACCGCCCCGCACGTCAGGTCGTCGACGATGGAGCCGTCCGCGGTGATCTCCCGGATGTCGACCTCTTTGTTCACCGGATACTTGCGGCCCTTCCCGAAGGTCATGATCCCCGACTCGCCGACGAAGTCGGTGACTCCTGTCGACTGGAGATACGTGACGACGGCACTGGGGGTGAACCGCGGGTCGGTGTCCAGCATGTCGTTCATCACCCGGAAGAAGACCCGCACCGCGTCGTAGCCCGCGGCGCCGTCGCTGTCGGCGGAGACGTCGTAGGACTCCTTGAAGCTCGTGGCGAAGGGCCCCTTGGCGTCGGGCAGGCTGAACTGGTTGTAGAAGAGGCT
Organism: Streptomyces sp. NPDC096324; assembly: GCF_044763015.1. Taxonomy (NCBI): domain Bacteria; kingdom Bacillati; phylum Actinomycetota; class Actinomycetes; order Kitasatosporales; family Streptomycetaceae; genus Streptomyces; species Streptomyces sp. NPDC096324. The sequence goes on along the minus strand of NZ_JBIWFK010000008.1, from coordinate 415,182 downwards.
GAGCGAGCCGAACTCCCTCGGCATCGTCTCCGGATGCTGCACCAGCCCGGGGGCGGGACTCTCGGCCAGCACGGCGACACGGCCCTGACGCGTACGGCACTGCTTGTCGCTCTGCAGGTAGTAGAAGAGGTCGTACATGACGCTGGACCGGCCCGCGTAGACGACGAAGCCGTTGGTCCTGCGGATCAGCGCGCAGACACCGGCCGCCACCGCGGCCGTCCGGCTGTCCTTGCTCGATTCGCCGTACGGCACCGGGTAGACCGGCCCGGCCGAACCGTAGGCGCGGGTGAACCGAGTCTTCAGGTCCACGCTGAAGTAGGCGTCGTGCGGGTCGAAGACCAGGACGGCGGCGGGCGCGCTGTGCCCCGGCGCGGCCTTGGCCAGGGCCGCCAGCCGGGGTGAGCGCCGGGCGAAGGACGCCATGACGCGCGCGACCCGCTCGTCCGGCGCCGAGAGCTGGAAGTACGACACCGGGGAGTCGCCCTCGACCATGGGCTGACCGGAGACTCCGGTGCCGAGGACGGTGACGCCCTGGGCGTCGAGTTCGATCGCGGCCTGGAGGGACTCCGGGCGGCTCTGGGTGAGGCCGATGACACCGGCGATGTGGTCCCGGTGAATGCGCCGGACGATCATGTGAGCCACATCCACATGGCTGTCGTTCCGGGTGTTGAGTCCGCCGTGCGAGCCGTAGGTGAAGTACTCCCCCGCGTTGGCGACGAGAAGCCGGATCGGCATCTGGGACTTGAGGTTCAGGTGGTTCACCTGGTCCTGGGCGAGCAGCGCTCCCCGCAGCATCTGGAAGCCTGTGGGCACCGTGCGGCGAGAGGTGGAGCCGACGCTCAGCGGAGCGAAGAAGACGAGCGTGCGATAGGGCTTCGACCGGTCGACGTCCGCGTTCTGGCGGCCCAACCGGGCTTCGAGAGACCTCAGTTCGGGCGCGTACAGACCATGGGCGAGCTCGCAGCCGTCGCTGCCGTCGGTGAGCCCCACGCGCTCGCCCGTGCCGACCCGCGGACACCAGGTGTCGGTGGCGCGGGACACGGGCCGGGGCTCGGTTCGGTGATGTGTCCCGCCGAGCCCCGGCACCCGCGACAGTCCGGCGGCGATCACGGCCAGGACCGCCAGGACGGCAACGCCGGCCACGGCGGGGCGCAGCCAGTCGCTCCCGCGCCGCTCGCGGGAGCGCACGGTCCGCTGCACCGCGGGCCGTTCGGCGTTCGTGCCGTTGTCGGGCACACGGGAGAGCGGCACCGCGCGTACCGCCTCGGCCGAGTGTCCGGAGGCGCCCGCGGCGAGCACCGAGGCCACCGCCTGGGCCGTCGCGCCGTAGGTGCTCGGCCGGGCGTTCTGGCCCGGGATGCCCGGCCGGGGCAGGGCGACGGCGTACGGCGGGATGTCCGCCGTGGCGGCGCCGAGGACGAGCAGCGGGCAGGTCCCGGGCTCCTCGGACACGGCGGAGAAGGAGTTCAGGAGCTTGCGGCTCGGGGAGTCGTCGCCGCCGACCGTCGGCAGCAGCAGGACGAAGGGCCATCGCCGCCGTGGTCTGCGCGCGCTCCACACCGGCGGGCGGGCCGCCCGCGCGAGGTCGTGGAGGAGTGCGGTCAGCAGGACCTGCCGGACCACGGCCTCGTCGCGGGCCGAGACGGCGGACGCGGCGGACCTGGCGGCCGCGGCCGCCGGAGCCCCGGCGTCGACCCCCGCCTCCCGGTCGGCCCGGTCCTGGGCCCGGGACCGCAGGTGGGCGTCGCGCAGGGACAGGGCGGCGTTGAGGAAGCTGCGCCCGGGCTCGTCCAGCATCCCGCCGACCCACCGGAAGCGTGCGCCGCGGTCGATCCGTACGCCGTACGACCACCGCCACAGCCAGGCCAGCGGTGTGGTCACCAGTCTCGTGATGGCCGACCACTGCCGCGCGCCGAGTTCGTCGCCGAGGGCGGTGACCTCGGCGGCGAACCCGAACTTCCAGGCGTACTTGTCGTAGATCCGGTCGCGCAGCGCCCGCCGTTCGTCCCGCACGTCCCCGTCGGCGATGTCGGCGCGCAGCACCGACAGACAGGCGTCGAACTCGGTCAGCCGCAAGGTGCCGGAGCCGTCCGGCATGGTGACGCGCAACTGCCGGGCCACCCGGTCGAGGAGCCGTACGTGGGGGCCCTCGGGCCGGTCGGTGTCCTCGCCGGGGTGCTCGCAGGCGAGCAGTTCCTCGTCGACCAGCGCGTGGGGCGCGAGGCTGGCCAGGTGGCCCGTCTCGCCGGTGCTCAGGCGTACGAGGCGGTGGTGGTAGGCGTGCACCAGGGCCGACAGCACGGGATCGGGCTCGCCCTGCCCGGTGTCCGGCGTCGCGGCGTCGGCCGGAGTGGTGCCCGAGACGGTCCCGCCGGGCGCGGGTTCGCGGGTGAACAGCAGGGCGGGCAGCCGGTGTCCCGGGCTCTGCCGCCCGTGCGGAGCGCCGTTGCGGCGGTCGACGACGTACCGGTCGATCACTCGGACGATGTCGTCGAAACCGCTGGGGAGGACGAGATCGTTCTCGTTCGTCCGATGGGGCTGCGGCACGCGGGTCCTCCCGGAGGCTGGGAAAGAGGAGGCGAGCCTAGGAACTCCCGGACGGCTTCAGGGTGCTTTGCCGTGAATAGGCACTCGTTGAACGATGACGACCGCTTGCCTTTCGGATGGGACACGCACGGGCTCCGGCGCCGTGGGGGGTCGCCGGAGCCCGCGCCGGAGGGTCAGGGCTGGAGGGGCATCGTCCAGCAGTTGGAGGAGGCGCGCTTGCCGGAGAGGCGGTCGGTCAGCCAGGAGATGGCGTCGCCCTGGTCGGCGATGAGGGGGGCGACGTGGTTGAGGAGCAGACCGTCGCCGAGGTTGGGCAGGACGATGGCGTCATAGGTGATGTCGGCGCCCTTGCGGCACCAGTCGACGGCGAGTTGACGTGCCTGGGCGTGCGGGACGATGTCGTCCTGGACGCCGGTGACCAGGCGTACCGGACTGGTCGGCTTCAGGTTGCCGATGCGCTGGTCGGCGAGCGTGGCCTGGAGGGCCGGTGTGCTCTCCACGAGTTGGCTGACGGACTTGCCGTCCGTCGTCCAGGCGGTGCTCTTCTTGAACGCGTAGCCGAGGATGGCGTCTCCGACGCACATCGTGGAGAGGTCGTTCAGCGCGGCCTTCCCCGCGGCGTTGATGTGGGCGTCGGCGAAGTCCTGGAGATCGGGGTCGGACTGGAGGAAGCCGTTGAGGGACCAGCCCAGCGCGCCGGCGAGGGCGCTGCCGTCGATGCCCTTGATCACCGAGGTGAGGTTGGCGGGCGGTGCGCCGGAGTAGGTGCCGGCCAGGGTGATGTCCGGGGCGTAGGTGGGCTGGAGTTCGGCCGCCGACGCGCTGGCGCCGCCGCCCTGGCTGTAGCCGAACAGGCCGACGGGCGAGGCGGCGGCGACCGAGGCCCCGGTGAGCCCGCGGGCGGCGCGGACGGCGTCGAGCAGGGCGTGGCCGCCGTCGAGACGGTCGACGTACGTGTGGAGCCGGTCGGTCGCGCCGAGCCCGACGTAGTCGGTGACGACCACCGCCACCCCCTTGGCCAGGAGCCGGTAGACCGCGAGGTCCTCGTAACCGACCGAGACCGTCTCGCCGTTGAAGGTGATGGGGTGTTCGAGGCCCATGGAGGCCGCGCACTGGTCGCCCTGGCCCATGGTGCCGGGGGCCACGGCCACCAGGGGGCGCGCGCCGCCGCCCTTCCAGGCGGCCGAGGGCTCGATGTAGGCGCCGGTCACGGCGACGGGCTGTCCGTTGGAGTCGGTCGACTTGTACATCAGGCGGGTCGCGGTGCCGGGGAGCGGACCGTCGAGGCCGGGCAGGCTGAGCGCGAGGGGAAGGGGTTCGCTGCGGATCAGGGCGCCGTTGGCCGCGGGGAGGTTCGCGGGCGGCGTGTAGAACGCGGGGATGGTCACGCCCCGGGACACCACCGAGCCCGCGTCGGCGGCCGCCGCGGGGAGCGCCTGGATGCTGAGACAGGCGAGAACGGCGAGTGCGGTGGCGAGGAGGCGGCCGCGGTCGCGTGCGGCGGACTCGGGGCGCGCGGAGGGCTGCTTCCGCTCGGCGCGCGGGCGTCGGCCGGCGGACGGATGCGGCCGAGGGGTGCTGTGGGGTCGATGCATGCGGCTCACTCCCTGCTTCGTCGAAACGTGGGGGTCGTGCGGGATGCCGACGGCGTCAAGGGCGTGACGCCGGTTCTGGCTGAGGGGTGCCGACCGGACCGCCACCGCTGGACCGGCGGTGGCGGTGACGGGTCGGTGAGGGGGGAAATGACACTGCCCGGACGTGGACCTGGGCAGGACGGGACCACGCGCCCAGCCACATCGCGGAGGTGGACAGGGCGAAGGAACCGCCCGCGCGCCGTCGGCCGGCGGCGCGTGGTGGGGCATCGCTCCTGTCTCTGCTCCCGGAAGCGACGGACGTCGAAGTCCCGTTCGACACCCGCTAGTTACTCCCGAGTCACATCAGGAGAGTAGGATCGGATGTCACTCAGTGACAAGATGTCTGCGCGCGTCAGTTCTGCGCGGCTCGCTATGCTGCTCCGGTCGATGAGACAGGGGTGGTGGGGCGACGGTGCGCGAAGCGGCACCCGCAGACCGGGCCACGACGGCCACGCGGCCGTCACTGGGCGAACGACGCAAGGAGGCTCTCCGGCTGGACATAGCCCGTGAGGCCGTGCGCCTGTTCGTCTCCCAGGGCGTCACGAGCACCACGGGGGACCAGATCGCGGAGGCGGTGGGCGTCTCGACCCGCACACTGTGGCGCCACTTTCCCACCAAGGAGAGCTGCGTACGCCCGTTACTGACGGCGGGACTCGACGCCGCCACGGACCAACTGCGCCACTGGCCGCCCGAGACCGGCCTACTGGACTTCCTCACCCGCTCCTGCCGCCGAGGGACGCTGCCGTCCGCCGACCCGGCGGTACTCGACCTGATCCGCATGACCCCCGCGGAGCCCGCACTGCGTGCCGTCTGGCTCCAGGCCCACGACGACGCGCTGCCCGTCCTCACCGAGGTCCTCGCCCGGCGCTCCGGCAGGAGCGCGGACGATCTGCGGGTGAAGGTGCACGCGGCCACCGTGAACGGCGCGCTGCGCGCGGCCGCGGAGGACTTCGCCGTACGATTCGCCGACGCGGCGCAGGCCTCCGAGGAGGATCTCGCCGCATGCATGCACGCGGCCCTCCACGCGGCCTCGGAGGGCCTGCCCTACTGACACCGGCAACGGCCGCTACGGCAGCCCGGTTGGCACTGAGCGCCGCTCGTGGGCGACGTGAGAGCGGCGGCGGGTAAAGAATTCGCCTGGTCTAGTCCAAAGCCTCATTTGGTCTAGTCCAACATATTGACGTGATCGTGACAGAACCCGGAAGCTGGAGCCTCCCCCACCCCTCTGGAGGCACAGTGAGACGTCTTCGCGCATGTCTGGGCGCGGCCGCCGCCGTGAGCCTGGCCGCGGTCGGCACGACCGCTCTCGTCGCGGGCAGCGCCTCGGGCGCGACCACAGCGCTCAGCAACCGGTGGTACGCCGCCGCCCCCTACCTGATGCCGCTGGACAACGACCCGCCGGACGCGGGCGCCATCATGGACGCGACCGGCCTCAAGGCCTTCCAGCTCGCCTTCATCCTCGCCCCCAACGGCGGTGGCTGCACGCCGACTTGGGACGGAACCGCAGCGGTGTCCTCGGACACCGCCGTGCAGTCGGTCATCAACACCATCCGCGCCAAGGGCGGCGACGTCTCCGTCTCGATCGGCGGCTACGGCGGCACCAAGCTCGGCCAGGCCTGCTCGGACGCCGCCTCCACCGCCGCCGCGTACCAGCAGGTCATCACCAAGTACGGACTGCACGCAATCGACTTCGACCTCGAGGAGCCGGAGTACGAGAACACGGCGGCCGTCAGGAACGAGATCGGCGCCGCCAAGATCCTCCAGCAGAACAACCCGGGCCTGTACGTGTCCGTCACCACGGCCGGAACGGCCGACGGAACCGGCTGGTTCGGCAAGCAGATGCTGCTGGAGGCCAAGTCGCAGGGCTTCACCCCGAACAACTTCTCCATCATGCCCTTCGACGGCGGCTTCAACGGCGCCGCGTCCCAGACCGGCGCGCTCGCCAACTTCAACACGATCCTCCAGTCGACGTTCGGCTGGGACCAGGCGACCGCGTACGCCCACGAGGGCTTCTCCGGCATGAACGGCCGCAGTGACACCGGCGAGTACTTCTCCCAGGCCGACTTCCAGACAGTGCTGGACTTCGCCACGAGCCACGCCATGGACCGCTTCACCTTCTGGTCCCTGAACCGCGACCGCCAGTGCTCCCCCGCCGACAACGGCGGCCGTACGTCGGGCACGTGCTCCAGCGTGACCCAGAACTCCTGGGACTTCGCGAAGTACTCGGTGAAGTTCGCCGGCGCGACGCCGCCCACCGGCACCCCGACCCCCACGCCGACGCCCACACCGACGCCGACCCCCACGCCGGGCGGCGGCTGCAAGGCGGCCTGGAACGCGGCCACGGTCTACACCGCGGGCAACGAGGCCTCGTACAACCACCACAACTGGAAGGCCAAGTGGTGGACCCAGAACGAGACGCCGACCGGCGTCGACTGGGGTCCGTGGCAGGACGAGGGCACCTGCTGACATCCGTTCGGCGCCGGACGGGGCGTGCCCGCCCGGCGCACCGTCCGCGGCCATCGGCTCAAGGCCTCCCCGCCGCGCCGCACCACTGAGGGGGATCGTGGCACCCGGCACCGGGTGCCACGATCCCCCTCGACGCGTCGACAGCATCCTCCCGTCGGCACCCAGCACCCGGCACCCGGCAGGGGCTACCCTGCCGCGAGCCCCTCCCGCATCAGCCGCGCCGTCGCCGTCGGGTCGTACGCCTCGGGGACACCCGGGACCAGGATGATGTCCCCCTCGATGTGCCGCGAGCGGAGTGGGGCGACCTCCCGGTAGGCGGGCGAGTCCCACCAGGCACGCGCCTCGGCGATCGCCGGGAAACCGATCACCACGACATGGCCCGGCCAGTCGCCCTCCACCACCTCGTGCCGCGCGGCGTGCACGAGGAACCGGCCGCCGTACGGCGCGAAGGTGGCACCGATCCGCTCGATGTAGTCGGCGATCTCCGGGTGCGGCACGGCCTCCCGCAGATGGGCGATGGCGTACGCGGTCATGGCATCCTCCGGCCGTCGGGGCTCCGTACACGAACAACCTTGCCCGCCGCGCCCAGGGGAGTCGATTACCCGGGAGGTAAGGGCCCCGCGCCCGCTCGGGCGCCCCGACGAACCCCCTGACCCGGCGTCACGGCGGATCCGGAACAGCGGTCTCCGGGAGCCGACTTCGTCCGGTTCCCGCTCTTCGGCTGGAGCGCGATCGACGACGGAACCCTTGACAGGAGCGATCACACGTCACATCTTTGGCAACGTTGTCATTCATCCTGACAACGTTGCCAAACCCCGTACTCGGCAAGCACCACCGTGTGATTGGACAACCCGCTGATGGCTCAGCCGAATCCTGCGCACTCCCCTTCCCGACGATCGGTCGTCGTGACCGGCTCCACCCTGCTGGCCGGATTCGGCCTGGGTACGACGCTCCAGGGCACCGCCTCGGCCGCCGAGCGGCCGGGCCCCGACGGCACGCGGGCGTCCGCCGAAGAGCTGGCCGTGTACCGGCCGGTGACCGTCTCCTCCACCGACTACGCCCCCACGCCGGGCGAGTTCGTGGTGGACCGCGTCCACTCCCCCGGCGTGCGCGGCACCGGATGGCGTGCGGCGGGCGGTGACCCGCAGTGGATCTCGGTCGATCTCCAGGCGGACTGCGAGGTCACCTGGATCCGGCTCACCTTCGAGGCCGACGCGGGCGACCCGGTGTTCACGCCTCCGGCGAGCGGGAACTGGGCCGACGGCACCACCGGCAGGGAGATCCTGTCGAGCTACGCGGTCGACTTCGTCGTCGAGACATCGCGTGACCACACGTCCTGGTCGAGTGTGTACCGTACGACCGCCGGAACCGGCGGCGTCGTGGAGATCCAGCTCCCCAAGCCGGCCACGGCCCGCTGGGTACGGCTGACCTCCCGCAAGCGGTCCAGCGCCAACCCGCTCGGCCTGAACGGGTTCGAGGTCTTCGGCACGGCGCGGAAACACCGGCCCGCGGCGACCGGCTGGACCGACTGGGGCACGCACGACGGCCACGCCCCCGCGCTGAAGGTGGCCGAGGACGGCACCGTACCGCTGGAGTCCGGCTGGACGCTGACCATGGACGACTGGGCCGGGGGAGACGGCGCCGCGCTGTCGAAGACCGGCGTGGACACCCGGAGCTGGCTGCCCGCCACCGTGCCCGGCACCGTCCTCGCCTCCCTCGTCGACCAGGGCAAGCTGCCCGACCCCGTCGCCGGCCTGAACAACCTGCGCGTCCCGGAGGCACTCTCCCGCCACGCCTGGTGGTACAAGCGGGACTTCACGGTGCCGCGCGGCCTGCGGACCGGCGCCGGACGCCGCGTCTGGCTCGAGTTCGACGGCATCAACCACAAGGCCGACATCTGGCTCAACGGGCACAGCGTGGGCGACCTGCTGTATCCCTTCGCCCGCTCGGCACACGACGTCACGGACCTCCTGCGGGTGAAGGACGAGAACGCGCTGGCGGTGCGGATCACGCCGATGCCCGTCCCCGGCAGCCCCGGGGACAAGGGCCCGGCCGGCGAGGCCTGGGTCGATGCCGGAGCAGGTCAGATGAACCTCAACTCGCCGACCTACCTGGCCTCTTCGGGCTGGGACTGGATGCCCGCCGTGCGTGACCGGGTGGCCGGGATCTGGAACCACGTCCGTCTGAGATCCACCGGGCACGTCGTCATCGGCGACCCGCGGGTGGACACCGTGCTGCCGGACCTGCCCGACACCTCGACGGCCGAACTCACCATCGTCGTCCCGGTGCGCAACGCCGACAGCGCCGACCACGAGGCGACCGTCACCGCCGCGTTCGACGACGTACGGGTCTCGAAGACGGTCACCGTCCCGGCCGGCCGGACCGTCGACGTCGTGTTCGCTCCCGACGCCTTCGGCCGGCTGCGGCTGCGCGATCCCGAACTCTGGTGGCCCAACGGCCTCGGAAGCCCCCGCCTGCACGACCTCACCCTCGTCGCCCGGGTGGACGGCACCGAGAGCGACCGGCGCGCCACCCGCTTCGGCATACGCCAGTTCGGCTACGAGTACGACGTACCGCTCCCCTTCGTCGCCACCGGCGACGCGTACACGCAGTCCCTGGACCTCGGCGCCCAGCGGGCCCGGCACATCAGGATCAAGTGCCTGACCCGCGCCACCGATTGGGGCAGCTCGCTGTGGACCCTCTCGGTCCTCGACGGTTCGCGGCCGGGTACGGACCTCGCCCTGCACGCCGACGCCACCGCCTCCTCGGTGGACGAGGACGGCCACGGAGCCGGCAACGTCACGGACGGCGACCCGGCCACCCGGTGGTCGTCCGCCTACCGGGACGACCAGTGGATCGAGGTGGACCTGGGCTCCGCCCAGTCGTTCGACCGGGTCGACCTGGTCTGGGAGAAGGCGTACGCCCGGACCTACGTGGTGCAGGTGTCCGCCGACGGTTCCGACTGGCAGGACGCGCGAACCGTCGACAACACCGCGGTTCCGCTGCCCTTCAACGACGGCGACGCGAGCCTCCAGGTGGAGGAGTTCGCGCCGCGAACCGCCCGTTTCGTACGTATCGACTGCGGTAAGCGGAACACCAGTTGGGGCAACTCGCTGTGGTCCCTCTCCGTGCTCGACAGCACCGATCCGGGCACCGACCTCGCGCTGCGCGGAACGGTCACCGCCTCCACCGAGGACGACGGCCACCCGGCGTCCGCCGCCACCGACGGCGACCCCGGCACGCGCTGGTCCTCGCAGTACGCCGACCATCAGTGGCTCCGGGTCGACCTCGGCGCCGCACGACGCTTCGACCGGGTGGCCATCGTGTGGGAGGCGGCCTACCCGAAGACGTACACGATCCAGGTGTCCGACGACGGGGACGCGTGGACCGACGTCAAGTCGGTGACCAACACCCCCGAACCGCTGAAGATCAGCGTGAACGGCGTACGGGTGCTGGCCCGCGGCGGCAACTGGGGCTGGGACGAGCTGCTGCGCCGGATGCCCGCGGCCCGCATGGACGCGGCGGTGCGCATGCACCGCGACATGAACTTCACCATGATCCGCAACTGGGTCGGCAGCATCAACCGCGAGGAGTTCTACGCCAGTTGTGACGAGCACGGAATCCTGGTGTGGAACGACTTCCCCAACGCCTGGGGCATGGACCCGCCGGACCACGACGCGTTCAACTCCACCGCGCGGGACACCGTGCTGCGCTACCGCATCCACCCGTGCGTGGTCGTCTGGTGCGGCGCCAACGAGGGCAATCCGCCGGCGGCCATCGACAAGGGCATGCGCGAGGCGGTCGAACGGCAGGCGCCCGGCATCCTGTACCAGAACAACTCGGCGGGCGGCATCATCACCGGCGGCGGCCCCTACGGCTGGGTGGAGCCGGAGAAGTACTACGAGCCGTCGACGTACGGCAGCGACAGCTTCGGATTCCACACGGAGATCGGTATGCCGGTCGTCTCCACCGCGGCGAGCCTGCGGAACATGACCGGCGACGAGCCCGAGTGGCCGATCCGAGGTGCGTGGTACTACCACGACTGGAGCGAGCGCGGTAACCAGGCGCCGCAGAACTACAAGGCGGCCGTCGAGGCGCGCCTCGGCACCGCGACGGACCTGGACGACTTCGCCCGCAAGGCCCAGTTCGTCAACTACGAGAACACCCGGGCCATGTTCGAGGCCTGGAACGCGAACCTGTGGGACGACGCCAGTGGTCTCATGCTGTGGATGTCCCACCCCGCGTGGCACAGCACGGTCTGGCAGACCTACGACTACGACTTCGACGTCAACGGCACCTACTACGGAGCCCGTTCGGCCTGCGAGCCCCTGCATGTGCAGGCGGACCCGAGGACGGGACAGGTCATCGCCGTCAATCACACCCGCGCCGCGGTGAAGGGTGCGAGGGTCACCGCCCGCTTCCACGACCTCTCCGGCCGGCAGCTCGGCGCCGCGCGGACGACCGACGTCGACGTCCCGGCCGCGGCCACCACCCGGGCGTTCACCCTCGCGTGGACCGACGCGCTGCCCGACCTGCACCTGCTCCGGCTGACGCTGGAGGACGCCGCGGGCCGTCCGCTGTCGCGCAACACCTACTGGCGCTACCGCACCCCGGCGGCCATGAAGGCACTCACGGAGGCCGAACAGGTCCGGCTGTCCGCCTCGGTCACCCGTGTCTCCCGGACCGGGGCGCGCCACGAGATGACCGCGACCGTGGGCAACCGGGGCAAGGCCGTCGCCGCGATGACCAGGCTCTCCCTCGTGGACCGTGCCAGTGGTGACCGCGTCCTGCCGACGCTGTACAGCGACAACTATCTGTGGCTGCTGCCCGGCGAGTCCCGGAAGGTCACCCTGTCCTGGCCCGCCGCCGCGCTGCCCTCCGGCCGCCCCTCGCTGGAGGTGGAGGCGTACAACGGTCACCCGACGTCGGCGCATTCCTGACGCGAATGCCCGCATTGCCACCGAAGTCCGCCCTCGTAGCGCGTTCTCGCTGCTCAGGGTCTTGTCGCCGCTCCGGTTGCCTGGTCTTCTGTACGCCCGGTGACCGGTAATCCGTCGCCTCCTCCGGTCCGCCCGCGGACCGGAGGAGGCGACGGCGGCAGGAGACAGGATGGGCGAGGACGTGGACGCAGTGGCTGGGCAGGACGTGCGAAGGGGGCTGCCCGAGGGGCTGGCCGCCGCGATACGCGAGACCGCCGAGGAGATCGCCGCGCTGCTGCGGGCCGACGCCGACATGGAACGCCGGATCCCCGGGGCCGAGTGGAGCGTCGGCGAGGCGGCCGCCCATCTGGCGCTGGCCAACGAACTGATGGCCGGGCTCGCGGCGGGCCACGCGCGCCCCTACGGGGACGGCACGCCGCAGAGTCTCGCCGGGGCCAACGAGCGGTCGCTGGCGGAGTTCGGGGAACGGGGCGCCGAGCCCCTGGCCGCGATGATCGTCGAGCACGCCGACGCCTGTGTGAAGGCCCTGGAGGAAGACACCTCCGAAGGGCCCGTGGTCACCCCGCTCGGCTCGATGAGCCCCCAGGAGCTGGGGTCGTATCTGCTCACGCACATGCTCGGCCACGGCTACGACCTCGCCCGCGCCCTGGAGCGGCCGCACATGCTCGACCGGGCCCGGGTCCGGCTGACCCTGCCGTTCATGCTCACGGCGATGCCACGGGTCACCGACCCGCTGCGCACCGCCGGTATGAACGCCCGCTATGACATACGGCTGTGGGGTGGCGGCGGGTTCGGTGTGACCCTGGCCGACGGTGTGCTGACCGTCGACCCGGAGCCGCCGGCCGGACCGGACTGCACCATCTCCATCGAACCCGTCACCTTCCTGCTGATGGGCCTCGGCCGTCTGGGACAGGTCGGCCCCATCCTGCGCGGCCGCATCCTCGTACGGGGCCGCAAGCCCTGGCTCGCGCCCCGTTTCCCCGGCCTGTTCACGGCGCCCTGAGCACGCGGTCCCGCCGGGGGTCAGCCGAGGTTGCGGTCGAGATTGAAGGCGGCGCTGATCAGGGCGAGGTGGGTGAAGGCCTGGGGGAAGTTGCCGCACTGTTCCCCGGTGTGGCCGATCTCCTCCGCGTAGAGGCCGAGGTGGTTGGCGTAGGTGAGCATCTTCTCGAAGGCCAGCCGGGCCTCGTCCAGGCGGCCCGCCCTGGTGAGTGCCTCGACGTACCAGAACGAGCAGATCGAGAAGGTGCCCTCCTCTCCGCTGAGGCCGTCGGGGCTCGCCAGTGGGTCGTAGCGGTAGACCAGTGAGTCGGAGACCAGTTCCTCGCCCAGGGCGTCGAGGGTGGCGAGCCACTTCGGGTCGGTCGGGGAGATGAACTTCCCGAGCGGCATCATCAGCAGCGACGCGTCGAGGATGTCGCTGTTCTCCGTCTGGGTGAAGGCGTTGCGTGCCGTGGACCAGCCTTCGCTCATGATCCGCCGGTAGATCGTGTCCCGGGCGGTGCCCCAGCGGTTCAGGTCGGCGGGCAGGCCGCGGTGCCGGGCCAGCCGCATGGCGCGTTCGATGGCCACCCAGCACATGACGCGGGAGTAGAGGAAGGGCTTGCGGCCTCCGCGGGTCTCCCAGACTCCCTCGTCCGGCTGGTCCCAGTTCTCACACACCCAGTCGACGATTCCGCTGACGCTGTTCCAGTGCGCGCTGGAGAGGGGTTGCCCCCACTTGTCGTAGAGGTAGAGCGAGTCGATCAGGGCCCCGTAGATGTCGAGCTGGAGCTGGCCGACGGCTCCGTTGCCGACGCGTACGGGGGACGATCCGCGATGGCCCTCCAGATGACTCAGCTCGCGCTCGGGCAGGTCACGACGCCCGTCGATGCCGTACATGATCTGCAGGGGGCCGTCCGGGCCGATGTCCGCGGGTATCTCGCACTGGACGTGCGCGCACAGGAAGTTCATGAACGCCTCGGCCTCGTCCTTGAAGCCGAGACGCAGCAGCGCGTACACGCAGAACGCGGCGTCGCGGACCCACACATAGCGGTAGTCCCAGTTGCGCTCGCCGCCGATCCGCTCCGGCAGGCTGGTGGTGGGCGCGGCGATGATGGCGCCGGTGGGGGCGTACGTGAGCAGTTTCAGGGTGAGCGCGGAGCGGTGCACCATCTCCCGCCAGCGGCCCCGGTAGCGCGACTGCGACAGCCAGCGCCGCCAGTAGCGCACGGTGGCCTCGAACTCCCGCTCGGCCTCCGCCACGGCGCAGAACCGCGGAGCCACCTCGTCGGTGACCTGGTCGAGGGTGAAGACCGCGGTCTCTCCTTCGCGCAGCTTGAACAGCGACCACACGTCGTTCCCTGCCGCCTCGATGGGCACGGTGGCCGTCAGGGCCAGCCTCAGCGCGGGCGTGGCGAAGACGGCCTGGCCGGAGTCGATGTGCACGGTGTGCGGAGTCGTCCCGTAGTCGAAGCGGGGGGCGACGCGCGCGCGGAAGGGCAGGGTTCCGCGGACGCACACCACGCGGCGGATCAGGCGGTGCCGGTCGGTCTCGCGCGAGTCGTCGACGACCGGCATGAAGTCCTGGATCTCCCCGACTCCGTCGTCCGCGAAGAACCGGGTGATCAGCACGTTCGTGTCGGGGAAGTAGAACTGCTTCGTGCGCGCCGGAACGTCCGCGGCGAGTTCGAAGCAGCCGCCCTTGTCGGCGTCCAGGATCGAGGCGAAGACGCTGGGCGCGTCGAAGCGGGGGCAGCAGTACCAGTCGATGGTGCCGTCGGTGCCGACCAGGGCCGCGCTGCGCAGGTCGCCGATCAGGCCGTGGTCGGCGATCGACAGGTAGCGGGGGGTGCCCGTGCCGAACGGGGCGCCGGGTGCGCCGTGTCTCCCGCCGTCCGCGCCGTACGAGGCTCGGGAGCCGTCCTGTGGACCGCCGGCCGTGCCATGCCGGGCGCCGGGCTGGTCCTGTGCACCGCCGCCCGTGCCGTGCCGGGCGCCGGGCGCGCTCTGTGTACTGCCGCCCGTGCCGTGCTGGGCGCCGGGCTCGTCTTGCGGCCCGCTGTCCGCGCCGTGCGAGGCGCGGGGCGCGCCCCGCGTCCCGTCGTCGGCGCCGACCCCGGAATTCGTGTCTGCCGTACCGGCCATACCGGCCTCCTCTGGGCCGTCACCCGAGCCTCCCCCTCCGCTCCAGGCTAACCAGCCGTCCGAGGTCCGGGGTGGTCGTGGGTGTTCAGTGCTTGAGGACGACCTTGGCGGCGACGATGATCAGTCCGAGGGCCAGGTTCACGAAACCCTCGGCGACGACGAGCCCCCGGGAGGCGCCGGCGCGGACGGCGCCGAGGCACGCCCACATGACCTGCTGGCCCACCGCGATGCCCAGAGCGATCCACAGGCCCGTGTTCACACTCATGTCGAGGAGGGCGCTGAGGGCGACGGCCGCGGCGGGCAGGGTGGCCGCCTCGACGATGGACCACTCGTGCGTGCCGATCCGGCGGATCTGGCGCAGGGACCACCCCTGGCCGACGATGCGTTCGCCGGCGATCTGGGCGTACACATGGGTCGCCCAGAAGACCAGGCCGGTGACCACCAGCAGCACGACGGCCTCGAGACGCGGGAACTCCCCCGTCGTTCCGGCCGTGGCCACGACGGAGGCGGCCAGGATCGAGCCGTAGATGGCGCCCGCGTAGTCGGTTCGGTGGCCGGCCGGCCGGTCTGCGCCGTCCCCGCCCTCGGGCGGAACGCTGGAGCCGCTCACCCGTTCACGGTAGGCGGCGGTGCAGGGCCCCGCCCGCCGAGTGGGCCGTCCGGGCGCGCACGGGGCGCCGCCGGCCGTGGGGGGAGAGTCGGCCTACGCCGTCACCACCTGCCGGGCTTCGTCACGACACCGCTCCCGGGCGCCGTCACCCTCTTGCCGAGCCTCGGCGCCGCCCTGTCAGGCGCCGTCACCAGCCTGCCGAGCCTCGGCGTCATCCCGTCGGGCGCCGGTCGGGCGGAAGCATGCCGTGACCGTCTTTCCGTGCCGCTGGCACTTCATGTCCCACTCGTCGGCGAGCATCCGCACGATGCCCACCCCGCGGCCGGACACCGCTCCCGGCTCCGGGTCACGCTGGAGCGGCAGGGTGGAGTCCTCGTCGTGGACACTCACGTGCAGGCAGTCGCCGTCCCAGGTGAGGACGAGATGCGCGTCGCTGTGGGCGTGGACGTGGGCGTTGGTGAGCAGCTCGGAGACCGCCAGCACGACGGCGTCCACGGTGTCGGGCTCCTCGGCCGTCCACGCCAAGGACTCCAGGTGCCCGCGGGTCCAGCGCCGCCCGGCGCGCACCCCTCCGGAGACCGGGAACGAGTGCGCCCAGCCCATCGCCCTGACCGCCATCGCCCGACCTCGCTCCCGCTCGTTCGTCCGTGCCCTGTCGTACGGGTCGTGTACCCGCCCGCCGCCGGGACAGTCGGCACACCACCGACACTCCTGGCACACCACCGCGGCCCTCCACACCTGCCCCCGGCGAGGAGTTGGGGCCGGGGTTCATGTGCCCGCTCCGGTGCCCGGGTGACACCTGGGGGAGTCAATTCCGTGGGACGAACCGAACTCCCCTTTGGGGCGAACCCGCACGCGAAGGGAACAACGGGCCAACACTGTCCGTACTATCTGTAAGCCGGGGCATACGCACCACGTGCGGTCGCCCAGCCATGCAGCCCGGTCCGACACCAACACGCCCTGCCCCACGGCATCTTCCTGGGGGTGTTCATGTGGCGACCGCGCTCCGAAGAGAGGCCCCATCGTGCCCGACACCACAACAACGTCTACCGAACTGACATCGCAGTACACGGCCCAGGTGGTCGCCGACCTGGAGCGCAACGCCAAGGAACAGGAGCGCATCGGTGCGGAAATGGAGGCGCTGCAGGAGCAGTTGAACGCTCTGCGGCACGACCACTCCGTGCTCACCAACCTGCGGCAGGCGCTGGGGGCGACGGCCGCGCCCGTCGGGACCGGCCCCGAGCCGACGGCGGCGGCCTCGGTGCCCCGTCAGAAGGCCCCCGCCAAGTCCGCCGAAGGCAAGCGAGCCCGGGTCAGGAAGTCCGACAGCAAGAAGGCCGACAGCGGGAAGGCCACGGCGGCGCGGGCGTCGGCGGCCAAGAGGCCCACGGCCAAGGACACCTCGACGCAGCCCACCCTCATCGAACTCATCCGCCGCTACCTCACGGAGCAGCGGGAACCCCGCTCCGCCGCGGAGGTGTCCACGGCACTGGTCCAGACGCATCCCGAGCGCCGCATCCAGACCAATGTCGTCCGGACGACCCTCGAGAACCTCGTGGCCAAGAGCCACGCGCACCGCGCCAAGCAGGGCACGTCCGTGTTCTACACGGCCGTCGAGGCCGACGAGCCGCCGGCGCCGTCGACCGCCGCGGAACAGCCCGCAAAGGCCGATCCCAAGGTCAAGGCGGAGGCGAAGGTCAAGGCGGCGGCGAAGACGGACAGCGACTGAAGCGGTCGAACCCCGTTCGCCGTACGGGGCTTGCACATCCACGCGGCCTCGTGGCCCCGCGGAGATCGGTGAAGTCCGGTGCCACGGCCGCGGCGTTCGCGCCGCGGCCCGCCACCGCACCACACCGAGTCGTGCCATGCCATGCCATGCAGCACCGCACCGCACGTGCCGCACCGAGCCATGCCGTGCCGTTCCGGTCAGGCCGTCACCTTGGCGATGAAAGCGGCGAGGTTCGCCACGGTCCGCTGGATCTTCTCCTCCAGCGTCAGCGACTCGTGCAGCCGCCCTCCGACGCCCGCGTCCCTCTTCCCCCGCACATACAGCGAACAGGCGAGGTCGCTGCACAGGTAGGCGCCGACCGAGTTGCCCTGTTGCCCGGCCTTCCCCGCCTTGGGCGCGACCATCAGGGAGACGCCTCCGGTGTGGGTGGTCACACACATCGAGCACATGCTGCGCCGTTGCTGCCCCACCATCGCGCTGGGACAGCGCAGCATGAGGCCTTTCAGCCCATCGCCCAGCTCGGCCACGACATAGGCGCGATCGGGCGCCTGAGGGTCCCGCCAGCCGAGGTAGTCCAGGTCGTCCCAGGGCCGCTCCGCCAGGTCGCGCGGGACGGACAGACGCTTCGCCTCACCCTTGGTGCAGTTCACGAACGCGGTACGGATCTCTTGCTCGGTCAACGGCTTCATAAGACTCACGGTAATTTGCCTAAAGGCTTTAGGCAAATGCATAATCAGTTACGCCGAGGGAGAGGGCGAGAGAGAGGAAGCACATGGGCCGCGCGGGACTGAACGCCGAACGCCTGACACGGGCGGGAGCGGAGCTGGCCGACGAGGTCGGCTTCGATCAGGTGACCGTCTCGGCCCTGGCCAGGCGGTTCGACGTCAAGGTCGCGAGTCTGTACTCGCACGTGAAGAGTTCGCAGGACCTCAAGACCCGTATCGCCCTGCTCGCCCTGGACGAACTCGCCGAGCGGGGCGCCGCCGCGCTGGCCGGACGGGCCGGACGGGACGCCCTGACCGCCTTCGCGAACGTCTACCGCGACTACGCCCGGGAACACCCCGGCCGCTATGCCGCCGCCCGATTGCCGCTCGACCCCGAGACCGCGGCGGCGAGCGCGGGCGTCAAGCACGCGCGGATGATGCGGGCGATCCTGCGGGGCTACGACCTCACGGAACCGGACGAGACCCATGCCGTCCGTCTGCTGGGCAGTGTGTTCCACGGCTATGTGAGCCTGGAGTCGAGTGGGGGCTTCAGCCACAGTGCCCCCGACTCCTCCGAGAGCTGGGCGCGCGTCCTGGACGCCCTGGACGCCCTGCTGCGCAACTGGCCGGCCCCCTGAGTCCCTGCCCGCCCTCATCAGCGCCCACCTCTCCGCCGCCCGCGCCGCCTGGCCCGCCTCACCCGGTTCGGCCGACGGCGCGCCGGCCGCGGTCCAACAGGTCATCGACGCCTTCGCCGAGGGCTACGGCCGGGCCCAGCTCCTCGCCGTACGCAAGGAGGAGGCCGCCCGGCGCGAGTTCATCGACGACCTCCTCTACGGGCGCAGCGACCTGGGCCGGCTGGCCGAGCGCGCGGAACGCTTCGGTCTGCGGCTCTCCCCCACACACGCCGTCGCCGTCGCGCAGGGCCCGACGGCCTACGACGAGTCGGCGCCGGTACCCCGCCAGGTGGAGCGGGCGCTCATCGCCCGCTTCGGCGACCGCAGCATCCTGTTCACCACGAAGGACGGCAGGATGCTGTGCATCGCACCCGGCGACCAGGACGACGTCCTCACCCACTTCGCCCAGCAGGCGAACGCGGCCGCCGGCGGCGGACGGGTGGCCGTCGGCCGGCCCCGGCCCGGACCCGGCGGGGTCGTCCAGTCCTACGAGGAGGCGCTGAACGCCCTCGAACTCGCCGAGCGTCTCGGACTGGACGCGCCCGTCCTGCGCGCCGCCGACCTGCTCGTGTACCCGGTGCTGACCCGGGACCGCCAGGCGATGGCCGATCCGGTCCTCGTCGCGCTGGGACCGCTCACCTCGGCCCGCGGCGGCGCCCAGCCCCTCCTGGAGACGCTGACCGCGTACTTCGAGACGGGCTGCGTCGCCGCCGCGGCGGGCCCGCCGGCTCTCGTTGAGCGTGCGCGCGCTGACGTACCGCCTCGAACGCATCCACCAGCTCACCGGCACCGACCCCGTCGACCCCGCACACCGCTACACGCTGCAGACCGCCGTCATCGGCGCCCGGCTGCTGAACTGGCCCGCACGGAGTCTGTGACTCAGCGGTAGTCGGGGTTGGGGGCGTCCGGACGACAGCCCGCGTCCCATCGCGAACGCTGGTTGCCATGGGCGGGAATGCCCCCGGACCGCTTCAGCAGGGCCGCCATGTGCATCAGGTTCCAGGTCATGAACGTGGTGTTGCGATTGGTGAAGTCGTTCTCGGGACCGCCCGAACCCGGGTCGAGATACGACGGGCCGGGTCCCGCCGGCCCGATCCAGCCCGCGTCGGCCTGCGGCGGGATGGTGTAGCCGAGGTGCTGGAGGCTGTAGAGGAGGTTCATCGCGCAGTGCTTCACGCCGTCCTCGTTGCCGGTGATCAGGCAGCCTCCGACACGCCCGTAGTACGCGTACTGGCCCGCGGAGTTGAGCACCCCCGAGGAACCGTAGAGCCGCTCGACCACCTGCTTGGTGACCGAGCCGTTGTCTCCGAGCCAGATCGGCCCCGCGAGGACGAGGATGTCGGCGGCCATCACCCGTTCCTGGATGGCGGGCCAGTCGTCCGCGGCGAAGCCGTGTTCGGTCATGTCCGGGTAGACACCGCGCGCGATGTCGTGGTCCACGGCGCGTACGACCTCGGTCGTGACGCCCTGCGCTTCCATGATCGCGCTGCTCTTGTCGACCAGCCCCTCGGTGTGGCTCAGCGCCGGTGCCGGCTTGAGGGTGCAGTTGATGAACAGCGCGCGCAGGTCTTCGAAGCGGTACGCGTCGTCGGTCGCCGGGGTGGACGGTGACTCGGTCACGGATGACTCCTTCGTACGGGGGCCGAGGCGGTGAGGGCCGGGGAACGGGGTGACCCGGATGCCGGGTCCGACCGGTTGCCCCGGAGCAGCGTCTCGCGTGTGTCCCGGTTTGTCCTCGAACGACTCGGCGGTACGACCGACACGGCTTCCGGGCCGCCGGGCCCGAACCCGGCCCTCGGCTCCGGCGCCGGGCGGCCGCGACGTCGCGGACACCGCCTAAGGTGGTGGTCGTGACGACTGAACGATGGGAATTCGGCGGCGACTTGGATGTCGCGCGTATCGGCTACGGCACGATGAAGCTGACCGGCTGGCCGCGGGGCGAGCGGCCGGACCGGGAAACCTCGCTGGGCATTCTGCGACGCGCCGTGGAGCTCGGGGTGAACCACATCGACACCTCGTACTACTACGCGCGCGACGGAGTGTCGGCGAACGAGCTGATCCGGGAGGCGCTGCACCCCTACCCGGACGACCTGGTGATCGTGACCAAGGTGGGCGCCCTGGTCGAGGGCGCCGACATCGCGCTGCCCGCGGCGGAGAAGACGGGTCTGACGGCCGGCAATCTGCGCCGGGGCGTCGAGGCGAACCTTCGCTCGCTCGGCCTGGACCGGATGGACGTGGTGAACCTCCGGATGGGTGATGTGGGCGAGGCGGGCGCGACCTCCCTGGCCGAGCCGCTGGAAGCGCTGATGGCGCTGCGCGAGGAGGGCCTGATCCGGCACCTGGGCATCTCCAACGTCTCGGCCGACCAGTTCGCCGAGGCCCGCAAGATCGCGCCGATCTCCTGCGTCCAGAACCTCTACAACCTGTCCCGGCGCGATGACGATCCCCTCGTCGACGCCTGCGCCGAGGCCGGTGTCGCCTACGTCCCCTTCTTCCCGGTCGGCGGCTTCGAGCCCGTCACCGCCGAGCACCTGGAGGCCGTGGCCGCGCGCCACCGGGCGACGACGCCTCAGGTGGCGCTGGCCTGGCTGCTCGCCCGCTCTCCGGGCATCCTCCTCATCCCCGGCACCGGCTCCCTGGCACATCTGGAGGAGAACATCGCCGCGGGAGCACTGGAACTGACCGCCGAGGACCTCGCCGAACTGGGGTGACGTACACCCCACGATCCGTTCCGCGCCGTCTGCAACCGAAGCGGCCCCGATCGTGTCTCAGCACCTGACTGGAGCGCGTGGGGACCGGACTGCCCCACGTCTCGGGGAGGCATGAGTCATGAGCACATGGGCGGTACCGGGCTACACCGAGTCCCGCGAGCTCGGTTCGGGGGCGAGCGGTCGCGTCGCGCTGGCCGTGCACGAGGAGACCGGGCATCCGGTCGCGGTGAAGTACCTCAGCGAGTCGCTGCGCACGCGTCCGGGCTTCGTACAGGAGTTCCGGGCGGAGGCGCGGCTGCTCGGCGGGCTGCGCAGCGACCACGTGGCCGGTCTCTACGAGTACGTGGAGGGACCCGACGGCGCGGCCATCGTCATGGAACTGGTGGACGGGGTGTGCCTGCGGGTCCTGCTCGCCCAGCAGGCCCCGCTCGACCCGGAGGCCGCTCTCGTCCTGCTCAAGGGCTCGCTGCTCGGCCTCGCCGACGCCCACCGCGTCGGCGTCGTCCACCGTGACTACAAGCCGGAGAACGTCCTCGTCCGCCCCGACGGCACGTCGAAGCTCGTGGACTTCGGGATCGCCGCCACCGACGGCACCACGGCCGGCATCGCGGGCACGCCGTCGTACATGGCTCCCGAGCAGTGGACCGGCGCGCCTGCCTCGCCGGCCGCCGACGTCTACGCCGCGACCGCGACGTTCTTCGAGTGCCTGACCGGCCACAAGCCCTACACGGGCGAGAACCTCGCCGAACTCGCCCTCCAGCACGTGGACGGAGTCATTCCCGCCGACGAGGTCCCCGAGCCGGTCCGCTCGCTCGTGCAGCGGGGTCTCGCCAAGGCGCCCGGACAACGGCCCGCCCACGCCGAGGACTTCGTCGCGGAACTCGAGGCGACGGCCGGCGGAGCGTACGGTCCGGACTGGGAGGAGCGCGGCCGTCGGCAACTGGCGGCGCTCGCCGCCCTGTTCCTTCTGCTGCTTCCCTCCGCCCCCTCCGTGCCGCGTCACGCCACGGACACCGCGCGCACGATCCTCGCCAGGACACCGGACTGGCTCCGGATCTGGCGGCCGAGTCTCCGCTCGCTCCTGGTGTCCGTCGCGGCGCTCGTCGCGGCCCTCCTGCTGACGTACGGCATCGACCGGCACGCCCCGGACTTCGGCACACCCCGTAGGGCCGCGGAGGCACTGGCCACCACCAGCGCGCAGCCGACCGGTGACGGCGGCCCCACGGCGACGGCGGACTCCGGTTCCCCGACGCCGTCGGCCTCGTCGTCCACGTCGGCCTCGCCCACGCCGTCCGGTTCGGCCACGGATTCCACCGCCGGGCCGTCCACGTCGGCGTCCGCCACCACCAGCGCGTCCGCGTCGGCCACCCTCGCACCGCCGACGACGCCGGCCACGACGTCGGCCTCGCCCACCACGACCTCCCCGTCGCCCTCCCCCACCGTCGGCGTCAAGTCCGTCGTGTTCAGCGGCTTCCGGCAGACGGGGACCTCGACGGCGGCGGCGACGGTCACCGTCACGACGGACGGCACCGGGCCGGTCACGCTCACGGTCGCGTGGTTCACCGGTGAGGTCAGCGGCCAGTCCGGAACGCAGGACGGGGCGGCGGAGACGTACCGGCGCAGCGGTGCGACCCAGTACACCATCGCCCTCGACCACACGTTCCAGGGCACGGGCTGCTACTGGGGCGTGCAGGCCAGGACCCAGCCGGCCTCCGCCGACGGCGGCGGCTGGGAGCAGCTTCTCACCCGGCGGTGTTCGATCGGATGAACCAGAACCAGAGCGCCTCGGGCGCCTCCTCCCCCGACGACGACTACAGCGCGACCGTGCTGGCCAGCCATTGGATCCAGCGGCCGGACTCCTCCGACACCCTCGCCCTCACCGAGAACTCGGCGACCATCGAGCTGTCGGGCGGCACGGCCGGGGAGGTCCGGCCCGACCGGGTCGAGGGCACGCTGCTGCGTTTCGGCCCCGGCGTGACCGCCGACACCATGCGCCGGATCGGCCGTGTCGCCCCGCCCGTGCGGGTACGGCGCCGGACCTGGCGTCGGCACGCGCTGCCGGGCGTGGTGCTGCTGGCCGTCGTCGCGTTCCTCCTGTGGCACCGCTCCCCGCCGTCCCTCGCGGTGGACGACGTCACGGTCTCCGCCGCGTCACCGTCCCCCGGCTGCGACGAGACGACCGACATCACGGCCACGGTGTCGACCAACGGCAGGGCCGGTGAGCTCACGTACCGCTGGGTCCGCAGCGACGGCACGGCCTCGGACATCCTGCACGAGGACCTGGCGCGTGATCAGAAGCAGGCGCGCATGCACCTGTTGTGGACGTTCCAGGGCGACGGCCGGTACGCGGCACGCGCCGAGCTGCGCCTGCTCTCCCCCGTGCACCGCACTGTGTCGACGAAGCTCACGTACCACTGCCCCTGACGTCACGGGCACCCGCCCGGCTGTCCCGCCGCCATGGTGACCGTCACACGGCCACGGCCGAACCGCGCACGCACATGGCCGGGGCGCACAGGATCGCCTTTTTGCGCGCCCGCTTTCCCTCGATCGCGGACGCGGTCAACCGGGCGGCCTCCGCGGCGATCTGCGCCAGTCCCCAGCCGACCGTGGTCAGCGGCGGCGCGAGGACCCGGGAGACGGGGTGGTCGTCGAAGCCGACCACGGAGACGTCGCGTCCCACGACGAGTGACGCCTCGGCCGCGGCCGCGTACACGCCGTAGGCCAGGGAGTCGGAGAAACAGAAGACGGCCGTGGCGCGCCGCTCCCCGTCCAGGACCCGCCGCGCGACGACGGTCGCGGCACCCAACTCCTGTGGGCAGGGCACGAGTTCGGCCAGCAGCCCTATGCGGTCCGCCGCCTCGCGCACATACACGTCGGCGGGCCGGTCGGGCGTGCTCGGCCGGGTCGGGGTCAGGACCGTCACCCTGCGGTGGCCGAGACCGTGGAGGTATTCCAGCACGGCGTCGATCCCGGCCCGGTTGTCGAAGATGACCTGTCCGGCCGTGCGCGCCCGGCCCAGCGAGTCGCCGACGGCGACGACCGGCAGCGCGTCGGCGATCGCCGACCACTGCTTCGCCGCGGGGTTCACCGGGGACACCACGAGGGCGTCGACACGCTGGTCGCGCAGTTGCTTGGCGAGAACGAGCTCGCGGTCGGGGTCGCCGCCCGCGTCCAGGATCAGGGCGTAGCGGTCGCCCGCCAGGAGTTCCCGGCCGATCGCCGCCATGAGCTGCTGCTGCCACAGATCCTGGAGGTCGCCGGCGAGCACGCCGACCATGCTGGTGCGGCCGCTCGCGAGGGCCCGGGCGATGGGGTCGGCCTCGTAGCCGAGCTCGGCGGCGGCCTTGCGCACCCGTTCCTCGGTCTCCTTGGAGACCTGCTTGCCGCGCAGGGCGTAGGAGACGGCGGCGGTGGAGAGGCCGGTGGCCTCGGCCACCTCCCTGAGGGTGGTGCGCTTCTGGGGCCTGACCATGCCGGGAAGCCTACCGGGCCGCGCCCGCGGTACGGGCGAGTGATTGACACAACCGGTTGTTAACCGTTTAAGTTAAGCGCATCACTGAAGCGCTTAACTCATGACGCTCCCGCGCGGCGACCGCTCGGACTCTTCAAGGACTTCAGGATGCCCGTCGACGTCCACCAGCACATCTGGCCACCGGATCTCGTCGAGCTGCTGCGTGCGCGCACCGCGCCGCCGCACCTCGACGGCTGGACGCTGCGCCTGGAGGGTGAGCCGCCCTACGCGGTGGATCCGGCCGACCACGACATCGGCGCCCGGACGCGTCTGGCCGTCGCCGACGGTCTGGAACTCGCCCTGGTCTCCCTGTCCGGCCCGCTGGGCGTCGAGCACCTGCCCGCGGCGGAAGCCCTGCCCCTGCTGAGCGCCTTCCACGACGGGGCACTCGCCCTTCCCGCGCCCTTCGGCGTGTGGGCCTCCGCCTGCCTGAGCGAACCGGACCCCGAGGCGGTGGAACGCGAACTCCGCCGGGGCTGCGTGGGTCTCCAACTCCCGGCCACCGCGCTCCTGGACGCGGCGGGCTGGCACGGTCGGGCTCCGTTCCTGGACGTCCTCACCCGGCTCGGCAAGCCCTTGTTCGTCCACCCCGGCCCGGCACCGCCCGCTCCCGCGGCCCCACCCTGGTGGGCGGCTCTGGTCCCCTATCAACAGCAGCTCCACGCCGCGTGGTTCGCGTTCCGGGCCTTCGGCCGCGCCCGCCACCCGGGGCTGCGCGTCTGTTTCGCCGCGCTCGCCGGTCTGGCCCCCTTGCACGGCGAACGGCTCGCGGCGCGGGGAGGCGGCCGTGGCGAGGTCGACTTCGACGTCTTCTACGACACGTCCTCGTACGGCACGGGAGCCGTGGACGCGCTCGTCCGGGCCGTCGGCATCGACGGCGTCGTCAGCGGAAGCGACCGGCCCTACGCACCGCCCGTCGTCCCCGACCTGGGCGCGGACGCCGCCGTCCACGCCCTGCGCACCGTCAACCCCGCCCGTCTGCTGCGCGGCCGCGCCTGAGCGCCGCCCCGCGGACCACTTCTGGAAGGGAACCCCGCCGTGACGTACTCGTCCCTGCCGGACCGCACGCTCGACAAGCACGAGCTGCGGCAGCTCGTCGACGACCTCGCCGCCCGGCCCGGCCTGTGGCGGGACCTGGTCGCCTTCTCCCACGAGGAGCGGCACTACGTCTCGCTGCACCGCGACGCGTACGTCGACCTCTGGCTGCTGTGCTGGACCCGGCGGAACGACACCGGCTGGCACGACCACGACATCTCCTCGGGTGCCGTGCGGGTGGTCCAGGGCGCGCTGACCGAGTCCAATCCCCGTATCGGCGGCCTCCATCTGTCCGTCGGTGTCGGCGCGGGCCAGTCGTTCTGCTTCGGCCCCGACCACATCCACCGCCTCACCGGCGCCACCGACGACGCGGTCTCCCTGCACGCCTACTCGCCGCCGCTGTGGCGCCTCGGGCAGTACGACATCAGCGAGGACGGTCTGATGCGCCGCGTCTCCGTCTCGTACGCCGACGAGCTGCGCCCCCTGGACAGCCCGGCGGCGTGACGGCGTCCGGCCGGCGACGTCAGGAGCTCGGCGGCGTGCAGGCACTCAGGCCGGTGACGTGGTTGAGCTGGGGGCCGTAGCCGGCGAAGGTGGCGATCGCCCGGGGAGGCAGGGTGCGGCACGGCGCGTCCTGGTACTCGGTGTACTGGACGGTGACGTCCACGGTGGTGTCACAGTCGTTGACGACGGTCGTGTAGCGCCAGTCGCTGTAGTAGTGGACGCAGTCCGGGACGGGCGTCGCGTCGACGGCACCGCTCGCGAGGACGCCCGGTCCGGCGTCGTGCGCGACGGCGGGTGCGCCGGCGGCACCGGACAGACCCAGCACCGCGACGGACAGGCCCAGAGCCGCCCTGAGCCCGCGCGGATGGACGAAGCGGCTGGTGGTGAACATGGAGGCGTCCTTCAGGTCGGCGAATGCGGCGGCCGTGGAGCCGCGGCGCGAGCCACCTTGCAACGCCTGCAAGAATTGCGCAAAGTCATGCAACACCTTTCAGTCGATGATGAACTCTCAACCGAACAGGTGCCGTTCACGAAAATGTCCCGCTCCGGGCCTTGCGCACACCTCTGTCACGCCAAGCGCTCGGCGCCGGGCCGATGGCGGGCGGGACCGCGGGTCGGCCGGGCGCGGCCGGGCCCGCGGTCAGCCGCGTGATCTGCCCTGGTCCCGTCGGCCCTGCCGGGCCTGGGCGTGGCCACGTCCGCCCGAGCGGCGGCGCGACGGTGCCGGGGGCGCGTCCGCGCTGTTGAAGCCGGGTCCGCTCGGAGCGCTGAAGCCGCCGGGAACCGCGGGAGCGACCGCGGGGGCACCGGTGGTGGCCGCCGGAGCGGAGGGCGCGGACGGCGTGCGGGTGCGCGGCAGCGCGCGACCCAGGACGCGGGTGTGCGTCATCAAGGGGGCGCAGGCGGCGCAGACTTCCATCAGGTTCCACACCTGGGCAATGGCCGGATCATGGCGCAGCACCAGCAGCACGCTGCCCATGCAGTGCACCTGGCTGCCCTCGTGCGAGGCGCACTGCGCCTGCCGGCAGGCGCAGGCGGCGTCCGCGTGCACGGTGGCCGCACGGGCGTGCGCCCCGATGTGGGCCTCGGCGAAACGGCGCAGCGCGGCGAGGTCACGGGACCGCGGCGGCATGGCGCAGGGAGAGGAGCACGTGACCGACGCGGTGCGGTCGCTGTGGCCGGAGATGCGGACGGTCCAGGTGCGTCCGGGACGCCGCGCGGCAGGAGATTCTGAGTGTGGGAGGTCCAAGACCGGCAGTCCTTCGGCAGTGGGATGTTCGCGCAGATGCGCATGGAGTGTCTTTACCCGCGCGGGCCGGTCCGTCATCCACCGGTGGGCCGCGAGCGTCCTCGAATCTACGAGCGATGGCGTGCGGCCCGGACTGCTGTCGTGCGGGGCTGTGATCTTCCCACAGCGGCGCGTCGGACGAGTTCGACCCGCCTGGGGCCCTGAGGATAACCCCGCCGTGACGTGCGAACCATCAGGGGTGGGCGGATCAGATGTGCCCGCGACGCCGGTCCGCCGGGTCAGCGCCCGGGGCGACCGCCCGTGATGCGGCTCCACAAGGACCGGGTGGCGCCGAATCCGGTCTCGTGGACCCAGACATGGGTGCACGACGGACACTGCAGGTGGAGGAGGCTTCCGGTGGTGGAGAGCAGGTAGCGCCAGTGGTCGGAGCACGACCGCCGCTGTTCGCAGGAGGCGCATCCGTGACTGTCCGCGCAGTTCGGGCATGTCACCCAGGCGCGCCGCCCGACGTCCGCCTGCGGGTCAAGCGGCAGCACGGCCGTCTCCGCGATCGGGAAGCACGCCGGCCGCGACGAGGTCGTCGTACACGCGCCGCTGCTCCTCGTCGAGCCCGGAGTACAGCAGGGCGTACGCGGCCTCCTCCTGGCGCATCACCTCCATCGGGTCCCAGTCGGGGCCGAGGACGGCCAGGACCTGGGCCTGTCGCAGGACCTCCTGGGCGGTGAGGTCGACCGAGAACTCGACCAGCTCGGGGTCGGGGCCGCTGGGGAGCGGGGGGATTCGTGGGGCCATGGGAGAGAACTTAGGTATGCCTTTCTTGTCGGACAAGAGGAGGTGGGCGAAGTCACAGCGAGCCCGCGACCAGAGGGTCTTACGAGTCCCTCACAACTTCGTCATCCATTGATCACATCATCGGTATGCTCGCGGGGCTCCATTCGCACCACTGAGGGGGGATTCCTCATGCGTATCCGCACTGCCCTGGCTGTCACCGCCGCCGCTGCCGGCACGCTCGCCGCCGTCGCCACGGCTCCGGCCCAGGCCACGGAGTATTCGTCCGCGCTGAAGATCAAGGCCGTCCAGTACGACGCGCCCGGCCGGGACTCCAACAGCTGCTCCAGCGGCAACACGAAGAACGAGTACCTGACGATCAAGAACTACTCGTCGGGCACGACCGTGAACCTGAAGGGGTACGTCGTCAAGGACGCGACGGGCAACAAGTTCACCTTCCCGGCGAACCACTACCTGGAGCCCGGGGACTCCGTGAAGCTCCGCGGCGGTCACGGCACCGACTCGGACGCCGCCAACGTCGTCTACCGCCAGAACTGCAACTTCATCTGGAACAACGATAAGGACAGCATCTACCTGTACAAGTCGTCCGGCGCCCGCGCCGACGTCCACTCGTACACCAAGTCGGCCAACGACCGCGACGGGAACGGCTACATCACGTACCACGGCTGAGCCGGAACACGACCGCCCCGGGTGGCGCGACCGCGTGGTCGCGCCACCCGGGGCGGACCGTGTCTCGTCCGGAAGCACGTCGTGACAGGCCTGTTCGCGGCGATCCGGGGCAGACGGCCGTGGACCCGGGAGGAAGCGCGTCCCGGGCGGAATCCGGCCGTAACGCGCTGCCCCTGGGAGACCCGATGCCGACCGCCGTACCGGACAGAGCCGCCGGACCGACCGTCAGCCGCACCGAAGCCGTGGGCTCCGCCCGCTCGTTCGCGCTGCCCCGGGGCACCGGCCGGACCGCCGCCCGCATCGCCGCGCTGACCGCGTGCCAGGCCGCGTCGATGGTGGGCCTCGGACTGCTGATCACCGGTCCCGCCCGCGGGCTGTGGCCGCTGACGGCCGAGGACACCGTGAACGAGCGCCTCGAACACGTCCGCACCGGCACCCTCACCGCGCTGTCGTCCGTCGCCTCCGAGGCCGGCAACACCCTCACGGTCGTGGCCATCACGCTCGCGGCCTGTGTGGGGCTGCTCCTGATACCCCGCCTCCCGATGTGGCGTCAGGCCGTCTTCCTCGCCGTCGCCGTCTCGCTGCAGTCGCTGGTCTTCCTGGCCATCACCGAGTCGGTGGACCGCCACCGGCCGGACGTGGACCGCCTCGACGCGTCGCCGCCCACGTCGAGTTACACCTCCGGGCACACCGGCGCCGCGACCGCGCTCTACGCGGGTCTGGCGGTTCTCGCGCTCTCCCGGGTCCGGGGGCCGTGGCGCAGGGTCGTGGCCGGGCTGCTGCTGCTCCTGCCGCTGCTCGTGGCTGCCGCCCGGCTCTACCGGGGCATGCACCACCCCACCGACGTCCTGGGCGGCCTCGTCAACGGCGGGCTGTCCCTGCTGATCGTGGGGCGCGCCCTGCTGGTCGACCCGTCCGTGACCGCGGCGCCGTCCACGGGCGGCACGCCCACCGCACCGGCCGTCGAGGAGCGTCCGCCCGGCACGACCGCCGTGATCCTCAATCCCACGGTGACCGACGCGTCCGAGCGCGACGAACTACGACGGACCCTCGAACGGCACGGCCACCGCGCCCCCGTGTTCCTGGAGACCACCGCGGACGATCCCGGGGCCGGACAGACGGCCCGAGCGGTCCGCGAGGGCGCGACGCTCGTGGTGGTCTGCGGCGGTGACGGAACGGTCCGCACGGTCGCCGACGCCCTGGCCGGCAGCGGCGTCCCCCTGGCCGTCGTCCCCTGCGGCACCGGCAATCTGCTGGCCCGCAATCTCGGTCTGCCGCTCTCCCCGGTCGAAGCGCTCGAAGCCGCGCTGACAGGCGCTCCGCACCCGCTCGACCTCGCGGCCGTCGAGGGCGACGGCCTGACCGCCACCCGGTTCGCCGCGATGGCCGGGGCCGGTCTCGACGCCGCGATGATGGAGCACACCGATCCTCGTGCCAAGGCCGCCCTCGGCTGGCCGGCCTACGCACTGGCCGGGATCGGCACCCTGCGCACACCACGTATGCGGGTGACGATCCGGCTCGACGGAGCCCCCGCGTTCCGCCGCACAGCCCGCATGGTGCTCGTCGCCAACGTCGGAACCGTGCAGGGCGGGGTCACGCTGCTGCCCGCCGCCCGCCCCGACGACGGACAGCTCGACCTCCTCGTCCTCGACCCGCGCGGACCGGGCGGCTGGCTCCGGGCCCTGCGGACACTGCTCCGCGGGCGCGCCACACCTCAACGGCCGTCCACCGCGCACACCCTCGCGGCAGCGGGCGAGGACCACCAGGAGGTCCCCGTGGAGTTCTTCACCTTCCAGCGCGCCGAACTCACCTTCGACACGCCTCAGTCCAGGGAACTCGACGGGGACCCGGTGGGCCCGGGCCAGCGCCTCACCGCCGAGGTCGTCCCCGGCGCGCTGACCGTCATGCTGCCCTCCCGGGAGAAGTGAATGGGTACCGCGACGAAGGTCCCGGAGACCCACGCCATGTCCGGCGACGAACTCTCCGCCGACGAAGCCCTCGCGTCGCTGCGCCGCTACGGCGGCTGGCCCCTGCTGCGCGACGCGTTCGTCCGGTTCCGCTACGCCGACGGGTTCAGCCATTCCCGTGCGCTCGCCCTCCAGACGGTGCTGGCCCTGATCCCGCTCGCCATCGCGTTCGTGGGCCTGTCCTCGGTCATGCACACCGAGGACATCGGCAGAGTCGCCGAGCTGACGATCCGCCGGATCGCCGCGGGCCCGAGCGCCGACGTCGTCGACGACGCGCTGCGCCGCAGCCGGCACACGGCGGGCGACGGGGCGCAGGTCGCCCTGTGGTTCGGACTGGCCTTCTCCCTGGTCAACGTGACCACCGCCATGTGCCAGATCGAGCGGGGTGCCAACCGGATCTACGGGAACGAGCGCGACCGCGTCTTCCACCGGAAGTATCTGCGCGGCCTGGTCATGTCCCTGAGCGCGGGAATCCCGCTCGGCCTCGGTTTCGTCCTGATGGTGGCCGGCGGCGACCTGGCGTCCGCCGTCGTGACGGTCTATCACCTCGACGGAGCCGCCAAGACCGCCTGGGATGTCCTGCGTTGGCCCTCCGGTCTGCTCCTCGCCCTCATCTCGGCCAGCGCGATCTTCCGCCGCTCACCCCGCCGCCGCCAGCCCGGCTACACCTGGCTGGTCTTCGGCGCCGCCGTGTACCTGGTGCTGTGGACGGCGCTGACCTGGCTGCTGAGTCTCTACCTCGGGGTCAGCGGCAGCTTCGACACGGTCTACGGCCCCCTCAGCGCCTTCATGTCCCTCCTTCTCTGGGCCTATCTGACCTCGATCGCCCTGTTCCTCGGACTGTCCTTCGCCGCGCAGCTCGAAGCCTCGCGCGCCCGTCGCCCCGGTCCGGTCGAACCCGATCCGGGAGTCTGAATGGCGGCGCGCGTGACGATCCAGAAGCTGCGGGAGCGCCGACGGGCGGCCGACCGCCGGTTCGGCGCCCGACTGCTCGGCTCGGCCGCGGTGGCCGCGATCACCGCGGTGCCGTTCGGGCTGCTCCTCGTCCTGATCGAGGGCAGATGGCAGCCCCTGCGCCGGCTGGACGCGGGCGCCGCCCGCCGGCTCCACGAGATCGCCCTGGGACATCCCGCCTGGACGGGTACGCTGCGTTTCCTCTCCGACCGGGTCTGGGATCCGGTCACCTTGCGTACGGCTGTCGCGTTGCTGACGGTGTGGCTCGTGTACCGCCGGGCCTGGCGTCTGGCCGCGTGGTCCGCGGTCACTGCGGTGGCCGGCGGGTTCATCGGGCTCCTGGTGAAGACGGTCGTCGAGCGGGCACGTCCGTCGCTGGAGGATCCGGTGGCACGGGCGCCCGGGTTCTCCTTCCCGTCGGGCCACGCGATGACGGCCACCACCTCGTTCGCCATCCTGCTGCTGGTCCTGCTGCCCCTGGTGCCGCGCTCCTGGCGTGCGCTGTGCTGGGGCGCCGCCGTGCTCTCCGTCGTCGGTGTCGGCTTCACCCGCGTCGCGCTGGGCGTCCACTGGTTCAGCGACGTGCTGGGCGGCTGGCTGCTCGGCCTGACCGTCGTCACCCTCACCGCCTGGGCGTTCGAGGCCTGGCGGGCCGACACCGGGAGGCGCCGGGCCGAGGTCGGTGAAGGTCTGGAGCCCGAACTCACCGACGAACAGCCCGAAGCGGACGCGCCCGGACCGGGTGAACGGGCCGTCACATGACGGTCCCTCCGGTCCCCCGCTCGGGCGGGCGGTAGCTGAGGACGTCGCCCGGCTGACACTCCAGCACCTCACAGAGACGGGTCAGCGTGGTGAACCGTACGGCTCTGGCCCGGCCGTTCTTCAGGATCGACAGGTTCACATGAGTGACACCGACCCGGTCCGCGAGCTCCGCCAGGGTCATCCCGCGTGCTGCGAGCAGACGGTCGAGATGGACCTCGATCGCGTGCTCCTCCTTGTCCTCGGGCATCAGACCGTTCCGTCGAGGTCTTCTCGCATGGCGACGCCGACGCGCATGATCCGTGCGAAGGAGAGGACGCCGAGGCCGGTGAGTATCGCCATGTACGGAGCGTCCCACGAGACGAGCCCGGACAGGGCGCTGACATCGCCGCCTCTGCTCAGTGAATGGATCAGCGCCTTCTCGCCCACGGACTCCGTGATCGCGGCGAGCACACTTCCGGCCAGCAGCCACCAGCCCACGCTGCGCAGCCGCCGCGCCGTCCGCGCGGTGTAGAGGCCGTCGCCCTCGGCTCCTCTGATCAGTCGCAGGACAAGCAGGAGCGCTCCGACGGTGAAGACGAAGGAGGGAAGCTGGGTCGCGGTGTTGAGCAGGCCCTGAACCGCGCTGGGATCGTCGGTGCAGAACCTCGGGTTGGCGTCCAGGCCCATCGAGACCCCCGGCGCCGCCCTGAACCCCATGGGGGACGACTCGTCGTCGGCGCCCACCGTCGTCGTCGTGTCCGTGACGCAGATCGTCGTGTCCCCGATGCCGAGGACGCTGACTCCGTCCATGAACATCGAACCGAACACGCCCAGGACCGTCACCGCCGCGAACAGCGCCACGATCATCGTGACCGCGCTCGACATCGGCTCCAGTGGATTGCGTACCCTCGCCATGACTCCCCCATATCGATTATCGATGTTATCGAAAAACGATACAGAGCCTGACGGGGCTCCGCAAGGCCGTTCGAGGCCGGGTGCCGGACGGGAGCGATCCGGACGCGGGGGTTCCCCTGATCGGCCCGCAGGCCCCTGGTGTTCACCCGCCGCGAGCGGCGCAGAATGGCTCGACACCGACGCGAGGAGCCCTCATGATCTTCATCACCGTCAAGTTCAGCGTCCGCCCCGAGGACGCGGAGAAGTGGCCCGAGATCACCGCCGACTTCACCGCGGCCACCCGCGCCGAGCCCGGCTGTCTGTGGTTCGACTGGTCCCGGAGCCTTGACGACCCGACGGAGTACGTCCTGGTCGAGGCCTTCCGGGACGACGAGGCCGGGGCGTCCCACGTCCAGTCCGCGCACTTCAAGGCCGCCCAGCAGGCCCTGCCCCGGCACCTGACCTCGACACCGCGCATCGTGAACATGAAGATCCCGCAGGACGACTGGTCCCTGCTGGGCGAGATGGTCGTCGAGTAGCGGCCCTAGGGAACCGCGCCGCGGAACGACGGTCCGGCCCTACGGGTTGAGGACGACCTTTCCGGCGACGGTGCCGGACTCGGCCAGCCGCAGGGCCTCGGCCGCCTCGGTCAGCGGCAGCCGGGCGGCGATCCGCGCGGTGACGTCACCGCGCTGGAGGGCGCCGAAGACCTGGGCGAGGTCGGCGCGCAGCCGCGCCTGGAAGCGGCTCCGGGACAGGGCACGGCCGGCCCAGATGTTGAAGAAGTACGCGTGGCGGCCGTTGGGCAGGGCGTTCCACAGCCACACCCGGCCGAGCAGTTTGAGCACGGGCCACTGCTTGGACCCCGTGTCGTCGCGGGTGGAGGCGCTGCCGTAGGAGACGAGCGTCCCGCCGGGGGCGAGCAGCCGCCAGGAGTCGACGGCGCTGCGGCCTCCGACGTGGTCGAACACGGCGTCGACCCCGCCGGGCGCGAGTTGGCGTACGCGTGCCGCGACGTCCCCGGTGCGGTAGTCGACGGGGACGACGCCCTGTTCCCGCAGGGCGTCGTGGTGGCGTGGGGAGGCCGTGCCGATGACCTTGGCTCCGGCGGCGCGCGCGAGCTGGACCAGGACCGATCCGACGCCGCCGTTGGCGCCGTGCACGAGAACGGTCCCGCCCGCGCGGATCCGCGCCTTGCGGTGCAGCATCTGCCAGGCGGTGATGCCGTTGACGACCACGGTCTCGGCCTCCGCCGCGCCGATCCCGTCGGGCACCGGTACGACGTCGGCCGCGTCCACGCGCACATGGCTGGCCCAGCCGCCGACCTTGAGGAGGGCGGCGACCCGGGTGCCGACGAGGCCGGGGTCCACTCCCGGGCCGGTGGTGAGCACCGTGCCGACGAGGTCGTAGCCGGGCACGAAGGGGAACGGCGGCTGGTCGTAGTACCGACCGCGGCGCATCTGCTGTTCGGCGAAGGAGACGCCGGTCGCCTCCATCCGGACGACGACCTGACC
Source organism: Streptomyces sp. NPDC096324 (assembly GCF_044763015.1). Classification (NCBI taxonomy): domain Bacteria; kingdom Bacillati; phylum Actinomycetota; class Actinomycetes; order Kitasatosporales; family Streptomycetaceae; genus Streptomyces; species Streptomyces sp. NPDC096324. The sequence continues at coordinate 380,211 of NZ_JBIWFK010000008.1, read as the reverse complement.
GGGGCCCGCGACGGGCACGGCGCCGTGCCGGATCTCCAGCCCCTCCGGCTCCACCTTGCCCGGCAGGACGACCTCGACGAGCCCTTCGGCGTTCATGACGACCTCCACTGCGTTCCGTGCGAGTTATCTGCTATCGCTTTAGTTAGAAGCTATAACCGACAGGCGTGAGCGTCAAGAGCTTTCGTTAGAGGTTCTAACTCGAAGCGCGGATGCGCGACCGACATGGACGGGGCCGGCGGGCGCACCGGCGCCCCGGCCGTACTCCGGTCGCCGGACGACTCCGGTTGTCAGACGGCTCCGGTTGTCAGACGGCGGCTTCGGCCGTCCATTCGATGTCCGGCGGCATGACGCGGGCGCATCGCGGATTGCCGTGCGCGTCGGTCAGCCCCAGCCGCCCGACGAGCAGCCCCTCACGGGCGGCCTCGGCGAGCACGTCGGAGGGGACGGCGTCGAGCATCAGCTTGGCGCGGCGGAACATGCTGAAGACCCCCGCTTCGTCGACCGTGCCCCAGGACAGATAGACGAAGAGGTGCCCCAGGCGGCGCTGCACATAGGGGCCCGTCAGTTCGATCCCCGTCGGCGAGGGCGTGGCCGTGCAGTCGAGCGTCCAGGTCGCGCGGGCACCGTCGCCGGGCTGGGGATCGAGCAGTTCGGCCGGACGGTCCCGGCGTTGCACAGCCACGTGGATGTTGTCGTACACCGGGACGGTGCCACGGCCGGTGGGGGCGGGGCAGGTGCGGCCGGGCAGGTCGTCGGCGTCGATACGGATGCGCATACGGGCCATCATGCCGCCGAACCACCGACGGACACCCGGCGCGCCCCCCGAAGCTAGAGCCCGCCGTCCGCCGGTGCTCCCGGGCCGCGGGGCCGGCCCGTACGGACCGCGGCTTCGATCCCGTCGAGCTGGGCGGCGAGGATCTCCTCGAACGCGGCGCGGCGGTCCACGACGAGAGGGCGGATGTCCCGGGCGAAGTGGGCCAGGGCCGGGAAGCGTTCGGGGTCCGCGCCCAGTACCGCCACGCGGAACAGCTCCAGGCCCTGCTCGCGCTCCTCGGGGGTGACGGTGTCGACCCCGGCCTCGGAGGCGATCAGCGCGGAGACGAGGACCGCGAACCGGTGGTAGCGCGCGGGGATCTCCTCATCGGGCAGTCCGGACGCGCGCAACGCCTGGAGCGCCTCCTCCATGACGAGGCGGGAACCGGTGCCGCTCGACGCGTGGCGTCCCCAGACCGAGGCGAGCTGGGGCTGTTGGCCGAAGGCCTCCCTCACCCGCAGGGCCAGGGCCGTGACGCGCTGCCTCCAGTCGCCCTCGGGGCGGTAGCCGTCCATGGCGGTCAGGAGAATCCGGTCGGCGACCGCGCGCAGCAGTTCGGTCTTGCTGCGGAAGTGCCGGTAGAGGCTGGAGGAATCGGTCCCGAGGGCCCCGGCCAGCTTGCGCACGCTGAACGAGTCCGGGTCGCTCGTGCGCAGCAGCTCGGCGGCCGCGTCCAGGATCTCTTCGGTCGACCAACGCCTTCGGCCTGCCATCCCGCTCCTCTCGCCGTGTCGCGGCCCAGCCTATGCACTTACCTGTGCGCTTAGCCATGCACTCGGTCATGCACTTGCCCATGCACTCATATGTGCACTTGGCGTTGCACGCACCGCGTGCATAATGGAACACAGACCTGCCGAACGCCCGACGAGTCGGGCCGACGGACCACTCGTGCCCTGTTGTCCGGGGTCGGGCGACCGCGAGCGGAGCCCGCCTCCGGGGAAGTCGAAAGGACGCATGACGTGAAGAACCCACTGGACACCGCGGCGCTGGAAGCGGCCGTCGAGAGCGTCCACCGAGCCGGTGTGCCGGGGCTGTTCGCCGAGGTACGGGACGGCGATCTGGTCTGGCGCGGCGCGGCCGGGGTCGCCGACCTCACCACCGGCCGCCCCGTCACCGCCGGAATGCGGCACCGGGTCGGTAGCATCACCAAGACGTTCACGGCCGCCGCGGTGCTGCGGCAGGTCGAGGCCGGCCGGATCGGGCTCGACGCACCGGTCGGCCGGTACCTTCCGGCACTGGTCCCCGGAGCGCGCGGCGACGCGACAACGGTCCGGATGCTGCTCAACCACACCAGCGGCCTCGCCGAGTACCTGCCGTACGCCTACCCCTCGCTCAAGGCGTATCCCGCCATCGCGGACACCGGACCCCAGAGCATGGACGACCACCGGTTCACGCGATTCGACCCCGCCGAGCTGATCGCGATGGGGGTCTCGGCGCCCGCGTTCGGCTCCCCCGGCGGTACTCCGGGGGTGTACTCCAACACCAACTACCTGCTCCTCGCCCAGCTCCTGGAACAGGTGACCGGTGCCTCGGCCGAGCGGTGCATCACCGAGAGCGTCATCGAACGGGCCGGGCTCCGGGACACCGGCTTCCCCTCGGGACCGCACGTGGACGGGCCGCACTCGCGGCTCTACGAGGCGTGGTTCGGCATGATCGACCCGCCCCGCGACTACAGCGTGTTCGACATGTCCTGGGTGGGGCCGTCGGCGTCGCTGATATCGACCGTCTCGGACCTCAACGACTTCTACGGCCTGCTGTCGGCCGGGGAGATCGTCGGCCCGTCGTCACTGGCGGAGATGCGGCGTACGGTGCCGGTCGTCTCGCAGGAGCTCAGGACGATCGAGTACGGCCTCGGTCTGCATCCGATGGAGGGACCCGGCCAGGACACCTTCTGGGGTCACGGCGGCACGGTCTGGGGCGGTGGAGCGCTCGCCATGACCCGCGCGGACGGCAGACGGCGGCTCGCGGTCGCCGTGAACACCCAGCGGTGGAACAGGCTCGACTCCTCCGGCGTGCCGCGGCCCCATCCCATCGACGAGGCGCTCGCGGCTCTGTACCGGGTGGCGCTGTACGGCTGAGGGCGCCGTGCCGCGGGGACACGGCGCCGCAGGGCCGGGCTCAGCCGGACAGGGCCGCGGAGACCACCGCCTTCGCCTCGTCCTGCACCCGGCGCAGGTGATCGGTTCCGAGGAACGACTCCGCGTAGATCTTGTAGACGTCCTCGGTGCCCGAGGGACGGGCCGCGAACCAGGCGCTCTCGGTGGTCACCTTGATGCCGCCGATGGGTGCGCCGTTGCCCGGCGCCTCGGTGAGGACCGCGGTGACCGGCTCCCCGGCGAGCGTGTCGGTGGTGATCTGCGCGGGTGACAGCTTGGCGAGGAGGGCCTTCTCCTCACGCGAGGCCGGGGCGTCGATGCGCTCGTAGGCGGGCTCCCCGAAGCGCGAGGTGAGTCCGGCGTAGTGCTCGGAAGGCGTCTTCCCGGTGACTCCGGTGATCTCGGAGGCGAGCAGGGCGAGGATGATGCCGTCCTTGTCGGTGGTCCAGACCGAGCCGTCGCGGCGCAGGAAGGAGGCGCCCGCCGACTCCTCGCCGCCGAACCCGAGGGAGCCGTCGACCAGCCCGTCCACGAACCACTTGAATCCGACGGGCACCTCGACCAGCCGGCGGCCGAGGTCGGCGGCGACCCGGTCGATCATCCCGGACGACACCAGGGTCTTGCCGATCCCCGTCCCGGCGGGCCACCGCTCCCGGTGGGAGTAGAGGTAGGCGATGGCGGCGGCGAGATAGTGGTTGGGGTTCATGAGGCCGCCGTCCGGGGTGACGATCCCGTGGCGGTCGGCGTCGGCGTCGTTGCCCGTGGAGATCTGGAAGCGGTCGCGCCGTTCGATGAGCGAGGCCATCGCGTAGGGCGACGAGCAGTCCATCCGGATCTTTCCGTCCCAGTCCAGCGTCATGAACCGCCAGGTGGGGTCGGTGAGCGGGTTGACCACGGTCAGGTCCAGCGCGTGCTGTTCGGCGATGCGCCCCCAGTAGGCGACCGATGCCCCGCCCAGCGGGTCGGCGCCGATGCGGACCCCGGCCGCGCGGATCGCGTCCAGGTCCAGCACCTGCGGGAGGTCTGCCACGTAGGTGCCGAGGAAGTCGTGACGGCCGGTGCCGGGTGCGGCGAGCGCGCGGGCGTAGGGGATGCGCCGTACGTCCTTGAGGCCGTCCCTGATGAGTTCGTTGGCCCGGTCCTGGATCCAGGAGGTCGCCTCGGAGCCCGCCGGGCCGCCGTTCGGCGGGTTGTACTTGAAGCCGCCGTCGGCGGGCGGATTGTGGGAGGGGGTGACGACCACACCGTCGGCGAGGCCCGTGGAGCGTCCGCGGTTGTACGTGAGGATGGCGTGCGACACCGCGGGAGTCGGCGTGTAGCCGTCCGCGCTGTCGAGGAGCACGGACACGTCGTTGGCCGCGAACACCTCCAGGGCGGTGACCTTCGCGGGTTCCGAGAGCGCGTGGCTGTCGGCGCCCAGGAAGAGCGGCCCGTCGATGCCCCGGCCGTCGCGGTACTCGCAGATGGCCTGGCTCGTCGCCACGATGTGGTCCTCGTTGAACGCGGTCGCCAGGGACGAACCTCGGTGTCCGGACGTGCCGAAGGCGACACGCTGGCCGGGTTCGGCCGGGTCGGGGTGGAGCGCGTAGTACGCGGTGACCAACCGGGCTACGTCGACGAGATCCTCGGGACCGGCCGGACGGCCCGCTCGCTCGTGCTGCATGTGCCCGCACCTCCACATCGGTGGTTCTTCGCTGGTGGTCTCATCCTTCCCCAACGGGCCGCACGGCGGCACGGTGCCGTCGCGGCAGCCGAAATCGGCGCCGGACCGCGTTCCTCGGGGGAGCGGCCGGGCACCCGCGGGAGAACGTGGCGGCGGCGCGGGAGTTCCCGCCGTCAGGCGTGGCCGTCCTCCTCCGCGGGAGGTGGTCGGGGCGTGGGGTTCCCGGCGGTCAGGTGCTCGAGGACCTGCACCAGCTCCTGGCAGGCCATCTCCACGGAGCGTCTGGTGTTGCGCTGTTCGGTGATGACGGCGGACAGGAGGAGGGCCGTCAGCGCCATGGTCCCGTTGAACGCCTGGAGCTTGACCATGACCTCGGTATGACTCAGCTCCTGGAACGAACCCACGTCCTCCGTCGCCGCGACGGTGGCCATGACGGAGGCGAAGAGAGCGCAGGCCAGGCTGCCCGGCAGCTCGAAGCGCAGCGCCGCCCAGATGAGCAGCGGATACACGAGGAACAGCAGGCTGATGGAGCTGCGGGTGGCGATCGGCACCGTGGCGCCGACCGCGACCAGGAGGACGGCGGCCTCCTTCCATCGCGTCATGTCGATCGGCATGCGTACGCCGTACAGGATCAGCAGGAGCGGGGTGACGATGAGGACTCCCATCGCGTCTCCCACCCACCACGCCAGCCAGACCGGCCAGAAGTCGCCCAGGGCGAGTTTGTCCGTGCCCACCAGCAGCCCGACGTCCACGGTCGCGCTGATCGTCATCGCGGCCAGGGCGGCCAGGAACACCAGGGCCAGACCGTCGCGCAGGCGGCTGAGATCGCTGCGGAAGCGCACCGAGCGCAGCAGGAGGTAGGCACAGGCCGGGGCGACGGTGTTGCCCGCGACGATGCCCGCCGCGGAGGGCTGGAGCGTGGAGAACGAGGAGAGGGACAGGACGACCAGGAGCGCCCCGATCGCGATCCCGAGACACGCCCGGATCCCGAGGAGCAGCAGGGCGGCGACGGCGACGCCGGTGGGCGGCCAGATGGGGGTGAACACCGCTCCTTCGACAGTGAGCCGCCGCATGAGTCCCAGCCGCCCTGCTCCGTAGTAGCAGGCGGCGATCACCAGCGTCTGAAGGGCGAAGACGGCCGGCCGGCGCATCTCCTGTGTAGCCACCACAGAGCCATCAGACACCGCCGGGGCCCTGTCGGCGAGGCGAGCGTCCGTGCGCCGCGAACGACGGTGAGCGCGTCGCCGGAGCCCGACGACGGTCCCGTCGAGGACGCCGGACGGCCTGCCGCGTCACCGGAGCGGGATGGTGGGCGGGCCGTGGCGGACCACGAGGACGGCCGCGTCGTCCTCGTGTCCCACGCGCTCGGCGCCCTTGATGACGCGGGCGGCCAGTGAACCGGCCGACAGGCCCGCGACGGCGGCGACTCCGGCGAGCCGTACGACCCGGTCGAGCCCTTCGTCCACGTGCATCGAGGGGCCCTCGACGACACCGTCGGTCAGCAGGACGAAGACGCCGCCGGTGGTGAGGCGGTGCCGGGTCACCGGGTACCGCATCCCGGCCTCGATGCCGAGCGGGGGCCCGCCTTCGTCCTCGGTGATGCCGGACTTCCCGTCCGCCGACGCCCAGACGCAGGGTATGTGCCCGGCCCGCGCGCTCTCCAGCATGCCGGTGGCCGGGTCGAGCCGCATGAAGGTACAGGTCGCGAAGAGGTCGGAGCCGATGGACAGGAGGAGGTCGTTGGTCCGGGTGAGGAGCTCCCCCGGGTCGCCGGCGACGGAAGCCAGGGCCCGCAGGCCGACCCTGACCTGCCCCATGAACGCGGCGGCCTCGATGTTGTGGCCCTGCACGTCGCCGATGGACAGGCCGATGCGTCCGTCGGACAGCCGGAAGGCGTCGTACCAGTCCCCGCCCACGTTGAGTCCGTAACAGGCGGGCGCGTACTGGACGGCTACGTCGAATCCCGGGGCGGAGGGCATGTCCCCCGGAAGCATGCCGCGTTGCAGCGCGATGGCCAGTTCGACCTGTGAGCGCTGGAACTCCGCGCGTTCACGTGCCTGGGCCGTCAGCGATCCGAGCCTGGTGAGCAGCTCGTCGTCGTCGCCCGTCGGCAGCTTGCGGGTCATCGACCACCCCGAAGGAAAGGGCACACATGAGAGAAATGTTAGGAAAACACCACAATCGGATGATAGCGACCACGGCGGCGCGACCTTACATCGACCGGACACCGCACGGCCACCGGCGGGCCCGGAGCGGTAGGGCCGCCGGGTCCGTGTCCCGGTCGGCGCGGGCCGTCGACGATCAGGTCGAGGTGCGCGCCGCACGGACCTCACCTCCGCGCGCCGGGTCGATCCTCCACGGCACACTGAGCCGCGGCAGGACGTCCCCGGGGTCGAGACCGTCCTTGGGCGTGCCCTCGGCCGACGGGCGTGCGACCGAGCCCCCTCCCCGACCGCCGAGTCCCCGGTATCAGACGGACCACCTCGACAGCCGGCGATCCAGCCATGCCGGCAGCCACCAATTTGCGCGCCCCATCAGGAACATGAGCGACGGCACCAGGACGAGGCGTACGACGGTGGCGTCGAGGACGACACTGATGGCGAGGCCGAGGGCGAGCATCTTCACCACGACGGCCGGTGAGCCGGTGAAGGACAGGAACACGGCCGTCATGATGAGCGCGGCACAGGTGATGACCCGTCCCGTGAGCGAGAGGCCGGTGCCGACCGAGCGCTCGTTGTCACCGGTCGCGTGCCATTCCTCGGCAATGCGCGAGAGCAGGAAGATCTCGTAGTCCATCGACAGACCGAAGACGATGGCGAACATCATCATGGGGACGTAGGACTCGATCGGCACGGGCTCGCTCAGGCCGAGCAGACCGTCGCCCCAGCCCCACTGGAAGACGGCGACCAGGACGCCGTACGACGCACCGGTCGTGAGCAGATTCAGGGCGACCGCCTTGAGGGGGATCACCAGGCTGCGGAAGACGACCGTCAGGAGCAGGAACGCGGAGACGAGCACGATGCCGATGATCAGGGGCAGTCGTTCGGTGACGGTGTCGCGGAACTCGAGCTGACCCGCGGTGCTGCCCGTCAAGTGCCCTGTCGCTCCGGTGCCTTCGAGGGTCCGGGGCAGGGCGGTGTCGGTGAGGGTGGCGAACAGGGCCCCCGTGTCGGCCGATTGGGGGCCGGTGGTGGGGACGACGGTGGTGACGAGGATCCTGCCGTCCGGGCTGGTGCGCGGGGGCGTGACGCGGGCGACGCCGTCCGTCCTCGTCAGGCCGTCGGTGACCCGGCCCGCGACCCGGTCGGCGGACACGGTCGCGTGGGCGAGGTCGACGACCAGGGTGAAGGGGCCGTTGACCCCCGGCCCGAAGCCGGGACCGTCGGCGTCGGCGATCCAGTCGTAGGCGTCGCGGGTGGTGCTGCCCGCCGGGTCCGCGCCGTCGTCGATGTGCCCGAGGCGCATCGAGAAGAGCGGTATCGCGCAAACGGCGACGACGGCGAGTCCGGCGCTGAAGAACCTCCACGGGCGCCGGGCGACCAGGCGCGCGTAGCGGTGCCATCCGTCGTGGTCACCGGAGCTCTCGGCGACCGGCCTGCGACGGACCCGGAGGACGTCGACGCGGTGGCCCACGAGCCCCATGGCCGCCGGCACCAGAGTGAGCGCCGCGGCTGCCGTGACGACCACGGCGACCGTGGCGGCGAGCCCCAGCCGCCCGATCATGGTCAGACCACAGGCGTACAGGCTGAGCAGGGCCACGGCCACCGTGCCGGCGGCGACCAGAACCGCCTTGCCGCTCACGGCGGTTGTCCGGCCGACCGCCGTGCGGGGATCGTCCCCGTCGATCACGTACTGACGGAACCGTGTGATCAGGAAGAGCGCGTAGTCGATGCCCACGCCGAGCCCGATCATCGTGGCCAGGGTGGGTGCCGAGGTGGCGAAGGTGAGCGTGCCGGCCACGATGCCGACCACGCCGAGGCCCACGCCGACACTGATCAGGGCGGTGACCAGCGGCATGAGGGCGGCGGCGACACTGCCGAAGGCGAGCAGCAGCACGATCAGCGCGGCGCCGACGCCGGTCGCCTCGGCGAGGGCGTCGTTTGCGGGGGGACGCACGACGTCGTGCAGATCGCCGCCGTAGCCGATGTCGATTCCCGCGTCCCTGGCGGGAGTTGTCGCTTCGTCGAGCCGCTCGGTGTAGTCGTGCCCGAGGGACTTGAGCTTCCGGTCGAAGGACACGGAGGTGTACGCGGTCGCGCCGTCGGTGCTGGTCACGGGTGCGGCGACGGCGGTGACACGCGGCAGGTCCCTCAGTCGTCCGAGCGTCGCCTCCAGAGCGGCGGCGTGGTCGGACACCTTGCCCGAGCCGACGTGGAAGACGACCTTTCCGCCGGGCGCGCCCGCTGCGGGGTCGGACTCGGCCAGCAGGTCGGCGCCGCTGCTCGCCTGGCTGCCGGGGAGGGTGACCTCGTCGCCGAAGGTCGCGCCGACCGCGTGCCGGCCCGCGAACGCGGCCGCCAGCACCACCAGCCAGGCGGCGATCACCCAGACGGCGTGCCGCGCGCAGAAGGCGCCCGTGCGGTGCAGGGCGGACGGGCGGGGCGCGACGGGAAGCGGCGCCAGGGACAGCGGGGCAGGGGGAAGGGACACCGCGCCTCCAGAAGAAGTGACAGGGCTGCCACAACTTAAGCGGGAAGATGACAGCGCCGTCAATTGTCAGCTCTGCCATTTTTATCGAACCCGCGCCCCGCCTTCCCCACCTCGCCCCCCGCGCCCCGCCTTCCGCGCCCCACCTCGAACCCCGCACCCCGCACCCCGCACCCCGCGGACGCGTGGGATCAGCTTTCGGCCTGCCCCTTGCCCGACGCGCACGCGGACGCCGTACGCGCCGTGTTCGCCGTCCGCACCGCCTGCCCCGCACCGGCGGGGGCCACGGTGAAGTCCAGGACGAGACCCGCGCTCTCGGCGTGGGCGCCGACGAGCGCGGCGCCCCGGGGCAGCTCCCGGATCTCGATGGTGCGGGGCTTGAGCCTGGCCGCGAGTCCCCCGGCGCCCGGCAGCGCGGAGAGCTCCGACACCGGGACCTCGCGGCCGAGGACCAGGACGCTCGCGGGGGTGATGGTGAGGCTGTGGGTCGTGGTGGACAGGGTGGTGGCCACCGTGACGGGAAGACCGGTACCGCCCGCGGAGCCCGTGAGGGTGAGACGGGTGCCGTCCGTGCCAGTCTTCAGTCCGTCGGCGCCGGCGTCGCCCCGGACACCGGCACTCCGGTCCAGCGCGTCGTAGGCGATGGTGGCCGTGGCGGTCCCGCCCGAGGTGGCGCCGCCGGTGGACACGTCGCGCAGGTGCGCGTCGACGTCCATGTCGGTGCCCTGGCGGCGCACGCCCTCGGCGCTCACATGGACGGCACCGACCGTGCCGGTGAGCGCCTTGAGTCCGGCCAGGGTGTCGTCGAGGTCGACCCGCACCCCCTTGGTCGCGCCGAGACGGCATTCGGCGGTCTCCTCGACCCGGCCCCGCACCTTGTGCTCCACGACGAGGTCGGTGGTCACGGCTGCCGCGACCACCGCGGTCAGGCATAGGGCGGTGACGGCGTAGCGACGGCGACGGTTCACGAGGGGGTGGCTCCGATCATGGTCAGGAAGGTGAACGCCTGCGGGAGCAGACGGTCGGGCTCCACGGGCACTCCGGCCGTACGGCGGTCGCGCAGGGTCCGCAGGACGGCGCGCGCGGCGCCCAGCGCGCAGTTGGCGATGACGGCTGCCTGGAGGTCCGCGTCCGGCGCCTTTGCCGGAAGGCGCTCCAGGACGAGTGCGGTCAGGCGTGCCTCGAACTGCTGGAACTGCCGGGACAGGCCCTCGCGCGCCTGTTCGCGGATCTCGCCGAGCGGATGGGCGAGCGCGGTCAGGCTGCTGGTGGCGAAGTAGGAGACCGCGTCCGTGATGGCGCCACAGGCCGCTTCGAGCGGCGTGTCGCTGTCAGGCCGGGCCAGGAAGGCTTCCTCTATGCGGGCGAAGAGCTCGATCCCGTCGGGGAGGAGCAGGGCTTCCTTGCTGTCGAAGTAGCGGAAGAAGGTCCGCTCCGACACGTTCGCCTCCGCGGCGATGTCGGCCACCGTCGTCTGCGCGAACCCGTGTTCGGCGAAGAGCCGGCCGGCGGCCTCGCGCAGTCCGCGCCGGGTCTCTTCCTTCTTCCGCTCGCGCAGACCTGGCTTCTCGGTTCTCTCTGGCATGGTCACACCCTCACCACCATGCGCCGGGTCTGTCAATTGTCAGCTCTGCCATTTTGGCGGTGTACGGGAGCCGCGCCGGACCGGCCCCGTCATCCGAGCGCCGTAGCGGGGTGATACCGCGGTACTACACGCCTCCGCCCAACCGGGCTCTGCGGTACCACGGATCCGGCGCCGACGTCTCCTAGCGTGGTTGGTGAGCAGTCAGGTGGGGGGCCTGCCCCCGAAAGCAAGGGAACTTCGATGATCGAGGCACATCAGCTGACGAAGCGGTACGGGGAGAAGACGGCGGTGGACCGGCTGGACTTCGTCGTGAAGCCCGGCACCGTCACCGGCTTCCTGGGCCCCAACGGCGCGGGCAAGTCGACCACCATGCGCATGATCGTCGGACTGGACGCGCCGTCCGACGGCAGCGTCACGGTCAACGGCAAGCACTACGCGCGGCACAGCGCCCCGCTCCAGGAGGTCGGCGCCCTGCTGGAGGCCAAGTCGATCCACCCGGGCCGCTCCGCCTTCGACCACCTCATGGCTCAGGCCTACACCCACGGCATTCCGCGCCGCCGGGTGGAGGAGGTCATCGAACTGACCGGTCTTCAGTCCGTGGCCAAGAAGCGCGCGGGCGCTTTCTCCCTCGGCATGGGCCAGCGCCTCGGCATCGCCGCGGCCCTCCTCGGCGACCCGGCCACGATCATGCTCGACGAACCGGTCAACGGCCTCGACCCCGAGGGCGTGCTGTGGATCCGCAACCTGCTGACCGGACTCGCGGCGGACGGCCGTACGGTCTTCGTCTCCTCGCACCTGATGAGCGAGATGGCGCTCGTCGCCGACCACCTGATCGTCGTCGGACGAGGGCGTCTGCTGGCGGACACCACCGTGCGTGAACTCGTCCAGCAGGCGGGCGGCGACACCGTCACCGTGGCCTCCGACCAGGCGTCGCGGCTGCGCGAGGTCCTGGCCGGTCCCGGCGTCGAGATCACCGGTGCGGCCGGGTCCGAGGAGCTCCAGGTGACGGGACTGTCCGCACGGGACATCGGTCTCAAGGCCGCCGAGCACGGCATCGCGCTGTTCGAGCTCAGCTCCCGGACCGTCTCGCTCGAAGAGGCCTTCATGGAGCTGACCCGCGACGCCGTCGAGTACCACGCCAGCGTCACCGTCGAGGCCCCTGGGAGGGCGGCATGAGCACCGTCACCGTCACCGACAGCCGGGCACCCGCCCCCGCGCGGGCGTCCCGTCCGGAGTACAAGGTCACCGGACGCCGTGTGCTGCGCTCCGAATGGGCCAAGTTGTGGTCCCTGCGCTCCACGTGGATCACGCTCGGCCTCGGACTGCTGTTCCTCGTCGCGTTCGGCGTGATCGCCGCCGCGCACTACAAGTCCGAGCTCAACTCCGGGCGTCCCCTGCACCGGGACGACGTGGCGGCCACCGCGCTCAGCCTCTCCGTGTTCGGCACGAACTTCGCGCAGCTGGCGCTCGGCGTGCTGGGTGTGCTGATCACCGCGGGCGAGTATTCGACCGGCATGATCCGTTCCACGCTGGCCGCCGTGCCGCGCCGTCTGCCGGTGCTGTGGTCCAAGGCCTCGGTGTTCGGACTGGTCGCGCTGGTCGTCGCCACCGTCGGTGTCTTCGTCGCCTTCACGGTCGACAGCGGGATCGTCTCGGGCACGCCCGCGGCCCTGACCATGTCCCACTCGGGCGTGGTGCGCAGCCTGCTGGGCGCGGGCCTCTACCTCGGTCTGGTCGGCGTGATCGGCACCGCCCTCGGCGCGCTGCTCCGCTCGGTCGCCGGCGGTATCTCGGTCCTGGTCGCCTCGCTGATGCTGGTGCCCGGCCTGATCTCGCTGCTGCCGAGCTCGTGGCAGGACAACATCAGCCCGTACCTGCCGAGCAACGCGGGCGAGTCGATGTTCGCGCTGACGCACGACTCGACCTCGCTGTCGCCCACCGCCGGACTGGTGGTGTTCCTCGGCTGGACCGTGCTGGCGCTGGCGGGCGCCGCCTACCGGCTCGTCCGCACGGACGCCTGACGCCCGACACGGGCACCGGCACCGCACCCGCACCCCGGGCGTCACCGCGAAGGACCCGCGGTGACGCCCGTACGGGGAAACCCTGTGGTGGCGGCCGTACGAGATGACCCCGGTGGCCCCGGTGAAGGAGACGGGGAGGCGCGTACGAGGACGCGGCCGGACCCACAATGAACAGGTGAGACCCATGAACGCGGACCAGTGACTCCCATGAACATCGACGACACCGCCCCGCGCGCCCCGGCGGAGGACCCGCCCTTCGCGGAGGCGGAACTGCCGTGGAACCACCCGCTGGCCCGTGCGCTGTCCCGTATCGGCCGCCGGCTCAAGCGGGGCGACCGCAGGCATCCCTGGATCCTCGACGCGGCCGTGACGGCTGTCGTCGCGCTGCTGTTCTGCCTGCCGGACCTCGTGCACGACGGAGACGGCGACGGCCGGCACCATCCGTTCGACACCGAGTTCACCCACCTGTCCCTGCCGGGAACGCTCGCGCTGCAGGCCGGGCTGGTGCTCCCGCTGCTGTGGCGGCGCAGGAGGCCCTTCCTCGCCTTCGCGGTGATCACCGCCGTGCTCATCCTCCAGCTCGCGCTGGGCGTCTGGCTGCGCGCCGACGTCGCCGTACTCATCGCCCTGTACAGCCTGGTCCTGCACGGAGAGCTGCGGCGGCTGCCCCTGGCCTGCGCGGTCACCGCCGGCGCGCTGGGACTGGTCGCCGTGCGCCTGCCGTCCGGCGTGCATGTGCTCGACGCGCTGTTCTTCCTCTTCAGCACGATAACCGCGGCCGTCGCGCTCGGTCTCGCCGTCCGGATCCGGCGCGGCCAGCTCGCCGTCCTGCGGGACCGCGCTACCCGGCTGGAGGTCGAACGCGACCAGCGCAGCAGACTGGCCGCCGCCGCCGAACGCACCCGCGTGGCCCGCGAGATGCACGACATCGTCGGCCACAACCTCTCCGTCATCATCACCCTGGCCGACGGCGGCGCGTACGCGAGCGACCTGGCGCCGGAACGCGGGAAGCAGGCCCTGCTGCTCATCGGTGACACCGGCCGGCAGGCTCTCGGCGAACTGCGCCGCATGCTCGGGGTCCTGCGCGAGCAGACCCTGACACCCAGCGCGCCCGAGCTGAGTCCGCAGCCGGGGATCGGGGACATCGACGCCCTGTGCGAGCGGATCCGGGCCGCCGGGCCGGTGGTCGTGCACCGCGGCAGCGGCGAGCTGGGCGGTCTGGACCGCGGCGTCCAGCTCGCCGTGTACCGCATCGTCCAGGAGGCCCTCACCAACGCCCTCAAGCACGGAGGGCCCGAGACACGCGTCGATCTCAGGGTGAGCGTCGAGAAGACCCTCCTGCACATCGACGTCCATGACACCGGCCCGGGCACCGGCACCGTGCGCTCCGGGCCGCACGACGACGAAGGACACGGAATCCCCGGTATGAGAGAACGCGCGGCGCTCTACGACGGGACGGTCGTCGCGGGGCCGGACCCCGACGGCGGATGGACCCTGCGGGCCACCCTCGATCTCACCCCTCCGGACGGCACCGACCTCGCCCCCTCGGCCGTCACGGGCGGTGCCGCGTGACGAGCGTCCTCATCGTCGACGACCAGCCGCTGCAGCGCCTCGGTTTCCGCATGCTTCTGGAGAGCACTCCGGACACCGATGTCGTCGGCGAGGCGTCCCACGGCGGCGAGGCCGTCCGCAGGGCCGCCGAACTGCGCCCGGACGTGATCCTCATGGACGTACGGATGCCCGGCATGGACGGCATCGAGGCCACCCGCCGGGTCGTCGCCTCCGGTGGCCGTTCCCGGGTGCTGATCCTGACCACGTTCGACCTGGACGAGTACGCCTACGCCGCACTGCGCGCGGGTGCCAGCGGGTTCCTCCTCAAGGACGCCCATCCGGAGGAACTGCTCGCCGGGATCCGGGCGGTCGCCGCGGGCGACGCGGTGATCGCCCCCGCCCTGACCCGGCGCCTCCTGGACACGTACGCCCGGCACCTCCCGCGCGATCCGTCGGGCACCGCCGGGCCGATGGACGACCCCCGCCTCCATGCCCTCACCGAGCGCGAGTACGAGATCTTCGTCGCCATCGGCGAGGGGTGGAGCAACAGCGAGATCGCCGGCCGGCTCGTCGTGGCGGAGTCGACGGTCAAGACGCACGTCGGCCGCGTCCTGTCGAAGGTGGGCGTCCGCGACCGCGTCCAGGCGGTCATCCTCGCCTACGACCTCGGGGTCGTCAGCCCGAACCCGCCCGACTGAGCCGAGGGGTCGTCCGAGGCGGGCGACGCGGCGCGAGATTAGGGTCGGCGGTATGACTGACGACACTCTGCGCCGCGTCACCGTCGAGCGCACGGGCACCGGGCACTTCACCGCGACGAACGCGCGGGGCGGGACGATCGACTTCGGCACCGGGTCCGGACCCGGCGGGGAGGAGCGGTTCACCCCGGTGGAGCTGCTTCTCGCCGCCATCGGGGGCTGCACCGCGGCCGACGTCGATGTCGCGACCGCCCGCCACGTGGAACCCACGCGGTTCACCCTGACGGTGACCGGCGACAAGATCAGCGACGAGCTGGGGAACCGGATGACCGACCTCGCGGTCACCTTCTCCGTGGCGTTCCCGGACGGCGAGGCCGGCGACCGCGCCCGTGCCATCCTGCCCCGCGCCGTCAAGAGCTCGCACGACCGGCTCTGCACGGTCAGCCGCACGATCGAGGCCGGCACTCCCGTCAGCGTGACGGTCGAAGGGGCCTGACCGTGCCGGGACCCGGTGCCGGGCCCGGTACCCGTCGCCGCTTCCGGGCACCGCTTCCGTGCCTCGCGGACGCATGCGCGGCCGGATGGAGTGAAGCCGGATTTCCGGGGCAGACGGCGAACGTCGAAGAGGTGGACGCGGGACGGATCGTATGGGCCAGCAGGTGAGCGAAGCGGGACAGCAGGAACAGCGGGGTGCACTGATCGAGGCCTCAGTCGCGTACGACGGTGACTCCGCCTGCATCGCCGAGGCGCGGGCGTTCACCCGTGACTTCCTGACGCGGGTGCAGGCGGTCGCCGGCCTGCCCGTCTCCGGACGGGTGATGGGCATGGTCCCGCTGGTCGTCAGCGAACTGGTGACCAACGCGGTCAAGTACGCGGGCGGACCGTGCCTGCTGACGCTCGAGGTCGACCAGGGCGCCGTCAGGGCCACCGTCTGGGATTCCGACCCGACGCTGCCGGTGGCACGAGCCGCCGAGGCGGGCCGCGTCGGCCAGCACGGGCTGGAAATCGTCATGGCCGTGTGCCATGCCTTCGAGGTGCGCCGGGAGCCCGTCGGCAAACGGATCACCGCCGTCGTGACATTGGCCGACACGCCGGACAGTGACATGAGTCACTCCGCCCCCTGACGCCACCCACGTCACCGGTACGACAGCGGCCACAGGGCGGCGCGCGCGAAATCCCCCTGGGCGGCCGCCCGGAGCCGCCGCGGCACCCTCACCAGCCCTTGACGGGGCCCTGACGAGCCGAAACGAAATCGTGTCGCGTCACCGTGGCCCGCTTGCGGGACAATGGTGCGTTCGCGGATCCCCTTCGACAGGAAAACGGGTGGTTAACACAGTGCGGCAGGCAGGTGTACTAGACGTCGGGTGTCACAGCGCTCTGCTCACCGTGGCGCGGCGCCGCGCCGGGGTCGCCATGGAAGAGGTGATGTCCCGAAAGGTACGGCTCCAGTTGCACGAGACGCTGGACGCCACGGGACGGCTGGACAAGTCGGGTGTGCGCAGCGTGCAGCGGGCCGTGGCCGAAACGCTCGCCGAGAACCGGGGCGCGCTGCCGGAGGTCTACGCGTTCGCCACGTCGGTGATCCGCGACGCGCCCAATCGCGACGAGGTCCTCGCCCAGGTGGCCAGCGCCACCGGCACCCGGCTGCGGGTGATGTCCGGCGAGGAGGAGGCCCGGCTGGCCTATGTGGCGGCACGCCACTGGGCGGGCGAGCGGGCCGGCTCCCTGCTGGTGCTCGACATCGGCGGCGGGACGGTGGAGGTCGCGTCCGGCACGTCCAGACAGCCCCGGACGGCCCACTCCCTGCCGCTGGGCGCCCGTACGGTCACCCGCACCTGGAAGCTCGACGAGGCCGTGTCCTCGAAGCGACGGCTCGCCGAGGTGCGCGACCACCTGAGCGACCGCCTCGCCGCGGCCGACCTGCCGCACGCCGACCCGGACGGGCGGGTGCTCGCGTGTTCCAAGACCTTCACCCAGCTCGCCCGCTACACCACCGCGGGCCGTGACCGCTCCCGGGCTCCGCAGCGGCTGACCCTCGACGAGGTACGGGCCGCGGTGGGCGTCCTCGCCAAGAACGGGTCGGCGGGCCGCGGCCGTCTGCCCGGCATCTCACGTCACCGGGCCGGCCAGTCCCTGGCCGGGGCCATGGTCGCGGAAGCGCTGATGGAGGCCTGCCGGGCCACGAGCGTGGAGATCTCCCCCTGGTCCACCCGGGAGGGCCTGCTCCTGGAGCGCCTCGGGGCGCTGCGCGGCAAGGGCTCCACCCGGCGCTGACCCGGCCCGGTCGCCGGGCGGCCGGGCCGCCCGCGCTCCCCCTCGCCGATCCGGCGGGAGTCCGTCAATTGCGTGGACACCGCCCCGTGTTCGAACGTCACGCGACGAACGGGCGGTTCGCGCGCCCGGTCGCGGGGAAGCGCCGCGCCCGGAGACCGGGAACAAACCCGTACCACTCGACGCTGACCTGAACAGTCCGGCGGGTGCCGGAGCGCGGAGTTCCACCTGGTGCGGTGGACCCACCGGCGGTTCTGCTCGTGGAAAGGCGTGAGAGCGATGACGGAGTCCGGGCAGCGGCGACTACGGGCGGCCGGGGCGGGCGAGTTGCCGCTGGTGACTTCGTGCGGCCGCAGGATCTTCGTGAAGGAGCTGCGCCTGCCCACACCGGGCCGGCAGATCGGCCGCGTGACCCTGGACGTGGGCCCGGACCAGGGCGACGAGCACGGGGTGTGGGCCTCGCTGACCCCCGCCGAGGCTCGTGAACTGGCCCGTCGTCTCCTGGCGCACGCCGCCGGGGTGGACCCGGCGGGACCGCCCGACGAGGAGGCGGCCCGGCCGCACGACACGCGGCTCGACACGCCGCGCGGCACGACACGAGCCCGGTGAGGGTGCCGGCGCTCCCCCGGACCGGGGTGGAGCGCCGGCACCCATGTACCGGTCAGGCGGCGCCGTTCAGGATCACGGGAACCGCGTGACCTCGTTCAGGATCACGGGAACTGCGTGACCTTGGACGGGACGGTGTCCGTCCCCGAGGTGGGCGCGCCGGTGTTGTTGACGACATGGGCGTACTGGCCCTTGCCGCCCAGGGAGATCACCAGGATGTCGTGCAGCTTCACCCCGGTCTTCACCGGGACCTGGAAGCCGTGCGCCTGGACGATCGACGAGTCCGTGGTGAAGTTGCAGTAGCTTCCCAGACCCCAGGCCTCGTGCGTGGAGACGGAGTCGGCGACCTTGTAGGCCGCGTATCCGACGATGCCGTCGTGGGTGACGGCGGCGGCGTTGGGCACGTCGTACGCCTTCTCGTTCTGGAAGAAGATCGTGCGCCCGTTCTCGCCGTTCCACAGCACGTCGTACTTGTTGAAGTGTTCGACGAACAGGCCGGTCGCCAGCACGTCGTCGCCGTTGACCACGAGGCCGTAGTCGGCGCGGTTGGTGTCCCAGCCGACCCCTTCACCGTGGTCGGCGCGCCACAGCCAGGTGTGGTCGATCACGACGTCGTCGCTGTTGACCACGACCGAGTTGGTGGCGAGGCCGGGGCCCGCGCCGCCGATCCGCACGAACACGTCCTGCATCGTCGTGGGGTTGGCGGAGTGGTCGGCCGAGGAGCCCGACGGGCCGATCTGGAGCAGGGTGTTGGAGTTGGAGCGGCCCGCGTCGATCAGGAATCCGGCGAGCCTGACCCCGTCGACGTCGGCGACGTGCATCGCGTCGATGCCGTTGTCCGGCACGATCGTCGCGAGGCCGAGACCCAGGACGACGGTGTTGGCCCGGGTCACGTCGATCGTCCGGTCGAGGTGGTAGACACCCGGGGTGAACAGCAGGTTGAGGCCCTGGGCGAGGGCCGCGTTGATGGTCTCGGCGGTCGCGCCGGCCTTGACGACGTAGAACTGGTCGAGCGGGATCGACGTGCCGGCCGTGTTCGGCCACGAGACACCGCGGGCGTTGGTGCGCTTGGAGGGCACGAACACCTTGTAGGTGCTGCCGTCCAGGTAGAGGTAGGGCTTCTCGCGGGAGACCGGGGTGGTGTCCAGAGTGGTGTAGGGGCCGGAGTCGAAGTTCGTCGCCGGTGCTCCCTGGACGCCGGTGAAGGTCATGTTCCAGACGCCGTTGGTCCAGCCGCCGACGGAGCTGTCACGGGTGTACCACTGCTGCTGGGAGTACGGGCCGACCGTACCGTCGATCTTGGAGTCGGCGATGTAGCCGCCGGAGGCCCAGCCGTAGCCGTTCGGGGCCAGGTTGAGGCCGCCCTGTACGTGGATGCGGCGGAAGGGCGCGGCCTGGGCCACGGCCCAGCGGTCGGTGCCGTTGACCGGGGTGATCGACAGGTTCTCCGCCGAACGCCAGAAGTTCTGGGTGGCGTTGCCGTTGAACCAGCCCGCGTCCACGGTGATGTCGCCGTTGATGTGGACGTCGTCGGGGTTCTGGCCGAGGCCCGAGACCGAGGTGTAGAAGCCGACCTGGGCGTTGATGTTGTTGTACGTGCCGGGCTTCATCAGGAACTGGTAGCGGGCGGAGCCGAACTGGTTCGACTCCTGCTGGGCGAAGACCTGGTCGAACTTGCCCTGGAGATCGGGCGTCGAGGGGTCCACGACGATGACGTTGGGCCCGAGGTCCCCGCCGCCCTGCACGGGCGGGACGCTGCTCCCTGTGCCGGTGTGGACGGCGACCTCCCACAGTGAGTAGCCGTACGCGGAGCCGCGGGTCGTCCCGTAGATCCGTACGTAGCGGCCCTTGCCGGAGACGTCGTAGGAGGCGGTGCCCCCGGTGCCGTCGGTGACCGACTTGAGGACGGTCCAGTTCTGGCCGTCCGTGGAGGACTGGATCTGGAAGGCCCTGCCGTACGCGGCCTCCCAGTTGAGGTCGACCCGGCACAGGTCGGCGGAGGCGCCCAGGTCGACCTGGACCCACTGCGGGTCGGAGAAGGCGCTGGACCAACGGGTGCCGGTGTTGCCGTCGAAGGCGGCCGAGGCGGGGCTCGCCGCGTTCTCGGTGGAGGAGGCGGTGGCCGTCCTGCCCTGCGCCGCGTTGGCCGTGTCGCAGGTCGCCGGGGTGGTGGTGCCGCCGGTGCCGAAGACCTGGAACTCCCAGAGGGAGTAGCCGTACGGGGTCGCGCGGTGGACGCCGTACATCCGTACGTAGCGGCCCTGGCCCGAGACGTCGAGGGTGTCGGTGCCGCCGTCGCCGCCGGTCACCGTCTTGATGTCGGTCCAGGTGCTGCCGTCCGGTGACGTCTGGACGCGGTAGTCACTGCCGTACGCGGCCTCCCAGTTGAGGACGACCTTGGTGATCGTGGCCGAGGCGCCGAGGTCGACCTGGAGCCACTGGGTGTCCGTGGCGGCCGAGGACCAGCGGGTGGCGTTGTCGCCGTCGACGGCGTAGGCGGCGGGGGTGCCCCCGTTCTCGTCCGACGAGGACGTGGCCGTCTTGCCCTGGGACAGGGGGAGTTCGGCCGCTGCGGCCGGTCTCTGCAAGGGCAGGGTGACGAGCGCGGCCATTGCGGCCAGCGCGACACCCAGGGTTCTGAGTTTCATGCCGTGACTCCATGCGGGTGGGGTGACGAGCGGAGCGGACACACTTGTTGAGCGACTGTGGACACAGCCGCTTACGAGAGGAGAACTGTGAACCGGCCTTCCGGCGCGCTTAGTTCACGCTTTGATTTAAGTAATGAACCATCTGGGTGGCAAGTCCCGTGACACGAGATTCTTCAACTTGTGTGTGCCGGGCCCGCGTTGGCGGGGCGCTCCGGGGTCGCGACCTGGACGCGGGGCGTCTCCGACGGGCGGGAGCACGTCCGGTTCCGTCAAGGCTTGAAGACGACGCATGGCCGCGGGCGTCCCGCCGCCCGGAGGGGGCGGGACACCCGCGGCCATGGAGTGGCGCGGACAGCGGACCGCCCGGACCGCGACTGCGGTCCGGGCGGGATCGGGTCAGTTGAGGATCAGGGCGTGATCCTCCACTGCTGGATGTAGCCGACGTCGATCGACGCGAGGTCGCGGACGCGCAGCTTCCAGGTGCCGTCGACGGGTTGCGCGGAGGCGTCCACCGTGAACGTCTGGTCCACGTTGTCGGCCGAGCCCCCGCTGCGGTTCAGCAGGGAGTACACGGTTCCGTCGGGGCCGACCAGATCGACCGTCAGATCACCGCGGTAGGTGTGGACGATGTTGACGTAGACCTCGGTGGTCGCCGAGGCGTTGCCCGGCCGGCCCGTGATCGTGATGGGCGACTCGACCGCCGGGCCGACGTCGGGGATGTCGACGCGGGTGCTGTTGGCGTAGACGTACGCGATCCGCCAGTGGAAGGCCACCGACACGGCCGCGCCGGTGCTGTCGGTCACCGTGACCGTCGTGTCGCTGGTCCCCGGTGTGACGGGGGTCCCGGAGATCAGTCCGGTGTCGGCGATGGACAGTCCCTCGGGCAGCCCGGTGGCCGTGTAGGTCAGGCTCGCACCGGTGTTGGTGGTGTAGGCGTCCACCTGGAGGGAGACCTCCTGGCCGACCCCGGACGTCTGGTCGGTGAGCGGGGCGACGTTGACCCCGAGGGCGATACGGTCCCCGACGTTGATGGCCGCCCAGGCGTCCGCGACGGCGAGATACGTGGGGCTGTAGGCCCCGTAGAGGTCGCCGGCGGCCCGCAGCGTGGCGGCCCTCGCACCGGCGTAGTCGGTCGAGGACGTCATGTAGGTCGTCAGCGCGCGGTACCAGATCCCGGCGGCGTTCTCGATGCCGATGCCGGTCACGGGCAGACCGTCGTGGGTCGGGCTGTCGTACGACACTCCGTTGACGGTCTTCGCGCCGCTGCCCTCGGAGAGCAGGTAGAAGAAGTGGTTCGCCGGTCCCGAGGAGTAGTGGACGTCGATGCCGCCCAGCGAGGAGTCCCAGTAGTCGCGGGAGGAACCGTCCCTGGAGGGCTTGTCCATGTAGCGCAGCGGCGCGCCGGTGCCGCGGATGTCGATCTTCTCGCCGACCAGGTAGTCGGGCACGTCGGCCGCGAGGTTCTCGTGGAACTCCACGGCCGCGGCGAAGATGTCCGAGGTCGCCTCGTTGAGACCGCCGGACTCTCCCGCGTAGGTGAGGCCCGCGGTGGCCGCGGTCACGCCGTGGCTCATCTCGTGGGCGGCGACGTCGAGGGCGGTCAGGGGGTGCGTGTTGCTCGCGCCGTCGCCGTAGGTCATGCAGAAGCAGCTGTCCTGCCAGAAGGCGTTGACGTAGTTGTTGCCGTAGTGGGCCCGGCTGTAGGCGGCGACCCCGTCGTTACGGATCCCGTTGCGGCCGAAGACCTGCTTGTAGTAGTCCCAGGTCGCCGCCGCTCCGTAGGCGACGTCGACACCCGCGGTCTGCCGGTCGCTCTGGGCGCCGCTGCCCCAGACATCGTTGTCGTCCGTGAACAGGGTGCCGGTGCCGGAGGTTCCCTGGTTGAGGTCGTAGGTGCGATGGCCCGCGCGGTCGGCGTCGACCAGTTGGTACGAGGATCCGGACGGCGTGGTGGAGAGCGGCACCGTACCCACGTACTGGCCCGTCCCCGTGCCCGTCTCGACCGCCTCGTACCGGGAGGCGACCTTGCCCGAGGACGCGTCGGTGACGACATGCAGTTCGCTGGGTGTGCCGTCGCGCTGGACGCCGTCGACCACCGACTCCCAGGCGAGGACCGGGCGGGTGCCCGCGGCCCAGACGACGAGCCGGGGCGCTCCGTCGGCACGGGACCCCGTGACGGACGCCTTCCGGCTCAGCGCGAGGGCCTTGGCCGCGGCGACGGTGGCGGGAATCCTCGGCGTGAGGCTCGGTACGGCGACGGCTGCCCGGCTCGCCTCGGACACGGTGCTCCGGCCGCTCTTCAGGTGCACGACCAGGTCACCGCCGAGCACCGGCAGTCCCGCGTAGGTGCGCTCGTAGCGCGTATGGGTCGTACCGTCGCCGTCCTGGGTGACGTCCTTGACGACGAGTTTCTCGCGGGCACCGAGGCCGAGGCGCTCGGCGGTGGCACTCGCGGCCGATCCCGCGCTCTTGACCAGCGCGGCACGCCGGGCGGGCGACAGCGGGACCTGGCGGGCAGCGGACCGGGGTTCGGCGGCGACGCGGGCGACGGTCCTGGTGGGCGACGGATCGGCGGGGGCCGCGGACGCGGGAGCCGGGCGGACGGCGAGCGCCAGTAACGAGCTCGCGGCGGTGAGGGCGAGGAGGGCGGCGCGTCTGCGCCGGGGGGCGGAAGGGGATTGCCGGTTCAAGGTCATCTCCATCTGCGAGGGGGGTGGCCCGGGCGGCCCGGCCGTCGGGTACGGCCGGTCCGTGGAGACCCGGGCGGGAAGCGGCGCCGCAGCGACTGCCGCACGATGGCGCTCGCGGAGTCGGCGGCGCGTGAATCGTCGGGGTGCGGGTGCGCGGGAAGGGGACGTTCCGGAGGGGATGAGGTCACTGGTGCGTGTACGAAGCGTGCATGGCCGACAGCAGAGTGACACCCATCTGATGACCTTGTCATGGAGCGGACAAGACTTCGGCTTGAACTGGCCATTACCTACTGCGAGTTCATCCGCCCGTCACACCTTTTCGGCCGCTGTGCGTTGGCTGTGAGCAGGGCCGACGGCCCGGGCTTCCCCACGGCCGGTTTCCCTCGTGCGCGTCTCAGGGGTGATGCACGTGGGTGTGTTCGTGCGGCGTCCCGGAGGGGCGGCCCGGCGACCGGGGTTCGTGGTCGCGCAGCCAGTCGTGAACCGCCAGGGCGAGGGCGCACAGGATGGCCACGATCCCGGAGCCGACGGCGATCACCAGGGCCGAGCGGAAGTCGTGCCGTCCCGTGCCGAGCACCATGTAGAAAAGCCCCGGCAGCGCCGCCGTACCGACGGCGCCGCCCAGCCGCTGGGCCGTCTGCAGGGCGCCGCCGGCCGCGCCCGCCATCCGCACCGGCACGTCCCGGAGCGTCATCGTGACGTTCGGCGAGATGACGCATCCGCTGCCCAGCCCGCCGACGAACAGGGCCGGCGCCGCGTACCACACGGTCTGATCCCCGGGAGCGAGGCGCAGGATCAGCACGGCACCGCCGAGCCCCAGGGCGACCGCGGTGAGGCCGCAGACGGTCAGCAGCCGGCCCAGCCGCTCGACGAGCCGTCCGGCCACCACGGCCGCCGCGGCCGAACCGATGGCGAAGGGGGTCACCGCGAGCCCCGAGCGCAGCGGGGAGAAGCCCTGGCCGTTCTGGAAGTACAGCGCGAACACCAGCCACACCCCGCTGAACCCCACGAAGTACAGGGCGGCGATGGCCGCTCCGGCGGCGTAGCCTCGGGTGCTCGTCACCAGGCGCGGATCCAGGAGCGGCTGCCCGTCGGCCGCCGTCAGCCGCCGTTCCCACCAGGCGAACACCACGAGAAGGCCCAGCCCGACCAGGAAGAGCCACCACAGCCTTCGTACGCCGCCGGACTCGGCCAGGATCAGGGGAAGCATCAGCGCCAGCACCCCGCTGCCGAGCAGCAGGACGCCGCGCAGATCGAGCCGTTCCCGGCGGCGCGGAGCGACCTCGGGCAGCAGTCGCAGGCCCAGCAGGAAGGCGACGGCGCCGACCGGCACGTTCACGTAGAAGATCCAGCGCCAGCCCTGGGGCCCGCCGGCGAGCATCAGGATCAGGCCGCCGATGACGGGGCCCACCGCGCTGGAGATGCCGACGGTCGCGCCGAAGAGCCCGAACGCCCGCCCCCGCTCGGCACCCCGGAACATCTGCTGGATGAGGGCGGAGTTCTGCGGTGCCAGACACCCGGCGGCCACGCCCTGGGCGAGTCGAGCGACGACGAGGAGGGTGATCGTCGGCGCGGCGCCGGCCGCGGCACTGCACAGGACGAAGGCGGCCAGGGCCAGGAGGAAGATCCGCCGTCGGCCGATCGCGTCGCCCAGTCGTCCGGCCGTCACGAGAACCAGGGCGAAGGTGAGGGCGTAGCCGGAGACGACCCACTGGATCGACGGGGCGGAGGCGTGCAGGGCGCGCTGCATGGAGGGCAGGGCGACGGCGACGATGGTGACGTCGAGCAGGCTCATGAACCCGGCCGTCAGGGTGACCCACAGGGCGCGCCAACGCCGCGGATCGGCGCCCTCGGCCGGCCCTCGCGCGGGGTCCCCTCGTCCGTCTTCCTGCGCGTCCGGTTCCACGCCGGGGACTCCTCTCAGCCGCCCCCCACCATCTTCGGCCCGTGGGGGCGCGGGGCAACACGAGCTCGGGGGGCCGCGCGCCATGCGCACGGCTGACGGCGGGGTGGGCGGACGTTGTCCGCCCCGGCGCGGCGCTCTCGCCGTGCGGTCGGCCCGGAGCGGCCGGCGGCGGGCTCTCAGCGGGCGCTGAGCGTTCCCGGGCCCTCGGCGGCGCTGGGTCCCGGGCCCTCAACGGGCGCTGACGGTCCCGGGTCCTCGGCGGGCGCTGACCGGTCCCGGGTCCTCGGTGGGCGCACGACCGTGGGGCCCGTTCCCCGGAACGGGCCCCACGTGGTCGGCCTGGCGGCCGTGCCGGCTTCCCGGAGACCGGGAGTCCGCCTTCCGCCCTTTCGGCGTTTGTCAGCCCTTGAAGACGTCCTTCGTCTTCTCCTTGGCCGCCCGTGCGTCGCCCTTGGCCTTCTCGGCCCGGCCCTCGGCGGTCATCCGCTCGTTGCCCACGGCGCGCCCGGCCGCTTCCTTCGTCTTGCCCTTGGCCTGTTCCATCTTGGCCTTGGCCTTCTGCTCGCCACTCACGATGTCTCACTCCCCATCACGATCGGCTTCGAGTGTCAGGAGTCGGGTGACCCGTCCCACGGGTACCAAACGTGGAGATCGAGAATCATCGCCCGCCGTTCGGTGACCCTCCGTGATCGCACGCGGTTCCGGCATGCCGGAACCGGTGTGCTGGGTGAGCCTGGAGACATGGGCCGATGACATTCGGATCCGTCCGGAGGATCGTGCCCGTCTCGGGCAGCAGAGCGAGGACGACGTCATGGGTGATGAGGTCTACCAGCCGGGAGGTCCCGACATCCGCGAGGACGAGGGCATCCTCGATCCGGAGGACACCCTCGAATACCGGGGCTCGGACCCCTTCGACGACGGGTGGTCGCCGCCCGAGCGCCCGCTCGCCGTGGACCACCTGGGCACCACGGCGCGTGAACAGCGCCAGGGGGAGAGCCTGGACGAGAAGCTGGCCGAGGAGCGGACGGATCCGGCCCTGCGGGACCCCGACGAGGACGACGAGTCGGACGACCTCAGGGACGACGGAGGCGAGCCCCTCGACAACGAGGTGGGCCCCGATCCCGAGGAGAGGTTCCTGGCCCTCGACGTGGGCGCCCACGTCGACGCCGAGCACGACATGATCGCCGAGGACGTCGGTGCCGAGGGAGACGCGGACCCCGCCGAGCAGGCCGACGTCCACCTGATCCCGGACGACGACATGCCCGAGCGCCTGGTGGACGAGGGCGTGCGGCGGCCTCCGGCGGACGAGATCCGCCGGCTGCGCTCCGAGACGGACTCCGCCTCCTGACGCCCACCCGTGTCGGCTTTCCTAGGCCCGAACGAACCGTGACGGCTTCCCGGCCCGCGGACGGGCCGGGCCGTACGGAGAAGTGACGTCCGGTCAGTCCTCACCCCTGACGATGTTCCAGTCGGGGGCGGTCCGGTCCTGGCGGGCCGATGTCCCGGCTGTCGCCGGAAGGCAGGTCCGCGGGTCGGTCCGGCGCCGGCGGCGCGCCTGCGCCCATCCCGTCTCCGGTCGCGAGGTGCTCCTGGTCCCGATGTCGGCGGTCATGGCTCCTTCTCATCCTTTCGGTCGGTCCCGGCTCGGCCTGTCTCCGGACCCGTCGGGTCCGGTGTTCGTGCGACTCCGGGCTGTCGCCACGGGTCCCCCGCCGGGGCGGGAGGAAACCGGCCGCGCCGCATCGCGCATCCCGCAGCCACCGGACCCGGCCGGGTGGCGGGGCCGGTGCCCCACGGGGTCGGCGAGGTCCGTGCCCTACGGGGTCGGCGAGGCCTGTGCCCTACGGGGTGGCAAGGGACGGTGTCCTGTCGGCATGCCCACGCGAGGTCCGCGCCTTACGGGGTGGCAAGGGGCCGTGCCCTGTCGGCATGCCCACGCGGCGTGCCCGGGTGCTCGTCCCTATTGCTCCTCGTCCTCGTCCTCGTACTCCCCGTCCTCCTCGTCGTACTCCTCCCCCGCTTCGCCGTCCTCCTCCGGGACCTCTTCGTCCGCCTCCGGGAGCTCCTCGTCCTCCTCTTCCTCTTCCTCGGGGAGCTCCTCGTCCTGGTAGTCCTCCGCGCCTTCCTCGTCCTCCTCGCCCGCTGCCGCTTCCTCCTCCTCCAGCGCCTCCTCGTGGGTGCGGACCACCTCGCCGCCGCGTATCTCGCCGCGCCAGCCCTCGGCTTCCTCGTCGGTGAGCGTGACGTAGCGCTGGAAGTGCTTGAAGTCCAGCCGCAGACGGCGGCCTTGGGCGCGCCAGATGTTGCCGGTCTTCTCGAAGAAGCCGGACGGGTAGTACTCGACGACGACCACGATGCGGGTGAGGTCCGGTGTGAGCTCGTGGAAGCTGACGCAGCCGCGTGTACTGCCCTTGGCGCCTTCCGAGGTCCATTCGATCCGCTCGTCCGGAACCTGTTCCTGGACGGTCGCCTTCCAACTCCGGGTGGACGGGCCGACCTTGACCTTCCAGTCGCTGCCGCCTTCGCCGTCCTGGGAGGCACTGCGCACA
This sequence comes from Streptomyces sp. NPDC096324, assembly GCF_044763015.1. NCBI lineage: Bacteria > Bacillati > Actinomycetota > Actinomycetes > Kitasatosporales > Streptomycetaceae > Streptomyces > Streptomyces sp. NPDC096324. Next base: position 352,469 of record NZ_JBIWFK010000008.1, on the reverse strand, counting down.
CCCTTGGTGAAGCTGCTGAACTTCTCGAACTGGGTCCAGTGGTCGTAGGCCTTCCGGACCGGGACACCGACGTCCAGCACCTCGATGATGTTCATGACCTTGGTGCTGCCGGACTTGGCCTTGCCGCCGCCCCCGCCGCCGAAGGCCTCCTTCACCTTGCCGACGACGCTGTCCTTGGCGCTCTTGGCCTTCTCCGACACGATCGCCTTCAGCGGCGATTCCCCTTGCAGGATGCGAGAACCGGCTCCGAGCAGGGGGCCGCCGTTCTCGGCGGAGTCGAAGAGGTTGTCGGTGACGTCCGCGACCTTGTCACCGGCCTTCTCCACCAGGTGTTCCAGTTGGGCGCCCAGGAAGTCGGTGAGCTCGTCGCGCAGCGCGTCCAGGCCCGAGACTCCGGCGTTGTCCTTCTCGCGTTCTTTGGTGGCCATGGCCCTACCTCCGTCGTCCGGAAGCGCTCTTGGCCGTCTTGGACGAAGATCTCTTCGCGGCGGTCTTCTTGGCGGGCGCCCTCTTCGCTGCGGTCTTCCTCGCCGGAGCGGTCTTCTTCGCGGCGCCGGCGCTCTTCTTCGCGGGGGACCGCTCGGCCGCGGCCTTCTTGGCCGGAGCTGCCTTCTTCGCGGGCGCCTTCTTCGCCGCGGTCTTCTTCGCCGGGGGCGAGGTCTTCTTCGCGGCCTTCTTCGCCGGCCGTTCCGCCGCCGATGTCTTCTTGGCCGCGGTCTTCTTCGCCGCGGGCCTCCTGCCCGAACCACTGGCGGCCGAAGGCGCGCTCTTCCTCGCGGCCTTCTTCGCGGTCCCGCCGGGCGGGGATCCGGCGGCGCGCCCGCCCTCCGCCTCCCGTGCGCCCCGGCGCTGCCTTCGCGGCCGCTCGGGCTGCTCTTCCTGCTCTTCCTCTTCTTCCTCTTCCTCCGGCTCCTCCTCTTCGGCTTCGCCCTCGGGTTCGCCGTCGCCCTCGTCCTCCTCGTCCTCCTCGTACTCGTCTTCGTACGCGTCGTCGCGCTCGTCGTCCGCCTGGTCGGGACCCTCGTCCTCGTCGTACGCGTCCTCCTCGAAGTCGCCCTCGCCCTCTTCTTCGTCCTCGTCCCTCTCGGGCTTCTCGCCGACACGCAGTGTTCGTGCGTGGAGGCTGTCGGCCAGCTCACCGAGGCGGCGGTCGGCCGTGGCCGCCAGGGCCTTGCGGCCGGCGTCCATCAGTTCGCCGCGCACCTGCTCCTGGAGCTCCGCGACACCCGGTACGTCCGAAAGCCGCTTCAGCCCTTCCGTGGCCAACTGCTTCGGATCGAGAGCGAATCGGCGCCCGGCGATATACGTGGCCGCGGCGAACGCGAGGCGGCCCTTCTTCGTACGCCCGAGTAGGTAGCCTCCGGCGACAGCCGCGGCCAGAGCGATCTTGGTTGTGTCATCCATGAACCTTTTCCCTTCGGACCACGCAGCCCTCACCTCCCCCGGAGCCACGCGCTCAGCGGGCGGCCTCAGGGCAGGCCGTCCACACCTGACGCCCCAAGTACCCCTATATGATGAGATTGCACGCTTTTTTCCAAGTACGGCGTCCCTCCCGACGACCGGAGACACCATGGCCGCAGCAGAGCCCGCCAAACGGCGACCGAGCGCCGACGGTGGTGCCGCGCGCCGGCGGCCCACCGGTGACCGCGCGGCCCGCTCACGCTCCGGAGGCGCGGCCCATGCCATCCGTTCGGCGGTGGAACAACTCCACACGCTGCTCGGCCGAGCCCCCGAGTCCGTTTCCGCGATCAGACCCACCGACGACGGTTGGGAGGCGGATGTGGAGGTACTCGAACTGGAGCGCGTCCCCGAGACCACCAGCGTGATGGCCACCTACCGAGTGACCCTGGACAAGAAGGGCGACCTGGTGGCCTACGAGAGGAAGCGCCGCTATACGCGTGGACAGATCGACCGGCGCTGATACATCACGCCGGTGAAGGGAGGCACCATGACCATGGTGCCGCAGAGTAGTGGCAACGTCGCCCGGAGCGGCGGATCCGGCACTCTCTACGACGTTCTGGAACTGATTCTCGACCGCGGGCTCGTCATCGACGTCTTCATCCGTGTGTCCCTCGTGGGCATCGAGATCCTGAAGATCGATATACGCATCGTCGTCGCCAGCGTCGACACCTATTTGCGCTTCGCCGAGGCGTGCAACCGCCTCGACCTGGAGTCCGGCGACAAGGCACCGTCCAAGCTCACCGACATCGTCGGCGACACGATGGAGTCCGGCGCGAAGGGCAAGTCCAAGGGAGCCCTGAGCGGCGCCGCCGAGGCTGTCACCGACACCCTCCGGGGAGTGACAGGCAAGGGCGACGACGAGGAGGAAGAGGAGGAGACGGTGGAACGACGGCGGCGGCCTGCCAAGCGATCTTCCCGGCGGGAGCGCAGCACGTCCCGCGCGGAGGAGTGAGCCATGGCCGTATACATCTACTCGATCACGTTCAAGGACCATCCGCTGCGCCTCGACGGGCTCGAAGGGGTCGGCGCTGCGGCCTCCCCGCTGCGCACGGTGACCGCAGGGCCGCTCTGCGCGGTCGTGAGCGACGCACCGGAGGAACTGCGCCCCAAACGCAGAGACATCGGCCGTCACCAGGAGGTGCAGCAGCGTCTGCTGGCGGACGGCACCGTGCTGCCCCTCAGGTTCGGCTACACCGCCCCGGACGAGGACACGGTCAAGCAGACACTGGAGGAGCGCGGCGACGAGTACGCCGACCGACTGCGCCTGCTGGAGGGCTGCGTCGAGTACAACCTGAAGGCGTCGCAGGACGAGGAGATGCTGCTGCGGGAGATCCTCACGGATTCGGAGCAGGCCCGGCAGCTCAACGACGACATCCGCGCCGGCACGGCGGCCCCCGACACGGCCGTACGGCTCGGCGAGATGGTCGCCAACGAGGTCCGGGCCCGCCAGGAGGCACTGGCCTCGGGCGTGATCGAGGCGCTGCGCCCGTTCGCCCGGGAGATCGACTCCTCTCCGCCCACCGGTACGGACTTCCTCAACGTCTCGTTCCTGGTGAGCGAGGAGCAGGACGAGCTCTTCCTCGCCACGGAGCTGAGCCTGGCGCACCAGATGGGCGAGGGGTTCGAGTTCCGTCTCAACGGCCCCCTCCCTCCGTACAGCTTCAGCTGATGGAGAGGTCATGGGCCTGTTCACACAACTCGTCACGCTCCCCCTGGCACCCGTGCGCGGAGTCGCCTGGGTGATGGACCGGGTTCTGGAGGCCGCGGAGGACGAGTACTACGACCCCGCGCCGATACGGCTCCAACTCGCCGAGCTGGAAAGGCAGTTGAACGCCGGTGAGATCGACGAGGAGACATTCGACCGGGTCGAGGACCAACTGCTCGACCGACTGGACGAGATCAGGGCGTACCAACAGGGCGGCCCGCCCTGACCGGCCCGATCCCGATCGCATCCCGGCCCCGACCCGGGAGAACTCGAGGACACCGTCGTGAGTCAACCGCTCTCCAACCGCCTGGGCGACTATCCGTCCCGGGCCACACCGCAGTACGCGCAGGGCTCGTCCGCCAATCTGGCCGACATCCTGGAACGCGTCCTCGACAAGGGCATCGTCATCGCGGGCGACATCAGGATCAACCTCCTCGACATCGAACTGCTCACGATCAAGATCCGGTTGCTGGTCGCCTCGGTCGACAAGGCCAGGGAGATGGGCATCGACTGGTGGGAACACGACCCCTCGCTCACGTCGGGGGCCGGGGACGAGCACTCGCTGGCCGAGCAGAACCGCCGGCTGCGTGCCGAGTTGAACGCCCTGCGCCGGGACCGGGGCATCCCCGAGGTGGAGCCGGAACCGCGCGGCACCACCCGCCGAAGGGCTGATCGCGATGACGACGAGAACGAGTGAACCGGTCACCTACGCGTACGCCGTGGCACGCGCGCACCCGGACCTGGCCCCGACGCTGGCCGGACTCGCGGGAGTCTCCGGCGCCCCGGTCCACCTGATCGCCGAGGGCGGGGAGGACGGCGACGCGACGGCGATCGTTCTCGTGGTGAGCCCGGTGCCGGCCGCGGACTTCCGCGAGGAGGGGCTCAGACGGCATCTGGAGGACCTGAACTGGCTGGAGGCGGTCGCCCGGGCCCACCACGCGATCGTGGAGGAGGTCACGGCGCTGACCCCCGCGCTGCCGCTGCGGCTGGCCACCGTCTATGTCGACGACGACAGCGCACGCGACATGCTGCGCTCCGCGATCCCGGTGTTCGCCGAGCGTCTGGATCACCTGGCGGACCAGGTCGAATGGGGAGTGAAGATCTACGTCGAGGCGGCCGCAGCCACCGCCGAGTCCGCGCCAAAGTCCACCGCGTCGGCGGACACGACTCCGGGGCGGGCCTACCTCAGCGCCCGAAGACGGCAGCGCGGCGACCGGGAGGCCGTCTATCGGGCGGCCCAGGAGGCGGCCGAGCGTGTGGCGGACGTGGCCCGCGCGTACGCCACCGACCGGGCGGCCCACCGGCCCCAGCAGGGCCCCCTGGCCGGCGACGACGCGGGCGAGAACGTCTTCAACGACGCGTTCCTGGTGCCCCGCGGGCACGGCGAGGCCTTCCGCGAGGAGGCCGCCCGAGCGGGCCGGGGCCTGCCGGGGGTCCGCGTGGAGGTCACCGGCCCGTGGGCCCCGTACTCCTTCGCGATGCCACCCCAGGAGGCCACGGACGACGTGGCGGGCACCGGCGGAACCGGCGGCGACGTACGGGGTGTCGCGCCATGACCGTGCCCGGCCCCTCGGCCTCGGCCTCCCTGGAGCCGCTGCCGGACCGTCAGGTCGCGCTGGTCGACCTGCTGGACCGCCTGCTCGCCGGAGGGGTGGTCCTGACCGGTGACGTGATGCTGTCCATCGCCGACATCGATCTCGTACGGATCTCGCTGCGCGCGCTGATCGTCTCCGTCAGCGCGGAGAATCCGTCGCCCTGGGACCGGTCCGCTCCCCCGCGAGGCGGCCATGCCGGCTGAGGACGACGGCACCCAGGGCGCCGCGGACCCCCTGGAAGAGGCGGCGGAGGCCGCGGCCCGGGCCTTCCGGCTGCTGCCGGCCGCGCCCACGGACCGGCCGCGACCCGGCACGCGGGGGCGCGCCGCGGCCGGGCGGATCAACACCGACCCGGACACGGTCGAGCGTGATCTCATGCGGCTGGTCCTGACGCTGGTCGAACTGCTGCGGCAGGTCATGGAACGTCAGGCGCTGCGCCGGGTCGACCAGGGTGATCTGAGCGAGGAGGACGAGGAACGGCTGGGTACGACGCTCATGGTCCTGCACGACCGGATGCGCGACCTGTGCGCGACCCACGGCCTCACCATGGAGGACCTCAACCTCGACCTCGGCCCGCTGGGCCCCCTGCTCCCGCCCCCCGACTGATCCGGCGGCTACCCGCCCGTCGCCCGCGGCTTCCTCAGTACCGCCACCTCCCCCGGATCGACCCGCAGGGAGCCCGACAGGGTTTTGCCGGTGAGGAGTTCGGTGGTGCCCGGGGGGACCGGGATGTCCGCGCCCCGGCCCGCGTGGTCGATGACGAACACGTAGTCGGCGTCGCGGCCCCGGCGGCGGACCGTCTCCACTCCCGGGGGCAGGTCACCGGCGTCGGTGACCCCGGCCTCGGCGCGGATGCGGTCCAGCAGGGCGGTGAGGGTGTCCGGGTCGGGAAGGGTCGCCAGGTACCAGGCGGTGCCCGCGCCGTGGGGGTGTCTCGTCACCGCCGGGACCCCCGCCAGGGGACCGTCCGTGTACGTGGCGATGGGCTCGGCGCCGTTCAGGCGCAGCCGTTCCGACCACAGCGTGGCCGTGGCGCCCGAGGGCACCTGGCCGGTCAGTCCGGCCGACTCGCCGGGGAGGAGGGGGAAGAGTTCGTCGCCGCGGATGCCGAGCGTGTCGCGGAAGGCGCCCGGGTAACCGCCCAGCCGGATGTGGCAGTTCTCGTCGACGGCCCCGCTGTGGAAGCCGATCGCGAGGGTGCCGCCGCGCTCGACATGGCCGGTCAGGTTCGCGGCGCCGGCCTCGTCCACGAGGTAGAGGCTCGGGGCGAGGACGAGGCGGTAGGCCGAGAGGTCCACGTCCGGGCGGACGAAGTCGACGGCCACGCCGGACCGCCACAGGGGCTCGTACCAGGCACGGACCAGATCCTTGTACCGGAGGTCGCCACTGGGCTGGGAGGGCAGTTCCAGTGCCCAACGGGCGTTCCAGTCCCAGACGATGGCGACTTCGGCGGTGCCGGTGCTGCCGCGTACCTCGGCCAGGGCCTTGAGATCGGCGCCGAGGCGGACGACGTCCTGCCAGATGCGGCTGTCCGTGCCCGCGTGCGGCAGCATCGCCGAGTGCCACTGTTCGGCGCCCGCCTTCGCGGCCCGCCACTGGAAGTAGGCGATGCCGTCGGCGCCGTGGGCCACATGGGCGAGGGCGTTGCGGCGCATCTCGCCGGGAACCTTGGCCCGGTTGACGGGCTGCCAGTTCACGGCGCCCGTGGAGTGTTCCATGAGCAGCCAGGGCCCTGCGGCCAGCGACCGTGTGAGGTCGCCGCAGAGCGCGACGTCGATCTCGGAGGCCGGGTCGGCGGACATCAGGTAGTGGTCGTTGGAAACGATGTCGAGTTCCGGCGCCCACCGCCAGTAGTCGAGCGCGTCGAAGGTGTCCATGACCATGAAGTTGGTGGTGGCCGGTGTCGCGGGGGCGGCCGCGCGCAGGACGTCCCGCTCCGCCGTGTACAGCGACAGCAGTTCGTCGGAGCAGAAGCGACGCCAGTCGAGCTGGTGCGTGGGGTTGGGGACGGCCCCGGTGGCGCGGGGCGGCAGGATCTCCTCCCAGTCGTAGTACCACTGGCTCCAGAACGTGGTGCCCCAGGCGTGGTTGAGGGACGCCAGGTCGTCGCCGTAGCGGACGCGCAGCCAGTCACGGAAGGACCGCGCGCTGATGTCGCAGTAGCAGGCCGCGTTGTGGCAGCCGTACTCGTTGTGGATGTGCCACATCACGACGGCCGGGTGGGCGGCGTAGCGTTCGGCGAGCGCGCCCGTGACTCGGAGGGCCGCCGCGCGGTAGGCGGGGCTGCTCGGGCAGAACGTCTGCCGGCTGCCGTACGTCAGCGTGCGGCCGTGCCGGTCGACCGGGAGCGCGTCGGGGTGCGCCCGGAAGAACCAGGCGGGCGGAGCGGCCGTGGGGGTGGCGAGGTCGGCGGCGATGCCGTTCTCGTGGAGGAGGTCAAGGAGCCGGTCCATGCGGGTGAAGTCGAAGCGTCCCTCGGAGGGCTCCATGAGGGCCCAGGAGAAGATGCCGACGCTGACCATGGTGACGCCGGCCTCGCGCATCAGGCGCATGTCCTCGGCCCAGATCTCCTCGGGCCACTGTTCGGGGTTGTAGTCGCCGCCGTAGACGATGCCGGGGACGGAGAGGGTGCGTTCGGCGTTCATGCGGCTCCTCCCGAGGCCGGCGCGTGTCCCGAGGACAGCAGTCGGCGGGTGGTGGCCACGCCCCACTCGTCGAGGGACAGCAGTCGGTCGCTGGAGGCCATCAGGCCGCCCGTGGCCTCGACATGGGCCGCCCAGCGTTCGCGGGTCTCGACGACGGGGCGGGCCATCAGGCAGTCGGGGTCGTTGATCCACAGGCGCCGGTGCTGCCACTGGCGGCCGGTGCCGGTGAACTCGGCGGCGTCCTGGCCGGGTTGGCTGTGGTCGCCGGCTTCGGGGCGCCGGTGCGGGGCCGTGTCGGGGCTGACCCGCATGGCGTCGAACAGGCCGATGGACGGGAGGACCGGCGCTCCGCAGCCCAGGAGGTAGGCGTCGGGGCCGATGGCCTCGCGGATGAGGGCGATTCCGTCGCGGTAGGCGGTCAGCGCGTCGGCCCCGGAGTGCCGGGCGCCGTCCAGTGCCCCCGCGTAGAGGAAGTCGGTCTTGAAGTAGTCGTAGCCCTCGGCGCGCAGGGTGGCGTAGACGTCGGTCAGATAGGACCGGGCCTCGGGGTGGGTGATGTCGAGGGTGTACAGGTCGTGGTCCCAGTTGTGACCGGCGTGCAGGGGCGCGCCCCGCTCGTCGTGGACCAGCCACTCGGGGTGGTGTGCGGCGAGTTCGCTGTGCGGCGCGACAAGGAACGGCGCGGTCCAGATCCCCGCGCGACGGCCGCGCGCGCGGATGGTGTCCGCGAGGGCCGCGCGGGAACGGAAACGGCCCGAGAGGGTGAGCCAGTCGCCGAGCGCGCTCTGGTAGCCGTCGTCGATCTGGACGACGTCGACGGGGAGTTCGAGGGTGTCCATGGCGCGGAGGTTCTCGTGGATGTCGTCCTCGGTGACGGCGGTGAAGTACTCGTACCAGGAGCACCACACCGTCGGCGCGGGCCGCGGGGCGGGGATCGCGAGGGCGTCGGCCCAGGCGGCGAGCGCGCCCTGGATTCCGTCCGGTCCGGCGTGGGCGGACTCCGTGACCGCGCCGTCGGCGCTGATCTCGGCACGGCCGTCGTGGACGGTCAGCCGGATCGAGGGCACCGAGACGGCCGGGTCGGACGCCGCCCACAGCCGCACCGGGGAGCCGTCGCCCGGGTCCAGCGCGAGCAGTCCCTCGCCCTGGAAGGTCGCGGGCGGGGCCGTGCGGCCCGGCCGGTAGCAGACGGTCGCCCAGTTGTCGTTCGTCGGGCGATACGGGGTGTCGTCGAGGGCGTAGGAGCCGCTGGGGCTCCAGGACTGCCAGCCCTCCTCGTGGACCCGCGCGGTGCGCGGGTCCACGGGTACGGAGGCCACGGGGGTGAAGGATGGGGGCACGTCGTTCTCTTTCACGTGGAGCCGCCTGGGAGTTTCGGGTGGTGTCGTCTCAGCTCTTGTTGGCGCCGAGGGTCAGACCGCTGACGAACTGCCGCTGGAGCGCGAAGTACACGACGAGCGTGGGAATCGCGGTGAGCAGGGCGCCGGCGGCGACCAGGTTGGGGTCCGTGAAGTACTGGCCGGACAGGTTGTTCAGGGCCGAGGTGATCGGCATGTTCTCGCCGGTCGAGATCAGCACGAGGGCCCAGAAGAAGTCGTTGTAGATCCAGATCGACAGCAGGGTCGCCAGGGCCGCCATGGCGGGCTTGCACAGCGGCAGGGTGATCTGCCAGTACAGCCGCCAGACCGAGGCTCCGTCCACGAGCGCCGCCTCGGTCAGCTCGTCCGGCAGGGAGCGCATGTAGTTGCTGAGCACGAACGCGCAGAACCCGGACTGGAAGGCCACGTGGATCAGCACGAGGCCGAGCGCGGAGTCGTACAGCTTGCCGCTCGCCGTGATGCCGGGCAGGTCGGTGAGCAGGTACATCCGGTAGAGCGGGGTGATGACGACCTGCTGCGGAAGCAGATTGCCGGCCGTGAAGACCAGCAGCAGCGCGAGGTTGAGGCGGAAGTCGAAGCGGCTGACGTAGAACGCGACCATCGACGACAGGAACAGGGTGAGCAGCACGGCCGGCACCGCGATCAGCAGGGTGTTGACGAAGTAGTGCGTCATGTCCGACTGCTCGAAGGCGTTCTTGAAGTTGTCGAGGTTCAGCGTGTCGGGCCAGGACACATAGCCCTTGTCGCTGGTCTCGCTGTACGGGCGCAGGGCCGAGAAGACCGCCCACAGCAGTGGGGCGAGCCAGGCCAGGGCGGTACCGGCGAGGAAGACGTGCAGCAGGACGCGGCCCGGGCGCAGTGGTGTGCGCTGCCGGGGCGCTCCGGTCGCGAGGGTGGAGGCGCTCACGCTCGTCGCTCCTTCCGGAAGGTCGCGATCAGGTAGGGGACGATCACGACGAGGGAGATGACCAACAGGACCACGGCGATCGCCGAGCCGTACCCGATGCGGCTCGACTCGCCGATGATGTTGTTGGTCACCAGGATCGAGAGCAACTCGGTCCCCTGGGCGCCCTTGTTGAAGACGAAGACCAGGTCGAAGGCGCGCAGCGACTCGATGATGGTGACGACCAGCACGACGGTGTTGGTGGGGCGCAGCGTCGGGAAGATGACGTGTCTGAACGTCTGCCACTCGTTGGCGCCGTCGAGCGCGGCGGCCTCCCTGAGGGACGGGTCGACGCCCTTGAGCCCGGCCAGATAGAGGATCATCATGTAGCCGGTGTGCCGCCAGGAGGCCGCGACGAGGACGGCCCACAGGTTGAGGTCGGGGTCGCCGATCCAGTCGATGTAGTGGCCGGGCTCGTTGGCGCCGATGAGACTGTTGATCAGGCCTGTGTCCGGGTTGTAGACGAGTTGCCAGACGAATCCGATGCACGCCATCGAGATGACGACCGGCAGGAAGAACGCGGTCTGGTAGACGCGGCTGAAGCGGATCCTCTTGTCCAACTGGACGGCGAGGAAAAGGCCGAGCGGTGTCGGGATCAGGATGAGCACGACGAACCAGATGACGTTGTGCTGGAGGGCGGGCCAGAACTGCGGGTTGTCGTTGAAGAGTTGCTTGAAGTTCTCGAGGCCCACCCACTTGATCGAGTCGAACCCGATGCCGTCCCAGGTGGTGAAGGCGAGGGCGATGGAGGCGAGGGCGGTGACCCAGACCAGGGCCACGTGCAGGACCGTGGGCACGCCCGCCATGAGGGCGAGCGTGAACCGGTCTCGGCGGGTCAGCAGGCGCCTTCGGCCCCGTGCTGCCCGCTTCGGTGCGGAGGCGGCGCCCGGGGGCGGCTCGGTGGCCGCCTCCGGGGAGTTCGTCGTCGTTTCGGTGGTCATGATGTCGCTCACGCGGTCGCGAAGATCTGCTTCTTCTGGCGTTCGATCGACGACAGCAAGCTGTCCACGCCCTTGGGGTTCTGGAGGAACTTCTGGAGTCCGGGCTGCATCACCGTCGAGGTGAAGTCGGGCCGGGAGTCGCGGTCCATGAACTGCGTCAGGGTCTTGGCGCCGCCGATCATGTCGAACGCCTTCTTCTGGAGCGCCGAGTACGCGGAGGTGTCGGCCTTGCTGGAGGCGGCCACGACGCTCGGGTCGCCCTTGAGGTAGAGCTCCTCCGCGGCCGGACTGCCCATGTACTCCAGCAGCTTGAGCACTCCGGCATGGTTCTTGGGGGCCTTGCTGACCATGAGGCCGTCGGTGGGCGCCTCCACGGTGTCCTGGCCGTACGCGGAGTCGATCTCCGGGAAGGGGAAGAAGTCGAGGTCGTCCAGGTCTTCCTTCTTGGTGAACTGCTGGGCCACGAAGGTGCCGAGGAGGTACATGCCGGCCTTCTTGGCGACCAGCGTCTGCGCGGCGTCCTGCCAGGTGCGGCCCATGAAGCCGTCCTGGTGGTACGGGAGGAGTTCGGCCCAGTGGTCGAAGGTGGCCTTGACCTTGGCGTCGGTCCAGGAGGCCTTGCCGGCCATGAGCTGGACGTGGAAGTCGTAGCCGTTGAGGCGGAAGTTGATCTGGTCGAAGGTGCCCATCGCGGGCCAGGCGTCCTTGTCGCCGAAGGCGATCGGGACGAGCTTGTCCTTCTTCATCCGCTTGCACAGGGCGATGAGTTCGTCCCACGTGGTGGGGACCTTGTAGCCGTACTGCTGGAACACGCTCTTGCGGTAGAAGACCGCCCACGGGTACGTCGTCATCGGGACGAAGTAGTACTTGCCGTCCTCGCCCTTGCTGAGCTTCTTCATCGCCTCGGGGAAGTTGTCCCCGATCTTCGCCCACACGTCGTCGATCGGCGAGGCGAGCTTCTTGGCCGCGAAGAACTGCATGCGGTACCCGGCGAACCAGTTGAAGACGTCGTCCGGCGTGCCCTGCAGATACGAGTTGATCTGCTCCTGGAAGGTGTTGTGGTCCTTCGTGTTGACGTCGACCGCGATGCCGGACTGCTTCTTGAAGTCCGCGTAGACGTCGGCGAAGGCCTTCTTCGGCACGGCGTCGGACGCGTTGGAGCCGACGGTGACCGTCTTGGGGTCCGACGCCGTGCCGCTGCCGCCGCAGGCGCTCAACAGGGGTACGCCCGCGCCGAGGGCGACCGCGCCGCCGATTCCGCGGATGAGGGTGCGACGACTGGGCGTTGGGGCGGACAGACCCGAGAGGGGAAGGTGCATGACGGCTCCTGAGGGCAGGGTTCGGTCGAGTTGGTCGGCGGGGAGGCCGAAATCGATCAGAAACCAACTCGACCGAACAACGTGGGCGTAATGACAGCCTCATGTCGCCACCGCGTCAAGACCTCGCACCCGCCTTACTCGAAACGTGACCGACACGTCACGGACTACCCTCATGGGCCTCGCAAAAGGGCGTAACGCCACTGGTACGGACCATCGGGCCCATCACCTCGCCCGGTCCGCCGACCCCCACGCGACGCGCCGCACGACAGCGTCGACGATGTTGGCTTTCGCGACTCAGTCACTCAAAAGCAAACAGGTGCTGGTTGAATTTGTTTACAGGCAGCGCACATCGACGAGCGGGTCATTCCCTGCCAAATACGGCAGACCGATGACGGGTCAGGGGTCGCGGACCCCCGGCCGGTGCTCGTCCGGCCCTCAGTCTCGCGCAACGTAATCGATTACGCCACCGGCCTCGACTATCGATCGGGCAAAGGCGCGCGAGGGAAAAGGCTTACCGGGGGCGGCGGTTCACGCCTGCCGGACGGCCGCGCGCGGTCGAGGAGGCCGCGGCCGTCAGACCGACGCGCGCGCCACGAAGGTCGTGCCGACCCGCACGGTCCTTCGCCTCGTCCGGCCGTCGATCTGCTCCAGGAGGAGCCCGGCCGCGACGCGGCCGACCTCGCGCGCCGGGTAGCGGATGGTCGTCAGACGCGGCCGGACGAGCGAGGCGAACTCGATGTCGTCGTGCCCCACCAGCGACACATCGCCGGGAATGTCGAGCCCGAGACGCTCGGCCGTGTCCATGGCGCCGACGGCCGTGATGTCGTTGCCGCACAGCACCGCCTCGGGCCGGAGCCGCGCGCGCATCAGCCGTTCGAAGCCCTCCGCTCCCGCCTCGCGCGTGTGCTCGCCGTGGACGATGTGCTCCCGCGCGATGCGCAGCCCCGCATCGGCCGCGTGCCGCCGGACGCGTTCCAGGCGCGGATCACCGCCCGCGGCGTCCAGCGGACCGGCTATCACCCCGATGCGGCGCCGGCCGGTGGCCGCCACGTGCGCCAGCGCCTCACGGACCGCGCCGTCGGCGTCGGGCGTCACCAGATCGACGTCACCGAACGAGACGTCGGCGCTGACCACCGCCGGGATTCCGGCGGCGCGCAGCACGTCGAAGGCGTCGGTGGGGAGCCGGAACGGCGTCATCACGACGCCGGCGAACCGCTGGTGCACCACTTCGTGGAGCAGCGCCTCCTCCTCGTCCCGCCGGGCTCCCGTGCTGCTCACCAGCACGTGGTAGCCCCGGCCGCGCAACTCGTCCTGGATGGCACGGGCGAGCAGCGCGTAGAAGGGGTTGGCGATGTCCGGCACGACCAGGGCGACCATGGTGGACTTGCCCGTACGGAGGCTGCGGGCGACGGGGTTGAGGGTGAATCCGAGCCGCTCGATGGCCGATTCGACCGCTGTGCGCGTCTCCTCCGTGACCGGACGTTTTCCGCTCAGGACATACGAGACGGTGGCGGACGAGACTCCCGCGGCCCGCGCCACATCACTCATGGTCACCCGCTGCCGCATCGGCGTCCGCCCCTTCTCCGACCGCAACCCTACCGGCGTCCTCCCGTCGACGAGGTTCCGGCCGGTCGCGACCCGTCCCGCATCCGCGCAGGTCCGCGCCGCGGGCGGGCCGGCGCCGGGGTCAGGGGCTCGCTCGGAATCTTCGCGATGACCCCAAAACAGTCAATCGTCAACGAAAAGCCCATAGTCACCCGATGGCGGAGGTCCGTGATCCCGAGGGGCCTCGCCTCCCGGCTCCTGGCCAAAGGCGACCATACTGGGAGGGCACACCACACCCCAGCAGCAAAGTGACTCATGCCGAAGTCCTCCACAGAGCGTCTCACCGCCCCGGAAACGGTCTGGCTGGCCGCCGGGCGCCACACAGGTCCCGCCCCGCAGGCGGCCATCCGGGAGCACCTGCGGGAACTGAAGAACAGGGAAAGGATCCAGGACTTCCTGGAGAAGGAGAACTCCACGACGCCGGACGGGCACGTCTTCGAGGCCCGCTGGTTCGTCGAGGACGAGGTGACCGTGCGGGCGCGGCTCACCACCGACGGACGTCCGCACGTGGACGGCGAGCGGCGCTGGACGCTGGCGGCCGAGGCGGAGCGGCCCTGGGATCCCGGGTGGACCTCCCCCGCCGCGCTCCTCTGGCCCGAGCGGAGCGACCTCTCCTGGGACCGTGACGCCGCGGCCGGGCTGCTGTTCCAGGACGTCAACCCGCTGCCCAAGGACGACGCGGCGCTGCGCCGTCTGCTCAAGGACATCGCCCGGCACAGTTGGAGCATCAACGTCGTCGTGCACGAGGCGATGACTCCCGACGCAGAGGGCCGCCTCCCGCTGGTCCGGCTGCTGCCGCCCGCGCTGCTGCACCGCGTCGTGGAACACCGGGCCACGCCCGAGCAGTTCCACGCCGTCAACTGGGCGATCGGCGACCTCGGGACGTCCGTGCCGCGGGGCGGCGCCGTCATCCTGTCCGGCACACCGGCGCGGATCGGGTTCGACGAGCAGGCGTTCAGGGTGCGCAGCGTCTTCCTGGACGGTTCCGAGCCCACGGAACTCCTCGACAAGATCGTGCAGTTCGCGGCGCTGCCCTGGCCGCTGCCGGACGACGCCGCGGCGGCCTTCGCGGCGCTGCGCGAGGAGTGGAGCCTGCTGACCCTCGAAGAGGAACTCGTCCACGCGCGGACCCTGGTGGCCTCGTACTCCGAGGCTCTGGAGGCGATGACGAAGTCGCGCGACCTGTACCGGGAGGCGACCGAGCTCGCGCACGCGGCACTCTCCGAGATGGCCGAGTACCGCGACGCCACGTCCGCCGCGCGGGTCTCCGCCCAGGGGCAGGACAAGCATCCGCTGACGAAGACGCTCCAACGCGTCACGGACTCGCTGCTGCCCCGGCGGGGGCAGCGCGTCGACGCACACCTCCAGGAAGCGCGCGAGAGCGAGCGGCGGGCCCGCGAGGCGTCCGAGTGACCCAGGGCGCGGGGGACGGCGCACCGGCCTCCCCCGCGCCCGTCACCGATCACACCCGGCCCTCGGGACGTGGGCGCCAACACTCGTGACATGGATCCCGGCCCGCGTGACGTGGACCCCAGCTCTCATGACGGGGGCGCCGGCACTCGTGGCGCGGGCGCCTGCCCTGCGGCGTCGGCCCCGCGCGGTACGGCCGTTCCGCCGCTCCCGAGCGTCGGGCGAACCGCCCGCGTCGAGGCGGTCGCCCATCGGGGACGGGCCCTGGTCGGCCCGGGTCGCCTCAGGCGCCGCGCCAGATGTTGGCGAACGCGGCGTTCTCGATGGCCCGGCGCTGGCGGACGGCCTCCAGTTCCATCACCGCGTCGTGCACGGCGACCAGGACGGTCGTCACCGCCTCGTCCTCGACCGACGAGTTGTCGTCGGCCTCCTCGGCGGGGATGCCGACGACTTCGGCGAGCGCGGCGAGGACGGGCTCGTCCGCCGCCCAGCGGTGCATCGCCCGGCTGCGGGCCGGTGAGTCCACCAGTTCCATCCGCTCGCCGCCGAACGGCAGTCGGCTCCGCCGTTGCCGGGTGAGCTGACCCGCCTGTTCGAGGTCGGTCTGATAGGCCTTGGCCAGATCGCGCCCCCTGCGCCAGAGCCAGTCCTCGACGCGCTCGTACGGAACCTGCCGCACGAGCGAGGACGCCGCCTCGCCCAGAAGACGGTCGTTCGTGGCCGGCTGTCTCGCCGGTGTCATCCGGTCACCGTCCAGCGTGATGACCTCGCCGGCGAGAAGATCGATCACCTCGGCTCCGGCGAGGGCGAGCGACAGGTCGCCCTGCCCCACAGAACGTTGCGGCTCCTTGTCCATCGTGATGATGAACAAGTCCCTGGCCGTGGTCACGAACGGCTCCCCTCGGAGTACTTCGCCCGGCGCGACCGTCACGCATCGGATCCAGCGCATCCACCGCACCGGTCTCCGCGGGCGATCCGTCGTCCGCGGAGGAAGGGCACGTCACGCTCGTGATCGTAACTCCCGGCACACCGGTGCGTCTGTGAGCCGCGGGCCGGGCCGGTCGACGACGTGCCGCGGCGTGGTCCGCACGCGTCGGTCCGGCCGGCACGTGGTGTGCCGGCCGGACCGGATTACCTCATCTGATGTGCCGTCAGCCCTGGCGGGCCTTCAGACGCGGGTTCTTCTTGTTCACGACGAAGACCACCCCGCGCCTGCGGACCACCTGGGCCCCGGGCATGGACTTCAGTGAGCGCAGTGACGCGCGTACCTTCATGGCCTGTCCTCCTTCTGTGCTGCCTTCCGCCGAACTCGGCGCGCCCCGGCGGTCAGTGCCGGTTCGACGCCGCGCGGCCGTAGCGGCGCTCGAAGCGCTCCACGCGGCCGGCGGTGTCCAGGACCCGCGACCTGCCGGTGTAGAAGGGGTGGCTCGCCGACGAGATCTCCACGTCGACGAGCGGGTGAACGGCGCCGTCCTCCCACTCGATCGTCTTGGCCGAACGCGCGGTGGATCGCGTCAGGAACGCGACGCCGGCGGCACGGTCCCGGAAGACGACCGGACGGGATGCGGGATGAATGTCGGGCCTCATGGGGTTCCCTCCTCTTTTACGGCAGGTTCGACTGCGGATACGCCGGTGCTACGACGGGTACGTCCGCCGGGTACGCCCGGCGTTCGGTCAGCGCTCCTCCCGGAACGTGACGTGCCGGCCCGCCAGCGGGTCGTACTTGCGCAGGACCAGTCGGTCGGGGTCGTTCACGCGGTTCTTGCGCGTCACGTACGTGACGCCGGTCCCGGCCGTCGACCTGAGCTTGACGACGGGGCGCGCGGTACTGCGTGCCATGAGGTCCTCCTTCACCCACCACGCACGGGCCTTGACTCGCGCATGCCAATCAGTTACGTGAGCTGTAACAGCGCACCGGCTGTCGGCATTCCCGGACCCCGGACGTGGCGTACGACACGCCCCGGACCCGGCGCGACCACACCTCGCGCAGGGCCCGGCGGCGACCGGGCTCACCGTGGTCGGCATCATGTCCAGCCACGCTTCCCGGGTGCGGGGAGGCCCGTTCCCCAGGACCGGGCCGGACCCGGTCCATAGGTCCCGCCCGGTGCGTCGATCCGGTCGCCGCACGCGGGGCCGTGACCGGCACGGCCCCGCTCCGGCAACCTGGGGACGGCTTCGCGGGACGCCCCACGCAGGCGGGTGCCGAAGCCGCCGGTGCACAGCCGTGGCGGCGGCGGTGACGGCGCGCCGGTGACGGTCAGGAGGGCTTCGTCGCGGTGACGGCCGTGACCGTCACCTTGTCGTCGCACTCGGCCAGCACTCCGCCGCCCTCGATGGCGAGTTGGTGCGCTCCGCTGGAGGGGAGACCCACCACGAGAGTCGGGTAGCTGACCGGGGTGGACCCGGACACGCAGTAGCCGTCGGCCTCGCCCTGGACCTGGACGAACGTCATCTTGACCCAGGCCTTCGCGGCGGGGGCGAGCACCACCGTGGCCGAGGGGCCCGTCCGGCTCACGGTCAGCGGCTTGTTCTTCTCGGGGGAGCCGTTGGCCGCGCCCGCCACGGTCGGATACCCCTGGAGGGCACACGTCGCTCCGGACATGTTGGTGAACTCGACGACGGCCGCACCGGTTCCGGTGCCCGGGGGCCGTACGTCGGCCTGGTACATGAACGCCTTCAGGGACTCCGCCGCGCACGTCTTAGTCTTCGTCGCCGGTGTCGCGGTGGCGGGGACGGAGGCGGGGGTCTTGGGAGAGGAGTCGCCCGCGGGCTCGGCCGTGGCTCCCGTCCCGCCGGACGGCTTCGCGGGCGTCGGGGAGGCGGAGGCCGAGGCCGCCGGCTTCTTCGCGGTGCCCGACGGCGAGCTGGTGCCGGAACCCGCGGTGTCCGGGCCGGGCTGGCAGGCGGTCATGAGGAGTGTGGCCGCGGACATGGCCGCCATGGCCAGAGCGGCTCCGCGGACACGCGGCCCGGAGTGCGTCCCGTACTGCATGTGGTCCCCCGATTTGAGATGTTCAGGTGCCGGACGTTCACCGGCACTCGTCGCTGTAGATCGACGGACGGCTGCCGTGGTTCACGCGTGCACAGGCCTGTGACACGACGGTGACGCGGCGGCCACCGATCCCCGGGGACGGCCGGACCGGACGACAGCCGCGGCCTTCCGGGCGGAGGCCACCGGGGCGGCCCTAGGGCCTGTCCGACAAGGTCAGCGACACGCGTTGCGCGGTGGTCGAGCTGGAGGTGAACTCCCGGCAGTCGACCACCGCTCGCGTGGCTCCGGTCACGGCCCTGACGAGGTCCAGCCGGACCGTCGGGCCCGTGCCGGTGACGAGGCGGGCGTCCATCCAGGTCGTGGTCGCGCTGACGTCCGTGCGCCGGGTGCGTTCCCCGGTCAGCAGGCGTGTCGTGCCGTCGACGGATGTGGTGCGCAGGACGGGGACCTCGGCCAGGTCGGCCGCCAGGGTGCCGTCGTCGCGCAGGGTCCAGCGGGCCCCGCGCAGACGCTCGGCCACCTCCTGGGCCTGGGCGCGCATGCCCGAGAGGGGATCGGCGGAGACGACGGCGAGCGTGCGGAAGGTGCGGGGTCCCCCCGAACGATCCGGACCGCCGGCGGACGGCGACGGATTTCCGGCCGTGAAGGCCGGGAGTCCCGGGGGACGGCTCGGATCACGCGGCGCGGCGCGACCGGGACACGCCGTGGGCGTCGCCCCGACCCCGGCTCCGGCCTCACCACTGTTTCCCGCCCCCGCCCCCGCCTCCGCCCCCGCTCCGGCATCGGTTCCGGTTCCGCCGCCGCCCGGTGCCCGCGTGGCGGCCGGGGTGGTCCGCCCCGCCGGGTCGTCGGCGAAGACTCCGCCGACCGGGCGGGGGGCGAGGGGCAACAGTCCGACGAGCAGCAGCACCGCCGGAAGCAGGACGGCCGCCGCGTGGACGGCCGCGGACCGGGCTGCCCCCGGCCGTTCCGTCATCGGCGTGTCCCTCGGTACGCGTCCCTCTCCCGTCGCCAACGGCCAGACGAGCGCGACGGCGAGCGTCGCCCACCAGGCGGGCTGTCCGGCCAGCGACTCGTGGGCCAGCGCGAGAACCTGCCGGCCGGCCCGGTCGGCGGACGCGCCCAGCAGCACGTACGCGGGAAACGCCCCCAGCATCGCCAGCGGCAACTGGGCGAACAGGGCAAGCGGCCACAGCAGCGTCGACAGGAGCCGGACCCGGGTGGTCCCGGCTCGCGACACACACCGGACGCGCATGCCGACGGGCGGATGGTAGAGCCGTGCGAGGCCTCCGTGATCGCCCTTCCCCAGGCTGCGCAGAGCGCGTACGACGGCGTCGGCGCCCGCGGCCCGAGCGGCGAAGCGGTCCGCGCCGAGCTCCGCCGACCAGAGCGCGGCCACCACGAGGAGCAGCACCTTCGGCACGCTCTCGAGGACCAGGACGACCTCGGCGAGCGTCAGCGACGCGGTCGCGTCTCCCGTGACGAACAGCAGCGTGACCGGGAGAACCACCAAGCCCGCGAGGACGTACGGCCAGACGCGGACCAGGGCGGTGAAGGGGCTGCCGAGCCCGGTGGCGTGCTGCTCGCCCTTCCGCAGATGGCCGAGTTCGTGCAGGAGGACCGCTCGGGCCGCGTCGATGTCCGTGTGCCACAGATGGACGAGCGGGGCGAAGACACCGACGCGTACCGTGCGCCCGCCGCCGGGATAGACGCGGGCGGAGATGCCGTCCTGCGTGCTCAGACGCAGCCGGGTGCCGGGTGCGTGCGCCTGGAGGAACGCCGTCATCGCTGCGGCGAAGTGCGGGTCGGCGCCGCCGTCCCGGCTCCCGGATGCCGGCGCCGGGGGCGCCATCAGCGGGTCGTCGGGGGCCAGGAGTCCGTAGCGGCGCTCGACGCGACGACAGCGTGCCCGCGGGACGAGGAGGGCGAGAACCGCGGCGAGCAGGAAGAACTGGGGCAGGAGCTGGACCAGGCTGAGCACCGCGGTGACGAAGCGGCCGCGTCCGGCCTCGCCGACCTGACCGAGCCCCTTGCTCACGTCGAGGGTGTGTCCGATCAGCGCGGGAAGCTGGGCGAGGAGGAGCGCCAGGGTCAGCCACAGCCAGGGCGGCGGCCCCCAGGACCGGGCGGGCCTGAGCGATGCCGGCCACCTCATGACGTCGTACGGCATCGATCCGCGCGCCGGGACGACCGGCGGGCCTGCCCGGTCGACGCCCCACGGCACCCGCCTTCGCGCCCGGACGACCCGCGGACCTGCCCGGTCGCCGCCGCACGACATCCGTCCGCGCGCCGGGACGACCGGGGAGCCTGCCCGGTCGACGCCCCACGGCACCCGCCTTCGCGCCCGGACGACCTGCGGGCCCGTGCGGGCGACGGCGCCGTACTCATTCCTGGTCCGTGGTGTCGGGACCGGACCGGAGGCCGTGCGGGGTCGTACCGGGGCGGCTCGCGCGGTGGAGCAGGCCCGACGCCGCCGAACGCAGTCGGCGCAGCTTCAGGCGCCGGGTGTCCGGACCGCGCGACGGCGGGGGCGGCTCCTCGCCGACGAGCGCGTCGAGGAAGGCCGCGGCCTCCACCGGGTCGTCCTCGGTGACCAGCCGGGCGATGAGCCGTGCCGTCAGTTCGTCGGCTTCGTCCGGGGCCAGCCCGCGGACCCGGAGCCGCGCGCTCATGCGCAGGGCGGCTCGTACGACGTCCGCCGTGGGGGCGCCCGAAGCGGTGTCCGAACCGGCGTCTGCGCCGCCCGAGGGAACCGCCACTCCTGGCACGGCTCCGGGTAAGTCCTCGCCGTCGGCCGCGCCGTCCGGCCCGCCCCCGTCGTCCGGCACCGGCCTCGGCGATGACGGGAACGGTATCCGTGGCGGTGCCGGTGACGCCGACGGCCGCGACGGTGTGCCCAACCCGGCCGCCAAGCGGTCGTCCGGTAACGCAGTACCGTCCTCCCGCGGCCGCCGGGTCGCGGCCTCGGCGCGCCGCTCGGCCCGTAACCCGACCAGCAGTCCCGTCGCGGACAGCAGGTTGTTCAACTCGGGGCTGCTCAGGGCGGATTTCAGCGACTCGGCGGCGTACGCGAGCCCGTCCAGCACGGCGGGAAGGACGGCGACCGCTCCGCCGCCCATGCCTCCGGGCGCCTGACGCGGCGCGGAGAAGAGGCCGCGGCGGGGAGCGCCGCCCGCGGCGTACGCGCGAGCGGTCTGCGCCGCGAACCCGCGCTCCCCGGGAGCGGCCCGCTCGGCGATCCGTATGCTCCAGGTGTCCAGCCGGTCCGGTGTCGTCATCCCGCCGCCCCCGGTGCGGTCGCCCCGCCCTCCCGCCGTGCCGTCATGGCCTTCCGCGGGGGGGGCGCCGATATGGACGTCACGAGGCCGTGCCGTCGAAGGTGAACTTGAACGCGACCACGCCGTCGACGGTGCTTCCCTCGGCGGTGAGCGACGCCCCGGAGCCGTCGAGCCGGCCCGTGAACGTCGTGCCGGCAGCCAGCGCGTGCGGGAAGCCGCCGGGCATCTGACCGAGGTCGGAGCGGCAGGCGACGAGCAGGCCGGGCCAGTTGAGCAGGTTCAGGACGACGGCTTCCCGGGCGTGCGGATCCGTGAGCCGTGCGTCCAGCTCGCCGCCGGACCAGTCGATGTCCCAGTACGTCAGCAGGAGATTCGGATCCCGGTAGTTGCCCGCCAGGTCCTGGCTCGAGACCGTGCTGACCGACGACGACCGGAAGGACACCGCGCCGGCCTGGGAGGCGTAGCCCGCCGCGAACAGCATCGAGAACGGGTTGCTCTCGGTCTGGTCGCCGCCGGACTCCGGCCGCCTCAGGTCGAGGGTGCTGTTCATGGAGTACGTCTGACTGCCCGCCAGGTGCCGGGACCCGTCGGTGGAGCAGTAGTCGTAGATGTCGACGGAGACGCTCGCGGTGCCGCTGTACGCCTTGCCCCACAGGGCCGACGCCTCCGAGCCGCCGGCCTGCACCGGTTCCTGGGAGGCGGCCGTCGTGGCCTCCTCCGTGGCCGGAGTCCCGGTCGGCGTCGCCAACTCGCCGACCGAGGGCGTCGGATCGGGCGTGGACGCGGCCGCGGACGACGGCGCCGCTGACGCCAAGGTGCCGGCGGAGGCCGTCGACGCCTCGGCCGTGGGCGAACCGTGTGTGCCGCACCCGGCCAGAGACGCGCACAGGAGCCCCGCGCAGACCGTCGCGATCAGCCGGACCCGGACGACGGTGGACACTCTTCGAACCCGCGTCATGGCAGCCATGACACACCCCTCCCCACACCGGGCCACCCCCCACGAGCGCCCAGGACACGCGGGACATTACGCTGCGCGGCCGTTCCCTCACCCCCCGCGAAGTCCTTCGTTACCGTTTCGTGCCGGGCCACAGCCGTGCGGGGCGCGGACCGCTTCGTGCCTGGTCACACCTTCGTACGGGTGTACCGTGCGGGTCCGCCGACGAAGCCTCTGGTGCACGATGGGCGACGAGACGGGCCGGCCCGAACGGTCCGTTCCTGCGAGCCGGGGTGTGGTGATGGATGGGCGGAGATCGGGGCCGGGTCCTCGTCGTCGACGACGACGCGGCGATACGGCGGTCACTCGAACGGGGTCTGCGGCTGGGCGGTTTCACCGTGGATCTCGCCGACGGCGGTAGGTCCGCGCTGGAGGCGGCCCGTCGGACGCCGCCGGACGCCATCGTGCTGGACATCTCCATGCCCGGTCTCAGCGGCATCGACGTGTGCCGGACGCTGCGCGAGGAGGACAACGACGTACCCGTCCTGATGCTCTCCGCGCTCGACGAGACCGGCGACCGGATCGCCGGGCTCCAGGCCGGCGGGGACGACTACCTGGTGAAGCCGTTCGCGCTGCAGGAGCTGGTGCTCAGGCTCCGGGCGCTGCTGCGGCGCCGGCCGCCGAAGGACACCGACGCCGTACGGGTGGGCGGGCTGTCGCTGGACCCCACGGCCCGCACGGTCAGTCTGGACGGGCGGCGACTGGAGCTGACCCGGCGGGAGTTCGAGCTGCTCCACGTCCTGGCGCGCAACGCGGGCATCGTGCTCAGCCGGGATCAGCTCCTCGACCGGGTCTGGGGGTACGACTTCGACGTGCGCACCGACGCGGTGGACACGTTCGTGAGCTATCTGCGGCGCAAGCTGGAGGCACCGGGCCGGGACCGGATCATCCACACCGTGCGGGGCGTGGGGTTCGTGCTGCGCGACGACGGGCCGGGGGCGGGACGATGAGGCTGTCCACCCGTATCGCCCTCGCCGTCGGCGCGACCGTGCCCATCCTGGTGCTCGCCACCGGCTGGCTGCTGCTGCGGCTGGTCGCGGCGGATCTGCACGGCCAGCAGGACGCCCACCTGCGGACGAGCGCGGCGGCCGTGGCGAAGGACGCCCGCGGGCTGCTGCGCGCCAGTGCCGCGGACCGGTCGGCGGCGGTCGAACGGGCCCGCGAGAGGCGGCTGTTCACCTCCGCCCTGGATGTCGGCGTACGACTGATCGGCCCGTCGGAGACGTACACGGGCGGCCCGCAGCCGGACCAGGGGGTGACGCTTCCAGCGAGCGCGCCGGTGCCGGTCACGCTGCGGGTCGGCGGGGACTCCTGGCGGGTCCTGTCCCAGCGGGTGTCCGGTACGCGTCCCGGGGTGCGCGGCACGCTCTGGCTCTTCGCGCCCGACACCGCCGCGGACACCCAACTGCGGCTGGTGCGCAGGCGCGTGGTGACGGTGGCGCTGCTCGCCGCGCCGTTGTCGGGACTGCTGGCCGGTGCGGTGGCGGGCCGCGCGAGCCGTCCGCTGCGGCGGCTGCGGGACAGCGCGAGCGGTCTGGATCCGCGGACCAGCGCCGCCCGCCTCGACCACACGCCGGCGCGGATCGCCGAGGTCGACGATCTGGCGCACACCCTCCAGACGGTGCTGAGCCGCTACGACGAACAGGCCGCGAGGACCGAGGAGGCGCTCGGCACCGCCCGTTCGTTCGCCTCGGCCGCAGCGCACGAACTGCGCACGCCGCTGATGAGCATGCAGACCAACCTGGAGATCCTCGCCGAGCATCCCGCGCTGCCCGCTCACGACCGTGCCGAGGTCCTGGACGACCTGCGCCGCGAACACGCCCGGCTGCTGGGGCTGTTGGTCATGCTGCGCGAGCTCGGCCACGGTGACCTGGTCGAGGCGGACGCCTTCGGTCCGGTGGACCTCGCGGATGTGGTCGAGGCGAGCGTGCGGGAGCGGCGGCGGCGCCATCCGCTCGCGCGCATCGCCGGCGACTGTCCGCCGGGGCTACGGGTTCACGGCTGGGAGCCGGGGCTGCGCACGGTCGTGGACAACCTCCTCACCAACGCGCTGGTGCACGGCGGTTGCGCCGACGGACGCCCCGCGCACATCGACGTCACGCTGCGGGCGAGCGGCGGCCACGCCGTCCTGTGCGTCGACGACCGGGGGCCGGGGATCGCGCCCGAGCGTCGCGCGGCGGTCTTCGAGCGCTTCGAGCGGCGCCCGGACAGTCCGGGCTCGGGCCTCGGACTCACCCTGGTCGCCCAGCAGGTCGACCTGCACCGGGGCCGTGTCCGTGTCCTCGAACCGCCGGCCGGAACGGGGACCCGGATCGAGGTCGCACTCCCCCTGTGGGGCGGCGGGCCCGGTGGTGAGCCGGCACTCCCCGCACCGCGCAACTGGGTGATCACGACCGCGGGGGTCCGGCCACAAGAATTCCACAAAGACGACTCCTAGCGTGCCGGCCGTACGGGCAACCGCACCGGAACGAAAAGGAGTTCGGCATGGCGAGGACATCGAGGAAGCCGGCGGCACCGAGGGCCGGGAAGACCGTCGTCGCGCTGATGGCGGTGGGCGCGCTGCTCGGCGGCGCGGGGGCCGCGTCGGCCGACGGCACCGGGACGCACCCCTCGGTCGCGCCGACGGGTGACGGCGCGAAGGCGCTCTGCAAGCGCGCGCCGAAGATCGACCGGAGGATCGACCGCATCCTGGGCCGGCTGAACGGGGAGGCCTCGCAGCGCGGTTCGATCGCCAGGCTGGAGCAGCGCCTGGCCAACGCCAAGTCCGCCGGGGACACGCAGATCGAGACCTATCTCGACCACCGGCTGACCTTCCGGCGTTCGCTCGTCCCGACGCTGGAGAGCCGCCGAAAGGATCTCGCGGACGTCCAGAAGTGGTGTGCGAGCCACGACGACGGGGCCGGCTCCTGATGCGCGCGGGACGTGCGGCACTGGCCCTCGTCGTGACCGCGCTCCTCCTGACCGCGTGCGGCGGCTCCGGTGACGCCGGGAGCGCCCCCGTGTCGCCCGGCCCGGCGTCCACGGATGTCGCCCATCTGCAGAAACTGGTCGACGACGCCGAGTCCGCGGCGCGTTCGGCCGAGTCGGCCATGGCCGACGACTGACGCCACGATGGACGGAGTTCACGCTCCGGGCGAGCCCGGCCGACCAGGCAGCGGCCGGCGGCCTTCATCCACCGTGCGGCATACGGGAGTTGAAGCCGCGCGGAGTGCGCGGGAGCCGACGCCGCGGGTGGTGCGCGGAGTTGGCGCCACCGGGCTGTCCGGGGGCGGCGGCCGGTCGTTCCCCCCGGCCGCCGCGGCTCGTGGGTCACCGGCTCGGGCGGTCCGTCCGGTCCCGGGACACCGGACGTTCCGCCTGGACGTACGTCAGCCACGGGCGGACGTCGCCGCTCCCCCGGATCTCGAAGCCCGCGCCGGTGACGAGCCCGTCCAGCAGGTCGGTCCGGTTGTGGGACATGGCGTGGCCGAGGCCCCCGTGCACCAGATGACGCCCGAGGGCGCCGCGCGGCGGCCGGAACTCGACGACCAGCAGGCGTCCGCCCGGCCGCACGACGCGCCCCATCTCCGCGAGTGCGGCCGGCCGGAGTTCCTCGGGCAGGTGGTGCAGCATCAAGCTGGTGACGACGGTGTCGAACGACCCGTCCTGGAAGTCCAGGTTCTCCGCGACCCCTTCCCGGTAGGCGCAGGCGGCGCCCTGTCCGGCGCCCCTCCTGCGTCGCGCGTAGGCGAGCACCGAGGGCGACGGGTCCACGCCCGTCACCGTTCCCCGCGGCCCGACGACGGCGGCCATCCGCCGGGTCAGATACCCGGTGCCGCAGCCCACGTCCAGCACGCGGTCCCCGCTCTCGGCCCCGCTCAGCGCGGCCAGCCGGGAGAAGGCGCGGTTGCGCCGGCCCGCGAAGCAGACCGCTCCGCACAGTTCGTAGGAGCGCGGGGCTCCGATCGTCACCCCGGGGGTGTCCGCGTGCGGCTTTCCTTGCATGAGGCGCCCGATGGACATGCCGGTCACTCTCCTTAACTTAGTTGCGACTAAGTACGTGGCTAACTTAGTCCCGACTAAGAAAATGCGCAACGGGCTTACGATGGCCGATGTGACCGACGCCGAGAAGACCTCCGCCCACCAGGGCAAGACCCGTACGCGCACCCGGATGCCCGCCGCCGAGCGGCGCGCCTCGATCCTGGCCGCGGCCACCGAGGTCTTCTCCGAGACCGGCTACGAACGGGGCAAGGTCTCGGACATCGCCCGGCGCGTCGGGGTCACGGAACCGGTGGTCTTCCAGAACTTCGGGTCGAAGTCCGCCCT
Source organism: Streptomyces sp. NPDC096324 (assembly GCF_044763015.1). NCBI lineage: Bacteria > Bacillati > Actinomycetota > Actinomycetes > Kitasatosporales > Streptomycetaceae > Streptomyces > Streptomyces sp. NPDC096324. Next base: position 325,897 of record NZ_JBIWFK010000008.1, on the reverse strand, counting down.
CTACCAGGCCGCCCTCGACCACGTCACCACGGCGGTCACCGCGCTCCTGACCGAGGCCGCGGACACCGGACGCCCCGTCCCCGACGTACTGGCGGCCTTCCTCGACCCGGCCCACATGGACCGCTTCCACCAGCGCGGCGCCCACGGCTTCCTCTTCGCCGACGCGGCGGCCCTGGCCCACGATCCGGCCCTCGGGGACGCCGCCCGGAACATCCACCGGAATTTCGCCGAAGCCCTCGCGGGCCTGCTGCGCCGCGGCCAGGGCGACGGCGACATCCGCGACGACATCCACGCCGACACCGCCGCCTGGTGGCTGATCTCGCTCCTCGCCGGACGCCCGCTCCGTAGTGCGGTGATGCCGGACCGGGCCGCTCAAGAGGCCCGGCTGACGGACATGGCCCTGCGGTCACTGCTGCCGCCCGACGTCGACCGGGCCTCCGAGCCCCCTGCCGCACCAGCGAGCAACCACCTCGCGCCGTAGAATGATGGTTTTATGGGCCAAAAGGATCGAAAAGGCCACAGCCCGCGACCTGGCCTCCGCCGGTGACTCAGCCGTCGACGGCGCTCCCGGACACCGGGGTGTCCGGCCGGAGGCGCGGCGAAGGTGACGGTCGATGACCGCCACCACTCCGCTGATGGTCGTCGACGGCGCGGGCGTCGTCCTCCGGTGGAGCCGCAGGGCCCGCGAAATCTGGCTGCGGTCGGACTCCGAGGCCGTGGGTCGGACGGCCCTCGCCCTGGTGGCACCCGACCTCGGGGACGCGGGCGACGACTCCGGCTACGGCACGAGGCCCGGATCCGGACCCCTCGTCATCCATGACGTCGACGGAAGCCCGGTCGACCTCCGCATCCAGGTGGTGCCGCTCTCCGACGGCGCGGTCGCCTGGGGCGTGTTCGAGGCGGACGGCGACGGCGCCCGCCTCGACACACCGACCGCGGTCTTCGACATCCTGCACGCCAACACGCACGACGCCTTCCTCGTCCTGGACCCCGCGCTGCGCGTCCTCAGCGTCAACGAGGCGGCCTGCACGCTGATCGGCGTCACGGCGGGCAAGGCTCTCGACCGGCCGGTCGGCGATGTGATGCGCCCCTCCCGTCCCCAGGAGCTCGACGACCTCCTGCGGGGCGTCCTCACGAACGGCACGTCGGTCACCGACCACGCCGTACGGCTCGAACCGGTGGACGCCTCGTCCCGGGAGCGTTTCGCGGACATCTCGGCGTTCCCCTTGAGGAACGCGCGGGGCGTGGTCGTCTCGATGACCGACGTCACGGAGTCCATGCGGAGCGACAGACGTGTCCAGGCGCTCGGTTCGGTACGCGAACGGGTGGGCCGGAGCCTGGACGTCGTCACGACCTGCCAGGAACTGGTCGAGGCGCTGGTGCCCGGCTTCGCCGACATCGCGGTGGTCGAGGTGGTCGACGCCGTGGTGCGGGGCGAGGACCCCCCGCTCAGCCCCCTCGGGCGCGACGTCCCGCTGCGCCGCGCGGCCTTCCGTCTCGAGGGCCCCTCCCACCGGGCGCAGGCCCATCCCGTCGGCGACGTCCGAGCCGTGCCGACGCCGACGCCGTACTCGCAGGTGCTCAGCGACCTCAAGCCGCGAACCGTCACGCTGGACAAGAACACGCCCTGGCTGTCCGCCGATCCGGAGCGTGCCCGCGCCATCCGCGCCTCCGGGGCCCAGGTGCTGCTCACCGCCCCGCTGGCCCTGCGGGGCGCCGTGCTCGGACTGCTCAGCCTCTATCGCGTACGGCCGCACGACGCCTTCGACGACAACGACCTCGCCGTCACCGAGGAACTGGCCGCGCACACCGCGCTGAGCATCGACAACGCCCGCCGCTACACCCGCGAGCACACCATCGCGTCGGCTCTGCAACGCCATCTGCTGCCGCCCGAACCCCCGTCGCGTACGGCCATGGAATTCGCGCCGCTGCACGTCCCGGCCGACGCGGGAGCGGGCACCTGGTACGACGCCTTCGGTCTGCCCGGGGCGCGCACCGCCCTGGTGATCGGGGAGGTCAGCGGAAGCGGCATCGACGCCGCCACCGCCATGGGCCAGATCAGGACCGTGATCCATACGCTCGCGGCGCTCGACCTGGACCCCGACGAACTGCTCGCCCGTCTCAACGACACGGTCGTACGGCTCGCCCACGAGCGGGAGGCCCTGCCGGCGAGCGATCCGCTGCGCCGGCAGCCGCTCAGAGCGGGCTGCGTCTACGCGATCCACGACCCGCTCCAGGAGACCTGCGTCATGGCCTCCGCCGGTCACCCCGCGCCCGTCGTGGCCCACCCCGGCGGTGTGGTGCACGTGCCGCAGATCCCGACGGGCCCCCTTCTGGGCAGCCGGGACGGACCCCCCTTCGCCACCGCCTCCGTCCCCGTGCGGGACGGCAGCGTGCTCGCGCTGCGCACCACGACCTTCCCGGTCCCCGAGACCCCGGACGGCGACCGGGCGAAGGGCCCTCTGCGGATCGCGCTGACCCATCTGGACCGCCCCCTCGGCGACATACGGGACGACGTCCTCTACCGGCTGCGCGACACGGCGGGCCACCACGACGTCCTCCTGCTGCTCGCCCGCACCCGGGTCTTCCCGCCGGACCGGGTCGCCACCTGGGACCTGGACTTCGAGCCCACGGCGCCGGCGACGGCACGGCACCACGCCCAGGAACGGCTCCGCGGGTGGCGGGTGGGCGAAGAGACCGCCTTCGCCACCGAGTTGATCGTCAGCGAACTCGTCACCAACGCCCTGCGGTACGGAGCGCCGCCGATCCGGCTGCGCCTCATCAAGGACGCCACGCTCACCGTCGAGGTCAGCGACGCCGGCGGAGCGGCACCGCGCCTGCGCCACGCCCGCACGGCCGACGAGGGCGGACGCGGCCTCTTCATCTGCGCGCAGATGAGCCACAACTGGGGCATCCGCTACTCCGCCCCGGGCAAGACGATCTGGACGGAACAGACACTGACCCAGGCCCCGGACGCCGGCATCCCGGACAGCGCCTGACCAGGCCCTAGCGTGCCAGGTCGGCCGCGACCTCGCGGGCCGCGCGGGCTCCCGACGCCAGCGCGCCCTGGACCGAGCCCGTGGCGCGGTGGTCCCCGCACGCGTAGCGGCCGGGGGCCACCCGGGTGGTCCGGCCGAGCGGCTGCGGGGGCGGCATCGCCGGCAGGGCGTCGGGAACGGTCCGCACCGTCAGCAGGTCCCAGTCACCGGTGTCGGTGCCGTACACCTCGGCCAGCGCGTCGCGCAGCCAGGTCTCCCGGCCCTCCTGGTCGTGCCCGAGGACCGAGGTGGCGATCAGCGACATCCCGGGCGGGGCGTAGCCGCGCACCACTTCGCTCAGGACGCAGGTGTTGAGGAAACGCCTTCTGGTGTCCGTCAGCAGGACGGGTTCGGCCAGCGGCGAACGGTTCGCAGCGTGGTAGTACGTCGTCACGACGCGGTAGTCCGGGAGGTCGAGGCCGGGCAGCAGCCGGGCGGCCGGTCCCGGGCCCGTGGCCACGACCACGGCCCGCGCGGCGATCTCGCCTCCGGCGTCCACCTCGACCCCGTCGTCCGTGAGCCGCGTGACCGGGGTGCCGAGACTCAGGGCGTCCGGGGGCAGCGCCCCGGCCAGCAGGCGCGGCACCGCCCCGATGCCGGCACCGGGCAGGCACAGGGTGCCGCGCAGCATGCTGCGCCAGACGAGATGGAACACCCGGCCGGAGGTCTCGAGCTGGTCCTCGAGGAACACCCCGGACAGGAAGGGGCGGAAGAACCGCTCGACGAACTCCTCGGAGAACCCGGCCGCGGCGAGCGCGGTACGGGTCGTACGGTCCTCTCCGCGCTTGAGCCATCCGGCGGGAGCGAGCATGTCCCGGCCGGACAGGGCGGCCAGCGCGATCAGGTCACGGGTTCCCGCGAGGCGCCCCGGACGCAGGTCGCCCAGTCGCCGTCGGCCGCGCGTGGGGTCGTCGAAGCGGAGCGGTCCGTCCTCCGTGTGGACGAGGACGCCGGGCGCGAAGGGCCGCAGCCGCAGCTCGCGCAGGGTGAGCCTGCGCCGGACCTGCGGGTAGGAGGTGTTGAAGACCTGGAAGCCGCGGTCGACGACGAAGCCGTCGTGCGGGTCGGAGCGCATCCGGCCGCCCACCCCGTCCGAGGCCTCGAGGAGCCGGACCTCGAAGCCGGACCCGGCGAGATCGCGGGCGCACGCCAGTCCGGCGAGTCCGGCGCCGACGATCAGGACATCGGGCACACCGCGCTTCGCGGTCATGGGCACCATCCTCCGAGCAGCGGGTCGGTAACCGATCTTCCCGCCGGGCCCGCCCGTCGGATGCGGGGCCACGCCGGTGACCACCCCCACGCGTCCCGAGGGAGACAGCGCGCGACGCGGCCCTCCAGGGATTCCGGCACTCCGGGATTCCGACATTCCGGCACTCCGAGGTGGAATAGATCGGTATGGCCGTATGTTGGCCCCTATGTGACGCGGAGCGGCCTCCGCACACCAGGTAAGCGGCCCCGGCTGGTCTCCCCCGTCCAGCCGGGGTCCCCTGTTTCCCACGGTGTCCTCAGGACAGCGAAAGACCGCCGGCGCCGCCCCGGATTCGGGCGGCACCGGCGGTCGGCGTCACGTCAGTGGCCGGAGCCGTAGTGGCCGCCGAGCTGGTCGCGGTAGTGCGGATCTCCGAGATGCTTCTCCTTGTCGAATTCCGGCGCCGCCTTGATCTCGTCCTTCGTCCGGGCCACATGGATCGTCCTGTCCTCGTGACGCACAGAGGTGATCGTTCCGGCGGGCAGCAGGACCTCCTTGCCGAAGATCCAGATGCCGGTGTCGACGACGATGTACTGAGAACCGACCTCGTCGGAGTGCTTGTCGACCTTGCCGATGTGGCCGTCGGTGGCCTCCACCCGGTAGCCGGAGAGATCGTCGTCGGGCGTGTGCCCGCTGGTCGGGGCGTAGCCCCAAAGGTTCTCGTTCACGAAGAATCCTCCAACTCGTTCTTTCCGCCGGAGGTTGACGGGTGTCCGCTCCCCGGCCGCTGACACCCATGACCCACGGGTTCTTCACAGACCCGGTTCGGGGTGGCCTGAAACCGATGTTTCAGCCGGAACTCGTCGCGGCGTGGACCACGGACACCCCCGCAGGGCGGACGACTCCATTCCGGATCCACTCGACCCCAATCCGGACAAGCACAGTAACGTTTCACTGGGTAATCGGACGACCGCTCACCGTGACGGTTCCGGTGTCGACGCCGCGCTCGGCGATCACCCTTCCGATTGACACGCTTTTCCGTCATGTCCTGGAGCAAGCGCACAAAAGCTCCACAGACAGACCACTATGTGACGCGACGAACGCGTCGACGACCACGTCTGAGGGGGGCTGTGGCGTCACGCCAGGGGGTTGGTCCGCTCCATGGGAGCGGTGCTCACCCCTGCCCGGGGAGGGGACTTCACCGCATGAAGCGGACCATTCGCGCGACCGCGCCCACTGCCGGCGCGCTCTGCGCCTCGTCCGGCCCGCCGGCCGGCCCGGCGCACGCGAACACCGCGCACGTACGAGCCGGTTGCGACCTGCCGACGGGCGTGCCCGAGCAGCTCACCCACCGCCCGGACAACTGAGCCGCGCACCGACCGAAGATCCCGTACGCGCCTTCGCGGACGGGACGGGCCCGACCACCCCAACCTCGGCCGTGGAGCACATCCATGCACGTTCCCCGCGGCGCGCGCCCCAGCACGACGCGCGTCACCCTGCTCACCGAAGGCACCTACCCGCACAGTCACGGCGGCGTCAGTGTCTGGTGCGACCAACTCGTCGCCGGCATGCCCGACTTCGACTTCGGCGTCATCGCCGTGACCGGCACCGGACGTGAACCCGCCGTGTGGGACATTCCCGCACACGTGGCGGACGTCGTCACGGTCCCCATGTGGGGGCCCGCGCCCGCCGGCCGCCCCCCACGCGGCCGGCGCCGCAGGCAACTCACCACCGCCTACGAACAGTTCCTGACCGCGCTGCTCGATCCGTGCGCCGAGGACGGGTTCGCCACAGCCCTGTACGCGATGGCGCGGGCCGCGGCGGACGGGACGCTGAGTCCCTTCCTGCGCGGCGACCGGGCGATCGGCGTCCTGACCGGCGTGTGGAACCGCCCGGGTCTGGCCGTCCGCGAGGCCCGGCCGACCCTGCACGACGCCATCACCGCGACCGCCCTGCTGGAGCACGCGCTGCGCCCGCTCACCGCGCCGCTGCCCGAACACGGGGTGGCGCACGCGGTCAGCGGCGGCGTCGCCGTACTGCCGGGCCTCGCCGCGCTCGAACGACACGGCGTCCCGCTGCTGTTGACCGAGCACGGCGTGTATCTGCGCGAGCGCTACCTCGGCTACCGCACGGCCCCGTACCGCTGGCCGGTCAAGGCGCTCGTGCTGGGCTTCTTCCGGCTGCTCGCCGAGGAGACGTACCGGCGCGCGGCCCTGATCACCCCGGGCAACCGCTACAACCGGCTGTGGGAGGAACAGGGCGGCGCCGCGCCCGAGTCGATCCGCACCGTCTACAACGGCGTGGACCCGGCCGCCTTTCCGCACGCCGGCCCGGAGCCGGAGCGGCCGACGCTGAGCTGGGCCGGACGCGTCGACCCGATCAAGGACCTGGAGACCCTGATCCGGGCGTTCGCGCTCGTGCGGGCACAACTCCCGGACGCACGGCTTCGGTTGTTCGGCGGCACCCCGCGCGGCGGCGAGGTCTACCGCGAACGCTGCGAGGCGCTGGCCGCCGAACTGGGCCAGGCGGAAGCGGTCACCTTCGAGGGCCGTGTGGACGACATCAAGGACGCCTACGCGGCGGGCAGCGTCGTGATGCTCTCCAGCATCAGCGAGGGTTTCCCGTTCACCCTGATCGAGGCCATGTCGTGCGGGCGGGCGACCGTCTCCACGGACGTGGGCGGGGTGCGCGAGGCGGTGGGCGACAGCGGTCTCGTCGTCCCGCCCCGCGATCCGGCCGCCATGGCCGCCGCCGCCCTCGAACTGCTCGGCGACGCCGGGCGGCGCGCCTCGATGGGCGAGGCGGCCCGGCTGCGCGTCATCGAGCAGTTCACCCTGCGGCAGACGGTCGACACCTTCCGGACCATCTACCTCGAACTGTCGGCGCTCGGCGGGACCGGCCCGCGCGTTCCCGCGTCCGCCGGCGCCCCGTCGGCGGTACCGGCCGGCCGCGCGGCCGCGTCCAGGTCGAGGAGCCTCGTCGGATGAGCGGACCGATGGCGCTGGAACCGGGCGGCACGGGCGGCGACACGCTGTCCCTGCGGCTCGCCGCCGACCGCACGCCCGCCCGGTCCGCTCCCGGCCCCGGTGCGGAGCGGGACGCGGTCGACCGGCTCGCCGCCGAACTGGCGGACGGCATCGGCCCGGCGGTCCACCCGTACGAGGTGGCGGCCCTGCTGGAGTCGGAGGGGCTGACCGCCGAGGTCATCCAGGAGCGGTACGGGCATCCGAACCTCTTCTCGCTCGCCTCCGCGCTGTACGAACGGGTGCCGCGCACCTTTCCGGAGCCGACGCGGCCGGCCGACCCCTGGCGTCCGGACCATGTGCGCTGCGCGTTGCGCGGGGCGCTGTTCGCGCTGCCGGGCCTCGCCTACCTGCTGACCGCGCCGCTGTGGCACGCGGGGCGTGATCTCCGCGTCCTGGTGGTGGCCGGCCTCGTCTCCTGGGCCTGGGGCCAGGCGCTCGGCCACCGCGCCTACGTGCGGATGGCCGTCGGCCGCCGGGAAGCGGGCCTGACCCTGCTCGTGGGGGCACCGCTCGGCGCGCTCACGGCCACGGTGGCCGGGGCGCTGACCGGCGTGGCGACCGGCGGGTCCGGCACCGCGATCGAGGTCGCCGCGGCGCAGTCGGTGTATCTCGCGGCGGCCGGGGTGCTGCTCGTCCTCGGCGGGGAGCGGCTGCTGCTGGCCGCCCTCACCCCGCTGATCGCCGGCGCGGCGGCGCTGCCCTGGTGGGACCCCGGACCCGTGCCGCGGGTCGCGCTGGCACTGCTGTCCGTATTCGGCTCGGTCGCCGGGGCCGGATGGGCGCTGCGGGCGGCGCTCGCGGCCTCCCCGGTGCCGGGTGCGGCCCGTCCGTCGCTGCTGCGGTCGCTGCCGTACGGCGTGTTCGGGCTGTCCGCCGGGGCGCTGGTGCTGCTGGAGGGCCGGCAGCACCCGTACGCCGTGGTCGTGCTGACCGTCAGCATGGGACCGGCGGAGTGGCTGCTGTACCGGTATCGGGGGATGTCGGTGTCGGTGCTGCGGGCGACCGCGACGCCCGCCGCCTTCCTGGTGCGTTCGACCGGCGTCCTCGGCCTCTGTCTGCTGCTCTACGTGCTCCCGCTGCTGCCCGCGGCCCTGCTCACCGGCGCCGAACCGGCCCCCCTGCTGCTGCTCGCGGCCACGCTGTGGACCGCGTTGCTGCTCCAGGCGTTCGGGGCCGCCTGGCTGCCGGCCGTGGTCTGTCTGGCGGCGGCCTGCGGTGCCGCCTCGGCCACCGTGCTCCGCTCCCTGCCGGGCCCCGACGCGCTGACCCTGTCCTGCGGTACGGCCTGCCTGGTTCTGGCGGCCTGTGCCCTGCGGCTGCTGGGGCGACCGGCCCCGCACGCCTGAACCGTCCCGCACCGCCCCTCCGGCACGGATCCGGAGGGCCGCCGTGCCTTCGTCCGCATCACCCATCACCCATCGCCCATCTCACGAACAACCAACCGGAAGGACCACCGAGTTGACCACCCAACCGCTCGCCGCCGTCACCGGAGCCGAGGGTTTCATCGGCTCCCACCTCACCGAGGCGCTGGTCGCCTCAGGGCACCGGGTGAGGGCCATGGCGCAGTACAACTCCTTCTCCTCGTACGGCTGGCTGGAGACCCTGCGCCCCGACGTCCTGGACCAGGTGGACATCGTGCTGGGCGACGTCCGGGATCCGGGTTCGGTGCGCGGGCTGGCCGAAGGCGCCGACTGCGTCTACCACTTGGCCGCACTCATCGCGATCCCGTACTCCTACCAGGCACCGCACAGCTATGTGGACACCAACGTCACCGGCACCCTCAACGTGCTGGAGGCGGTACGCGCGCTCGGCACACCCCGGCTCGTGCACACCTCCACCAGCGAGACCTACGGCACCGCCCAGACCGTGCCCATCACCGAGGACCACCCCATCAACACCCAGTCCCCGTACGCCGCTTCGAAGGCGGGCGCGGACCGGCTGGCCGACAGCTACCACGCGAGTTTCGACACGCCCGTGGTGACGTTGCGGCCGTTCAACACCTTCGGCCCGCGCCAGTCGATGCGCGCGGTCATCCCCACCGTCATCGGTCAGGTGGCCGCGGGCGAACGCGTCATCACCCTCGGCGATCTGCGGCCCACCCGTGACTTCACCTTCGTCGAGGACACCGCCCAGGCGTTCCTCTCCGTGGGCACGGCGCCCGCGGACCGGGTCGTGGGCCGGACCTTCAACGCCGGTACGGGCGGGGAGATCTCGGTCGGCGACCTGGTGGCACTGATCGGCAAGGTGATGGACACAGCCCTCGACGTGCGCGAGGACGCCGGGCGCATCCGTCCGGCCGGCTCCGAGGTGATGCGGCTGGTCGCCGACGCGACCCGGCTGGCCGGGGCGACGGGCTGGAGTCCCGCCCACGACCTGGAACAAGGGCTCGCGCGGACCGTCGAGTTCTTCCGTGAACCGGCGAACCTGGCCCGCTACAAGACCGGCATCTACAACATCTGACCGTTCACAGCTTCTGACCGTTCACAACGTCCGATTCCGTTCGGCACGCCCCACGAAGGAAAGCGCACCCCATGCACGCAGTGATTCTGGCCGGAGGCAAGGGCGTTCGGCTGCGGCCGTACACCACCGCCCTGCCCAAACCCCTCGTTCCCATCGGCGACCAGCACGCCATCCTGGAGATCGTGCTCCGCCAGCTCGTCTCGTCCGGCTTCACGAGCTGCACCATCGCCGTGGGCCACCTGGGCGAGATCATCCGCGCCTACGTCGGCGACGGGTCCCAATGGGGCCTGGCCATCGACTACTCCACCGAGGAGAGCCCGCTCGGCACCATGGGCCCGCTGCTGACCATGCGCGACCGGCTGCCCGAGTCGTTCCTGGTGATGAACGGCGACGTGCTCACCGACCTCGACTACGGCGACCTCCTGCTGCGGCACCGCGGTTCGGGCGCACCGCTGACCATCGCGACGTACGCGCGCAAGGTACGCATCGACTTCGGCGTGCTGACCACCGACGACCGCAAGGTGGTCGCCTTCACCGAGAAGCCGAGCATGGACTACCACGTCTCCATGGGCGTGTACGGCCTGTCGCGCTCCACGCTCGAGGGCTACACACCGGGGCTGCCGCTGGGCTTCGACGAGCTGGTCCTCGACCTGCTGCGGAGCGGCAGCGAGCCGCACGCCTACGAGTTCGACGGGTACTGGCTCGACATCGGGCGCCCGGACGACTACGACCGGGCCAACGCCGAGTTCACCACCCGCAAGTCGCTGTTGCTCAAGGGAGCCTGACCACCGCATGCGCATTCTCGTCCTGGGCTTCACCGGCTATCTGGGCGGCCATGTCGCCGAGCACCTGCGCACCCTCCCGGGCGTGCGGGTGCTCGGCGGCGGGCGCTCGCCCGCCGCCGAGTTCGGCATCGACCTGGCCACCGCCCGCCGGGAGCTGCTGGTCCCGGCCCTGGCCGCGGCCGCGCCCGACGCCGTCGTCAACTGCGCGGGCGCGACCGGCGGCGACGCCGTGACCCTCTCCGAGGTCAACTCCCGTGGTCCCGCCGTCCTGTGCGCCGCGCTGCGCGAGGCGGCGCCGGCCGCCCGGCTGGTCCATCTGGGGTCGGCCGCCGAGTACGGTCCCGGCGTCCGGGACACCGCCGTGACCGAGTCCTCGGCCACCTGTCCCCTCACTCCGTACGGGGCCACCAAGCTCGCGGGCACGGTCACCGTCACCACTTCCGGCCTCGACGCGGTGGTACTGCGGGTCGGCAACCCCGTGGGTCCCGGAGCACCGTCCACGGGGCTGCCGGGCCGGATCGCGGGGCTGCTCCGCGACGCCGGCCCCGACCCGGACGCGGTCGTCCGGCTGGGGGACCTCTCGGCGTACCGTGACTTCGTGGACGTGCGCGATGTGGCACGGGCGGCCGCGGCCGCCGCGACGGCCCCCGGACCTCTGCCGCGGGTCCTGAACATCGGTTGCGGCAAGGCCGTCCCGGTGCGCGAACTGGTCGGCGGTCTGGCACGGGTCGCCGGGTTCCGGGGACGCATCGAGGAGAACGGCGGCGGCTCCGCGCGTTCGGGCGAGGTGTCGTGGCAGTGCTCCGACATCACCGCCGCCGAGGAAGCGCTCGGCTGGCGGCCCGCGCTGACGCTCGACGACTCGCTGGCCGCGCTCTGGCGGGCCACGGCGGGAGCCGGTTCCCTCCCGCGGGCCGAAGGCGACCGCACCCCATGAGCCTGCTGATTCCACTGTACGTCCACCCGGCCGAGGACCCGGGGGCCTGGCACCGTCTGATCGCGGCGGCCGACGGGACGTACGGGGTCGTCATCAACCCGGCCGACGGACCTGGCCGGGGCCCGGATCCCGCGTTCGCCGCGGCGGCGGACGCGCTGAGCTCGGCGGGGGCCCGGCTGCTCGGTTACGTCGACACGGACTACGGCGCGCGCGATCCGGATCTCGTCGCGGACGAGGTCCTGCGGCACCGGGACTGGTACGGAACCCAGGGGTGTTTCCTCGACCGGGTGGCGCCCACTCCGGAGGCGCTGCCCGGTTGCCGGCGGCTGGTGCAGGAGCTGCGCCGGACCGGTACGGCTCCGGTCGTGCTGAACATGGGAGTCCACCCGGCGCCGGGGTACGCCCGTTGCGCGGATCTGCTCGTCACGTTCGAGGGCCACTGGTCCACCTATGTGTCGGCGTTCAGCAGACCGGCGTGGACCATGCGGCATCCGCCCGAGCGGTTCTGTCATCTGGTCTACGGCGTCCCCGAGGCACTCGTCCCGCTGGCCGTGCGCACCGCGCGTGACCGCGGTGCGGCGGTGGCCGGACCGGTGATCGGCGAACTCCCCAATCCCTGGTCGCGGTTGACCCCCGCCCTGAGCCGGCCGGGGTCCTGAGCGGCATCCGGCCCGCGCACTCTCCTTTGCCGTGGATTGATGGCATGTCTAGGTCAAATCTGCGAGGCTTTCCGATGCCGTCGCCCTGACCCCAGGGTGACGGCACGGAAATCTCACCAGGCGACCGCGCGCACCCGTGCGCGGATCGCGGCCACCCAGCGGCGCACCCCAGTCGTCCCGGGCGGCCACCGAGCTGCCGGAATCCCGGCCGCCTCAAAGGAGTTTCGTGTGAGACCGACCCCCCTCAAGGCCCTGGCGCGCGCCGTCGTCGTCGCCGCCCTGGCCGCCGTCTCGCTCCCCGGCATCCCCGCGGCCGCCGAGACGAGCACCGCACCGGCCGCCGCGGCGGCCTGCACGCCCGCCCAGGTGGTGACCAACGGCGGCTTCGAGAGCGGCGCTTCGCCCTGGACCCAGTCCTCGACCTCCGTGATCACCAGCCGCACCGGCCAGACCGCCCACGGCGGCACCACCTTCGCCTGGCTGGACGGCGTGGGCAGCACCCACACGGACACGCTCTCGCAGAGCGTCACGATCCCGTCCGGGTGCAGCAGTGCCAGTCTCACGTTCTGGCTGCACATCGACACGACCGAGACGACCTCGTCGACGGCCTACGACAAGCTGACGGCGAAGATCGGCAGCACCACCCTGGCGACGTACTCGAACCTCAACAAGGCCTCGGGATACGTCCAGAAGACCTTCGACGTCTCGGCGTTCGCCGGCCAGACCGTCACCCTCGCCTTCACCGGCACGGAGGACTCCAGCCTCCAGACGAGCTTCGTCCTCGACGACATCGCCCTGAACACCTCGGGTGGAACGACCCCGCCGGCCGACTCCACCCGTACCCCCGCCGCCCCCGGGTACACGGTCAGCCTGACCAGCAACACGAGCGGCACCTCCTGGAGCGGTCACGAGAGCGTGACCTTCACCAACGCCTCCTCCACCTCGCTCAGCGAGGTGTACCTGAGGCTGTGGGACAACTACCACGGCACCTGCTCCGCGATGCCCATCGTCGTCAGCAACGTCAGCGGCGGCACCGCCGGCTCGCTCTCGGTGGCCTGCACAGCGCTCCAGATCAGCCTGTCGTCACCGCTGGCGCAGGGCCAGAGCGCGACGATCGGCTTCGACCTGGCCATCACCGTGCCCAGCGGCGCCGACCGCTTCGGCTACGACGGGGCCTTCGTCAACATCGGCAACGCCCTGCCGGTACTCGCGGTCAAGGACGGCTCCGGCTGGCACCTGGACCCGTACACCAACAACGGCGAGTCCTTCTACTCCCTGGCCGCCGACTTCAAGGTGACGCTCGACCATCCGACGAGCCTCCTCGTCCCGGCCACCGGCACCTCGGTCGACACCGCCGGTTCGAGCGGACGTACGGTCACCACGGCCACGGCCTCCAAGGTCCGGGACTTCGCCTGGGCCGCCGGTCCGTTCAGCAAGATCTCCGGCACCTCCACCGCCGGCACCGCGATCAACATCTACTCCGTCTCGGGCATCAGCTCCTCCGACTCCCAGTCGATGCTCTCCACCGCCAAGTCCGCGGTGGACGCCCACGCCGCGCGCTTCGGCGCGTACCCGTACGGCGAGCTGGACGCGGTCATCGACAACAACTACTGGTTCGGCGGCATGGAGTACCCCGGATTCGTCCTCGACCTGGTCAGCACCACGGCGCTCACCCACGAGATCGGGCACCAGTGGTTCTACGGGATCGTCGGTGACGACGAGTACAACAACCCTTGGCTCGACGAGGCGTTCACCGACTACGCCACCGACCTCGCGCAGGGCAAGACCGGAACGAGCTGCTGGAGCAGCGTCTCCTGGGCGTCGAGCGCGGAGAACATCACCAACTCGATGGCCTACTGGGACGCCCACTCGTCCCGCTACTCCACCGTCGTCTACGGCTACGGCAAGTGCGCCCTGCACGACCTGCGGCGCGTGCTCGGCGACACCGTCATGGCCAACCTGCTGAAGAGCTACGCCACTTCGCACTGGTACGGCGTCTCGACCACGGCCGAGTTCAAGGCGGCCGCCCAGGCCGCCACGACCACGGACCTGACGTCGTTCTGGACGACCCACCGCATCGTGGGCTGACGGGTCCTCCCCGGTCCGGCCCTCTCCCGTTCGTCGCGGTGGCGCCCTCGGGCGCCACCGCGGCGGGCATGGCCGGCCGGGCCGGGGGCAGGTTCCGCCGTACGGCGGCTCCCGGTCCGGGAGCACGGCGCCCGATCATGGCATCCGGGAGCCGCCGGGCTCGGCACGAGGAGACGTCATGCTGTTGGTACCGCCCCCGTTCGACCCCGAACTGGACGCCGCCCTCGCGGCGGCCGGGCCCTCCGTGCCGTCCGGGCCGACCCTGGCGGACATCGCCGCCCTGCGCGCCGTGCAGCGGGCCGCCGTACCCGCGTACGACCTCACCGACGGCGGCGCCTTCACGACCACGGACCTGACGGTGCCGGGGCCGCCGGGGGCCCCCGACATCTCGCTGTTCGTCATCCGGCCCGTGGCGCCGCCCGAGCACGGGCCGCGCCCGGTGATCTACCACTCCCACGGCGGCGGGATGGTCCTCGGCACCAACCGGGCCGGGGCGGAGGTCGTCCTGGAGTGGGCGAGGGAGCTGGACGCGGTCGTGGTGTCCGTGGAGTACCGGCTGGCACCCGAACACCCGTACCCGGCCGGGGTGGAGGACGTCTACGCCGGACTGCTGTGGACGGCGCGGCACGCCGGGGAGCTCGGCGGCGATCCGGAGCGGATCGTGATCGCGGGCGCCAGCGCGGGCGGGGGCCTCACCGCGGCGCTCGCCCTGCTGGCCCGGGACCGGAAGGGACCGCGGCCGCTGGGGCAGGTCCTGATGTATCCGATGCTCGACGACCGCAACGACACTCCGTCCGCGCACCAGATGGCGGGCGTCGGCGCCTGGGACCGTACGGCCAACGAGACCGCCTGGACCGCCGTGCTGGGCGACGCCCGCGGCGGCCCGGACGTGCCCGCCTATGCCGCCCCCGCGCGTGCCGCGGACCTGTCCGGGCTGCCCCCGGCCTTCCTGGACGTCGGCTCCGCGGAGACCTTCCGGGACGAGGCCGTCGCCTACGCGTCGCGGATCTGGCAGGCGGGCGGCGTGGCCGAGCTGCACGTGTGGCCCGGGGGCTTCCACGGCTTCGACGCCTTCGCCCCGCACACCGGGCTCGCCCGGGCCGCCCGCGCCGCCCGGCTCGTCTGGCTGCGCAGGCTGCTGGCACGCTGACGGCCTCCTGGCGCGGCGACGGCCGGGACCCGCCGTGCCCGTGGGCCCTTCAGACGGGCAGCAGGCGGCCGATCAGCGCGCTGAGCTGCTGGGCGTTGCGGCACTCGTGCATCTCCACGAGGTCGGCGTAGGCGAGAGCGGCCGAGTCGCCCGTCCCCCACTGCGAGCGCGCCTCGGGGTTCAGCCAGTACAGGCGGCGGGCCTGCCGGGTGAGCTGCCGTACGGCGGGCAGGTTGGGGTCGCTCATGTTCGTCCGGGCGTCGCCGAGGACGAAGACGGTCGTCCGGGAGCCGACCGCGCCGGTGTACCGCTCGGCGAACTCGCCGAGGGCGACGCCGTAGTCGCTGCTGCCGTGCCAGCCCGTGATCGCCGCCTCCGCGCGGATCCGGGCGCTCAGCCCCTCGGGGTCGGCGGCGCCCGGCCCGATGAGACCGGTCACCTCGTCGACGCGGTTGACGAAGGCGAACACCCGCACCTTGCTGAACTGGTCGTGCAGCGCCTGCACGAGCAGCATCGTGAAGTCCGAGAAGCCCGACACCGATCCCGACACGTCGCACAGCAGCACCAGTTCGGGCCGCACGGGGCGGCGCCTGCGCAGCACGGGGCGCATCGGCACCCCGCCCGTGGACAGCGATCCGCGCAGGGTGCGCCGCAGGTCGATGGTGCCGCGGTGGGCGCGGCGGCGGCGCGCGGCGAGACGGGTGGCCAGTTTGCGGGCCAGCGGCTGCACGGCCTTGCGCAGTTCGGCGAGCCGGTCCCGGCCGGCGAACAGGAAGTCGACGCGGTCGGCGGTCGGGGCGACCGCGCGCCGGGCGATCTCGTCACGGTCGCGCCGCTCGGCGATCCGCCGCCGTGCCTCCGACGCGACCTGCCGGCGGAACACCTCGATACGCCGGCGGATCTCGTCCTCCAGCAGCCGGTCGGTGAACCCCGCCGCGCCGCCCCCCGTACGGACGGTGTCCCGCACACGGGCCAGCAGTGTCTGCGGCCGCAGTCGGTCGAGGGTCTGGTACGACGACCAGCCGTCCGTCGCCGTCGTACCACCGTAGCCGCCGAACCCGTCGACGGCCTCGATCGCCAACTGCCCCATGAGCGCCTGGTCGTCGGCGGCCAGGGCGGCCGCCAGGCGCTCGCGCAGCTCGTCCCGGTCCGCGGGCGCCGAGCCGTCCGGCCCGCCCACGCCCCGCGGAAAGTACACGTCGAAGACGGGGTCGAACACCCGGCGCTGCCCCGGGTTGTGGAGGAGGGTGGCGGCTAGGCCCTCGCGCAGCCGGTCACGGTCGGCGAAGCCCAGCGCCGCCACCGCCCGCGCGGCGTCCACGGTCTCGCCGGTGCCGATCCGCACACCGTGCGAGCGCAGCGCGCCGACGAGTCCGGTCAGCCGGTCCGCGGCACCGTCCGCCGGCACGGCGTTCACACGGCGCCCAGGTCGAGCTTGGCCGCCGCCTTCAGTACGTCGTCCTGGTGCTTGAGGATCACGCCGAGGCTGTCGCGTACGACGTTCTCGTCGAGGGTGCCGGCGCCCAGCGCGAGCAGGGTGCGGGCCCAGTCGATGGTCTCGGCGACGGAGGGGGCCTTCCGCAGGTCCATCTCCCGCAGCGCCCCGACGACCCGGACGACGGACTCGGTGAGCGACTCGTCGAGTCCGGGCACCTTGAGCCGGACGATCCTGCGCTCCAACTCCTCGTCGGGGAAGCCGATGTGGAGGAAGAGGCAGCGGCGGCGCAGGGCCTCGGACAGTTCACGGCTCGCGTTCGAGGTGAGCACCACGAAGGGGCGGCTGGTCGCCGTGATCGTGCCCAGTTCGGGGACGGTGACCTGGAAGTCGCTGAGCACTTCGAGCAGCAGGCCCTCGACCTCGATGTCGGCCTTGTCGGTCTCGTCGATCAGCAGGACCTTCGGATCGTCGCCGCGGATGGCGGTCAGCAGCGGGCGCGGCAGCAGGAACTCCTCGGAGAAGATGTCCGTGCGGGTCTCGTCCCACGTCTCGTCCCGGCCCGCGGTGATGCGCAGAAGCTGCTTGGCGTGGTTCCACTCGTACAACGCCCGTGACTCGTCCACGCCTTCGTAGCACTGGAGGCGGACGAGCCGGGCTCCGGCGACCTGGGCGACGGCCTTGGCGAGTTCGGTCTTGCCGACGCCCGCGGGGCCCTCCACGAGGAGGGGTTTGCCGAGCCGGTCGGCCAGGAAGACCGTGGTGGCGACCGCGGGCGACGCCAGATAGCCCGTGTCGGCGAGGCGTGCCGAGACGTCGTCGACGGATGTGAACAGCAACGGGGCCTCCAGCACGCGCGAACGAGGTCGGAACCACTATCTAAGCGCTTGTTCACCCTCGCTGTCACGTGTGACGGCCCCCACCAGGCAGCGACGCCCGCCTAGGAGACCCGCAGGACGATCTTGCCGCGCCGGTGCTCGCGTTCGAGGGCCGCGTAGGCGCCCGGCGCGCTTTCCAGGGGAAGGATCCGGTCGACCTGCGGCATCAGCCGGCCCGCCTCGACGAGTGCCGTCAGCTCCTCCAGACCGGCACGGTCCGGCTCGACCACGAAGAACACCGCGCGGGCGTCCGTCCCCTCCGGCGGCGACGGCGGCTCGACGACGCCGACCAGGACTCCGCCCGGGCGCAGCACTTCCCAGGACCGGGCCAGTGTGTCCCCTCCGACGGTGTCGAAGACGACATCCACGTCCTTCACCTCGTCCTCGAAGCGCTGCGCGGCGTAGTCGATCACGGTCTCGGCGCCGAGGCCCGCCACGAAGTCCGCGTCCCCGGCCGAGGCGGTCGCCGTCACCTCGGCCCCCAGCGCGGCCGCGACCTGGACGGCGAGCGAGCCCACGCCGCCCGCGCCGCCGTGCACCAGCACGCGCGCCCCGGCCGTGACGCCCGCGTGGTCGACCAGGCCCTGCCACGCGGTGAGGCCCGCGAGCGGCAGCGCGGCCGTCCGTTCGTGGTCGAGCGGCCCGGGCTTCGCGGCGAGCACCGCCGCGGGCACGGTCACGTACTCGGCGGCGGCTCCGTCCCGGGTGAAGGGGATCAGTCCGTAGACCGCCTCGCCGGGCCTGAAGTCCGTCACCCCGTGGCCGAGCTCGGCCACGACCCCGGAGACCTCCTTGGACGGCACGGCCGGCAGCCGCGGGCTGCCGCCGTCGAGGCCGTCGGTCCAGGTCGCGTCCCAGTCCAGCTCCCCCGGCGTGACGGACGCCGCCCGCACCTCGACCAGCACCTCGCCGTGACCGGGGACCGGCTTCGGCGCGTCCTCGCAGATCAGCTCCTCGGGACCACCCCGCCGATGACCGCGTACCGCCCGCATCGTGCCGTTCATCCGGCTCCTCCTCGTCGGGACGGCACAGGGCCGCCGTCGAGTCGGTCCCACCGGGTCCTCGGGCTCCGGCACGGACCGGCCGCTCTTCACGATAGTTCCGGGACGGGCGGCTTTCCTGCCGGGACGGCACAGAGGTCTGACCCGTCACCACGGGGGGAGCGACGGGCCAGACCCTGGGTCCACGGTGCCATGCCCGGACCGTGTCGCGCAGTACGTTCGCGAAGTCCCGTACGGCGATCTCGCGCGACGATCTCGTACGGAGATCCCGCACGGCGAGCCCGTACGGGAGTCCCGTACCGGCGGTCAGTCCCTGAGGCGGTCGATCTGGCGGATCTTGTTGGTCGCGTCCAACGCGGCGACCTTGTAGGACTCGGCGAGCGTCGGGTAGTTGAAGACGGCGTCGACCAGGTAGTCGACCGTTCCGCCGCAGCCCATGACGGACTGGCCGATGTGGATGAGCTCCGTCGCGCCGGTGCCGAAGCAGTGGACGCCGAGGAGCTTCCGGTCCTCGGGCGAGACCAGCAGCTTCAGCATGCCGTGCGAGTCGCCGATGATCTGTCCCCGGGCCAGTTCGCGGTAGCGGGACACGCCCACCTCGAACGGCACGCAGTCCTCGGTGAGCTGGTCCTCGGTCCGGCCGATGAAGCTGATCTCCGGGATGGTGTAGATGCCGATCGGCTGGAGGTCGTGCATCCGGTTCACCGGCTCACCGCAGGCGTGGTACGCGGCCGTCCGGCCCTGTTCCATCGACGTGGCCGCGAGTGCCGGGAAGCCGATGACGTCACCGACGGCGTAGATGTGCGACACCTCGGTGCGGTAGTGCTCGTCGACCGTGATCCGCCCACGCGGGTCGGCGGACAACCCCGCCTTGCCGAGGTCGAGTTCGTCGGTGAGGCCCTGTCGCCCCGCCGAGTACATGACCGCGTCGGCGGGTATCTTCTTGCCGCTCTCCAGGACCGTTAGCGTGCCCCGGGAGTGCCGCTCCACGGCGGCGACGGTCTCGCCGAACCGGAAGGTGACGGCGAGGTCCCGCAGGTGGTACTTCAGCGACTCGATCACCTCGACGTCACAGAAGTCGAGCATCGCGGACCGCTTCTCGACCACCGTGATCTTGGAGCCGAGAGCGGCGAACATGGAGGCGTACTCCATGCCGATCACGCCGGCGCCGACGATGACCATGGAACGGGGCACCTGCTCCAGGTTCAGGACGTTGTCCGAGTCCATGATCGTCCGCCCGTCGAACTCGACGGTGTCGGGCCGCGCCGGACGTGTGCCCGTCGCGATGACGATGTGGTCGGCACTCAACCGCTTCTCGTTGCCGTTCGGCTCGACCAGGGCGACCGTGTGGTCGTCCACGAAGCGGCCGATGCCGGCGAACAGGGACACGTGGTTGCGCGAGAGTTGGCTGCGGATGACGTCCACCTCGCGGCTGACCACGTGCTCGGTGCGAGCGGTCAGATCGGCGACGGTGATGTCCTCCTTCAGCCGGTAGCTCTGGCCGTACAGATCCCGCTGGCTGAGGCCGCTGAGATACAGGACCGCCTCACGCAGCGTCTTGGAGGGGATGGTTCCGGTGTGGATGGAGACCCCGCCGACCATGTCGGGGCGGTCGATGACGGCGACCCGACGGCCGAGCTTCGCCGCTGCGATGGCGGCTTTTTGTCCACCCGGGCCGGATCCGATGACAAGCATGTCGAAGTCGCGCACCAACGGAGTCTGTCAGCCGGGGACCGCTTCCCGGAAGGGTGAACATGAGAGAAATCCGCCCGTGGCTCCCCGCCGGCCCGGCCTCTCGACAAGGGGCTCGCGTCTCGTGGCGGCGTGGAGGTGGCGGCGCGCTCACCGGCGGCCGACATCACTCGTCTCCCCTGTCACTTGCCGCTGTCTCCCCTGTCACTTGCCGCGCCGAGTCCGCCCGGCGCCGGAAGCGCGCGGGGCTCCCGCACCGACGTCCTCTCCCGCCCTCGGCGACACCCGTAATGTGGCCTTTGTCAAGAATGCTGGTAAAGGATGGATCGCGGGTATGGCGTTCTCAGAACCGGTCGATGACGAAGCGTCAGCCGACCCGGGTCAAGCCGGCGGGGAAAGCGGGGAGCCGTCCTTGCTCCCGCTGATCGCCGTGTGCGCCGGGTATTTCATGGTGATCCTGGACGTGACGATCGTCAGCGTCGCGGTGCCGGTGATCGGCCGGGAGATGTCGGCCTCTGTCACGGGCGTCCAGTGGATCACCGACGGATACACCCTGGTCTTCGCCGGCTTTCTGCTGCTGGGCGGCGCGTTGGGCGACCGGTGGGGAAACCGCCGGATCTTCTGCACGGGTGTGGCCGTGTTCACGGTGTCCTCCGCCGCCTGCGCCCTCGCGCCCGGCGCCCCCTTCCTGACCGCGGCCCGGCTGGTGGAGGGGTTGGGGGCGGCGTTGATCGTGCCCGGTTCGCTGGCGTTGCTCCGGCAGACCTATCACGCTCCGGCCGCTCGTTCGAGGGCCTTCGGGCTGTGGGGATCCATGGCCGGCATCGCGGCCTCGGCAGGGCCGCTGCTGGGCGGTCTGCTGGTGTCCACGGTCGGCTGGCGATGGGTGTTCCTGATCAATCTGCCGGTGGGCATCGCCTGTCTGCTGCTGACGCTGCGCCACGTGGGCTCCTCGCCCCGGTCGGTCTCCCGCGCCGTCGACTGGCCCGCGCAGTGTGCGGTGGTGACGGCGGTGGCGTTGCTGACGGGCGCGCTCAACGAGGCGGGACGACGCGGTTGGACCTCTCCGGCGGTCCTCGCCGGGGCGAGCCTGTCCGTACTGGCGGCCGTCGCCTTCGTCGTCCGCGAACGGCTGGCGCGATCCCCCGCGGTGCCGCTGAACCTGCTGTGGTCGCGCGCGCTGGGCGGCGGCGCCGCCATCGGCCTGCTCTTCAACTTCGGCTTCTACGCCATGGTGTTCACCGCCAGCCTGTACTTCCAGCACCAGCGCGGCTTCAGCGCGCTCGAAGCAGGGGCGGCGCTGCTCCCCGCGGTGGCGATGACCATGTTCGCCTCCGTCCTGTCGGCCCGGCTCGCCCGCCGTACCGGAGACCGGCCCCTGGTGATCGTCGGGATGCTCCTGGCCGCCGCGGGTCTGGCGGGCTGGACCGCGGCGGGCGCCGACCCCGCCTACCCCCTGCTCATCGCCCCCATGATGGCCGTGGGATTCGGCACCTCCTTCGCGCTCACCGGCACGACCTCGACCGTGATGGGCTCCGCGCCTCCGGCGTACTCGGGGACGGCTTCCGCCCTCTTCAACACGGCCCGCCAGGTGGGCAGTGCCACCGGTGTCGCCCTCGGCGGCACCCTGCTCGCCACCGCGACCACCTATGGCGAAGGGCTCCGCGTCAGCACGGCCGTCGGTGCGTTCGCCTACCTGACCGCCGCCGGGCTCGCGTGGTACTGCGTACCCCCCACATCCGAACCCGCCGTTCCCGGCCCGTAGACCCGGGCACACCCGCCGTGCCCGCGCCCCGGGTGGAGCTCCGCACCGCCTCCGGCCGACAGGCCGATCGAACGAGGACTCGGCAGCGGCCACGGCATACGGGAACAGGACACGGAACGCTCCCCAGTGGGCTACATTCAGTAATCCTTGGCATCGGCGCCTCCGGGGGTGAGGTCGCGTCGAGGAGAATCCCGGAGCGGCGCATGCATCAGTCCCACCTTTCCGCACCGCCGATCGCACCCACCCAGGGGGGACTTGCCGACAGCCTCCGCGTGACGGCGCTCAACACCCCCGATCTGCCGCAGCTCGCGCGCCGCGCCGAAGGCCCATCGGGCGGCTGGGTCCAGGTGACGGCGGCCGAGCTGTGGGACGAAGTCGTCGACGTGGCACGGGGGTTCGTCCGGTCCGGCATCCGGCCGGGCGACCGTGTGGCCATCATGGCGCGCACCCGGTACGAGTGGACGGTGCTCAGCTATGCCCTGTGGTCGGTGGGCGCCGAGATCGTGCCGGTCTATCCGACGTCGTCGCACGAGCAGGTCGCGTGGATCCTGCGGGACGCGCACTGCGTGGGCGTGGTGGTCGAGGACGAACAGGGCATCATGACGGTCGGTTCCGCGTGCGCCGCGCTCCCGTTCCTGCGCCACGTCTGGCAGTTGGACGCCGGCGCGATGGCCCAGCTCGTGGAGCGCGGCCGGTCGATACCCGCGAACGCGGTCGACTCGCTGCGCCGGATCGTGCTGGCCGACTCGACCGCGGTCGTCGCGTACACCTCCGGCACGACGGGACAGCCCAAGGGCTGTGCCCTGTCCCACCGCAGCCTGGCGAGCCCCTGCGACACACTGCTCGAAGGCTGGAGGCGGACGGCGGCCCCGCCGGACACACAGCCGGCGGTGCTCGCGTTCCTGCCCTTCTCCCACGCCTACGGGCTGATGATCCAGGGGATCTGTCTGCGCGGCGGCATCCTGATGGGACACGAACCGGATCTGCGGGAGGAGACCCTCTCCGAGGCCATGCTCTCGTTCCGGCCGACCTATCTGTACGCCGTCCCGTCCGTGTTCGAGAGGATCTACAAGAACTTCGTGCGGGCGTCCCAACGGGCGGGCCGTGGCGTGCTGTTCGAGCGTGCCGTGCGCACGGCGCAGGACTTCGCCAGGGCCGAGGAGCAACAGCGGCTCGGTACGGGACCGGGCCCCGGTTTCGATCTGCGGCTCCAGCACTCCCTCTACGAGAAGACGGTGTACAGGCGGCTGCGCGCCGCACTCGGCGGACGCGTGTGCGGCGCGGTCTCGGGCGGCTCTCCGCTGAACCGCGAACTCGCCCTGTTCTTCGCGGGAATCGGCATCTTCGTCCACGACGGATACGGACTCACCGAGACCAGCGGAGGCATCACCGCCCAGCCGGTCGGGCGGGAGAAGTTCGGGACCGTCGGACGTCCGCTGCCGGGCACGGAGATCCATGTGTCCGACGACGGGGAGATCCTCGTGTGGGGGCCCTCCGTGTTCCAGGGCTACATCAACGACGCCGCGGCGACAGCGGCCTCGTTCCGCGACGGCTGGCTGGCGACCGGGGACATCGGCCGGGTCGACTCCGAGGGCTATCTGACCATCACCGGGCGCAAGAAGGACATCATCATCACCAGCGGGGGCAAGAGCGTGGCCCCCGCGGCGCTGGAGGAACGGCTGCGGGTCCATCCGCTCATCCATCAGGCGGCCGTCGTGGGCGACAACAGGCCCTGTGTGGGCGCTCTCATCACCCTGGACCCGGAGTTCGTGACGCACTGGCGCGCGGCCCGGGCCAAGGGGGAGACACCGGCCCGGGACGCGCGCGAGGAGAACGAGCTGCGCGAGGAGGTCAGGCGCGCGGTCGCGGCGGCCAACTCCACCGTGTCCCGCTCCGAGTCCATCCGGGTCTTCCGTGTCCTCCCCGAACCCTTCGACATGTCCAACGGGCTGCTGACGCCGTCGCTGAAGCTGCGCCGGGACGCGATCGCCCAGCGGTACGCGGCCGAGATCGAGGCGATGTACCAGACCTCGACGCGGGTGCCGCGGGAGGCGATGATCGGCGACCCGTCGATCCTGGACGACTCCGACAACGTGTTCCGGTGACCGGGCTGCCGGGGACCGGCTGAAGCGTCTCCTGCGTGCTCAGCCGGAGCCGGTGACCGGGGCCGGGTGCGGGATGTGGTGCGGGATGTGGTGCGAGGTGCGGGGCAGCCGCAGGGTGAAGACCGAACCCGTGCCGACCTCGCTGGTGACGGAGACGGTCCCGGCGTGGGCGGCGACGAGTTGGCGCACGATGGCGAGGCCCAGGCCGCTGCCGCCGGTGCGCCGGCTGCGGGACTTCTCCGCCCGCCAGAACCGGTCGAAGACGTCGGCCAGATCTCCGGGAGCGATGCCGCCGCCGGTGTCGGCCACCGCGAACACGACCTCGTCCTCCTCGCGGCGCGCGGAGAGGGTGACGGTGCCGCCGGCCGGGGTGTGGCGGGTCGCGTTGGACACCAGATTGCCGAGCGCCTGACGCATCCGTACGGGGTCCGCGTCCAGCCAGGGCGTGCCGGCCACCTCGGTCACCAGCCGCACGCCGACCGCATCCGCGCCGACGCGGTGTGCCGCGGCGACCTGTTCGAGGAGTTCGTCGGCGCGCACCTCCTCATGGTGCAGCAGCAGCGTACCCGCGTCGGCGGCCGCGAGGTCCTGGAGGTCGTCGATGACACGCTGCAGGACAACGGCCTCCTCGTGCAGGGAGGCGAGGAGTTCCGGGTCGGGGTCGACGATGCCGTCGCGGGCCACCTCCAGCCAGCCCCGGATGTTGGTGAGCGGTGTGCGCAGTTCGTGCGCGATGTCGCTGACCATCGCCTTGCGCTGGGCCTCCATCCGCTCGCGGCGCTCGGTCAGTTCGTTGAAGGCGAGCGCCAGGACGCCGGTCTCGTCCCGGGTGGTGACGGGCACGCGTACGTGCCGCTCCGGCGGTTGCCGCGCGGCCTGGGTCAGCGCGCGCAGGGGGCGTACGAGCCGGGTGGCGACCAGCGCGGTCACGGCGACCGTGAGGGCGAGGACCAGTCCGGCGACCCCGAACACCTTGGCCTTGTTGGCGGCCGACATGTCGAAGCGGGGCACGGGCGTGTCCCCCGTGCCGAGGAAGAGTTCGGCGACCGGGGCGACGTAGGGATCGAGTTGACCGCGCCGGGCCTCGGCGACGCAGGCGTTCGCCGTGCGGGCGAGTGGTCCGTCCTGGTCGACCGGTCGCTTCCCCGTCAGGTAGGGGACGGCGGTGGCGCCGCTCACGGCCTCCAGCGGCAGCGCCACGGAGTGGTCGAGGTGCACCTGGTGCCGGTCCAGACAGGTGCGGGTGAGTGCCGACAGCGCGTCCAGGGCCTTCTGTTCGGTCGGGGTGGGGGTGTTGAGCAGGCCGTCGGCGCATTCGGTCGGCACGTACCCGGGGTCGATCGTCCCGTCCACGCCCTTCAACACGGTCCGG
This sequence comes from Streptomyces sp. NPDC096324, assembly GCF_044763015.1. NCBI lineage: Bacteria > Bacillati > Actinomycetota > Actinomycetes > Kitasatosporales > Streptomycetaceae > Streptomyces > Streptomyces sp. NPDC096324. The sequence goes on along the minus strand of NZ_JBIWFK010000008.1, from coordinate 300,317 downwards.
CCGCTGGGCATCCGCTCCGCGCGGGTGCGAACGCCGTTGCGGGAGAAGCAGAGTTGGCGCACGGTGGCGAGCTTGGCGACCCTCAGACGCTCGTTCGTGGTCAGCCGGTACGGGCCCACGGCACGCGGGTCGATTCCGGTGAGCTGCGCCCCGGGTTCCGTGGAGGTGTCGGTGCGCAGCGGATCCACGGTGGCGGCGGCCCGGGGCGGCAGGGAGGTCCCGCGGGACGCGGAGTCCGCGAAGGGGGTGCGGTCGCCCGCGGTCAGGGCGATGCGCCGGCCGGTCCGCAGCGAGATCGCGCGCAGTGTCCCGTCGACTCCGGACCAGTCGGCGTGGGTGGCCGCGTATCCGCTGAGCTGCCGCAGGATGTCCATGTCCTCGGCGAGCACCTGGCCCTGCTCCTCCTGGATGGCCCGGGTGGTGGTCTGCACCGCGAGCCAGGCGGTCGCGGCCACGGAGCACAGGGCGATGAGCACGGACGTGATCAGGAGCTTCACGAGCAGGCTCCTGCGCAGCGGTACGGCGCGGCTCACGGCCGGTCGCCCCTGAGCTTGTACCCGACGCCGAAGACGGTCACCAGACGCGTCGGTCTGCGCGGGTCCGCCTCGATCTTCCTGCGCAGGTTCATGATGTGCACGTCGATGGCCCGCTCGGTCGAGGCCCGGTCGATGCCCCGGGTGTGGTGCAGCAACTGCCGCCGGGAGAAGACCCGTTCGGGCTCGCCGGCCATCGCGAGCAGGATCGCGTACTCGCCGGGGGTGCAGTCCACCGGCGACCCGTCGCACAGGACCGTGTGCCGCAGCGGGTCCACCACGATCCCCGCCGCCCTGACGACCGGGTCGGGCCGCCGTTCACCCGCGGCCCCTCCGCCGCGCCGCAGTACCGTACGGATTCGGGCCATGAGCTCGCGCGGGCTGTACGGCTTGGTCATGTAGTCGTCCGCGCCGAGTTCCAGGCCGAGCAGGACGTCGTCCTCGGTGGAGCGGGCGGTCAGCATCAGGATGGGGATGTCGTCGTGCTGCCGCAGCACCCGGCACACCCCGAAGCCGTCGACCACCGGGAGCATCAGGTCCAGGACGACGAGGTCGGGCCGGTGCCGCCGGACCTCGTCGAGCGCCGCCGCGCCGTCGTGGACCACGGTTGCCGTATGCCCCTCGCTCAGCAGCGAACGGCGTATCAGCTCCGCCTGCTTCTCGTCGTCCTCCGCCACCAGCACATATGCGCACACGCGGCCGATCGTAGGGGCTGCCGGGCGCCCCGCGGCCGGTGAGAGGGTCTTCCCACACCCTGACACCTTCCTGACAACCCCCCGGCACACTGCGGGCGGGGCCGGGGGGACCACTCGGCAGCCCGCGAACCCTCGGCGTGCGTTCAGCGGGCCAGGGAGGCGGCGTCTCCCATGACCACCACCGGGTGCAGGGCCGGGTCCAGTGCGCGCATCAGCTCCACCAGGTCCTTCTCGCGCAGGCCGACGCATCCGTGGGTGGGGCCGCCGTGGTCGACGTGCAGCCAGATGCCGCCGCCGCGGCCGGCCCCCATCGGCCGGGTCCAGTCCAGGGGGGTGGTGCCGGGCCTGCGGTTGTAGTCGACGGCGACCACGTAGTCGAAGGAGCCCGCCAACGGCTCGCCGTCGAAGCCGGTGCCGGGCGAGGTGAAGGCGCCCGAGCGGTCGTACGGGAGCCGGGTGCCGGGGTCGGGCCGCAGCCCGCCCGCGTCCGTCAGGGTGAAGACGCCTATCGGGGAACGCAGGTCGCCGGAGCGGTGGTGGTCGGTCCAGCCCTTGAGGGCGTTGCGCGCGGGCCGGCTCGGGCCCGCCGTCCAGCCCGCCTCCGTGCGCTCGTACAGCACGACGGTGGACCGCGAGGAGTCCCTGCCGCTGCCGGTCACCACGACGGCCTGACGGGTCCTCGACGGGATCGCGGCCAGGGTCCTCGGGCCGATTCCCGGCAGTCGCCCGGGGGCCGCCGTGCGTGAGGCGGTCGGTGCGGGCGCCCGTGTCGCCCCGACGTCACGCGCCGGAGCGCCGCCGGCTCCGGCGCCGGCCTTCTCGGCCGTGCCGCCGCCGCAGCCGGCTAGCAGGAAGGACACGGCGACGATCGCCGCGCGAACACGGTGTGCGGAGTTGATCATGCCTCGACCCTGGCCGACACATATGAGGAACTCGTCAGGTCATCCACGGTTCGCCGCGTACCCGGGATGCGCCGGATCACCGGTGCGGCGCCCGGCCGGGATGATCTCGGATCACCGATGCCGCGTCGGATCACCGGATCACCCCGGTTCCGTGTCACGCGTCACCTCAGGCCTGACGCACCCGCTCCTGCGGGGCGACGGCCTCCCTTGAGTTCACCCAGCCCAGCAGCGTCACCGAGACGACCGCGGCGCACGCGCACCACGTGGAGACGAACTCCAGCTCCCACAGGGACCAGCAGATCACCGCGCCCGCTCCGGTCAGGAAGCCGAGCAGCACCAGCCCGCGGTCGCCGGAGATCAGCAGCGCTCCGACGGTGGCGAGGAGGTAGCCCGCGATGACCAGTTCAGGTTGGGGCAGATCGATCACGTACCCCATGGTGTGGCCGCGGATCTCGGCCCTGACGGGACGGACGGTCATGGCCTGCGCGAGGGCGGCCGCGGTCGCGACGCCGGCCGCCAGCGGGAGCAGCAGCCGGCGCCGGGCATGACTCGGCGCCGCGCACAGCACGCCCGCCGGCACCCACACGGCCAGCAGCGGAAGGGCGATCACGGCCCAGGCCACGGTGGCCGGCCCCGTACCCCCACCGGTGTCCCAGACGCGGGCCTCGACGATCTGGTGGGCGCCGAGCAGCAACGGCAGCGCGGCCAACGGGAGATCCGTCCGGCGCCGCGCCCGGAGCACACAGACCGCCCCGACCGCGGCGACCCCGGCACCGGCCGCCAGGTCGGCCGTCGCACTCCAGCACATCGCGCCCCCTGAATCCGCCGTCACGGCTTCCGTAGACCCGCGTCCACGCTACGACGCCTCGGCCGCGCTCCTCCCTCCGGCCGGCCGTCAGGACCCCTCCCCGGCGCGGCACTTCCTGAAGTTTCAACAAAGGTGTCCCTACGGTCCGGTTCGCCCCTGTGCCACGGCCGCGAAGAGTGATTGGGTGGGGCGGCCATGCCAACCGACACGCAGGAGAGCTCCGCAACCATGAGCACCCCCTACACCTTCGAATACAAGGTCGTCACGTTCCGTGAATCGCTGATCGGCGACGCGCTGGACAGTGACAAGCTGGAAAAGGTCCTGAACAAGCATGCCGAGGACGGGTGGGCGCTCAAGGCGATCACGGCCGCGGACGTCAAGGGCCGCATAGGCCCCGGCGCCGTGGAGGGCCTGCTCCTCACCCTGGAGCGACCGCGCGTCTGACGATCGCGTGGTGCGCGCCGCGCCGAAGCGGGAGATGCTGTTGGTGATGGGACAGCGGATCCGCAGGTGTCGCTGACGCCGTCGGGGGCCTTCCGGTACGGAGGGCCTCTCACGGCTGAACTCACGCCCGGGAGCCCCATGAGGGCCCCGCACCCCGCGAGACCGCTGTCCGCCGATCGCGTCAGGACGGGCGGCGATGAAGAGCGACGGAACTCTCGACACCGGTGTCGTCACCAGCAAGGCGGTCTTCGGCGCGCCGTGCTGGGTCAGTCTCACCACCCGTGACCTGCGGGCCGCCCAGAGCTTCTACACCGCGGTTCTGGGCTGGAGGTGGGCGTCGGGCACCCGGATGGGTGAGCAGTACCGCATCGCCAGTGTCGGTGGAGTTCCGGTCGCGGGGGTCGCGGAGGTCGACTTCGTGGCGAAGACGGCGGTCGCCTGGACCGCGCTCTTCGCCGTCGCCTCCGCCGACGAGACCGTCGCGCGCAGCCAGGAGCGCGGCGGCACGACCGCGGTGGGCCCCATTTCGCTCCCCCCGGGCCGGGCCGCGCTGCTGGCCGACCGGGACGGGGCGGTGTTCGGGATCTGGGAGGGCGACCTGGTGTCCGGCTGGGAACGCTGGCGCAACGCGGCCCCCTCGTTCATCCGTCTGCACACCCGCGACGCCTTCGACGCCGCCATCTTCTACGGCGAGGTGCTGGGCTGGGCCTCCTCCGTCCCGGGTTGCTGCGAGGTCGACTACGAGGAGAACGAGGTCGTCCTGCGCAGCTTCGGAGACGTGGTGGCCCGGATCCACTCCGGCGCCCTGGGCGCGGCCCCGGACCCGAGCCTGCGGCCGCACTGGCAGATCCACTTCGCGGTCGACGACGTGGAGGCCTGCGTCCGCGCGGCACGCGCCCACGGCGGCGCCGCGCACCAGCAGGGCATCGGCTCGGTCGAGGCCCTCATCATCGACCCCGACGGGGCTCGCTTCTCGGTGACGTCCCGGACCGCCGGATGACGCGCCGGACCACACACGCACGACCGTCCCACGGCGAACCCGCCCGTCATCCGACGCGCCGGATTACGCCGTTCGGGCTCCAATGGAGATGACGGGATACCACCGGTACGACAGGCGCCGCCGGCCTCGCGGTCCAGGCGGCGACCCGATGGAGGTCCGCGATGCCCACTGCTCTCCGGCTCCTGCACGCGCTCTCCCCCGAACACCGCGATCGGCTGATGAGCGTGGCCCGCGAGGTGTCCTTCCCCGCGGACGGGCCGATCTTCGAGGAGGGAGGCACCGCCGACCGCTTCTGGGTGGTGCGCTCGGGAACGGTCTCGCTGTACCAGCGGGTCGTCGCCGACCGCCGGATCACCGTCGCCCAGCTCGGGCCCGGCGACCTGCTCGGCTGGTCGTGGCTGTTCCGTCCGCACACCTGGGACTTCGGTGCCGAGGCCTTCAGCCCGGTGCGCGCCTACGAGTTCGACGCCACCGAGGTTCGGACGCTGTGCGACCAGGATCCCTCGCTGGAGCTTTCGCTGACACGGACGATCGGCGCGATCCTGGCCCACCGTCTCGAGACGACCCGGGCGGCGCTCATCGAGCACTACGCGCGCCGCGGGGGCAGTGGCTGAGTGCGGGGGCAGCGTGGCCGCGGGTACCCGGCGTGGTGGCGCGCACGCGACGTGATGACGAGGGCACGTCGTGAGGCGCGTACGCGGCGTCCCTGAGTGCGCCCGGCGTGGTCGCGCGCACGTGGCGAGGTCATGGGGTCCTGCCCATTGTCGGACCCGGCTGCGACAGTGATCTCTTATGAACGACATCCTCGCTTCCCCGGACGGCCCGGACTCCTTCGCGCTCCTGCCGGGAGCGGTCCACTCGCCCGTGATCCTGCACGTGCCGCACTCCTCCAGGGAGATCCCCGCGCCGGTCCGCGAGGGCATCCTCCTCGACGATCCGGCACTGGAGAGCGAGTTGGACCACATCACCGACGCGCACACCGCCGAACTGGCCTCGGCCGCGGCCGAGGCGGCCGGGCTGACACCGTGGCGGTTCGTCAACCGACTGTCCCGGCTGGTCGTCGATCCCGAGCGTTTCCCGGACGAGCGCGAGGAGATGCTCGCGGTCGGGATGGGCGCGGTCTACACACGGACGACGCACCGGGCGCGGCTGCGCCCCGCGGACACCGATCCCCGGCCGTTGATCGAGCGCTACTTCCACTCCTACGCGCAGGCGATGACGGCGGCGGTGAGCGACAGGCTGGCCGCCACCGGGCGGGCCGTGGTCATCGACGTCCACTCGTATCCGACGGCCCGGCTGCCCTACGAACTGCACGGGGACGGGCCGCGGCCGCCGGTCTGCCTGGGGACCGACTCCTTCCACACGCCGCCGGAACTGGTCGCGCTCGCGGAGAAGGCGTTCGCGGGGCTCGGCGGGGTGGGGATCGACAGCCCGTTCTCGGGCGCGTACGTCCCTTTGCGGTACTACGAACGGGAGCCGGGGGTCACGGCGCTGATGGTGGAGATCCGGCGGGACACATACATGAAGGAGCCGGGGGGTCCGGTGGGTCCCGGGTTCGCGCGCCTGGCCGCGGCCCTGACCGCGCTCGTGGACGCGGTGGACGAGTGGACCCGGAGCACCGACACCCTGGGCGGGTAGCGCGGAGCCTCGCACCCCGGCGGGGTGACCAGGAAGCGCGAGGCCGGCCGGTGGCCACGGCGAACCTGGCCGGCCAGGTGGTGAGGGGGCGGCGGATCGCGCAGGTGCCACGGCGAACCGGACCGGCCAGGTGGGGTGAGGGAGCGGCTGACCGCGCGGGGAGCGGCGGAGCGCCGGGCGAGCGGGTGGCCAGGGAGCACGGGGCCCCCTAGGGTCGGGGTGAGCAAGCGCTCAGACACCGCCTCAGGGAGGGCACAGGACCATGCCGGTCGTCGACGCGTGGATGCAGCACCCCACTCTCCGCCACTCCAACCACGAGATGTTCGAGTCCCTGCGCCGCTGGACCGGCATGGGGACGCTGGAGGAGGAGCTGCCGGTCGAGGTCACCCTGGCCGCGCTGGCGAAGGCCGGGGTGGACACCGGCCTGGCCTCGGCCTGGTACGGACCTCAGGGCGCCCTGATCACCAACGACGAGGTCGCCGGATTCGTGGCCCGCTCGGACGGACGGCTCCGCGGGGTGGCGGGCGCCGACCTCACCCGGCCGGTGGCCGCGGTGCGCGAACTCCGGCGGGCCGTCGGGGAACTGGGCTTCGTGGCCCTGCGGATCATTCCGTGGCTGTGGCAACTGCCGCCCACCGACCGGCTCTACTACCCGCTGTACACCGCCTGCGCCGAACTCGGCGTCCCGTTCTGCACCCAGGTCGGGCACACCGGACCGCTGCGCCCCTCCGAGACCGGCCGCCCCATCCCGTACATCGACCAGGTCGCGCTCGACTTCCCCGAACTGACCATCGTCTGCGGGCACATCGGTTATCCGTGGACCACGGAGATGATCGCGGTCGCCGACAAGCACGCCAACGTGTACATCGACACCAGCGCCTACACCAGCCGCCGCTATCCCCCGGAGCTGGTCGCGTATCTGCGCGGCCGGGGGCGGCGGAAGGTCCTGTTCGGCTCCAACTACCCCATGATCGAGCCGAGTCGGGCCCTGGAGCACCTCGACGAGCTGGGCCTGGACGAGGAGACCACCTCGCTGTTCCTGTCGGGCAACGCCCGGCGCGTCTTCCGTCTGGGCGATCATTCGTAGATGCTGGGCCCCGACCAGTGTTCGACCCCGAGGTGAGGGCAGCCCGGCATGGCTCTGCAGTTCAGCGCGACCAACCCGGAGCATCCCGCGCTCCTGCTCGAACTGCCGTGGCACCTGCCCCTGGAGGAGTGGCCCGAGCACCATCTGGTGCCGCTGCCGCGCGGCATCTCCCGGCACGTCGTGCGCTACGCCCGCGCCGGTGACGAGGTGGTTGCCGTCAAAGAACTCGCCGAACGGCCCGCGGTGCGCGAGTACGGACTGCTGCTGGGCCTGGACCGGCTCGGGATACCGGCGGTCGACCCGCTCGCCGTGGTCACCGGCCGCGCGGACGCGGCCGGCGATCCCCTGGAGTCGGTGCTGATCACCCGGCACCTGGGCGGCTCGCTGCCGTACCGGTCGATGTTCGAGACGACCATGCGGCCCGCCACCATGCACCGGCTGATGGACGCGCTGGCCGTGCTGCTGGTGCGGCTGCACCTGGCCGGCTTCGCCTGGGGCGACTGCTCGCTGTCCAACACGCTGTTCCGGCGCGACGCGGGAGCCTACGCCGCCTATCTGGTGGACGCCGAGACCGGTGAACTGCACCCGCGGCTCAGCACCGGCCAGCGCGAGTACGACCTCGATCTCGCCCGGGTGAACATCAGTGGCGAACTCCTCGACCTGGAGGCAGCGGGCGCCCTGCATCCCTCGGTGGACCCGATCGAGTTCGGCCGGGAGATCTGCGCCCGCTACCGAAGCCTGTGGGAGGAACTGACCCGCACCTCCGTCTACCCGGCGGGCAAGTACCACTACATCGACCGCCGCATCCGCCGGCTCAACGACCTCGGTTTCGACGTCGCCGAGATGCACATCGCGAGCTCGTCCAACGGCGACACCGTCACGTTCGTGCCCAAGGTCGTCGACGCGGGCCACCACCAGCGCCAGTTGCTGCGGCTGACCGGACTCGACACCGAGGAGAACCAGGCCCGCAGGCTCCTGAACGACCTGGAGAGCTGGATGGCCACCCAGGACGACTACGCGCCGGGCTCCTCCGCACCCGGATCCCCGGCCCTGGGCGGCTCCACCACGGGCACCCCGCCCGGTCAGCGCGCGGAACGCCCGCCCGCGGCCCGGCCCGAGGTGCTCGCCCACCGCTGGGTGCGGGACGTGTTCCGGCCGACGGTCCGGGCGGTGCCCCCGGAACTGCGGGGCTCCATGGACCCGGCCGAGCTGTACCACGAGCTGCTCGAACACCGCTGGTTCCTGTCCGAGCGCGCCCAGCACGACATCGGCCTGGACGCGGCCGTGAAGGACTACGTCACGAACATCCTCCCGAAGGCCCGCGACCCCCTGCCGGCCCCCATCGACGCGGCGGAGCCGACGGGCGGGTGGCCGGTTCCCGAGCAAAGGTGACCGATCGTACATACGATTGGCTCTGTACCGGCCCCGCGGCCCCCCGGGCATCCGCTCGGCCGGAACGCAACTGACCTGCTCGGGGTGGGAGAGGTATGACCCAGGCCGCCAGTCCGGCGCGGACCGTCATTCTGACCGTCGACGACGACCCCGGAGTCTCGCGAGCCGTCGCCCGTGACCTCCGGCGCCGCTACGGCGAGGGCCACCGGATCGTGCGCGCCGAATCGGGCGACGCCGCGCTGGAGGCCCTGCGGGAGCTGAAGCTGCGTGGTGACCAGGTGGCGGTCATCCTCGCCGACTACCGCATGCCGCAGATGAACGGCATCGAGTTCCTGGAACAGGCCCTCGACGTGTACCCGGGCGCCCGCCGGGTGCTGCTGACCGCGTACGCGGACACGAACGCGGCCATCGACGCGATCAACGTGATCGACCTGGACCACTATCTGCTCAAGCCCTGGGATCCGCCGGAGGAGAAGCTCTATCCGGTCGTGGACGACCTGCTGGACGCGTGGCGGGCCAGCGACTACCGGCCCGTGGGCGCCTGCAAGGTGGTCGGGCACCGCTGGTCGGCCCGCTCCTCGGGCGTGCGGGAGTTCCTGGCCCGCAACCAGGTGCCCTACCGCTGGTACTCCTCCGACACCCCGGAGGGACAGCGCCTGCTGAGCGCCGCCGGGCAGGACGGCGACCGGCTGCCGCTGGTGGTCACCCCGGACGGCACACCGCTCGTCGAGCCCGAGGACCCCGAGATCGCGGCGCACGTCGGGCTCGCCACGACACCGGCATCGGAGTTCTACGACCTCGTCGTCATCGGCGGCGGACCGGCCGGGCTCGGGGCGGCCGTGTACGGCGCGTCCGAGGGGCTGCGCACCGTGCTCGTGGAGCGGTCCGCGACCGGCGGACAGGCGGGTCAGAGTTCACGGATCGAGAACTACCTCGGCTTCCCCGACGGAGTCTCCGGGGGACAGCTCACCGACCGGGCGCGGCGGCAGGCGGCCAAGTTCGGCGCCGAGATCCTCACCGCGCGTGAGGTGACCGGGCTGGAGGTCACCGGGGCCTCGCGCACGATCCACTTCTCCGACGGCTCCGCGATCTCCGCGCACGCGGTGATCCTCGCGACCGGAGTCTCCTACCGGCAGCTCCAGGCCCCGGGTGTCGCCGAGCTGACGGGCTGCGGCGTCTTCTACGGCTCGGCGCTGACCGAGGCCGCCGCCTGCCAGGGCCACGACGTGTACATCGTGGGCGGCGCGAACTCGGCGGGCCAGGCGGCGATGTACCTGGCCCGGGGCGCGAAGTCCGTGACCATCCTGGTGCGCGGCTCCTCGCTGACCGCCTCGATGTCGCACTACCTGATCGAGCAGATCTCGGACGCGCCGAACATCTCGGTGCGCACCGGAACGGTCGTGGACTCCGCGCACGGCGACGGCCATCTGGAACAGCTCACCCTGCGCGATGTGGAGAGCGGTCACACCGAACTCGTCGACGCGCAGTGGACGTTCGTGTTCATCGGCGCGGCCCCGCTCACCGACTGGCTGGAGGGCACGGTCCTGCGCGACGCCCGCGGCTTCATCGTGGCGGGCCCCGACATGACGCCCGACGGACAGCCGCCGCGCGGCTGGGAGCTGGACCGGCCCCCGTACCACCTGGAAACCAATGTGCCCGGCGTGTTCGTGGCCGGGGACGCGCGCGCCGAGTCGGCGAAGCGGGTCGCGTCCGCGGTCGGAGAGGGAGCCATGGCCGTCATGCTCGTCCACCGTTATCTGGAGCAGTCGTGAGCGCGCGGCCGGTGCCGTGCGACGCGGCGGAACTGGGCACGCTGTTCCTGTTCGAGAAGCTCGACGTCGACCAGTTGGACCGGCTGTGCCGGGAGGGCAGTACGGAGCAGTTCGACCCCGGGCCGGTCTACACCGAGGGTGATCCGGCCACCTGCTTCTACGTGCTCCTGGAGGGCACGGTCGTGATGTCGCGCCGGGTCGGCGCGGACGACGTGGAGATCAGCCGCACGTCGAAGCGCGGGGTGTACGCGGGGGCCATGCAGGCCTATCTCAGCGACCCGGGTGACGCGCAGTACAAGGGTTCCATGCGGGTCACCGAGACGTCCCGGTTCTTCGTGCTGCCCGCGGCGACGTTCGCCGCCATCCTGCGGGACTGGTTCCCGATGGCCGTCCATCTGCTGGAGGGCATGTTCTTCGGCAGCCAGAACGCCCAGCGCACCGTCGGGCAGCGTGAGCGGCTGCTGGCCCTCGGCTCGCTGTCGGCCGGGCTCACGCACGAGCTCAACAACCCGGCCGCGGCGGCCGTACGGGCCACCTCGGCGCTGCGTGACCGGGTGGCCCACATGCGGCAGAAGCTGGGGATGATCGCCTCGGGGCCGTACGCGCGCGACGCTCTGGAGACGCTGGTCGAGATCCAGGAGCGGACCGCCGAACAGGTCGCCAAGGCCACCCCGCTGACCCCGCTGGAGGCCTCCGACCGGGAGGACGCGCTCGCCGACTGGCTCGACGACCACGACATCGCGGGCGGCTGGCAGCTCGCCCCGACCTTCGTGCAGGCGGGTCTCGACACCGACTGGCTGGACCAGGTCGCGGCCGCCGTGGACGGGCCGACGCTCGAAGGCGCCGTCCGGTGGCTCAACTACACGGTCGAGACCGAGCTGCTGATGAACGAGATCGAGGACTCCACCACCCGCATCTCGCATCTCGTGGACGCGGCCAAGCAGTACTCGCAGATGGACCGCGCGCCCTACCAGGTCTCCGACGTGCACGATCTGCTCGACAGCACCCTGATGATGCTCGCCGGCAAGATGGGCTCCGGCATCAAGATCGTCAAGGAGTACGACCGGACGCTGCCCCGGATCCCCGCCTATCCGGGTGAGCTGAACCAGGTGTGGACGAACCTCATCGACAACGCCGCCTCCGCGATGGTCGGCGAGGGGACGCTGACGGTGCACACCGCTCCCGACGGCGACCATGTGCTCGTCGAGTTCCGTGACACGGGCCCCGGAGTGCCCGAGGAGATCCGTGACCGGATCTTCGACCCGTTCTTCACCACCAAACCGGTGGGCGAGGGCACCGGGCTCGGTCTGGACATCTCCTGGCGGATCGTCGTCAACAAGCACCACGGCAGTCTGATGGTGCAGTCCGTGCCGGGTGACACGCGCTTCCAGGTACGCCTGCCCCTGACCGTCGCGGAAACCGCCGCGGAAACCACGGAGGAGCGGTCATGACCACGCCGAACGGAATCGACACGTCCGTACCGCCGAGCGGCACCGGCTGCACCGAGTGCGACGCCGCCGGCGGATGGTGGCTCCATCTGCGGCGCTGCGCCCAGTGCGGGCATGTCGGCTGCTGCGACGACTCCCCGGCCAAGCACGCCACCGCGCACGCGCACGGCACCGGGCATCCCGTCATCCAGAGCTTCGAGCCGGGCGAGAACTGGTTCTGGGACTACGACACCTCGGAGCTCTACGAGGCCGGTCCCGAGCTCTCTCCCCCGGTGAGCCACCCGCTCGACCAGCCCGTGCCCGGCCCCGCCGACCGGGTTCCCGCCAACTGGGCCCAGTTGCTGAGCTGAGGCCCCGCGGCCGGAACCCCGGGGGCTCCGGCCGCCGGCCGCCGTCTCAGAGGACCTTGTTGCCGTACATCTCGCCGAGCGGATCGGCGAGCAGTTCGATCCGGGCGCCGTCGGGGTCGCGGAAGTAGATCGAGGCACCGCTCTCCTCCATGTACTCGACCTCGGCCGCGTCGAGCCGGTCGCGCAGGTCACGCCAGGTGGCGGGGTCGACGGAGATGGCGAGGTGGTGCAGTCCGCCGAGGACCTCCGCGTAGGGGCCGAGGTCGAGGCCGGGGAAGTCGAAGAAGGCGAGCAGGTTGCCGTTGCCGAGGTCGAAGAAGAAGTGGGTCGAGCGCTTGTAGTCCCGGTTCTCGATCATCTCGGTGAGGGGGAAGCCGAGGACGCCCTGGTAGAACCGTACGGTCCGCTCCACGTCCGCGGAGAGCAGCGCCACATGGTGCACACCGCGGGCCGTGCTCCGCGGCCTCTCCGCCATCAGATGGGCGTCCTTGATCCGCTGACGCTCCGCTTCGATCGCTGGCAGGTCCATGGCGCCCATAGAAAGCTCCTCACCCGGGGAACGGGAAACGCACTCCGTACTGAATACAACCACTTTCACGCCGTCCGGCGAGCGGCGTCGGCCCGCGTCCGTCCGCGGTCCGTCCGCCGGGATGCGCGGCGCGGCGCCAAGGGCGATCCTGGATATATGTCCGGACGGGCTCCTCTGGTTGTGCATCCGGCCCTGGATACCAGTGGCCGTGAGGTGACCGCGCGCGGTGAGAACCTCGGCGTGGCGTTCTCGGACGAGGATCTGCTGGAGTTCCTCGGCCGGGCGGGACTGCCGGACGCGGAGGACCTGCTGGACGATCCGGCCTGGGTGAAGTGGCGCGGAGGACAGGCGCACTTCTACGGAACCGGCTGATCGGCCGGCGGTGCCAGGACGGCGAGTGTGCCGTTGGCCTGGCGCAGCGCCAGTTCCAGGGGGAGCGCGGGGTGCAGCGCGCCCGTCCCGTCCGGCGGCACGATCCATTCGAGCGGTCCCGCCGAACGGTACGGCGGCGGTACGGCGACCCAGGAACCCCTGCCGAGATGGCGGAGCCCCGAACCCTCCCACCGGCTCGCGGGGTCGGGCGGCAGGAAGAAGCCCACGCGCTGAGCGGCGCAGTCGAGCAGTGTGGGCCCCGGCAGCCGGACCGGGTCGCACCACAGGATGTCGAGGGCGAGCAGGCCGAGCTGCTCGGGCACGCTCAGCACGTCCCAGTAGCGCCCGGCCTCCAGGAGCACACCGCCGCTCCCCTGGTCCCAGTCGCGCTTGCACGCCCTCGGGTCCGTGGCGGCCGCGGCCAGCCACTCCACGCTCCGCGTCCACATCAGATTCGTCATGCATCACCCCGGAGTCGGTTCTCTCCGCCCGGCAGGCACGCGGGCGGCGCGGGTCGGAAGGCCCGCGTCCGCCCGTCAGGACCTCGGCATATGCATCGTGGTGGATATCTCTACGTGGCGGAAGGGGTGGCGAGGTGTGGCGTTTTCCGGGGACCAGTTGACGCCGCTCGCGACGGTGCTCGCAGGGAGTGCAGGGAGGGGGCGTGCAGCGGGGTCGTGTGCCAGCGGGCGGTGAAGGTCCGGTCGGGGAGGACGCACTCCACGGTCAGCCGGTGCGGGGTCTCCAGGAAGAGCACGTCGACGCGCAGGGTGCCGGGACCGGTCCAGCCGCCGCTCACCGCCAGGGGCGTCCGGCCGGGATCGACGGTCCAGCCGGTTCCTTCGAGGCGCAGTTCGAGTCGCCGGTCCCCCTCGGCCAGGGTGACGCCGGTTCCCTTGTCGCTCTCGGCGACGAGCACGCCCGTCAGCGTCCGCTGGGCCGCGCAGACGCCTCCGGCGGGCACGAACTCCGTCCGCGACCAGGTGCCCAGGGGTTCCGTGGGCTCGGCGGCGGCCTCGACCGGTGGCAGGGCGAGGCGGGCGAGCCGTCGGCTCAGCGCCTCGTCGCGCTCGCTCGCGTCCCGCTGTGGTGCCGCCCCGAACGCGGGCAGGAGATGGCGCCACATCAGGTCCAGCAGTTCCTGCATCCGGTCGGTCGCCGCGGTCGTCGCGATCACGGCGTCGTGTTCGGGCAGCACGACGCAGAACTGTCCGAACGCCCCGTCGCCGCGGTATCCGTGGCGTCCCCGCCAGAACTGGAATCCGTAGCCCTGCTGCCAGTCCGACCGGGCGCCCCCGGGACTGCCGTCCGCGTTCGCGACGTGCGCGCGGGTCGCCTCCGCGATCCAGGAGGCCGGCAGGAGCCGCCGGCCCTCCCAGACGCCGTCGTCCAGATAGAGCTGCCCGAGTCGGGCGATCGCGTCGGTCGTGGCGTGCAGTCCGCTGAAGCCGATCTCCCGGCCGGCGCGGTTCCGCGTCCAGTCGGTCTCCCCGATGCCCAGCGGGTCGAACAGGCGGGGCCGCAGGTACTCGGTCAGCGACAGGCCGGTCACGCGCTGGAGGATCGAGGCGAGCGCGTAGGTGGCCGACTGGTTGTACGCGAAGACGGTGCCGGGGTCGCGGTCCGGCGGGATCAGCAGGAATCCGCGGACCGCCTCCGTCCGGTCGGTCCGCATCGCGTCGGCCCAGGTCTCGGTGAGATGACCGCTGGCCATGGCCGCGACATGCCGGACGAGCATGGCGCGACTGCGTGGATCGGTGATGTCGGCCTCGAACTCGGGGAAGTACGAGATCACCGGCCGGTCGAGGTCCAGCAGTCCCTCGGCCACGGCGAATCCGGCGGCCGTCGAGGTGAAGCTCTTGCTGAGCGAGTAGAGGAGCTGGAGGCGCTCCGGCGTGTACGGCGCCCACCAGCCGGAGGCGACGAGGTGCCCGTGGCGCAGGATCATCAGGCTGTGCGGTTCGATGTCCGGGTCGGCCTCGACGGCGTCGAGGAACGCGGTGATGCCCGAGGCGTCGACTCCCTGCTCGGCGGGCGGGCTCTGGGGCAGCGGTCGGGCACTCATACGGACGGCCTCCGGGTGGCTCGGGCGAAGCGACGGACGACGGGCGACGAACTGGGCACGGCGGACGGACAGCGTTGTGTGCATCTGGCATCTTTCCCGGACGGCTCCCCGCTGTCCACGTCCCACCGGCTCCCGCGCCCTTCCTGTTCCAGCCACGTGGCAACTGCCTTAAATGAAAAGCGAGTTGGCGCTGACGGCACTTTCGGGCGGCTACCGCGACGAGGAGGCCTGGCGGTGAACCGCCCGCGAACGGGGGCCTGAACTGTTCGTACGGACGAGCGACGACGACGCGCCCGGGTAAAAACACTCATCTCCAGTCGTCTCCCGTTGAACACTCTTCGTCACCTCCCGCGTACTTCTGGGAAAGGCGACTGTCCGGTACACGACGAGGGATGACGATGGCCAAGGCGCAAGACTCCTCGGGCGAGTTGATCGCCGGGAGATACCGGCTGCTCGACGTCTTCCTGCGCGAGGAGGGCCGGGCCCTGTGGCACGGCGAGGACACCGCCTTCGGACGGCCCGTCGTCCTGACCTGGTCGCGTGCCGCCGGACACCGGGGCGAGAAGCCGCCGGAGCCCGCCGCCGACCGGATCCTGCGCACGGCCGAGATCCTCGGCCCGGCCTGTCACGGAGGAGTGGCCGCGGTCCTCGAGGTGGTCGAGGAGCCCGGCTTCGTGTGGACCGTCACGGAGCGGCCGCCGGGTGCCCCGCTGTCCGAGCTCCTCCTGCACGGTCCCGTCGACCCCGTGCGGGCGGCCGGTATCGGGCTCGGCGTCCTCGACGTCCTCACCGCCGCGCACCACGAGGGAGTCACGCACGGCGAACTCGGCCCGAGCCAGGTGTGGTCCGACGAGCACGGCAGGGTCACCGTGACCGGCTTCGGTCTGACGGCGTCCCCCGACGCGACGCGCGTCACCGCTCCCTCGTACGCCTCTCCCGAGCAGGCCCGCGGCGAGGGCGGCGCGCCCCCGGCCGATCTCTGGGCGCTCGGCGCGATGATGTACGCGCTGGTCGAGGGGCGGCCGGTCGTACGGGACCGGGGCGAGGCGGAGGCCACGCTCCGGGCGGTGGAGCGACTGCCGGTCAGGGCCCCGCGCGACGCGGGCCCGCTCTCGCCCGCCATCCTGGGCCTGTTGCGCTGGGACCCCGTCGAGCGGGTGCCCGAGGCCGTCGTGCGGGAGTCGCTGACACGCATCCTCCGGCAGAACTTCGAGGACATCACACCGCCCGAGCCGCTGCCCGATCTCCTCGATCCCGCCGGGGACCACCAGGGCCGGGCCGCGGAGGACGAGGGTTCGGGGCGACCGGCGCGCACCCGGGGAGGCCTGTCCCTGAGCCGGCCGGTGCTGCTGGGCGCGGCCGTCGCCGTCACGGTCGCCGGCGCCCTGGCGTTCGCCGCGATGCGCGGTGGGTCGGACGGGGACGACACCGCCGTGTCCGGCGCGGCACCCTCACGGGCCGCGGCCGGTGCGCCGTCCGCCGCCCCGAGCTCCGGGGGCGCGCCCGCCTCGCGGACGCCCACGGCGTCCGCGAAGCCGTCCCCCTCCCCCACTCCCTCCGCCTCGGCCACCACCGGTGCGACGCTGCCGGCCGGGTTCTCCCTCTACCGGGCGCCCCAGGGCTTCTCCGTGGCCCTGCCGAAGGGCTGGAAGCCCGTCGAGACCCAGTCCTCCGACGACCAGGCCTACCGGGTGACGTTCGGGGCGAGTGGCGACCCGCGCACCCTGGCCGTCACGTACAGCACCCAGCTCGGACCGGACCCGGTCGCCGTCTGGAGCGCCCTGGAGCCGAACCTGCGGGCCGTGTCCACCGACTACGAACGCGTGGGCGCCATCCGGCCGGTGACCTATCACGGCATGAAGGGCGCCGACATGGAGTGGTACTCCGTGGTCGGGGGTGTGCGGGTGCGCACCCTCGGCCGCGGTTTCCTCATCGGCGACCACCGGGGCTTCTCGCTGCGCTGGACGACCCCGGCCGACGACTGGGACAGCGCCGCCGAGCGGCAGGCGCTGAAGGCCGTCCTCGACTCCTTCCGGACGGGCACGGAGTGACCGGCCGTCACCGATGACCCATGTCAGTGTCCTTCCGGGATGCGGAGGCCGGGCCTTCGCTGCGCCAGCCACACGGCGACCTCGTCGGCGATGGGCTGTCCGGTCTCCAGTTCGATGAAGCCGAACTGGCCGCCCTGGTTGCACTCCAGGAACCACCAGATGCCGTCCGCGTCCTCGGCGAAGTCGAAGGCCGCGTAGGCGAGTCCGGTGAAGGCGAGGTAGTCGTGGACCGAACGGGCGATGCGGTGGGGCACGGGTATGGGTTCCCAGCCGTTCTCCGTCTCGCCGAACCGGCCGTCGACCTGACCGGGCTCGGCGGTCTTCCGGGCGGCGAAGAGCCGGGTACCGATGCCGGTGAGCCGGATGTCGGCGCGTTTGGGAATGTAGCGCTGGAGAAGGGCGGGTCCGGCCGCGACTCCGGAGAAGTCCGTGCCGGGTCCGACCAGCGTGGTGGGCAGGGCCGCCGGAGGCTGGCCCGGCGGCGGCCCCGAGGCCGATTTCACCACCACGTCCCCGTGTTCCTGGACGAACTGCTCGGCCACCCGGGGAGCGGTCGTGATGACCGTGGGCGGCACGGCGAACTTGCTGCTGTGCGCCACCCGTAGCTGCCAGGGCTTGTGCCGGGCCTGCTCGGCGCGGCGCGGGTGGTTCATCCAGCGGGTCGAGGCGGAGTAGAGCATGCCGAACAGGGCCTGCCTGGTCTCGGCGGTGAGCCATGCGGAGGGTTCGGCGGCATGGGCCGCCGGCTCTCCGGGTCTGCGCACCCACACGGAGCGCAGACCTCCCATGCTGAGCACATGGCCGTTGACCGACAGATAGCCGTCGAAGTCACCGTGGGCGTAGTCGGCGGACAGCACCGCCCTGCCGGGCAGGTCGGCGGGATCGAGGCGCACCATGGGCACGCCCCGCTCATGCAGTTTGGCCACCACCATGTCGGCGGTGACGTCCTGTTCGGCCGTGAGTATGAGAACCGTCATGCGCGCGGCATCCGTCAGTCGTCGAAGTGCGTCTGAGAACCGGCCGTCGAGGTCGTGGTGCCGGTAGCCATCAGCAACGCGCGATCACTGACGGCCGGTCTGCCGTCGGGCAGCACGTTCAGTTGCAGGGACACGTCGAAGTGGTACGGGGGTATTGCGGCCGACTGCCCTGAGGGCCGGGCGTAGTTGAGAGTGAACGGTCGCACGAAAGATCCTCCCGCGGTCGCGCGATGGCCAATACACACCCGTACGTGACACGGCCGTAAGGAATTCATCACTTTCTGCCACATCGGGGTGAAGGTCATCACATCGCGTCGTTTCTGGGCTTGCACATTTCGGATTTACTGGGGTGTCCGCTGGGCCGCGGTCTCCGAGTGTCACCTTGATTCCACGCAGACCTTAGGCCATAGCTTCATCCTCCGTGACATCAACGCCCCACCACCCCAGGAGAGTTCCCGGTGACCGCAGCCATCACCTCATCCGAAGACGCCGCCGAGCAGGCCGGCGTTCCGGACCTCATCGAGCGCGACGCGCACGACTTCGGCGCCTACGCGCGCAACGGTGGTTGGGCGTTCGCGCTCAAGGTGGCGCGCAGCGTCCGTCCGGGCGGGCAGTCCGTCGAGGAGACGCGGAAGGTGTCCGCGAAGGAGTTCGCGGAACTGGCCGGATGCTCGCCCGAGCGGGTCATGCGCTACTACAAGGCCTGGGACAGGGCCGCGGACGACGGACTGGTTCCCCAATTCGAGACCCTGATGCCGGGCGCCGACGTCGAACTGCCGGACGGGGAGGCCTGGTCGGCCTACTACGCCTCCCGCTCCAGTGCCGCCTCGGAGCGCGGCGCCGCCATCACCGAGGCCGCCGAGGCCGAGGGCATCCGCCCCACCAAGGCACTGGAGGTGGCCGAGAACCCGACCGCGCTGCGGGCCGCGATCCTCGCCGACCCCTCGACGGCGAAGGCGGCGCGGGCCGCGCTCCTGGACCGGGTGAAGGAAGACCCCGCGCTCCAGACCGAGTTGGCCCGCGACATCGCCCGTACGGACGAGCTGAAGAAGGCGGTCGCCACCGAGAACAGGGCGGCCGACCGCATCGGATACGTGCGCCAGATCGCGGAGAAGGGCCAGATCAGGACGCCGGCCGGACAGACCCTGGACGCTCCGGCGGAGCTGCGCTCCGAGGCCGAGCGGCATCTGTCCCTCCTCGACGAGCTCGACGAGGGCGAGGACGCGGGCGAGTGGGCCACCGAGGCGTACGACACGATGAAGAACCTCGTCGTCGAGACCGTGGAGGCCGACCCCGAACTGCGCGTCCAGGAACGCCGGACGAAGTTCTACAGCAGCCTGCAGAAGGCCACGAAGGTGTTCGAGGAGCTGACCTTCGACGACGCCGACGACATCTACGAGGACGACATGGTGCAGCGCCTGGAGGAGCTCCAGCAGGCGATCGGCAGCGCCATCACGGCACTGCGCGGGGCGGCGAACCGGGAGTGAGCCGACCGGGCGGCGCGTTCGGCCGCAGGTGAACCGCGCGGCCGTGCGGTCGGGGGTGAACCGACCGCACGGCCGCGCGGGAACGGACGTTCGTCGCGAGCGGGTACGTCACGACCATGTCCGCCATCGCGCCGCGCGGGCCCGGATGGTGATGACACGCGGACCGGGTGAGTACCCGTACTCATGCCGGAGCCCCGGCGCTCCACCACGATGGGGCCACCTGGACGAAGGAGCCCGCCATGCCCGGATCAGCCCTCGCACCGACCGGCCCGCACCCCGCTCTCCCCGGGCGCGCCGCGCGCGACGCCCTCCCCGCCACGCTCCTCGGGGTCGTGGTGACGGGCATGGCGCTGTCCGCATGGCACGCGCACGACGGGACGACCTGGCTGCTGGAGACCGTGTGGGTGCTCGTGGGGCTGCCGCTGGTGGTGCTCGGCCGGCGGCGGTTCCCGCTGACGAACCTGCTGTACTGCCTGCTCGCGGCGCACGCGCTGGTGCTCGCGGTGGGCGGGCACTACACGTACGCGCAGGTGCCGCTGGGCGACTGGGTGCGCGACACGTTCGGGCTCGACCGCAACCCGTACGACCGGTTCGGTCATCTCATGCAGGGCTTCGTGCCGGCCGTCCTGGTGCGGGAGCTGCTCAGCAGGACCTCACCGCTGCGCGGCAGCAGGTGGCTGGCGCCGCTGACGGTGTGCGCGTGCCTGGCCTTCAGCGCCCTCTTCGAGATGTTCGAGTGGGCGGCCGCGGTGATCGGCGGCCACGGCGCGGACGCCTTCCTGGCGACGCAGGGGGACGTGTGGGACACCCAGTGGGACATGTTCTGCGCCCTGATCGGCGCGACCGTC
Organism: Streptomyces sp. NPDC096324; assembly: GCF_044763015.1. Classification (NCBI taxonomy): domain Bacteria; kingdom Bacillati; phylum Actinomycetota; class Actinomycetes; order Kitasatosporales; family Streptomycetaceae; genus Streptomyces; species Streptomyces sp. NPDC096324. Next base: position 279,919 of record NZ_JBIWFK010000008.1, on the reverse strand, counting down.
TCGGTGCTGGTGCTCAGCCGCGTGCACGACCGGCAGCTCGACGCGCTCGCGTCGGGCCGGACCTCCGAGGGCTGAACACCGCCTGTGGCGCGGGACGCGGCGGCACGGGTTCCAGGAGACCCGGGAGCGTGCCGCCGGAGCCCGCCGCGCTGTCACCAGCGATTCTCCACCTGGTCCTTGATCCGTCGGTCGTAGAGCTCACTGACGGCGTCCAGCGTGGTCCGGGACAGCTCCGGCAGCTTCGCGGCCTGCGCGTTGGCGTGGGCCTGTTCGGGTGAGCGGGCTCCCGGGATGACCGTGGTCACGCCGGGCTGCGCGACGATCCACCGCAGGGCGAGCTGGGCCGGCGTGTACCCCTCGGGGGCGAGGGCGGAGAACTCGGCCGCCGCCTCCACACCCGTCGCGAAGTCGACCCCGGAGAAGGTCTCGCCCTGGTCGAAGGCCTCGCCGTGCCGGTTGTACGTCCGGTGGTCGTCGGCGGCGAAGACGGTGTCCTTGGTGTACTTGCCGGAGAGCAGCCCGGAGGCCAGCGGGACCCGCGCGATGATGCCGACGCCGGCCTCCCTGGCCGCCGGCAGGACCTCGCGCAGGGGCTTCATGCGGAAGGGGTTGAGGATGATCTGGACGCTCGCCACGTTCGGGCGGGCGATGGCGGCCAGTGCCTCGTCGCACGTCTCGACGCTCACTCCGTACGCCGCGATCCGCTCCTCCTCGACCAGCGTGTCGAGGGCGTCGTACACCGCGTCCGAGGAGTACACGGGCGTCGGCGGGCAGTGCAGCTGCACCAGGTCGAGCCGGTCGACGCCGAGGTTGCGGCGGGAACGGTCGTTCCAGGCACGGAAGTTGTCGAGGACGTAGTTCTCCGGGATCTGGTCGACGCGGCGGCCCATCTTGGTGGCGACCATGACGTGCAGGTCCGGACGGCCGCGCAGGAACGTGGCGATGGTCTCCTCGCTCCGCCCGTCGCCGTACACATCGGCGGTGTCGAAGAACGTCACCCCGGTCTCCGCCGCCGTCTCCAGCACGGCCAGGGCGTCCTTCTCGCTCACCTCACCCCAGTCGGCCCCTAGTTGCCAGGTGCCGAGACCGATGACGGAAGCATGCTGGCCAGACCTGTCGAATGCGCGCTCGTCCATGGCCTCAGTCTGTCACTTCCCCGGACCCGACCGGACGTCCCCGCTCCGCGCGTCCTCGCGGGCCGGTGCGGCCCTCATCCGTCGGCGGGCCGCGCCGCGCGCCGCCCGACCCTGCGCCACACGGCGCGCTGCCCCCGGAGCGTGAGCGCGCCCACCACGATCAACACGGTCACATTGATGAGGAGTTGGATGATCGCTCCGCGCGCCTCGGCCCAGCTCCCGAAGGCGGCGGAGACGCTGAGAGCGGCCGCGGCCGGGATGGTGGTGACGGAGATGAAGACACCCAGCAGGGCACTCGTCCGGGCCTCGGACAAGGAGACGACACCCACGATCCCGGCCAGCGTGGCGACCGCCACCGAGAAGAAGTCGGGTGTGGAGATGAGGTGGGAGACGGGGCGTACCCCGAGCTCGAACGCCCGTGACTGCAGGCCGAAGCCGCGGATCAGCAGACCGAAGAGGAACGTGACGGCGATGGCCAGGGCGAACCCGAGCGTCAGGGCGGTCAGCCCCTCGCGGACCCGCCGCCCCGAGCGCCGGTCGATGCCCAGCGCGACGCTCACGATGGCGCCGTACTCGGGCCCGACGACCATCGCCGCGACGATGAGGATCTGCGAGTTGGTGACGATGCCGACCGCGCCGATGAGCCCGGCGACCACCAGGTAGAGGTAGAAGCTCGGCGCGTACGTGCCCTGGGCGCGGATGCGGGCCTCCACCTCCTCCCAGACCGGCGCCCGGGCCAGCGGTCCGGGGCGACCGGCACCGGCCGTCAGGGCGTGTCCGGTGATGGCCATGTCGACGGGTTCGACGACGATGGAGCCCACCTCGTCCAGGCGCAGCTCCCGCAGGCCGCGCAGCACGTCGTTGGCCCCTCCGGTCAGCACGTCGCAGGAGAGGGCGTCGCCGTCCGGTTTCCGCGCGATGCCCGGCTGCACCACGAGGTTCACGACACGGGGGTCCGCCGCGAGCAGGGAGGCCACGGCCCCGGTCAGCCGGGCGGGACTCACCATGCGCACGTGGATCAGGTCCATGCGGGTACCTCCCGGGACACCGGCGCGCGCCTCCTCGATGGGGAACGGTCCCTCCAGTAACTCCGGCGACCCGGCGTTCGGCAATCCGGCCGCGCGGGCGCGCGACCGCCCGCGCCCGCGGCTCCCCACAGGCGGACAAGCGCGCACGAGCGGCATGCCGGATAGTGAAGATGCCTGGATCCTCGAGATTGGATCAGCATGGACCGCTACCCGCCCATCGCCGACCACGGCCTGGTGGGGGATCTCCAGTGCTCCGCTCTGGTCTCCGCCAAGGGCGTCGTGGACTGGTTCGCCGCCCCGCGCTTCGACTCCCCCAGCATCTTCGCCGCGCTGCTCGACCACGACCGCGGCGGCCACTTCCGGCTGGCGCCCTCCCGCCCGGAAGGCACCTGGAAGCAGCTCTACTACCCGGACACGGCCGTCCTGGTGACCCGGTTCATGTCACCCGACGGAGTGGGCGAGGTCCTCGACTGGATGCCCCCCGACCGGTCCGGGACCGCCTCCGCCCGGCACCGTCTGATCCGCACCGCGCGGACGGTACGGGGAACGATGGAGTACGCCTTGGAGTGCCGTCCGCGCTTCGACTACGGGCGGGCCGGACACGAACTCTCCGTCGGTCCCGACGGCGCCGCCTTCCGCGGCCCGGGGATCAGCGCGTTCCTGCAGACCACCTTCCCCCTGGAGCGGGACGGCCAGGACGTCCGCAGCACGGTCACCCTCGGGGCGGGCGAGTCGGCGGTGGCCGTGTTCACCGTGGACGGTCCGGACGCCGTCGCGCCACCGCCGCCCACCGTGCCGGGGACCGACGAGAACATGGCGGAAACCGTCGAGTTCTGGCAGAACTGGGTGCGCAACTCCACGTACCGCGGCCGCTGGCCGAACATGGTGCACCGCTCCGCCATCACGCTCAAGCTCCTGACCTACGCGCCCACCGGTGCCCCGGTGGCGGCGGCCACCATGGGACTGCCGGAGCAGGTCGGCGGCGAACGCAACTGGGACTACCGCTACACCTGGGTGCGGGACGGATCCCTCTCGCTGCACGCCCTGCTCGACCTCGGGTTCACCGAGGAGGCGACGGCGTTCGCCCACTGGCTGCGCGAGCGGCTGCTGGAACGCCTGGACCAGGAGGGCGAAGCGCTCCAGATCATGTACCGGGTGGACGGCACGCCCCTGCTGGGCGAGGAGGTCCTGGACCACTTCGAGGGCTACCGCCGCTCCTTCCCCGTGCGGGTCGGCAACGCCGCCGCCGACCAGCTCCAGCTCGACATCTACGGCGAGGCCCTCTACGGCTTCTCGGAGTGCCGTCAGATCGGTGTCCAGGCCGACTACGCGGGCTGGAAGGCCGTCACCCGCACCCTCGACTGGCTCGCCGACAACTGGGACCGCCCCGACGAGGGCATCTGGGAGACCCGCGGCGGACGCAAGGACTTCACGTACAGCCGGGTGATGTGCTGGACCGCGTTCAACAGCGGCCTGCGGCTGGCCCGCGACTGGAGCCGGCCCGGGAACACCGCGCTGTGGACCCGGGCGCGGGACACCATCCTGGAGCAGGTGATGGACCGCGGCTGGAACGACGAGGAGAAGGCGTACGTCCAGCACTACGACGGCGGTGTCCTGGACGCTTCGCTCCTGCTCGTCCCGCGGGTCGGCTTCCTGGGCGCGAAGGACCCGACGTGGCTGGCGACGCTCGACGCCATGGGCCGGACGCTGGTCTCCGACAGCCTCGTCTACCGCTACGACCCCGCCGCCTCCCCGGACGGCCTGCGCGGCTCGGAGGGCACCTTCAGCCTGTGCACCTACCTGTACGTCGACGCGCTGGCCCGCTCCGGCAGGCTGGCCGAGGCGCGTTACACCTTCGAGAAGATGCACACGTACGCGAACCACGTCGGTCTCTTCGCGGAGGAGGTGGGCCCGAGCGGCGAGCAACTGGGCAACTTCCCGCAGGCGTTCACCCACCTGTCGCTGATCATGGCCGCCACCACGCTCGACCGGGCACTGGACCGGCTGCGTGACTGAACGCGGGGCCGGGGCCGGCTACACCCGCGCCCCGTGCACATGCTTCGGCTCCGCCAGCAGTCCGTAGATGACCAGCAGGGAGACGAGCATCGTGAACAGCGACCACCACGGGTAGACCGGCAGGAAGATCATCTGCGCGACCAGAGCGAACACGGCCAGGCAGATGCCCGCCAGCCGCGCCCCTCTGGACCCCACGAGCACACCGAGACTCAGCACGGCCATGACGATGCCGACGGCGACGAAGATCCAGCCCCAGGCCGTGTAGTTGAGGATCAGCAACCGGTTGCCCTGGGAGTACACCTTGGAGTAGTAGCCGTGGTTGAAGACCGCCACGAAGCCGGTGAGGAGGTTGAACAGAGCGCTGACCATCAGCAGGATCCCGGCGAAGGCCACCCAGTGCGAGCGTTCCATCGGCGGTACGAGGTCGTCGGGCTCGGAAGCTTGTCGCTGCATGGAAACCATGAGATCCAGCCGGGGGGCGGACCGCAATCCGCACTGGCCCGTTGGTGTCGTACGGGGGTGCGGCGGGCGGCCGGGTGGCCTGCCCGTGCCGGGCGGCGTCAGTCCGCCCGTACCCGCCCCGGTGTCCGTGTCCGGGCCGGACCGAGCAGGATCGCGGTGTCCCCGGCGCCCGGCTGCGGGGTCCGGGTGCCGGTTACGGCATCCAGCCGCCCGTCGGGGCGCACGAGGAACAGCAGCGCGTGTCCGTCCGGGATGCCGTCGGCGGCGGGGCGGGAGACGATCCGGGCGCCGTCCTCGTAGCGCCGGGCCAGTTCCGGTCTGCTCAGCCCGGACCCGAACAGGGTGTCACCGCTCGTGTAGGGCGCCACCACGCCATGGCTCAGACCGGGCGGCCCCAGCCGGTGGACGAACCCGTCGACCGTGCCGCGCAGGGTCTCCGAGGCCAGCGCGTTGAAGTCGTCCTCCTCGGTGAGCAGCAGGACCCCGGTGATGCCTTCGAGTTCGGCTCCCTCGCCGGTGGCCGCGGCGAGCAGCTCGCCCGGCGCCAGGCTCAGTCCGGCGCCCCGGATCAGGTCGCGCTGCTCCTCCCGTCCGGCCCACATCAGCACGTCCAGGCCGGCGGAGCGCAGCGCGCCGCCCAGGTCGATCGCCCAGGGGTCGCCGCCCACGAGCAGCGGGCGGGCCCGGGCCGGACGCAGCGCGCCGAGGCGCCGGGCGACGGGGTGCGCGCTCAGCCCGTACAGGGTCACCGTGGCGACGATCACCAGGAAGGTGGCGGGCAGGATCTTCTCGGCGCCGCCGACGTGGTCGGCCACGAGTGTGGCGGAGAACGTCGAGGCGGTGGACGCGGCGACGATTCCCCTGGGTGCCATCCAGCCGATGAACGCCCGCTCGCCGCGGGGCAGGTCCGTTCGCGCGGTCGACAGCAGCGCGACCAGGGGTCTGACGACGAGGACCAGGGCGGCGACGAGACCGAGCGTGGGCAGGACGACGTGCCGCAGGGACGCGGGGGTGACCGTGGCGGAGATCGAGATGAACAGCAGCCCGATGATCAGCGAGACCAGGGTTTCCAGGAAGGGACGGCGTGCCGGGAGGGAGACGCCCGGCAGGTTGGCGAGGGCCATCCCCATCACGATCGCGGCGATGAGCCCGGTGTCGTCCCGGATCGCGTCGCAGAGGGCCGCCACGCCCACCGCGGCGGCGAGCTGTGCCGTCGTTCCGAGTACCTCGCCCAGGTGCAGCCGGCGGAGGAGGAACCACAGGACGGCGGCGCCCACCGCGCCCCCGATCAGTCCGACGGCCGAACTCGCCGCGAACTGGCCGATCTTGCCGCGCAGATCGCTGCTGCCGCTCGCGACGACGGCGTGGAAGACGAGCGCGCCGAGGATGCCGCCGACCGGGTCGATCAGCGATCCCTCCCAGATCAGGATGCGTTGCAGCCGCTCGGTCGGACGCACGAAGTGGAGCAGCGGTCCGACGACGGTGGGACCCGAGACGACGAGGATCACGCCGAGCATGACCGCCGAACTCGTCGACATGCCCAGCAGCGGTACGGCGAGGAGCACGGTGGCCCCCCAGGTGATCAGGACGCCGATCCAGATCAGTCGTGCCACGACCCGGTGCATGTGTCCGTGCAGTCTGCTGATGTCCAGGCCGAGCCCCGCCTCGTAGAGGATCACGGCGACGGCGAGCGAGACCATCGGGGAGAAGGCGTTCCCGAGCAGTTCGTCGGGGTTGACGATGTCGGTCAGCGCGCCCGCGGTGAAGCCGACCGGCAGCAGCACGATCAGGGCGGGGATCCGCAGCCGGCTCGCCAGGAGCTGGGAGCCGACGGCCAGGACGGCGATCAGTCCGAGGCCCTGGAGGATCTGGTTGTCCGTCACGGCTGTCTCCGCGCCCTTCCGGGGTGCCGGACCGTCAGCCGGTGCCGGGGCGGCCCGCGCCGCCCTCGACGTCGGCATCGGTCTGGGCTTCGAGCAGGCCTCGTGTGTCGAGCCGGTAGAGCACCACCAGCGCGGGTCCCACGAGCACGATCGCGATCGCCGTGACGATCAGCAGCCAGTGCAGCGAGCCCGGCGCGCCCGCCGCCTCCTGGACCGTGAGGGAGGTGGGCACGAGGTAGGGCCGCTGCGCCGCGCCCCACGCGGCGATCACCAGGGCCACCGCGCCCACCGAGGTGAACCTGGCCCAGCCGGCGGCCCGTCCGGCGACCAGCCAGGCGGTGGCCGCCGCCGCCACCGCCGACAGGATGACCAGCAGCAGCCCCAGGCCGTGGGTGAGGCCGTGGTAGACGTACGCGGTGTGGTCGCGTGTCTCGGCGAGGCCGACGAGGGCCAGGACGGCGACAACGGCGAGGCTGCACCAGGCGCGCCGCCGGAAGTACACGACCATGTCCGGGGCGTCGAAGCGGTGGGCGTCGGCGGTGAGGAAGACCGCCCCGAGGAACGCCGTGGCCGCGACGGCGAGGAACCCGGTGACGAGGGAGGTCGTGTCGGCCCACGCGTCGGCGGAGGCCGTGGTGCCCGGAGCGGCCCGGCCGGAGGCCACACCGCCGACCGCGGCACCGAGGAAGAACGGGGTCAGCACGGAGGCGACGGCGAAGACGGCTCCGAAGACCCGGCGCCGGGACAGCCGCTGGGTCGGTCTGCGCAGCGCGAACCCCGCCCCGCGCAGCACCAGTCCGACGGCGGCCAGCGCCAGCGGCAGCCACAGGGCGCTGAAGACCGCCTCGAAGAAGACCGGGAAGCCGGTCCACATGAGGATGAAGACGAAGATCAGCCAGACGTTGTTGACCTCCCAGACCGGTTCCATCGCGTCGTCGATGAGTCCGCGCGGCCGCCTGCCCCGCCGGGTGCCGCCGGCCACCAGGTCCCAGAACCCGGCCCCGTAGTCGACCCCGCCGCCGCAGGCGTAGGCGGCCGTCGCCAGGAGCAGGATCCAGGCGGCCACGGTGGCCGTCACCGGGTGTCCCCCGGCCCGGGTCCGGACTCCGGTGGCGCGGTGGGACCGTGTGCCGCGCCGACCCTCTCCCGGCGGGGCCCGTACGGCGTGTCGGCCTCCGGACCGTGGCCCTCTTCCCCGGCCGGGCCCGCGAGCCGCCAGCGTCGGCTCATCTTCATCACGACGCCCAGGAACGCGCCGAACATCAGCGCGTAGACCACCACGACGACGCCGAACATCGTCCACAGCGAGCCGGCCCCGGTGGGTGTGACCGCCTCGGAGACACGCATGTGCTCGTAGACGATCCAGGGCTGGCGGCCCACCTCGGCGGTGATCCAGCCGCATTCGACCGTGACCACGCTGGCCACCCCGGCGACCGCCGCGCACCGGAAGAACCACGGCGACCGGGGCAGGTCACGGCGCCGCAGCCAGCACCATCCGTACCAGAGCGCGAGGAGGATCAGCACGCTGCCGATGCCGGCCATGATGTCGAAGGCCCAGTGCGCGATGGTCGCCTGTCGCACGGTGGGGCGGTCGGCGGCGACCACGGAGGTGAGTCCCGTGACCTCGGTGCCGGGGCTGCCGCCGGCCAGGATCGAGTCGAGCTGGGGGACCTTGATGCCGCCCTTGACGGTCCCGTCGGACTGGAGCCGGCCGAAGAGGTACTCGGGAGTGTGCGAGCCGGACTTCCAGACCAGTTCCATCGCGGCGAACTTCACCGGCTGCTTCAGGTAGACCTGCCGGGCGATGTTGTCGCCGAGGAAGAACTGCACGGGCGTGAGGATCGCCGCGACGGTGAACGGCACACAGAACCCGAGCCGGTGGTACCGGTCCCGCCGGCCCCGGAGCCAGCCGACCGCGTAGACCCCGGCCACGACGTAGCCCGCCGTCAGGAACATCGCGACGACGAAGTGCCAGTACTGGGGGCCGAACATCGGTGTGAACACGGCCGACCGGATGTCGACGTCCGTGGGCCTGCCCTGGGCGTCCAGTTCGAAGCCCTGCGGGGTGTTCATCCACGCGTTCGCGCCGATGATGCCGAACGCGCCCATCAGGGCGGCGAGCGGCAGCGGTGTGGCGAGCCAGAAGTGCGGCCACGCGGGGAGGCGGCGCCAGCCGTAGAGGTAGACGGCGATCAGCACCGCTTCCAGGAAGAACGCCCAGGCCTCCACCCCGAAACCGAGGCCGAAGACGTCTCCCCAGGTGCCCATCATCTTCGGCCACAGCAGCCCGAACTCGAACGAGAGCACCGTGCCGGTGACGATGCCGACGGCGAACTGCACGGCCATGACGGCCGACCAGCGGCGGGCGAGCAGCAGGGCGACGGGGTCGTTCCGGCGCAGGGCGCGGTGGTGCATGACGAGGGTGATGAACGGCAGGGCCACGCCCAGCGGCACGAGGATGATGTGGGAGGCCAGGGTGAAGGCCATCAGCTCACGCGCGGGCAGCAGTTGCTCGGGGGTGCCGGCCAACAGGACGAACGCCTTGTTCATGCGGGCCTCATTGGCTGGTGGCGGCGGTGGACACGGGTGGGGGAACTGCGGGGAGGGCCAGGGCGTGTCCGCGACGTCACGCCGTCCGCCCGGAGGGCGGGCCCGGTGCTTCGGGGACACGCCCCGCGGGAACGCGGGCGCCCACCGCCTCAGCCGCCGGTGGCGAAGCCGGGGAAGAGGGTCATCCCGCCGTCGACGAACAGGGTCGTGCCCACGACGTAGTCCATGAGGTCCGAGGCCAGGACCGTGACGGCGGCGGCGATGTCGTCGGGGTCGCCGACCCTGCGGTAGGGGATCAGCCGGAGCAGGTCCGCCTCCGCCTCGGGGGTCTCCCAGGCGCTGCGGTTGATCGGGGTCCGGATGGCGCCGGGCGCGACCGCGTTGACCCGGACCCGGTGCGGGCCGAGTTCCTGTGCCAGTGTCTGCATGAGCATGAGGACGCCGCCCTTGGAGGCGGCGTAGTTCAGGTGGCCGGACCACGGGATGATCTGGTGCACGGAACTCATGCAGATGATCTTCCCGGCGGAACGGGAGACCTCCGGCACGACTCCGCGCCGCAGGAACTCCTTGGTCGCCTCCCTGGCGCACAGGAACTGGCCGGTGAGGTTGACGTCGATGACCTTGTGCCACTGCTCGACGGTCATCTCCGTCACGGGCGCGTCCCGTTGCAGGCCGGCGTTGGCCACCAGGATGTCGATCGTGCCGAACTCCTCCAGCATGCGGGCGAACATGCCGACGACCTGGCCTTCGTCGGACACGTCCGCCTCGTGCGCGAAGGCCCGCACACCGAAGTCCCGGATCTGCCGGACCACGTCGTCGGCGGCCTCCTGTCCGAAGACGTAGTTGACGACGACGTAAGCACCCGCCCGGCCCAGGGCGATCGCCGTCGCCAGTCCGATGCCCGAGTTCGCCCCGGTCACCAGGGCTTTCTGGCCCTTCAGCAGCGGTAGCGCCGCGAGCTGCGCGCCGATGTCCGTGCCTGCGGTCACCACCGTCTCCCGTTCGTCCGTACGCCGTCCGCCGCGCCGGGCCGGCTTCGGGTTCTCGGCGGTCCCCCACCGAGGCAATCACTCCTGTGGGAGGTCGGCGACGGCGGACTCGCCCCGCTCGGCCATTGGAGGTAGCCGGGTCCCTCCGGCGGAGCAACCGCCGGGCACGCACGGCGCCCCGGAGGTGCTCCGGGGCGCTGTTCCGCGGCTGCCGCTTCCCTTGCCGCGGGACACGAACCGGCGATGCCGGTCGGCGCGGTGGCCGGTGGGTCTCCGAGTCTCTCCAGGACAGGAGCCACCGGCCCGGAACCAGAGTGCCCTGAGATGCGGGTGAGGCGGGAGTGGTTCGCCGTCATGTCATCGCCCTGTAAGGAACCCCACACCTGACACGCCGCCCGCCGGCGCGCGTGACGGGCCTTCAAGAAGTGAATCGCCGGGCACCGCGACGCCGGGAGACATCAGGCAGGTGAACACCCTTGCCATGGAGCCGAGTTCCAGCGCCCTTCCCGCGAGAACCTTCAACTCCTCGTGTTTGAACGCGATTTGACGGCGTTCTTTGTTTCATGTCTTGACGTCTTTGGTGCAGACCTTTAGGTTCACCGATCACCCCACCTCCATGCATGCATTCAGTGTTCACGGACATGAACCCCCCACCCAGTTCAGGAGTGTCCCGCATGTCCAGATTCCCCCTGCCCGGATCCCGAAGAGACTCCGGGCGCGGCCGAACGGCCAGACTGCTGACGGTGACCGCGCTCGTGGCGACGACGATGTCCGGTCTGGCGACCACGGCGCAGGGCACCACCGCACCGGGCGCCGCACGCGCGCAGCCGGCCGCGGTGCCGGCCGGCTGGGCCACCGTGGTCAACGCGGGCAGCGGCAAGTGCGTCGACGCCCGCGCCGCGGGAACGGCCGACGGCACGGTGGTCCAGCAGTACGCCTGCAACGGCAGCCAGGCCCAGCAGTGGCAGTTCGCCGCCACGTCGAGCGGGTACTCCCAGGCCGGCAACCGGGCCGACAGCACCAAGGCCTGGGACGTCACCGGCGTGTCGACCGCGGACGGCGCGCCCGTCCAGCTCTGGACGTACGGCGGCGGCGCCAACCAGCAGTGGCAGGCCGTGGCGGAGGCCGGCGGCGCCTACCACTTCGTGAACCGGGGCAGCGGCAAGTGCCTCGACGTGCCGAGCGCCTCCACCGCCGACAGCGTGCAGCTTCAGCAGTACACCTGCAACGGCACAACGGCGCAGTCCTTCCACGTCGCCGCCGTGGACACCCAACAGCCGCCCGGGACACCGGACCTGGGCCCGAACGTCACCGTCTTCGACCCCTCGACCCCGGCCGCGACCATCCAGAACAGCCTCGACGCGGCCTTCTCCCAGCAGCAGACCAACCAGTTCGGCACCGCCCGCAAGGCCTTCCTCTTCAAGCCCGGCAGCTACGCCGCCGACGCGAACGTCGGCTTCTACACCCAGGTCGCGGGCCTCGGCCTGTCCCCCGACGACGTGAACATCCGGGGCGCGGTGCACGCGGAGGCGGACTGGTTCCAGGGCAACGCGACCCAGAACTTCTGGCGTTCGGCGGAGAACCTGTCGGTGACCCCCACATCCGGGACGGACCGCTGGGCGGTGTCGCAGGCCGCGCCCTACCGGCGCGTGCATCTGCGCGGCAACCTGGCACTGGACGACGGCGGCTGGTCCAGCGGCGGCTACATGGCCGACACGAAGATCGACGGCCAGGTGAACTCCGGTTCGCAGCAGCAGTGGCTGTCGCGCAACACCGAATGGTCGAACTGGACCGGCTCCAACTGGAACATGGTCTTCGTCGGCGCGAAGAACGCCCCCTCGAACAGCTTCCCGAACCCCCCGTACACGACGGTGGGCCAGACGCCGGTCTCCCGCGAGAAGCCCTTCCTGTACGTCGACACGGCTGGCGCCTGGAAGGTGTTCGTCCCGTCCGTACGCGCCAACTCCAGCGGCACGAGCTGGAGTTCGGGCACCCCGGCGGGCACGTCCCTGCCGCTGTCCGACTTCTTCGTCGTGAAGCCGGGCGCGACGGCGGCCCAGATGAACGACGCACTGGCGCAGGGCAGGAACCTGCTGGTGACGCCGGGTGTCTACCACCTCGACCAGACACTCAGGGTCACCCGGGCCGACACCGTGGTCCTGGGCCTCGGTCTCGCCACCCTCGTCCCCGACAACGGCGTCACCGCCATGACGGTCGCCGACGTGAACGGCGTCCAGCTCGCCGGACTGCTGATCGACGCGGGCACCACCAACTCCGCGCAGCTCCTGGAGATGGGCCCGAGCGGCTCCTCGGCGGACCACGGCGCCGACCCGAGCTCCCTGCACGACGTGTTCTTCCGCGTCGGCGGCGCGGGCGTCGGCAAGGCCACCACCAGCCTCACCGTCAACAGCGACGACGTCATCGGCGACCACCTGTGGCTGTGGCGCGCGGACCACGGCAGCGGAGTCGGCTGGACGAGCAACACGGCCGACACCGGGCTGGTCGTGAACGGCGACGACGTGACCATGTACGGCCTGTTCGTCGAGCACTACCAGAAGTACCAGACCGTCTGGAACGGCAACGGCGGCCGCACGTACTTCTACCAGAACGAGATGCCCTACGACCCGCCCAGCCAGGCGGCGTGGATGAACGGTTCGACACAGGGCTACGCCGCCTACAAGGTCGCGCCCTCGGTGACCGGTCACGAGGTGTACGGGTTCGGCAGCTACTGCTACTTCAACGTCAACCCCGCCGTCGCCGCCGAGCACGCCATCGAGGCACCGAACAACGCCGGCGTGCGCTTCAAGGACATGGTGACCGTCTCGCTCGGCGGCACGGGCACCATCCGGCACGTCGTCAACGACCGGGGCGGCCCGTCCAACTCCTCGACCAACGTCGCCGACCTCGTCGGCTACCCGTGAGCACCCCGGACACGTACGGGAAGGAGAACCGGATGCGCATCAGCCAGTCCGTGCCGGCGCGCGGGGTCCTGCGGGTCCTCGTCCTGCTGGCGACCCTGCTCGGCCTCGCGGCACCGCCGGCCGCGAACGCGAGCGCCGCGGCGGACCCGTTCAAGGTGCTCGCCCTCTACAACGGCACCTGGGACGCGGCCCACATCAGCTTCGTGCACGAGGCCAACGACTGGTTCCCCGGGCAGGCCGCGGCGAACGGCTTCACCTACACGGCCAGCGACAACTGGGACCTGCTGAGCAACGGCGGTGTGAACGCGTACCAAGTCGTCCTGTTCCTCGACGACCTGCCGCAGACCGCCGCGCAACGCGCCGGATTCGAGCAGTACATGCGCGGTGGCGGCGGCTGGATGGGCTTCCACGTCTCCGCCTTCACCACCGACGCGCAGAGCTGGCCCTGGTACCACAACCAGTTCCTGGGCAGCGGGAACTTCAGGTCCAACACCTGGGGTCCGACGATCGCCGTCCTGAAGACCGAGGACCGGACGCATCCCTCGACCGTGAACCTGCCCGCCACCTTCACCTCGTCGGTCAGCGAGTGGTACAGCTGGTCCAACGACCTGCGACAGAACCCGGACATCCGCGTCCTCGCCTCGGTCGACCCCAGCAGCTTCCCGCTGGGAACCGACCCGAACCAGACCTGGTACAGCGGCTATTACCCGGTCGTGTGGACCAACACGAAGTACCGGATGCTGTACGCGAACTTCGGCCACAACGCGATGGACTACGCGACGAACACCACCCTGTCGTCGACGTTCGCGAGCGCGGCCCAGAACCGGTTCCTGCTGGACGGGCTCAAGTGGCTCGGCGGGACGGGCACGTCGGTGCCGCCGGCGGACCCCGTTTCCGAGACCACCTGGTACTCCCTGGCCAATTCCGGCAACGGCACCTGCGTGGACGCCCGTTCGGCCGGGACGGCGAACGGGACCGCGATCCAGCAGTACGCCTGCAACGGCACACGGGCGCAGCAGTTCCAGTTCCGTTCGACGGACAGCGGCTACACGCGGATCACCCAGCGCCTGGATCCGCAGCAGGTCGTCGATGTCACCGACCGCTCGACGGCCGACAACGCCCCACTGCAACTGTGGAGTTGGTCGAGCGGCCAGAATCAGCAGTGGCAGCCGGTGAGGGAGAGCACGGGGCGGTACCACTTCGTCGCCCGGCACAGCGGCAAGTGCCTGAGCGCGGCGGGCTCCGCCGCCAACAGCGCGCAGCTCACGCAGCGCGGCTGTGACGGGTCGGCCGCCCAGAGCTTCGCACTCGCCGCGCAGCCCTGACCGGCCCGCACACGTGAGGGTGCCTCCGTCACACAGACGGCGGAGGCGCCCTCACGACGCCGCCGGGCAGGAACCACACGGGCCGCACAGAGGCCGGGCGGCGTCCGGGCGGCCTCACACCCTCCGCCACCGTGCCATCGCGAACGAGAACACACCGAACAGGACGAGACCGGCGGCGACGCAGGCCAGCAGCCAGGGGCCCATCGGCGCCGCCGCGAAGGACCGCAGCGTGCCGTCCATCCCCTTGGCCTTGTCGGGCTCGTACTCCACCGCGGCCCGGACCGCGAAGACTCCCGCCGCCGCGAACACCACACCCCGCGCGGCCCCGCCGCCCACGCCCGTCGTGTCGACCGCCCTGCGGATCCGCCGCGACATCTCACCGAGCTTGAGGTGCTTGTGGTACTTGCGCATCACGGCCCGTACGGCGATCCAGCCACCCGCCACGATCAGACCCACGCCCGCGGCGCCGACGATCCACTGACCGCCGGGCACGCCCAGCGCCTTGGCCGTGACGTCCCGCGACTGGCGATCTCCCGAACCGCTGCCGCGCGAGCCGGCCGCGAAGGCGAGCACCGAGTACGCGACGAACCCGTAGAACACGCACCGCGCGGCGGACATCAGACGCTTGCCGGCCTTACCGCCGTCCTGTCCGGCGGCGCCGAACACCGCCTCGGAAAGGCGCCACAGCGCCATGCCGACGAGCCCCGCGCCGAGAGCCCACAGCAGGGCCGCGCCGAACGGCTTCGTGGCGATCTCCTGCAGCGCACCGCCCCGGTCCGCCTGCCGCCCGCCGCTGTCGCCGAAGGCGATGCGCAGGGCCAGCAGGCCGACCAGGACATAGATCACCCCGCGGGCGGCCAGCCCCGCGCGAGCGGCTCCCTCTCGTGCGGAGCCGGTCGCCGCGCGACGGGCGCCGATCTCTCCTTCGCGGGCCACCGACCCGGCGTTCACACGGGCCGCGTCTCGTGCGCCGTACTCGATTCCAGCCGCAGTTTCATCTGAACCTCCTGGTCACCGGCCTCCGTGCCCAGTTCGTGCACGGTGAAGGCGGCACCGAGAACCTCCCGCAGACGTTGTGTCGCCCGGGGGCCACCCTGTGCCTCCACGACCGGCTGCCCCGAAAGTTCCCCGGCAGGCCCGGCGGTGCCGCTGGGATCACCGGCGGTGTCGAACAGCACGGTCCACACCGTCGGCCGGCCGCTCCCGGACTCGTGGGGCTCGTCCGCCCTCTCCCGGTCCGCGGCGAAACGGCCGCACAGGACGGCGAGCACGCTACTGGCGTCGGCCGCGGAACAGTCCCCGAGCATCACGTGAACCGTTGACGCGGGCAGTTGTTGCACGCTCATGAAAACCCTCTCCCTCGCGTCGGCGAACAGACACGCGCGCCCGCGGACGCGAGCACGTCGTGACGGTGGTGCGAGTACCCCGCGACCACGCTCGAAACAGGTAACGCGAGCATTGCTTGCGCCCGGACCGGCCCAGGTCAGAAAGGTCCGTGAGCTATGTTGAGTTCTCGTGGGACATGAAGGAGGACGCGCACCGGTGCCATCGCCGCAGCAGGCACGCGCGCAGGCATCCGCGATCACCTCGGGAAAGGCGGCACCCGAGGCCGGCGTGGCGCCGACGTCCCAGCTCAGGGAGCTGTTCGACGGCCCCCGGCTCTCTCCCGGGCAGCGGCGCATCGCCCAGTACCTGATCGAGCACATCACCGAAGCCGCTTTCCTGTCGATCACCGACCTCGCCGAGCGGGTGGGTGTGAGCCAGCCCTCCGTGACCCGTTTCGCGGCGGCCGTGGGCTTCAGTGGCTACCCCGCCCTGCGCGAGCGCCTCCAGGCCATCGCGCTCAGCACCCTGGGCAGCAGCACCCCGGGAACCCCCGCCGAGGTCACGAGCAACGAACTCCAGGCCGCGGTGGACGCCGAGATCGAGAACCTGGAGAACCTGCGGCGGGACTTCACCGATCCCGACCAGATCATCCGCGTCGGCCGGGCCCTGTCGGAGTCGACGCCGCTGACGGTGCTCGGGCTGCGGATCTCCGGCTCGCTGGCCGAGTACTTCACGTACGCCGCCCGCCGCATCCACCCGGACGTGCGGGTGGTGACACGCGGTGGCTCGGTCGCCTACGACGCGCTGCTCCAGTCCCGGGAGGCGGGCGGCAGCTGGGTCCTGGCCTTCGGGATGCCCCGGCACGCCCAGGAGACGCTCACGGCGATGCGGGTGGCGCGCAGCGCGGGCCTCAAGGTGGCCCTCGTCACCGACCTCGGGCTCGGCCCGCTGGCGGACGAGGCCGACGTCACCTTCGCCACCGGGACCGGCTCCCGTCTCGTCTTCGACTCCTACGCGGCGCCCGTGGTGCTGTCGGCGGCGCTGCTTCAGGCCATGACCGACGCCGATCCGGAGCGCACCCAGGCGCGCCTGGAGGAGTACGAGCAGGTCGCCGAGCAGCACCAGTTCTTCCTGCGGGACTGACCCCCGGGCCGGACCCCGGACCGGGCCCGGCCTTCCGCGGCGGGCGCGGGAGGCCCCGCCCTCCGCGGAAGGCCCCTGTCGCGAGCAGGGGTCACGGACAAGGGTCACGAACAGGGGCTCTGTATCACGCGGACGTCTCATCCGCACCCGTTGTCACCCCGGCATCACGGGATCATTCACAACAAAGCACGCATGAATGTTTTCATGTCCTTGCGCTTCTGGCGGCATATATAAATACTTCTTTCGGATCGTGCCCCGGATGCTTCCAGGTCACGACCCATGAGCACCGGGGGCCTCCGCTCCTACCCGCATCGGGTCCCGGGTGTTCGAGCGGGTCTCGCGTTCGAGACCCGTGGTGGCGGCCCCGGTACCCCTATGCCGGGGCCGCCCCCAGAGTCCCCCGCCGACGTAACCCGGAAGCGATGAACATGGCCCTGACGTATTCACCGATCACCTCGGACTGGCCGTGCCAGGTCAAGACCCCAGGCAGCTTCGACTGGGAGCGATCGGCGGTGAAATGGCTGCGCGAGCTGGTACCGAGCCGCTACGCGAGCTACCCCGTCCTGCACAAGCACCCCGTCCTGCTCGCCCGCCACGCGCACCTCCAGGTGCAGCAGGAGATACGGGTCGCCCGTACGGCACTGCAGACCGCACGCTCCGAGCTGCCCGGCCTCGGCCTGCAGGAGGGCGTCATCGAGCACTCGATCAAGATGTACGCCGCCGAGGTGATGCAGCTCCAGCACATCGCCCGGAGCATCCGTACGGTGTCCCAGGCACTCGTGGACCACGCGCACCCGCGACACTGAGGTCCCGGGCCCTGTCACTGGCCCGGCGGGACCGAGGCCGAGGGAGACAGCGTGGACAGTGCCGGGCAGCAGACCGACGGCGCCCGTGGAGGCGACGATTCCGCGCCGGCCCCACCGCTCGACGTGCGGTGGATCCACGGCTCGCCCTCGGCCAAGCACAACACGGACCCCGACATCCAGGTCCACGCCTACGACGAGCACACGGTGATCCTTCGCCAGAACATGGCGATCGACTACGAGGCGCCCTTCATGTTCCTGCTGTTCGGGACCGCGCGGGCCGTCCTGATCGACACGGGCGCCACGGCCTCGGCCGACCACTTCCCGCTGCGCCGGGTCGTCGACGAGCTGATGGACTCCTGGCTCGCCGGGCATCCCCGTGACGACTACGGGCTGCTGGTGCTGCACACCCATCCGCACGGCGACCACATCGCCGGGGACGGCCAGTTCACCGGCCGTCCCGGCACCGAGGTCGTGGACGCGTCCCTCGGCGACGCCTGGGACTTCTTCGGGTTCCACGACGATCCCGACGCCGTCGCGCGCGTCGACCTCGGCGGCCGGGTGCTGGAGTGTCTGGCCACACCCGGGCACCACGAGGCCGCCGTGACGTTCTTCGACCCCTGGACCGGTATTCTGCTCACCGGCGACACGGTCTATCCAGGACGTCTGTACGTCGAGGACTGGCCGGCCTTCACCCGTACCGTCGACCGGCTCGTCGACTTCTGCGGGCGCCGCCCCGTCACCCACGTACTCGGCTGTCACATCGAGATGACCCGGGAACCGGGGCGGGACTACCCCGTACGCACCACCTATCAGCCGGACGAGCCACCGCTCGAGATGACCACGGATCAGCTCCTGGACATCCGCCGGGCCGTCGAGTCCATCGGCTCGCGGACCGGGCGGCACGCCTTCGACGACTTCGTCATCTGCCGCCGCGACACCCCGGAACGAGGAGCCGTGCCCCCGGACGGCCCCGCCCGGGGGCGATAGCCGGGGCGCGAGCGGGCACACGGGAAGGAAGCGCACACGACGACAACTCTGGACGGACGCATGGACTCGACCTCGTGGACCACGGTCCTCGTCATCGCCGCGGTGCTCGCCGCCGCCGCGCTGGCGGTGGCGCTGGTGCTCCTGCGCCGGCTCGTACGCACCCGCCGTGATCTGCGGCGGGCCGGACTGCCGACCGGGCCCCGCTGGGTGTTCTGGGGAGCGGTCGCCTACCTCCTGCTGCCCACCGACCTGGTGCCCGACCCCGTCTACCTGGACGACATCGGCGTCATGCTGCTCGCCCTGCGCTCGCTGCGCTCGGCGGTGCCCTCCGGAGCGCTCCGCCCGCAGGCCTCAGCCGCTCGCGGCCCCCGTCCGGTCCCGCGCGAGTCGCGGAAGGCGTAGGGGGCACGGGAACCGCGGGAGCCGGGCCGTCCGTTGAGGGGTCGACGGCCCGTGCTCCGCACCCGCGGCGCGGGGCCCGGAACCGACATCGACGGGCGGCGGCATGAGCGAGCTGGTTCCCGGGGGCAACACGCCCCTGCCGGACGGGGCCGTGACCTTCAGGGTCCCCGGCCCCTTCGACGTGTCCGCGCTCGTCACCGACGACGGCGGCAAGGTGCGCGGCGACGGGGACTTCGTGTTCTACAACCAGCCGGCCGCGCCCGGTGTCCGGCTCGACGGCGACCGTCTCACCGTCGATCCGCCGCGGCTCAGGCCCGGAGCGTCCCGCGTCACCCTCGTCGTCAGCCCCGCCGACCTCGCGACTCCCCTCGGCCGGCTGCCCTCCCCCTCGGTTCAGGTCACCGCGCCGGACGGCCGGGTCCTCGCCCGCTTCACCCCGCCCCGGCCGCAGCGCGAGACCGTGCTGCTCCTCGCCGAGGTGTACCGGCACGGTCCGGCCTGGAAACTCCGTGCCCTCGGGCAGGGGTACGCGGACGGTCTCGCTGGCATCGCGCGGGATTTCGGGGTCGATGTCACCGAGGACACCCCTCCGCCGGGCGGACCGGCGTCGGGCACCGGGGGCGTCCGGCCCCCGAGGCCACAGCGGGCGCCGGACCCGGCACCGGCCTTCGCGCGGGGCTCGGCGCGGGGCGGCGGCCGGCCGGGCGCAGCGCCGGACGCGACCGCCCGGGGCACGGCGCCGGGGACACTGGGGATGCCGGGCACGCCGGGGACGCCGGAGTACGGCCCCGATCCCGACGGATTCCTGGGGCCGGTGAACTCCGCGCGCGCCGCGGCCGGTTCCCCGCCCGTCCGCCTCGACGCCCGGCTGACCGCCGCCGCGCGGAGCCACGCGGGCGCCATGGCGGTCCGGGGGACGCTGGCCTCGGAAGTCCCTGACGGCGTCTTCGTCCACCAGCGCGTCGTCTCGGCCGGATACGCCTACCTCACCATCGGCGAACATCTGGTCTCCGGCCCGCGCACCCCGCACGAGTTCGTCGAGTACTGCCTCTCCGACGCGCGGTCGCGGCGCACGCTGTGCGATCCCGCGTTCGCCGACGCGGGACTGGCCCACGTCCCCGACGCCCGCACGGGCGACCTGTACTGGACCGCGCTGTGGGCCAAGCCGTTCAGCCCGGCGGGCCTGGACCGGACGGCTCGCGAGGTCGTCGCCCTCACCAACGCCGAGCGAGGTTCGGCCGGACTGCCGCCCCTCACCGCCGACGCGACGCTCACCACCGCGGCCCAGGCCCACAGCGCCGACATGGTGGCCCGCGACTTCTACGCGCACATCTCCCCCGAGGGCGGCAGGCCCTGGGACCGCGCCGCCGCCGCGGGCTCCACCCACCGCGCCATCGGCGAGAACATCGCCTGCGGACAGCGCTCCCCCGCCGAGGTGGTCCAGGGCTGGATGGACAGCCCCGGACACCGCGCCAACATCCTCAAGCGGGACTTCACCCACATAGGCATCGGCCTGGCCGGCGGCGGCAGGGCGGGCACCTACTGGACCCAGCTCTTCGGCGGCTGAGCCGGCGTCAGCCCGTACCGCACGGACCGGGCACGCCCGGCACGCGGCCGCTTTCCGCCAATTCGCCGATTCCACCTCGCCGTTTCCGCGTCATCCCCATGGCGATGCAACCCGCGCGCCCCGTCAGCGCGTACAGATGGTGCCGTCGCCCGCATCCGCGGCGCGGCCGGGGCCGGGACGTCGGACCGGCAGATGGCACTCGGGAGAAGCAGATGGTCTCAGCAACGGCGGTTACGGGGACGGCGCTGGGCGCGGTCGTGGCGTCCCTGCTGGCGGGCCCGGCACAGGCCGTGACGCCGGCGGACCCGCACGACGCCGGCGGCGAACGGCCCGCGGTGGCCGCCGCCGCGGCGCCCGACGACGCGGGCCTGCGGGCGATCCTGCGGACGGCACGCTCCCAGGGAGCACCGGGGGCGATGGCCAGAATCGACGACAACGGCACGGTGCACCGGCTGGTCGAGGGGGTCGACGACCGGGCCACCGGACGGACCATCAGCACGAACGACCGGTTCCGCGTCGGCAGCGTCACCAAGACGTTCTCCGCCGTGGTGCTGCTCCAGCTCGTCGACGAGGGCAGGCTGAAGCTCGACAAGCCGGTCAACACGTATCTGCCGGGGCTCCTGCCCGACGACAGGATCACCGTGCGGCACGTGCTGAGCCATCGCAGCGGTCTGTACGACTACACCAACGACATGTTCGCCCGTTCCGTCTCCGGCTTCGAGGCCGTCCGCAACAAGGTGTTCGGCTACCGGGACCTGGTGCGGCTGTCGCTGCAGAAGCCGCGCACCAACGCGCCGGGCGCCGCCTACTCGTACTCGAACACCAACTTCGTCGTCGCGGGCATGCTGATCGAGAAGCTGACCGGGCACACCGTCGCCACCGAGTACCAGAAGCGCGTCTTCACCCCGCTGAACCTGGCCGACACCTTCTACGTCCACCCCTCCACCACGATCCCGGGCCGGCACGCCCAGGGCTACCTCAGGTCGGACACGGCCG
Source organism: Streptomyces sp. NPDC096324 (assembly GCF_044763015.1). Taxonomy (NCBI): domain Bacteria; kingdom Bacillati; phylum Actinomycetota; class Actinomycetes; order Kitasatosporales; family Streptomycetaceae; genus Streptomyces; species Streptomyces sp. NPDC096324. The sequence continues at coordinate 258,382 of NZ_JBIWFK010000008.1, read as the reverse complement.
GGGCGTCCCTGGTGAACTCCACCAAGCAGACGGCTTCCTGGGCGCAGAGCGCGGGCGCGATCATCTCCACCCCGCACGACCTGGACGTCTTCTTCTCCGCACTGCTGCGCGGCAAGCTCATGTCCGCCGCCCAGCTCACCCAGATGACGAAGTGGACCCGGGTCAACAGCACCACGTCCTACGGCCTCGGGCTGCGCCGCCGCGAGCTGTCCTGCGGGATCTCCGTGTACGGGCACACCGGCACCGTGCAGGGCTACTACACGTACGCCTTCACCACGAAGGACGGCAAGCGCAGTCTCACGGCCCTGGCCAACACCTCGAACAACACCACCGTGCTCAACACGATGTACCGCGCCCTGGAGCCCGCGTTCTGCGGCACGGCCGCGACCAGGGCGGCGGCACGCGTGGCCACGCCCGACGCGGCGCCCGCGGAGCGGCACGAGGACATCGCGCCCTCCGTCACCCGCGACTGACCCGCCGACGGCCCGCGCCGCGTCTCACCCCCGGGAGTTCGGCCGCCGGTGCGGCGGCTGGTCGGGGGCGGGGCGCAGCCGCGGTGCCGGGATGGGCAGGCTGCGGGGCTTGTCGGCGTCGACGGTGACGGGCTCGCGGTGGTGGCTGATCTCCAGCGGGTCACCGGACGCCAGCGTGTAGGTGGCGGCGTCCTGCCCGATCTCCACGCGCAGCCGGCGGCCGAGGACCTCTAGGGAGAAGGCGAGGCGGCTGAGGCGTTCCGGCAGCCGGGGCGCGAACTCCAGGGTCGCCCCGTGGTGGCGCAGCCCGCCGAAGCCGGCGACCAGGGCCGTCCAGGTCCCGGCGAGCGAGGCGATGTGCAGTCCGTCGCGGGTGTTGTGCTCCAGGTCCTCCAGATCCATCAGCGCGGCCTCGACCAGGTAGTCGTAGGCGAGGCCGGGATGGCCGGTCTCGGCGGCCATCACGGCCTGGCAGCAGGCCGACAGGGAGGAGTCGCGGACGGTGAGGGGTTCGTAGTAGGCGAAGTCGCGGGCCTTGTGCTCCTCGTCGAAGTAGGGGCTGCACTTGTAGAGGGCGAGCACCAGGTCGGCCTGTTTGACGACCTGCTTGCGGTAGATGTCGAAGTAGGGGAAGTGCAGCATCAACGGGTACTGGTCGGGGCGGGTGGCGGTGAAGTCCCAGCGCTGGTAGCGGGTGAATCCGGCGTGCTGCTCGTGGACGCCGAGTTCGTGGTTGTACGGGATGTGCATGGCCTCGGCCGCGTCGCGCCAGGCCGCGCTCTCCTCCTCGTCGACGCCGAGTTCCGCCGCCTGCCGGGGGTACCGCTCGACGGCGTCGGCGGCGGCCAGGAGGTTCGCGCGGGCCATCAGGTTGGTGTACGTGTTGTCGTCGGCGACGGCGCTGTACTCGTCGGGCCCCGTGACCCCGTCGATGTGGAACTTCCCCTGGTGGTCGTGGTGTCCCAGGGAGCGCCACAGCCGTGCCGTCTCGGTCAGCAGTTCGACGCCGGTGTCGCGTTCGAAGCGTGTGTCGCCCGTGGCGGCGGTGTAGCGGACGACGGCGTCGGCGATGTCGGCGTTCACGTGGAAGGCGGCGGTGCCGGCCGGCCAGTACGCCGAACCCTCCGATCCCGCTATGGTCCGCCAGGGGAACGCGGCTCCGCGCAGCCCGAGTTGGGCGGCCCGTTCGCGTGCGGCCCGGAGGGTGTTCTGGCGCCAGCGCAGCGCCTCGGCGACGGCGCCCGGCGAGGTGTAGGTGAGCAGCGGCAGGACGAAGGTCTCGGTGTCCCAGAAGGCATGGCCGTCGTAGCCGGAGCCGGTGAGGCCCTTGGCGGGGATGGCGCGCTGCTCGGCGCGGGCGCCGGCCTGGAGCACGTGGAAGAGGGCGAAGCGGACGGCCTGCTGGATCTGCTCGTCGCCGTCCACCTCGACGTCGGCGCGCGCCCAGTAGTCGTCGAGGTAGGCGCGCTGTTCGTCGGCGAGCTGCCGCCAGCCGCTGTGCCGGGCGGCGGCGAGGGCCGCGTCGGCCTGGTCGCGCAGCGCGGGCAGGGAGCGGTTGCCGGACCAGCCGTAGGAGACGAGCTTCTCCAGGCGCAGGGTGTGGCCCGGCTCCAGCACGGAGGTGACCGTGAGGCGGGCGACGTCGTCGCTGCTCTCACTGCTCAGAGTGGTCCCCTCCGGGCCGCTGACCGTGTGGTCGGCGGCCGCGGCGACCCGCAGGGCGCTGCGCCGGGTGCGGTGCACGAGCCGCAGCCGGCCCCCCGCCGCGAAGTGCTCCTCCGCCTCCAGCGGCGACTCCAGGGCGATCGCCGTCCGCGGATCGCCGTCACGGCCGGGCAGTTGCTCGTTGGCGACCAGCTCCGACTGGACGACCACCCTGATCCGGCTGTCGACGGCCTCCACCTCGTAGGCGACGGCCCCGATCGCCCGCTGGGTGAACGAGACGAGCCGGGTGGAGCGCACCCGGACCGTGGAGCCGGCCGGTGAGGTCCACTCGCAGGTGCGGGTGAGCAGCCCGGTGCGCAGGTCGAGGACGCGCTCGTGGGAGCGCAGCCGTCCGTAGCGCAGGTCGAACGGCTCGTCGTCGACGAGCAGCCGGACGATCTTGCCGTTGGTGACGTTGATGACGGTCTGCCCGGACTCCGGATAGCCGTAGCCCGCCTCCGCGTAGGGCAGCGGGTGTGTCTCGTGGACGCCGCCCAGGTAGGAGCCGGGCAGACCGTGGGGTTCGCCCTCGTCGAGGTTGCCGCGCCAGCCGATGTGGCCGTTGGCGAGGGCGAAGACGGACTCGCTCTGCGGCAGCAGTCCGAGGTGGAGCTCGCTCTCGCGCAGGGCCCAGGGCTCGACTCCGTACGAGGAATGAGTGATCACGGGCGCTCCCCCAGTTCGTCCAGATCCCGTACGACGATGTCGGCGCCGTGGGCACGCAGGGCGGCGCTCTGGCCCACACGGTCCACGCCGACGACGTACCCGAAGTGGCCCGAGCGGCCCGCGTCCATGCCGGCGAGCGCGTCCTCGAAGACGGCGGCCTCGGACGGGGTGACGCCGAGGTCCTTCGCGGCGGCCAGGAAGGTGTCGGGGCGCGGCTTGCCCGGCAGTCGCCGTTCGGCGGCGACGACACCGTCGACGCGTACGTCGAAGAGGTCCTCCGCCCCCACCGAGCGCAGGACGTCACGGCAGTTGGCGCTGGAGGAGACGACCGCGGTGCGCAGGCCGTGCGCCCGGACCGCCTCGATGTAGCGCAGGGTTCCCTCGTAGGCCTCGACCCCGTCGGTGCGGATCATGTCGAGAAGCAGCGCGTTCTTGCGGTTGCCGAGTCCGTGGACGGTTTCCCGGTCCGGCGGGTCGTCGGAGGTTCCTTCGGGGAGTTGCATGCCGCGTGAGGCGAGGAAGGACCGTACGCCGTCGGCGCGTGGCAGGCCGTCCACGTGGGCGGCGTAGTCGGCGTCGTCGAAGGGACGGAATCCGTCGCCCTCGCGTTGGCGCAGGAAGTCGTCGAACGTCCGCTTCCAGGCGGCCGCGTGGACCACCGCGGTTCTGGTGATGACGCCGTCGAGGTCGAAGAGGCAGGCCAGGATCTGTTTCGGCAGGCCGAGCTCAGTCATACGAGGAGTCTGCCCCCGGGATCGGCCTCCACCGGGTGGCGAGCGCCACATCACCGCCCTGGCCCAGGGGCCGTCGTCGATACTGGAGGGCATGGAGATCGCTGCCCCCGCGCCCGGGTCCGGGCTCGTATGACCGAGGCGGGTCCGTCCTTCGGTGAACTGGTCGAGCGGGCCGCCGCACTCGTACGGCCCGGCCGGCGCGCCCTTCTCGGGATCGCCGGCAGCCCTGGGGCGGGCAAGACGACGCTCGCCGAGCGGCTGGTCGGACGGCTCGGCGAGATCGCGTCCTTCCCCGTCGCCCACGTACCGATGGACGGGTTCCATCTCGCGGACGCCGAGCTGGACCGGCTGGGGCGCCGGGACCGCAAGGGCGCTCCGGACACGTTCGACGCGGCGGGGTACGCGGCGCTGCTGCGCAGGCTGCGCGAGGACGAGGAGGAGCTCGTCTACGCGCCCGGTTTCGAGCGGGTCCTCGAACAGCCCCTGGCGGGGGCCCTCGCGGTTCCCCGGACGGCCCGTCTGATCGTCACCGAGGGGAACTACCTGCTGCTGCGCGAGGACGCCTGGGCGCGGGCTCGTGCGCAGCTCGACGAGGTGTGGTTCTGCGAGCTCGACGAGGCGGACCGTGTCCGGCGGCTGGTCGCGCGCCACGAGGAGTTCGGGAAGGACCACGACACGGCGGTGGCGTGGGTGCTGGGGACGGATCAGCGCAACGCCGAGCTGGTCGCCGCGACCCGGGACCGCGCCGACCTCGTCGTCGGACCGGCGGTCGTCGGAACGGGCGCGGGCGGACCGGCGGGTCAGTGAGGCCGGATCCCGCCTTCGGGCTCCCCGTACGCGTCGCCCCGCGGATCGCCGATCCAGGCGGTGAACTCCTCGGTGCGGAAGGCCGGCCGGGCCGAGGAGCCGGCGAACGTGGGGGTGTAGGGGCCGCCGGGTCCGTAGCGGACGGCGAAGACGTGCAGGTCGTCCGGAGCGTCGGGCACGGGGTCCGCTTCGAGGGCCGTGGAGGAGACGAGGTGGCGCCAGCCCTCGTCCGGGTTGCCGTGGACGCGCGGGTCGGCGGCGAGCGCGAAGGCCGCCTCCTCCTGGGTGGTGTCCGACCGTGCGTCGAAGTGGTCCGCGCCCGTCGAGCGCGGGTGTGTCAGCCGCAGGCCTCCGGCGGACATCACACGTGCCTCGGCGGTCCGGCGCACCCGCTGCCCGTCGTCGGCGGCGTACGGCAGCCCGGCTAGCAGGTAGGGGCTGCCCGGCAGGCGTTCCACGACGACCGTCGTCCACAGCCGGGTGCCGTCGGTGACGTACAGGGACCGGACGTGGCGCAGGACGTGGTCGGGGCCGACGACGGGCTTGGTGACGAGTTTGGCGGTCAGTGGACCGGCGCGCAGATCACGGACGCGGACCGCGCCCACGGGACGGCAGTACAGAAAGCCCTCGGCGACCGGGCCGAAGCCGTGCTGCCTGTTCACCGCGGCGGCCAGGCAGTACGTGCCGGCGGCCTCCACCAGAGCGGGCGTCATCCGGTCGTCGAAGGCCACCGAGACGGTGCCCGAACGGAGTTGATGCCGTAGCGGGCCCTGCGAGGGGAGGCGGTGCCAGGGTGAGCGGTCCTGGATCTGCCAGACCAGCATGAACGCGAAGTGGCCGTCGACGCCGCCGTCGCGGTGGACCGCGTGCCGGCCCCAGCGGGTGTCGCCGCGGTAGCGTCCGAGGTCGGCGCCGACGCGACGGCCGAAGTAGCGCAGCCCGAGGACGGCCTCGAAACCGCAGTGCTGTTCGCTGTACCGGGGGCCTCCCACGTCGAACCCGCCGACGGTCAGCCGTGCGTCGATGTACCGGGCGAGCGCCTCGCCGTCCTCGGCGAACACGTCCTCGCCGCTGACGCGGTGGGCCTGCGCGAGGAAGGACAGGGAGATGGGCCCGTAGTTGTTGTCGTACGCGCCGCGGTGCTCGGGCGGCAGCAGGGCGCCCCGGTCCCGTACGCGGTGGGCGCGGATCTCCTCCCGGTACAGCCGCATGGCCCGTGCGCGCACGGATTCGGCCTGCACGGCGGGGAGTTGACCGGCGAGCATCAGACCGCCGACGACACAGGCGATCGCCTGGTTGCCCGCCTCCTGCGGGTTGAAGAAGGTCACCTCGGTCGGCCGGCGCCAGTAGCCGTGGGCCAACTCAACGAGTTCCTGGCGCTGTTCGGCGTCGAGGATGCCGTCACCGGCGTCCAGGACGTTCAGGGCCTGGAGCAGCGCCCACACCGTACTGGGCCAGTCCCCCAGCGGGTGCGCGCCCGCCTCCGGTACGTAACGGGCGTACGGCTCGCCCGAGTCGCGGCGGCGCAGGTTCGGATAGCCGGGATTGTCCTCGGTGGGGACGCGTTCGCGCAGATGGAAGGCGAGGCTGCGCCGGACGGCCTCGGGCAGACGGGCGTCCCCGGAGCGCTGCCAGGCGAGGGCCAGCAGGGAGGTGATCCCGAGCGAGGTGTCCCCGATGTCCTCGCGGGCGGCGGGGTGTTCGAGGTTCCCCTCGGGCGTGATCCGGGCGAGCGCCTGTTCGGCGACGGCCGCGAGGACGGCGTCGTAGGCGTCCGGATCGTCGGGGAGGTCGTGCAACGCGCCCCGCTGGTAGGGAAGATGCACGGCGGATCAGCCCCTCGCGCCGGAGGTCGCCCCGTCGCGGCCAGGATCGCGCGGACGCCGGGTGGGCGGGTGAGCGCGAGCGGGAGCGGAGGTGTCGGCCTCACGAACAACGCGGTCCACGGGAGCGGGGCGTCCGGGGCACGGGCGTGGCGGTGTCCGGCAGGACGGGGAGGGGGGTGGCCGGGGCGGAGGGAGCGACCGTCACCGCGCCGGCCGCCCCGGCCGTCTCAGGGGGCCGCCGTCCTGGATTCCAGGTCGGCCCGGGTGTCGTCGCCGTAGACACCGGACTCGTCGCCCCGGATGCCGTACCAGAGCTGGAAGCGGGCCACGGCCGCCGTGAGCGCGGCGTCGTAGGTGCCGCTGGTGCTGCCGTGGTCGTACACGTCCGGGACGCGGAGCAGGCGCTGCTGAAGGGCCGTCACCTCGGGTCCGCTGTCCCCCTGCCGGAGCGTGCCGGCGCCGTCCGGGTCGGCGGCACGGTCGGCCGGTGCCGTCGGGGAGTGTTCCCCGGCCGCCCCGGACGCGTCGCCCCGAGCCGCGCCCGGCACCAGGAGGGCGAGGGCGAAGCCGGTGAGACCCGCCGCCGCGACGGCGAGGGCTATCGCGGCTCGGCGCAGACCCGGACCGCGCGCCGGTCCATGGGCGCCTCCGGGCCGCTTCTCGTGAGAGCGTGCTTCACCGGCGGGTGCTCCCTCGGCCGCCTGGACCCCGTACGCCGGCGGAGTGTCGGCGGTGTAGTCCTCGCCTCCCGGGACCGGCGGCAGTTCCTCGGTCTCGTCCTCCTCCAGGACGGGCAGGAGCCGTACGAGGGGTGTCGGCGCGGAGACCGGGGCGAAGGCGTCGTCCGCGTCGTCGGTCATCCCCTCCTTCTCCCGCACCTGCCGGAGCAGCTCCGCCAGGGACTCGGAGCGGCGGCGGCGCTCGATGTGCGTGGGTTCGATCACGGAGCGCCCGCTGGGCCCCCCGCGTTCGGGCCGTGTCGACACACTGCTCTCCTTCCGTGCACGCGGTCTCCCGCCGTCCCTGTGCAGTGATACGCGGGATCGGCCCGGGACGTTCACCGCGCACCCGGTGACCACCCGCGACCCTGGCTCTTGGCCGATTCATGAACCGAATTGGCCGATCCATGAACCGAGTTGGCGGAAGGTTGACCCGTTCCCTGGAGATCGCTGACGGATGCGTCAATATCGTCGGCCGCATGCCCCCACAACCTCCGAGATCACCGGCGTTGCCGGTCCTCCCCTATCGCAAGCCCACACGCGACCGAGACTACTGGGTCTTCGACGACGTGCTGCCCGACCCGGACGCCGTACGGGCCCGGTGCGTCGGCCGGGACGACTGGGCCAAGGGCCACCCGTACACCTCGGAGAGCTGGCCGGGCCTGCGGACGATGCCGGGTCTGGAGCCCGGCGAACTGGCCCGCGTGGAACGGCTGGTGAGGAAGGCCACCGGCGCCCCGAAGCTGTGGCAGCAGTCGACCCCGTCGGGCGCCACTCTCAACCACAACTGCGTCCAGGTCGTCGGCAAGGACGAGGGAGAGCCCCGCCCCCACACGGACTCCCGCGCCCTGTGCCGGTACGCGGCGGTGCTCTATCTGAACCCGAACGTCGCCAAGGACTGCGGAACGGCCTTCTTCCGGCAGGCTCTGCCCGGCGGCCGACTGGGCGGCAATGTCGTCGTCGCACCGCACAACAATCTGGTCGAGGCCCTCGGTACACGTTTCGTCCCGCCGGACTCCTTCGTCGAGGACATCCGCGTCCCGCACCGCTACAACCGGCTGCTCCTCTACAACGCCAACCTGATGCACAGCGCCACCGGCTACTGCGGGACCACCATGGAGGACAAACGGATGACCGCCGTCTTCTTCTGGATGGCGTGAGCCGGACCGGCCCCGGCGGAATCCCGGGATGGATGGTTGAAGCCTCTTCAATTACCAGGCGAAAACCGGACATTCCCACGCGGTGGAGGGATGACATCCGCGCCAAGTTCTGGTGGCCGGGAGGTGTGCTCGTCATGATGGGCGCATGACCTTGGCCTCCAGAGCCATGACGCGACTGGCGAACTGGCCGGACCTCGCGGAATCCCCGCCGAGTTGCGGCACGGGGCGCGCGCTGTGCGCGGCGCAGTGCGAGATCGTCCATTTCCATTCCGAACACGATGTCGACCTGCACCTCACCGACCGGGCCATCCGGCGCTTCGAGGATCACCTCAAGACCTCGACGGCCATTCGTGTGGTGCCCGGCTCCCGCTGGGTGACCATCCATCTGGAGGTCGACTCGGACATCGACCTCCTGCTGACCCTGGTGAGCGTCGCCCTTCAGGCCCACCTGAACGGACACCTGGCGGGCGACGACATCTTCTCGGCGACCTGCAACGACCACTGACCGGCACCCCGACCGACCGGGACCGACACGCCTGGACCGGCAGGAACGCATCGAGCCTCGGCACTCGTGCGGGAACGAGTGCCGAGGCTCTTCGCACCGCGTCGTCCGGGGGCGACGACGCGGCGGGCCATGGCTCGACCTCATAGTCGATCACTGCTTATGGACTGTCAACTTCGCTCTCTGCAAGCGGAGTTCACCTGTGAGCACCCATCATCCACATGAGGGAACGCCACTCTCCGAGGATCGGCCCGGGGGCTGCCGGGGCCGTCCCCGGGCCGACTCTCGTACACGTCGGGCGAGAAGGGCCAGGGAACTCAGTCCCCCATGAGAGTGCACCGAGTGCCACCATCTCGGACTCGATGCTAGTTTCCGACCATGAACGAGGCACCGGGGCGCCGGGAACCCGCCGACGCGACCACCGTCAAGCCGCCGATGCGGGACGCCCTGGTGGGAGCCGCTTTCCAGCTCTTCCTGGAGCGCGGCTACGAGGAGACCACCGTCGACGACATCGTGGCCCTCGCCGGCGTCGGACGGCGTTCGTTCTTCCGCTATTTCCCGTCCAAGGAGGACGTGGTCTTCCCCGACCACGAGCGTTGCCTGGCCGACATGACGGCGTTCCTCGGCGAGGACGCCGGCACCCAGGACCCGGTGCGACGCGTCTGCGACGCCGCCCGGCTGGTGCTGCGCATGTACGCGGAGAACCCGACGTTCTCCGTGCAGCGCTATCGCCTCACCAAGAAGGTGCCCGGCCTGCGCGCGTACGAACTGTCGGTCGTCTGGCGTTACGAGCGTGCCCTCGCGGAGTATCTGCGCGGGGTGTCCGCCGGGGTCCGCGCGGACACGCTGCGCGCCGACGTCGTCGCCGCCGCCGTGGTCGCCGCGCACAACAACGCCCTGCGCTCCTGGTTGCGTTCGGACGGAACGGGTGACGCCGAGGTGGCGGTCGACAAGGCTCTCGGCTACGTGCAGAGGACGTTCGGAGCCACGCCCGCCGAGCCGGTACGCGAGGAGGCGGTGGAGGCGGAGGGCGCGGTGGAGGCGGACGACGTGGCGCGGGCGGAGGACGTGGTGGTCGTCGTCTCGCGTCGCGGGACGCCCATGTGGCGCGTGGTGCGGGAGATCGAATCGGCCTTCGCGCGGGACTGAGCGCGGGCCGCCCCCGGGCGGCCGGCGCCGGCCGGCTCCGGTGACCTTCTTTCATTTGAGGGTACGGAGTGCCTTTACGAGTGGCACTCAGTGCCATAACCTGTGGTCGTGCACGGCGTTCCGCGCACATCAGATTCCGGCCGAGCGCAGGGAGATGACATCGTGTACCACCCAGGAATCGCCCTTCACCCGGGCCTCAACGCGTCGACGGACGTGCTCGACGCGGGTTCCGTGGAGCGCCTCGACACCGCTTCGGCGGAACGCGCCGGGGACGTACTTCTCTTCCAGCGGTGCCACTGGTGCGCCACCGCCATGTACAACCGCCTGCTGTGTCCCGTGTGCGCGGGCAGCGACCTGCGTACGGAGGCGAGCGCGGGCACGGGCGTCGTGCGCCACTCCACGGTGATCCACCGCAACACCCCGGCCGCCCGCAACGTCTCCCTCATCGAGATGGCGGAGGGCTTCACGGTCAGGGGCCGGGTCATGGGTTCGCCCGCCGCCATCCACAGCGGCGACCGGGTCCAGCTCTCCACCGCCCAGGACCCGGTGCGCCGGCAGCCGGTGTTCCAGCTCGTCGACGGCCCGTACGGCGGCGGCTGGGGCTGAGCGCCCGCGCGCCGCCGTGCGCGGCTGGACGAACCGGCCTGTGGGGCCGGACCGTTCAGCCGCCGGAGACGACCGTCAGCCGTAGGTGATGTCGGACGTCGCGTACTTGCAGTAGGTGCCGTCGGGGCCGCTGCCGTTCGTCGTCGGCTCGGCGCCGGTGTTGTTGCCGACGTACTTCTGGCAGGGGACGATCTTCTTGCCGCTGTCCCCGACGATCCTGATGGACTTGAGGGTCGCGCTGTCGCCGTAGTTGGTGTTGATGCCGACGAGCTTGCTTCCCTTGTAGGTCGCCTCGATGGCGCTGAGGTTGATGGTCCGCTTGTACTGCGTCTTGCAGTTGCCGCAGGACCGGACGAACGTGCCGAAGGTCTGCACGGCGAAGTTCGACACGTTCAGCGTTCCGGCGCCGTTGAACTGGAACACCTTGTCGCTGGCCTCCTTCGCGCCACCGCCGCTGACGGTGTAGACGTTGGACGACGAGGAGCCGAGGAACGTCGCGGCGTCCTCGCCGACGTCCTCCCACCAGACGTTCTGCAGGGTGCAGCTGCCCAGGCAGTGAATGCCGTCCGCCGCGGGCGAGCCGATGATGACGTTCTTCAGGACGGCGCCCGCGGCCAGTTCCAGGATCGGCCCCTGGTCCTCGTCCTGGCTGCCCGTGCCCAGGTCGCCCGTGCCGTAGAGGCGCTTCATCCCGTAGTCCTTGGTTCCGGAGACCGAGATGGTGGAGGAGACGGCCTGACTGCCGGTCGCGGTGGGCCAGGTGGCGGCGCTCGCCGGTGTCAGGGCGCCGTCGGCCATCACCATGGCGACCGAGAGGCCGAGTGCGGCGAGGGTGCCGGTGAGGGCGCGCCGCCTGGCGCGCGGACGTGCTGATGACGTCATGTCCCGATGCCTTCTTCCCGTGGGGTGATGAAGCAGGGTGGTGAAGCGGGGTCGGTGGGGGTGCGGTTGGTGGGGGTGCGGTTCGTGGAGTGCGGTCGGCGGAGCGGGATGCCGGTCGGACTCCCGGGGGGGGGGCGGTCGGCCGACCGAGGGCCCGAAGGCGGCGCGTCAGAGCTTCCCGGTGCCCGCGCCGGACGTCACCGAGGCGATGACCGTCGAGGCCGGCTCGGCCGTGTAGCCATAGGGCGGCTTCGTGAACGTGCCGACCTGCGAGATCTCGGTCGCGGCTCCGCCGAGGTCGTTGCCGCTGAGGTTGACGTAGCCGTCCACGTCGCTGTCGCGGTTCGTGGTGACGGCGACCGCCGTGCTCCGGAAGACGTTGTTCTCGACGAACAGTTGGGCGCCCATGCGGGAGTGCACCGCGGTGTCGGCGCCGACGACGTAGTTGTCGTAGAAGTGCCCGGTGCCGAAACGCAGGCTGGGGATGCGGGAGTTGACGTTGTTGAACCAGTTGTGGTGGTACGTCACCCGCAAGTGCCCGGTGTCCTCGCTCGCGTTGTTGTCGCTGTGGCCGACGAGCGAGCCCTTGTAGTGGTCCTTGAACGTGTTCCAGGAGACGGTGACGTAGTCGGAGGCGTGGGTGATGTCGACCAGGCCGTCGTAGTAGTCCTTGTCGTGGTCGCGGTCCGACGAGAAGGCGTTGTGGTCGATCCACACCTTCGTCGAGGCCTGCACGGTGATCCCGTCGGCGGGCGCGACCGGCTTGCTGATGTTCAGGTTGCGGACGACGACGTTGGTGACCTTCTTCAGCCGCAGTCCGCCACCGGTGAACCCGGACGCCGAACCGACGCCGAGGACCGTGGTGTTGGAGCCGATGTCGACCTGGCCGCTGAGCGAGATCAGGCCGCTGACCTTCACGACCTTGGCCGTGTCACCGGTGACGGCGGTCTTGAAGGCGGCGAGTGTCGTGACGGTGACGGCGGTCGCGCCGCCGCCGCCGGTGGTCCCGGCGCCGAAGCCGACCGGCGCGGTCTCGGCCGCCGCGGCCGACTGGGGCAGCACGAGTGCGGCGGTGACCGCCAGGGCGGCGGCCCCGATGACCGGCAGGGCCGGGCGAATGCGCCGGCGTGGGGGGAGCGTACGCATGCGGGTGTGTCCCTTCAGAGGCGACTCTGGACATGTACACGGATGCCGTACCTGTATCTGAACAGCGCAGGGTGTGCGACACGACGTTCACGGTCCGAACGCGAGCCTCGATGATGCGACTTGCCCAGGTGGTGCGGCTCATAGAGCTGATGTCTCGTATGCGAGATGTCACACGTGGGTCACGCTGCTGAACGGGAACGTAGGCGGAAAGCGCTTTCTAGTCAACGTCTCCCGCAGTACACATCCGGCCAACTCCCGTGCCGGCCACGCACCCACGCCGCCGTGGACGGCTGGGCGGGCATGCGAAAGGGAGGGCGCCCTCGGCGCCCTCCCGGGATACAGCTCACGGCTCGCAAGCCGTCCTCACGACGCAGACGTCACAGCGGAGGCGTCACGGGGACAGGGTGATCCGGATGCCGACCGTGCCGCTCTCGCCGCGGCGAAGGCGGCTGCCGAACAGGGTGACCCGGCCCACCAGCCCGTACTTGCGGGCGAGGAGCTTGCGGTAGCGGGCCGTCTCCGCCGCGTCGACGATCTCGGCCGTGGCGGGGACCGGCTCGCCCGTCGGCCTGCCGCGCACGTCGCACGAACCGACCAGGACGTCGGCCCGATTGCGGATCCGCTTCACCTTCCAACTGTCCGCGACGGTCCAGGCGCACAGCGCCGCGCCGTCCCGCACCACCCACACGGGCGTGGCGACCCCCGTACCGTTCTTGCGATAGCTGGTGATCAGCAGGTACTTGCCCGATCCGAGCGTGTCCAGCGAGGCCTCGTCCATGGCCGAAGTTTAAGGGCGCCGGTCCGCGGCCCCGCCGGCGCCCGAGCCGTCCGGGTCAGGACAGCTGGCCGTCGTAGTCCGGCAGCTTGAACGTGCGCTCCGCGTGGCCGCCGACCAGGTCGGTGGTGTTGTTGCCGACGTTGGCGATGATCGTGTACCCGCGGGACTCGATCTCCGCGCGCTTGCCGGTCTTGTAGGTGCTGACCTCGTCGAAGAGGTCGGGCAGATCACGCACGTAGAGCCCGTCGACCGGGTAGCCGGCGCACTTCAGGTTCCACTTCGTCTCACTGGCGATGATGCCCGGACGGGCGGTCACGAAGAACACGGCCACGCCCCGGGAGTGGGCGTAGCGGGCGAGGGCCAGCGAGGCCTTGACCGCCGGGGTGGGCAGCTCGTACCAGGGGTGGAAGTCCGTCTCCAGCGCGGTGTTGTCGATGTCGAACACGACCGCGAGCTTCTGGCCGCCTGCGTTCGCGGTGCGCTGTTCGACGTACGGCACCGCCTGGTCGATGACGGCCTGGACATCGCTCTGCCAGGTGGCGTAGTCGACATCGGCCGTCGCGGAGGCGCTCGCGACCGCCTGGGCCGGGGCCGCGGCGGCGGAACCGGCCGCACCGACCGTCCCCCCGATCCCGAACGCCACGACCGCCGACACCGTACCTATCCGCCGCACCACACCACGTCGCGTCATGCCTGTCCCCTTTTCACATCTGCTCGTCGGAGTGCGCGAGTTGGTCGAACCCGCACATCGAGAAGGCGACGGTGCCTGGCTCCGTCGCCGTGGCGGAAATGATCCTGGCAGCGCGTGTACGGAGAAGGAAGAGGTAGTTACTGATCGGTAGAGATCGTGTTTCACACGCTTCGGGGTACGCGGCGGTGCAGTGGCACACGCCCGCGACCCGTGTGAGCCTGGGCTCGCGGCTGGCACCAGTGGAGAGAGGCTGCTCTGATGCAAGGACCGAACATCGTCATCGTGGGCGCGGGTTTCGCCGGAGTCGAGGCCGCCAGAAGCCTGGAACGGACCCTCGCCCCTGGCGAGGCCCGGGTCACCCTGATCAGCCCGACGAGCTATCAGCTCTACCTGCCGCTGCTGCCCCATGTCGCCGCCGGTGTGGTCACCCCGCAGTCCGTCGCGCCCTCGCTGCGCCGGATCCTGCCCCGCACCGCACTGGTGCCGGGCGGAGTGATCGGTGTCGATCCGGAGGCCAAGGTGTGCGTCGTCCGGAAGATCACCGGGGAGCTCGTCGACCTGCGCTACGACTACCTGGTGCTCACTCCGGGAAGCGTGACCCGCACCTTCGACATCCCCGGGCTGGCGGAGGAGGCGCGCGGCATGAAGACGCTCGCCCAGGCCGTGTACCTGCGCGACCACGTGATCGCCCAACTCGACCTGGCGGCGGCCACGCCGGACCACGACGAGCAGGCCGCGCGGCTCCAGTTCGTGGTGGTCGGCGGCGGATACGCGGGCACCGAGACGGCGGCCTGCCTCCAGCGTCTGACCACCGCGGCGGCACGGCGCTACCACCCCCGCATCGACCCGGAGCTCATCAAGTGGCACCTGGTCGACGTCGCCCCGAAGCTGCTTCCCGAGCTCGGGGACAAACTGGGCGCGGACGCGCTGCGGACGCTCAGCGAACGCGGCGTGCAGATCTCGCTGGGCACCTCCGTCGCCTCGGTCACCAAGGACGAGGTCACCCTCACCGACGGGCGGGTGCTGCCGTCGCGGACCCTTGTGTGGACCGCGGGCGTCGCGGCGAGTCCGCTGGTCGACTCGCTGGGCGCGGAGACCGTGCGCGGACGGCTCGTCGCCGAACCCGACTTCCGGGTACCGGGCCTCGACGGGGTGTTCGCGCTGGGCGACGCCGCGGCGGTGCCCGACCTTGCCAAGGGCGACGGCTCTCCCTGCCCGCCCACCGCCCAGCACGCGGCCCGGCAGGGCCGGCACGCGGCCAAGGTCCTGACGGCGAGGCTGCGCGGTGAGCCCACCGTGCCGTACCGGCACAGGGACCTCGGTCTGGTCGTCGACCTCGGCGGCCACGACGCCGTGTCCAAGCCGCTCGGCATCGGCCTCAAGGGCGCGCCCGCGCAGCTCGTGGCCCGCGGATACCACCTGTACGCCCTGCGGACGGGCGTCGCCCGGTTCCGTACGGGTGCCAACTGGCTCCTCAACGCCGTGGCGGGCGACGACTTCGTCCGCACCGGGTTCCTCGCGGACCGCAAGGGGACGCTGCGGGACTTCGAGCGTACGGATGTGTATCTGACCCGGGACGAGGTGGCCGCCCGGACCCGCGCCCTCACCTGAGGTCCGGCCGAACGGTCCCGTCCGTTCCGGCGGCCCCGACGGTCCCGTCCGTTTCCGGCCGTCCCGACGGTCCCGCCCGTCCGGTCGGCCGCGTCGGTCGTCCGTGCCCCGGCCGTGTCGACGTCCGCCGGGGCACGGCGACTTCGGCGCTCCGAAGCCATGGCCGGGGAGGCGGGACCGGCACACGCGCACGCTCCTGAAGCGGCCGTTCCGACGCGAATCGGCCAGCTCCTCGACCACTCCGGACGGCGGTGAACAACCGGGCCGGGGCGCACGTATGAGGGGAGGGCCCTCGACCGGGGCCTTCGGCGGCGGTGACGCCGCCCCGTACGGTTTCGGGAGCCCAGGCATGAGGCACGCACGACGACGGATCGTCCAACGGGGGGCGCGACTCGCGGCCGTCGGCGGGCTGCTCTGCGGGGGGTTCATGGTGACCCGCGCCATGGCGAGCGAACCGTCGGACGCGTCGGGCACCGCGGCGAGTACGGCGCGGGCCGCGGCGGACACGGGTGCCGGTCTCGTGTCCCGGCTGGGCACCTCGCGGACCGCCGGCAACTGGATAGCCGCCGACGGGCGACCCGTCGTGGCGGTCACCGACGCCGACGCGGCGGACGCGGTGAAGCGGGCGGGTGCCCGCCCGAAGGTCGTGACGCACAGCATGCAGGACCTCAAGTCCGCTACGCAGACGCTGAGTTCGGCGCCCCGGGTGCCGGGCACCGCGTGGGCGGTGGACTACACGAAGAACGAGGTGGTGGTCCAGGCCGACAGCACGGTCTCCGCCACCGACTGGTCGCGCATGACGAAACTGGCCGACGGCATCGGCGACTCGGTGCGGATGCAGCGGACCCAGGGCACGTTCACCACGCGGGTGAACGGCGCGCAGGCGATCTTCTCGACCGGCGGGCGCTGCTCGGCGGGCTTCAACGTGACCAGCCCGCAAGGTGAGTTCATCCTCACGGCTGGACACTGCGGCCCCGAGGGATCGGTCTGGTTCTCCGACAACACGGGTCGCCAGCAGGAGGGGCGCACGGTCACGACGGCGTTCCCCGGCAGTGACTTCTCGCTGATCCAGTACGACAACGGCCGTCAGCCCTCGGACGCGAGCAACGTCGTGGCCATCGGCGGGGGCAACGGCGTACGGATCACCGGCGCCGCCGATCCGGCCGTGGGCCAGCGGGTCTTCCGCAGCGGCAGCACCAGCGGACTGCACGACGGCAAGGTGACCGCGCTCAACGCGACGGTCAACTACCCGGAGGGCACGGTCACCGGGCTGGTCGAGACCACGGTGTGCGCCGAACCGGGCGACAGCGGCGGCCCGTTGTTCTCCGAGGGCATCGCGCTCGGGGTGACCTCGGGCGGAAACGGGGACTGCAAGAGCGGCGGTACGACGTTCTTCCAGCCCGTCACCAAGGCGCTGACGGCGCTGGGCGTGACGCTCGCGGGCCAGCCCGCGCAGGGTGCCGCCGGTGGTGCGGCCCAGCCGTCCGTCGCCCCGTCGGCGTCGGCGATGGCCTCGCAGGGAGGAGCGCCGGGTTCGGCGGCTCCGGGCGCGGTGGAAGCGGTGGGTGAGAGCGGGGCGGCCTCGACGTTCGTCTCCGAGCTCATCGACCCGAACACTGTCGGCCCCGGTCTGCTCGTCATCGGGGGAAGTGTCATCGCGTTCGTGGCGACCCGCTTCATCCGTACCGAGCAGGACCGCAACGCCTACCGGCGCCAGTATTCACAGAGCTGGGGCTGAGGGGTTCGGACCCGGAGCCGGGAGACCGGGTCCGGGTCGTCGAAGTCCGTGTCGTCGGAGTCCGGGGCCGAGGTTCGAGGCGAGGGCTCCCCTGGAGCGGGGAGCCCAGCCGGACGCGGAAGGTCAGGCGGCCCGGGTCGCCGAGGACGACGGGGCGGCCTTCGCCCACTCGAGGACCAGGCGCTGATACTCGCGCCGCTCGTCCATGTTCAGCGACCCACCGGCCCGGAACCAGAGGGCCCGGATCTCCTCGTTGACTTCGGCAGCGGATCGCTGAGTGTCGTTGTCAAGAGTGGTGCACATGCCGTGAAGCATACGGCCCTTGACGTGAAGATGATGTGAGTAAAGGCCCACCGGGCGACATAACGGACCGTGAAGCTCGTCACTCACGTGCCGGGCTTGCGGCCGTACACGTAGACGTCGTCCCCGTTCTTGAGCAGCGACCAGTACTTCTTGGCCGTCGTCGGGGTCATGTTGACGCAGCCGTGGGAGCCGGGCGGGTTCCACATGCTGAGGCCCACCGAGTGGAAGGCCTGACCGCCGTCGAAGAACTGGCTGTACGGCATGGCCACGTTGTAGATGGTCGAGACGTGGTCGATGTCACGCCAGTAGATCTTCTTCAGGCCGGTGCGGGTCTCGTAGCCGTCCCTGCCCGTGCGGACCGGGACCGGCCCGTAGACCAGCCGGCTGCCGTCCTGGATCCAGCTGAGCTGGAGCGTGAGGTTGACGCAGGCGATCCGGCCCTTGTTGACCGGGCACTTGCCGTCCCGGTTGGGGTTGGTCCCCACGGCCTTCTGCTTGTTCATGAGATCCATCACGCCCCAGGTGACGGGGCCCGCGTACCCGATGTTCGGGGTGATGCCGTGCTTGTTCTGGAAGGCCTGGATCGCCTTGCAGTCGGCGGCGGACTGCCGGCCGTCCACGGGCCGCCCGAGGAACTTCTCCACCTGCTTCTGATACGGACCGGCGGCCGTCGTACAGCTCGCGGCCTGCGCGGGCGTCGCGCCCAGCGCGAGGGTGAGCGGCGCCACCAGTCCCGTGAGTCCGAGCGCGACAGCTCCCCGCCTGCGAATGTCCCCCATGGCGGACCTTCCTGTTGTGTTCATCGTTCCGTCTGCACTGCTAGACAGCCCTAGAGGGTATTGCGTTGTACGGCCGGCCCCATAGGCACAGAACAGTGACATTCCTCGCTGTGACGGCTCCGGTTCCCCGTCCCCCGGTGACGTGCCGGCGCCCCGCTCCGCCCGACACCGCCCCTCACCGCCGGACGTCCGCCGCGGACCGGTCCGGTTTCCCCGAAGTGGACCGCTCTTTCGAGGGATGTTGCTCATAGGCTGCCGTCATGCACTCGGCTCTCTCCGGCGACCTCGACCGCCTCCCCGAACTCCTCCAGGCCGCCCGGGACTTCGCCGTCCAGGAGGTGAGCGGCCTCGACGGCCGTCCCGTCGCCCGGCTCGGCAAGGCGCCCGTCCCCGATCCGCTCCCGGCCGAGGGCGCCGGTGCCGAGGGCGCCCTCGCCCGGTTCGCCGGACGCTGGGCGCCCGGGTTCTCCGGCTCCGCGGGCCCGCGCTACCTGGGATTCGTCACCGGCGGCGCGACGCCCGCATCGCTCACCGGGGACTGGCTGACCAGCGCCTACGACCAGAACGTCTCGGGTGCCGCCGGATCCTTCGCGAGCGCGCTGGAACACGAGACGCTGGGCTGGCTGCGGGAGCTGTTCGGACTCGGCGAGGAGCACCACGGGGCGTTCGTGAGCGGTGCGACGGTCTCGAACACGGTCGGGCTCGCCATCGCGCGGGAGTGGCTCGGCGAGCGCCGGGGTGTGTCGGTCTCCGACGAGGGAGCGGGCGCGCTCGGCCCCGTGGACGTGCTGTCGGGCAGCCCCCACTCGAGTGTCACCAAGGCCCTGTCGGTGCTCGGCCTCGGGCGGAACAGCCTGCGCAGGGTGCCGGTGCTGCCCGGCAACCGCGAAGCCGTGGACGTGGAGCGCCTCGACGCCGCGCTCGGCGCGCTCGACGGGCGTCCGGCCGTCGTCGTGGCGAACGCCGGGACGGTGAACACGGTGGACTTCGACGATCTGCGGGCCGTCGCCGCGCTCAGGGGGCGCCATGACTTCTGGCTGCACGTCGACGCGGCGTTCGGCGGGTTCGCCGCGCTGTCGCCCGCGCACTCCGCGCTGGTGGCCGGTCTGGACGAGGCCGACTCCGTCTGTGTCGACCTGCACAAGTGGCTCAACGTCCCCTACGACGCGGCCGTCCAGTTCACCCGTCGGCAGGACCTCCAGGTCCGGGTCTTCCACAACGCCTCGCCGTATCTCGGACTCCCCGGCGGCGAACCCGACTTCCTGCACCTGACGCCGGAGAACTCACGCCGGCTGCGTGCGCTCCCGGCCTGGTTCTCGCTGGCGGCCTACGGACGCGCGGGGCATCGCGAGATCGTCGAGCGGAACGTCGCGCTCGCCCGGCGACTGGGCGAGCGGATCGCCCGTGCCCCCGGGCTGCGGCTGCTCGCGCCGGTGCGGCTGAACGTCGTGTGCTTCACGCTCGCCGAGGACCCGACGGAGCGGCGTGTGCAGGCGCTGGCCGACGCGGTCGCCGCCTCGGGCGAGGCCTTCGTGACACCGACGACCTACGACGGCACCCACGGGCTGCGTGCCGCGTTCAGCAACTGGCGTACGTCCGAGGCGGACACGGACAGGGTGTTCACGGCCGTCGAGCGGCACTGCGCGGAGCCGCGCCTGTGAGGTCCCGCGCCCGGGCCGGACTCGCGAGGCCGAGCGTTCGAGGCGGCCGGCCCCGCGCCGCCCGCCCGGCCGGGAGCTTCTCCCGGCGCGCTGCGGGGGAACAGCACGGCTTCGGCCCGTCCTCGCGTCAGGCGGGCTGCCACAGCTCGATCCGGTTGCCCTCCGGGTCGGTGACCCAGCCGAATCGGCCGACGCCGTCCATGTCCTGGGTCTCCTCCGCCACGTCCGCTCCCCGGGCGCGCAGTTGCGCGAGCATCGCGTCCAGGTCGCGGACGCGGAAGTTGAGCATGGTCTGCTGGGAGGGGGACCCGAAGTAGTCGGTTCCGGACTCGAAGGCCGCGAAGACCGTCGGCCCGGCGTCCGGGTGCCACAGCCCGTGCTCGTCGGTGTCCAGGCCCAGGCAGTCGCGGTACCACGCGCTCAGGGCCCCCGGGTCGCCGGCCCGCAGGAAGTATCCGCCGATTCCAAGCACACGTTCCATGGGACCATCCTGTCAGGAAGAGCGCGGGACGGACCGGCACCACACCTGCCGCCCGGCTCAGCTTCCGTCCTCGCCGTCTCCCTCTCCCTCTCCCTCTCCCTCTCCCCCGACCACCTGCCGGAACCGCTTGTTGACGCCCAGCAGGCCACCGTCGACGCACAGGGTCGTGCCGGTGATCCAGGCGGCGTCACCGGAGGCGAGGAAGGCGACGGCGGCCGCGATGTCCTCCGGCTCGCCGACCCGGCCGAGCGGGTACAACAGCCGGGCCGCGGAGGCGAGATCGTCCTCGCGGCCCTCCCAGGCCGTGGTGCGGATCGTGCCCGGAGCCACCAGGTTGACCCGCACACCCCGGCCGGCGGCGTGGCCGGCGAGGGTGCGGGTGAGCGACATCAGGCCCGCCTTGGCGGCGCTGTAGGCGTGGTTGCCGAAGTCCTGGATGCCGTTGACGGAGCCGATGGTGACGATGGCCCCACGGCCGGAGGCGACCAGGTGCGGGAGCGCGGCGCGGGCGCAGCGGTAGGCGCCGGTCAGGGTGATGTCGAGGTCGGCGGCCCAGTCCTCGTCGCTCTCGTCCTCGAAGAGCGGGGCGTCGGGGGTGCACCGGTAGGCGTTGTTGACCAGGACGTCGAGCGAGCCGAAGGCGTCCACGGCGCGGGCCACGGCGGCCTCGACCTGGTCCCGCCGCCCCACGTCGCAGGGGAACGCCTCGGCCCGCGAGCCGAGTTCGCGCAGTGCGGCGGCGGTCTCCCCGGCCGCGACCGGGTCGACGTCGGTGACGAGGACGTGCGCGCCTTCCGCGGCCAGGCGGTGGGCGGTGGCCGCGCCGATCCCGCGGGCCGCGCCGGTGATCAGAACCCCGTACCCCTCGAACCGCCTCATCGCTGTCATGGCTGGGAAGGTACCTCCATGATCGTCGCAGCGACAGAGGCCGGCACGCACGGGCCGCCTGTCAGCGGTACCCCGTGGCGTCCGCGGGCTTCCCCTTGTCCTGCACCTCGACCATGTAGCGCCAGGCGTCCGGCCGGCTGCCGTCCCGGTCGGTGAAGCCGTACACCCGGGCGAGCTGCCCGCTGGAGAGGGACTGCCCGTTCCAGCGGGCGCGTTCGGGGTCGGCGGCCAGCGCGGCGACGGCGCGCCCGACGTAGAACGGCGTCTCGGAGATGGCGAAGTGCGGTTCGTTCGCCTCGGCGTCGTGCCAGTTCTCCTCGGTCACGCCGAAGGCTTCGAGCATCATCTCGGAGCGCAGCCAGCCGGGGGTGAGCGCCACGGCGGTGGCGCCGCGCGGGCCCAGTTCGTGCCCGAGGGCGAACGCCATGCGCAGGACGGCGGACTTGGCGATGTCGTAGAAGAAGGAGACGCGGTAGGTGTCCCGGTTGTACTCCGCGGTGCCGTCGGTCATCTCGACGACCAGGCCTCCCGGTCGGCGCAGCAGCAGGGGCAATGCGTGGTGGCTGGTGATCGCGTGGGTCTCGATGGCGAGCCGGAGCATCCTGCGTCCGTTGTCGAGGTCGTGCTCCCAGACGGGCGCGTCCCACTCGAAGAGTTTCTCGCCGCCCCAGATGTCGTTGACCAGGATGTCGAGGCGGCCCTGTTCGTCGGCGATCCGCTCGACGAGCGCGGCCACCTCGGCGGAGACGAGATGGTCGGTGGGGACCGCGATGCCCCGCCCGCCCGCCGCGGTGACCAGGTCCGCGGTGTCCTCGATGGTCTCCGGGCGGTCGTACTCCGAGCGCCGTTCACGGGTGCTGCGGCCGGTCACGTAGACCGTGGCACCGGCCGCGCCCAGTTCGACGGCGATCCCGCGGCCCGCGCCCCGGGTCGCGCCCGCCACCAGCGCGACCCTGTCCCGCAGCGTGCCTTCCAAGGGCCCTGACATGTCCGACCTCCACGCGCCGTCGTGTCCACGGGCGCTCACCCGTGGTGTGTACGAGCGTCTCGCGGAAGCCGGACATCTTCTGTCAGGTATCCGTGTGGCGTCGTCGCGTTTCCGCCGCGCGGCGGAAACGGACGGACGTCCGGGGCGGCGGCACGGCGAGGCGCTTCAGTGGCCGCGGGCGATCCATGTCTCCAGGTGCGGAGCCTCCGCTCCGATCGTGGTCGTCTCGCCGTGTCCCGTACGGACGACCGTGTCGGCGGGCAGGGTGAGGAGCCGGTCGCGGATGGATTCGACGATCGTCGGGAAGTGGGAGTAGGACCGGCCGGTCGCCCCCGGGCCGCCCTGGAAGAGGGTGTCGCCGGAGAAGAGCGTGTGCAGGCCCGGGTCGTAGAGGCAGACCGCGCCGGGGGCGTGGCCCGGGGTGTGCAGCACGGTCAGATCGGTGCCCGCGACCTCGATCACCTGGCCGTCCTGGAGCCAGGCGTCGGGCATGCGGTCGGGGTGGGTGAGCTTCCACAGCGGAAGGTCGTCCGGATGGAGCCAGACGGTCGCTCCGGTGCGCTCCGCCAGGGCGGGGGCGGCGTCGATGTGGTCGTTGTGGGCGTGGGTGCACACGATGCCGCGCAGGCGGCGGTCGCCGACCGCCTTCGCGATGGCGTCGGCGTCGTGCGCGGCGTCGATCACGACGGCCTCGTGGTCGTCGCCCACGATCCAGACGTTGTTGTCGACCTCCCAGGTGCCGCCGTCGAGCTCGAACGTGCCCGAGGTGACGAGGTGTTCGATGCGCGCGGTCATCAGAACACCACCACCGAGCGCAGCACGTCGCCGTGGTGCATCCGCTCGAAGGCCGCCTCGATGTCGTCCAGGGCGATCGTCTCGCTCACGAACGCGCCCAGGTCCAGGCGTCCTTGGAGGTGCAGGTCGATGAGCATCGGGAAGTCGCGGGAGGGCAGGCAGTCGCCGTACCAGGACGACTTGAGCGACCCGCCCCGGCCGAAGACGTCGATCAGCGGGAGTTCGAGCTTCATGTCGGGGGTGGGCACGCCGACGAGGACGACCGTGCCGGCGAGGTCGCGGGCGTAGAACGCCTGCGTGTACGTCTCGGGGCGGCCCACGGCCTCGATGACGACGTCGGCGCCGAAGCCGCCGGTGAGTTCGCGGATCGCCTCGACGGGGTCGGCCGTGCGGGAGTTGACGGTGTGCGTCGCGCCGAGCTTCTCGGCGGTCGTGAGCTTGCGGTCGTCGATGTCCACGGCGATGATCTTCGCCGCGCCGGCGAGCCGGGAGCCCGCGATCGCCGCGTCGCCGACGCCGCCGCAGCCGATGACGGCGACGGTGTCGCCCCGGCCGACGTTGCCGGTGTTGATGGCGGCCCCGATGCCGGCCATCACTCCGCAGCCGAGCAGTCCGGCGACCGCCGGGGAGACGGCCGGGTCGACCTTGGTGCACTGTCCGGCCGCGACCAGCGTCTTCTCGGCGAAGGCGCCGATACCGAGGGCCGGAGACAGTTCGGTGCCGTCCTTGAGGGTCATCTTCTGCTTCGCGTTGTGGGTGTTGAAGCAGTACCAGGGGCGTCCGCGCAGACAGGCCCGGCACTGTCCGCACACCGCGCGCCAGTTGAGGATGACGAAGTCGCCGGGTGCCACGTCCGTGACTCCGGCGCCGACCGACTCCACGATTCCGGCCGCCTCGTGGCCGAGCAGGAACGGGAAGTCGTCGTTGATGCCGCCCTGCTTGTAGTGCAGGTCCGTGTGGCAGACCCCGCAGGCCTGGATCTTCACCACGGCCTCGCCCGGCCCCGGATCGGGCACGACGATGGTCTCGACGCGCACCGGCTCGTCCTTGCCCGGTGCGATCACGCCCCGTACTTCCTGCGCCATGTGAGTAAGCCCTTCGCTGGGTGGACCTTCCGTCGAACGACCCTACGGGGTGACCCGCCGGTAGAAGGCCAGGTGGGCCGCGGCGGCTCCGGTCCGGGTACGGCGGACGGTCACCCGCGGCCCGCCGGTCGCGCCGGTCGTCCGCTGCCCGGGCCCGCCGCCCGGGAGTCCCGATCGGCCCCGAAGGCCCACCGACCACGCCCCTCAGATACCCCCGGGGGTACCTCTGCTACGGTGGAGATATACCCCCGGGGGTAATTTTCACCGAGCCGCGAAGCCCTCGGGCTTCCCGCGGGAGAGGAGTGCTGCCGTGTTCTTCGTCGACACCATCGAGGTGGCGGGCCTGGGCAACCGGAGCTATCTGGCCGGCGGCCCGCACACCGCCGTCGCCGTCGACCCGCCCAGGGACGTCGATCGGGTGATCGCCGCGGCGGCCCGGCGGGGCGCCCGGATCGCGTACGTCGTCGAGACGCATCTGCACAACGACTACGTGAGCGGCGGCCTGGAACTGGCCCGGCTCACCGGGGCCGCCTACCTGGTCCCGGCCGGTGCCCGCGTCGCGTTCGAGCGGGTGCCGGTCGCCGACGGGGACACGGTGCGGGTGGACGCCGGACTGACCCTGGAGGCGCTGGCCACGCCCGGCCACACCCCGCACCACACCGCGTACGTCCTCCAGGAGGACGGACGGGCCGTCGCGGCCTTCACCGGCGGCTCCCTGCTCATCGGCACGGTCGGCCGGCCCGACCTGGTGGAGCCGCGGCTGACCGGGGAACTGGCCCGGGCGCAGCACGCGTCGGCGCACCGGCTGGCGGCGGAGCTGCCCGACGACACCGCCGTCCTTCCGACCCACGGCTTCGGCAGCTTCTGTTCCGCCGGGACCGCCGACGGCGACGCGACCACCGTCGGGCGCGAGCGCGCCGGCAACGAGGCCCTGGTCAAGGACGTCGACACGTTCGTCGCGGACCTGCTCGCCGGACTCGACGACGTGCCCGCGTACTACGCCCACATGGGCCCCGCCAACGCCGCGGGCCCGGCCCCCGTCGATCTGACCCCGCCCGCGCCCGCGGACGCCGCGGAGATCGCCGCGCGGCTCGCGGCCGGCGAATGGGTCGTGGACCTGCGCAGCCGGCTCGCGTTCGCGGCCGGGCATGTCGCCGGAGCGGTCAACTTCGAGGCGGAGGGTCAACTCGCCGTCCATCTGGCCTGGCTGCTGCCCTGGGGCAGGCCGGTCACCCTGCTCGCCGAGTCCCCGGAACAGCTCGCCCGCGCCCAGCGCGAGCTGGTGCGGGTCGGCGTGGACCGGCCGGCCGCGGCGGCGGTCGGCTCGCCGGCCGACTGGCTGCGCGAGGGGGAGCGGCCGCGCGCCTTCCGGCGCGCGGACTTCGCCGGACTGGCCCAGGCGCACACACCGGGCGAGACCGTGGTCCTGGACGTACGGCGGGACTCCGAACGGGCCGGTGGGCACATCGCGGGGTCGGTGCACATCCCCATCCACCAGGTGCGCGACCGGCTCGGCGAGATACCCGCCGGAACCGTCTGGGTGCACTGCGCCGGAGGCGTGCGGGCCGCCGTCGCCGCCTCGCTGCTCGACGCGACGGGCCGGGACGTCGTGGCCGTCGACGACGCCTTCGCCGCGGCGGCCGCTTCCGGCCTGCCGATGACACGCAGCGCCCCGGCCCGTCCCGGCGCTCCGGTCACCCCCGCTGAAGCCGCCGCGCCGACCGGCCTCACCGCCCATGCCGGTCCGGCCGACAGTGCCGCTTCCACCGGTCCCGCCTCCCCCGCGGCCCCCGCCGACACGACAGCGCCCGCCGACCCCGGCCCGGCTTCCGGCCCGGCTTCCGGCCCGGCTTCCGGCACGTTCGAGGAACCCGCCGCGTGAGTGTTCTGATCCTCGCTCTCGTCGCCGGGGCCGTGACGGGGCTCGCGCTCGGGGCGCTGGGGGGCGGCGGCAGCGTGCTGACCGTGCCCGCCCTGATCTACCTGCTCGGATTCACCCCCTCGGCGGCCACCACCGCGAGTCTGGTCATCGTCACCCTCACCTCGGCGACCGCGTTGTCCGCGCACGCCCGGGAGGGCACCGTCCGCTGGCGCGCCGGAGCGCTGTTCGCGCTGGCGGGGCTGCTCCCCGCGGCACTGGGCGGGGCGGTCTCGGGACTGCTGCCTCCGGCCGTACTGACCGGCGCGTTCGCGCTGGTCGCGGGCCTCGCGGCGGTCCGGATGCTCCGGCCGTCGCCGGCTGCGACGGGGGCGCCCGCGGGGACCGGCCGGATCACGGGCACCGGCGCCGGCCTCGGCGCGGTGACCGGGGTCCTGGGCGTGGGCGGCGGCTTCCTCGCCGTACCCGCCCTGGTGAACGTCGTGGGTCTGCGGATGCGGGCCGCCGTCGGCACCAGCCTGCTGGTGATCACGGCGAACTCGCTCGCCGCGCTGCTCGCCCGCGCGGGAACGACGCAGAGCGTCGACTGGGCGGTCGTCGCGCCGTTCGCCGGTGCCGCCGTCCTCGGCGCGTGGGACGGCAAGCGGCTCGCGGCCCGGCTGTCCGGCGGCACGCTTCAGCGGATCTTCGCCTGGGCCCTGCTGGCCGTGGCCGCGCTGATGCTCCTGGACGTCGTGCTGTGAGGCTCAGGCGAGCGACAGGAAGAGCTTCTCCAGCCGGGCCCGCATCTGGTCACTGTCCTCGCCGTTCCGCGCGCCCTTCTCGACGTCGGTCAGGCACTGCTGGAGTCCGGTGGCGATGATCGCGAAACCGGCCCGGTCCAGGGCGCGGGAGGCGGCGGCGAGCTGGGTGACCACGTCCTCGCAGTCCCGTCCCTCCTCGATCATCCGGATCACGCCGGAGATCTGTCCCTGCGCCCGGCGCAGCCGGTTCAGCACCGACTTCAGCTCGTCACCCGCGAGTTCCAGTTCCACGAAGACTCCTCAATCCATACCCCTAGGGGTATCTTACTCCGCACCGGCGGGGCACCCCCGAAGAGCAAGGATGACACTCCGCATGAACACCCCCGCCTCCCTCGACGTCGACCAGGCCCGCGGCCGCCTCGGCGAGCTGACCGTCATCGACGTCCGCACCCCCGGCGAGTACGCCTCCGGCCATCTGCCGGGCGCCCTGAACGTTCCGCTGGACCGGCTCCGCAGCGCCCTGCCCGTGCTCGGGAGCGCCCGCACCGGACTGCTCGTCGTCTGCGCCTCCGGCAACCGCTCGGCGAACGCCTGCGCCCTGCTGGCCGAGCACGGTGTGCCGGCGGCCACGCTCACCGGCGGCACCGGCGCCTGGGCGGAGCGCGGGCACGAACTGCACCGCCCGGCCACCACCACGCGGGCCGGCTGGTCCATGGAGCGCCAGGTCCGGTTCACCGCCGGCGCCCTGGTCCTCATCGGCCTCGCCCTCGGACTCCTGCATCCCGCCTGGCAGTTGCTGTCCGCGGGGGTCGCGGGCGGCCTGGTCTTCTCCGCGCTCACGAACACCTGCGGCATGGCCGCGCTGCTCTCGAAGCTCCCCCACAACCGGCCCCGTCCGGCGGACCTCGACGCCACCCTCACGGCCCTCGCGGAGCGCGTGTCCTGAAGTCCGCCCGGACCGGGGGCAGTCGGGACAGGACGGCCCGGACCGCCGACGTAGCCTGAGTGTTCCGTCCCCACCCCCGCGAGGAGCACCGTGAGCCTGACCGAGGCCGAGCCCGAGGTGCCCGCGTGGCATCTGCTGCTCGGGTACGTACGACCGCACCGTCGGGCCCTGTTCGGGGGCGCCCTGCTGGCGCTCGCGACCGGTGCCACCGGTCTGCTGCTGCCGCTGGTGGCGCGCGGGCTCATCGACGATCTGTCGCACGACCGCCCGATCGGACGCTCCCTGCTCGGCATGGCGGCCCTGGTCGTGACCAACGCGGCGGTGGGAGCGCTGGGTTCGTACGTCCTGCGGCGCACCGCCGAGTCGGTCGTGCTGGGCGCGCGGCGCGCTCTCTCCTCGTATCTGCTGCGGCTGCGCATACCCGCCGTGGACCGCAGCGAGCCCGGCGACCTGATGGCGCGCATCACCTCGGACACGACCCTGCTGCGCGAGGTCACGACCGATTCGCTGGTGGGCCTCGGCACCGGCGGTCTCACCCTCGTCGCGACGGTGGTCATGATGGGCCTGGTCGACCCGGTGCTCCTCGGCGTCACGCTGGGTGTGGTGCTGTGCGCGGGTTCGGTGCTCGGCGTGATCGTGCCGCGCATCAACCGGGCGAGCAGACGGGCCCAGGACGCCGTCGGGGTGATGGGGGCCTCGCTGGAGCGGACCCTCGGCGCGCTGCGGACGATCAAGGCGTCGGGCGCCGAGGACCGTGAGGAGCGAAGCGTCCACGAGGCGGCCGAGGAGTCGTGGCGGCAGAGCGTGCGGGCGGCCCGGTGGTCGGCGGCCGCCGGGAACACGGCCGGTCTGGCGATGCAGGTCGCCTTCATCACGGTCCTCGCGGTGGGCGGCGCCCGGGTCGCGACCGGCGCCATCGACGTCGGCACCCTGGTCGCCTTCCTGCTGTACGTGTTCTACCTGATGTCACCGATCCAGCAGGTGGTCGGCGCGGTCACGCAGTACCAGACGGGTGCCGCCGCGCTCGCCCGCATCCAGGAGGCGCTGCGGCTGCCCGCCGAACCCGCCGCCCCGCCCGCCCCGCTGCCGGCGCCGGGAACGGAGCCCGCGACGGTCGCGTTCGAGGACGTCCGCTTCCGCTACGCCGACGATCTGCCGTACGTCCACCACGGAGTGACGTTCGCCGTCCCGGCCCGGGGCCTGACCGCGTTCGTCGGCCCCTCCGGCGCGGGCAAGACCACCGTGTTCTCGCTCATCGAACGGTTCTACGAGCCCGAGGCGGGCGTCATCAGCGTGGACGGCCGCGCGCTGGAGGAGTGGGAGCTGCCCAGGCTCCGGTCCGCCATCGGCTACGTGGAGCAGGACGCGCCGGTGCTGTCCGGCTCGCTGCGCGACAACCTCCTGCTCGGCAATCCCGGGGCGGAGGAGGGCGAGCTGACACGGGTGGTGAGGACGACCCGCCTCGACGGCCTCGTGTCCCGGCTGCCGAACGGCCTGGACACCCTCGTCGGACATCGCGGCACCAAACTGTCCGGTGGCGAGCGTCAGCGCGTCGCCATCGCCCGGGCCCTGCTGCGCCGCCCCCGGCTGCTGCTCCTCGACGAGGCCACCTCCCAGCTCGACGCGGTCAACGAGGCCGCGCTGCGCGACACGGTCGCCGATGTGGCCCGTACGACCACGGTCCTGGTCGTCGCGCACCGGCTGTCCACCGTCACGACGGCCGACCGCATCGTCGTGATGGACGCGGGCCGCGTCCGCGCCGTGGGCACCCACCGCGAACTCGTCGCGGCGGACGCGCTCTACGCCGAACTGGCCGCCACCCAGTTCCTCGCGGCCGCGGGATGACCGCGGCACCGTGATCGCGGCCCGGAACGCCGACACCTCGGCACGCCGACACCTCGGCAAGCCGGGGACGCCGACGCCCGGCCGCCCCGCCGCCCCGCCGCCCGGCACGCCTGCCCCGCGCCCCCGCACATCGACACCCCGGCGGCACGCTCCTGCGGAGAAGCACGCGGAAGTTCCTTGGCGACGGACCTGCTCTCCTCTATGGTGATGCCCTTCTTTCCGCCCCGGGGGCGGTCGTCCACGCACGGCCGGCCCCGACCGGGCGGCGAGCACGTCCCACCCGGATACGCAGGCGACTGATCATGGTCAACAACCGAAACCCGGCCGGGCAGACCGTCCCCGGGATCATCTCCGCGGCCCCCGTGGGCCCGCCCGCCGGCCTGGAAGTGATCTCGCTGGCCGCGCTGCGCGCCCGTACCCGTGCCCACGGCACCGGGCTCGACGTACCGCAGCGTCCCGGCTTCCACCAGGTGCTCACGCTGGCCTCCGGCACCCTGCGCCAGACCGTGGACTTCACCGCCCATGACGTCGAGCGGGACTCCTGGCTGTGGACGCGCCCCGGGCAGGTCCTGCAGTGGGGAGATCTCACGCGGGCCGAGGGGACGCTGATCGTCTTCGAACGGGACTTCCCGGGCGCGGCCACCGTCCGCGCGGCCCGGCTCGACGACCCGCACGCCCGTGTGCTGCGCACCCCGGAAGACGGGGCGGCCGCCTCGTTGCGCGTGGCGACCGAGCATCTGGAGCACGAGTTCCAGGCGCCCGGGCGGCTGCCGCGCGACGCGCACGGCGCCGTACTGCGTCATCTGCTGGACGTGCTGATCCTGCGCCTGGCCCATCTGGAGGGGTCCGACACCCCTGTCACCGGGCCCAGTGAAACCTTTCTTCGCTTCCGCGCGACCGTCGAGCGGGACTTCGCACGCACCCGGCGGGTGGACGACTACGCCCTCACCCTCGGCTACTCCGCCCGCACCCTGTCCCGGGCCGCCCTCGACTCGGCGGGGATCGGCGCCAAGGAGTTCATCGACCGCCGGGTGATCCTGGAGGCCAAGCGGCTGCTCGCGCACACCGACCTGGCCGCCGCCCGCATCGCCGACCGGCTCGGCTTCTCCAGCGCCACGAACTTCGCCAAGTACTTCCACCAGCGCGCCGGGCAGGCCCCCATCGCCTTCCGTACGGCGGTACGCGGACGGGCGGAGACGGGGTGACCCGCGAGAGCACCCGGTCCTCCCGCAGCGCACGGCCCTCCCGCCACGCCCGGGGGGCTCCGGTGGAACGGCGCCGTTCCACCGGAGCCCCCATGACCGCCGACCGTCGGACAGACCCTAGGTCGGACAGGCCCTAGGCGTCGCTACCCGGAAGCACGCCGGCGACAGGTGCGGTGAGGTCGGTCGCCCGGTGGAGCTGGTTCAGCTCGCTCAGCCTGTTCAGTTCCCCGAGCTGACCGGAGGGCCGCGGCAGCCCGCTCCGGTGCGCGGCGGGGATGTCGCTCGTCGCGAGCGAGTCGAGCGTGGCCACGGGGCTCACCTTCCCGTCGTGCGGCTCGGAGCCCGCGGCCGTCGCCATCGGCGCGGCAAGCCCTGTGACGCCGATGGCGAGGCCAACGGCGGCGGCGATACGTCGTGTTGAGATCATGCAATCAGCAACGGCCGCGGGCCCGGGGCGGACACGGCCCCGGGCCCGCGCTCACCCGAGAGGCGCATCGGGCGCCTGCGTTTGCCGTGGGCCCCGAGGCGGAGGACGCTCGATACTGAGGCGCTTCGTGGTCGGCTGGTGGCCGGTCCGCGCCTTCCTGAGGAGGTCCCCATGGGCACAGCGGCAGCCCCCGCCTTCGACACCGAGGTGCTGCGCCGGGGCATTGAAGGACACAGTGCGGCAGATCTGCTGTCGCTCTACGCGGACGACGCGGAACTGCGCATCGTCGACCGCAACACCCAGCCCAGTCACCCGATGGTCAAACACGGTCGGACCGAGATCGCCGAGATGCTCAACGACGTCTACAGCCGGGACATGACGCACAAGATGGACCAGTGCGTCGTCCAGGGCGACCACGTCGCCTACACCGAGACGTGCGTGTACGCGGACGGGGTGCGGGTGATGAGCACGTCGATGATGTCGTTGCGCGACGGCAAGATCATCGAGCAGACACTGGTACAGGCATGGGACGAGTAGGGAGGAACTGGCCGAAGGTCCAGGTCACGTCTCGTGTGACCTGGACCTTCTCCGCGGGCGCCGCGATGGGGAGTTCCCGTCCGGACCGTCGCCGCCGGACGGGAGCCCTGGCGGCGGGCCTGCGGATGTCCGCCTCCCTGCTGGACTCGCTGCTGCGGACCGCGCGCTCACAGCCGCGTTCCCCGGCACCTCGTACGATCCGAAGGCCGCGCATCCGGCCCCGGTGAGTCACGACCGCCCGGCGCCCGTCGGCGTCGAGGGCGGCGAAGTCGCCGTCAGAGCTGGGGCGTGACCGCCCGGGCGGTGGGCAGCGCCGCCCGGAGCAGCATGGGGGACGCCCGGTCCACGAAGTCGTGGAGCACCGCCGAATGGGCCGTGTCGCCCCCGAGTTCGCGCAGGATGCGGTGGGCCCGGTCGCGGAAGACGCCGATGTCCTCCTCGTAGCGGCGCAGCACGTCCGGTGCGAGCAGGATGGCGGTGAGCGCCGCCCACGCGTCGGGCGAGCGGCGTCCGGCGGCGTGCAGTTCGAGGACGTGGCCCGCGGAGCCGTGCCCGGCGTTCTCCACCGCGCACGCCAGCAGATAGGTCACCGTGCCGTTCGCGAGGTCTTCGTTGCGGCCGGTCAGGATGTCCTGCTGATCGTTGAAGATCTGCCACAGGATGCCGAAGACGTTGCCGAACTCCCGCCACAGTTCGACCCTTTCGTCCGAGCAGCCGGCCAGTCGCGCCGCCATGGCGGTGACCATGCTGTATGGAGCGCCGGACTTCCCGAGGTACGCCGTGACGACGGCGTCGCGCGTGACCGCGCCCATGTCCGCGCGAAGGTCCCTCAACTGCCCCTCGCTCGCGCCGATCCAGCACCGCACGATCTCGGCCGACAGCGGTCCGCGCGCCTTCTCCGGGATCCGGGGCGACTGAACGACGAGCAGGGGAAGGGGTATTCCGCTGACGACCGTGGCGAGCAGCGCCTCGCTCTCGCGGAGACGACCGGCGGCGAAGACGGCCTGGCCGTCGGCGAGGTCGTCCAGGTAGCACGCGGAGGTCCACCACAGTTCATGGACGACGGCCAGCGGGACGGCCGGTCCGGCCGCCCCGGTCTCCACGGCGTGGACGATCATCGGCAGAACGGAGTGGGGGTAGGCGAAGGTCCGGTGTTCCAGGAGTTCGGCGACCGCCGCCCGCACGGACGCGGCCGCCGGGCCGAGCAGGTCGAGCGCGGCGTTCCGCTCCGCCTCGATGTCCGCGGACATCTCCCCATGCAGATCCATGTACGACTTCGCTCGCACGCAGTCCACCCCCACCACTGAATTGTTCGAGCGCCGATTCGATCATTCGCCATGATGACGAGCCAGAGCAACTTCGCGCCATGGCTGGTTTGTTGAGAGTCCTGATTGCCGACCGTACGGGGAGCGGGTCAGGGGCCTCGAACCTCGCCATACTGGATCTCGTGCGAGTAGCGATCATGACCGCGGGTTCGCGGGGCGATGTGGCGCCGTTCACCGGACTCGGGCACGGCCTGGTGCGGGCCGGGCACGAGGTGACCCTGGTGACGCACGGGTGTTTCGCCGACCTGGTGCCGGGCTCGGGGGTGGGGTTCCATCCGCTGCCCGTCGATCCCCGGGCCGAGCTGGAGTCCGGGCCGGGGCGGCGGCTCCACCGCGCCACGGGCGCCGGGAAGATCATCAGGCTCGCGGGGCTGGCGCGGTCACTGGCCGGGCGGCTGACCGACGGCATGATCGAGGCGGCCGGCGCCGCCGACGTCCTGCTGCTGTCCGGTTCGCTGGGACCGCTCGGGTACGCGGTCGCGGAGGGCCTGGGCCTGCCCAGCATGGGAGCGCACCTCCAGCCACTGGCGCCGACCAGGGAGTTCGCGCCCCCGGTGGCCGCCGCCGGCTCTTGGGGATCCACGGTGAACCGGGCAGCGGGGTACGGGGTGAACCTGGCGGTCGAGCGGGTCTTCGCGGAAACGGTACGGGACCTGCGCAAGGGGTTCGGCCTGCCGCCCGCGGGGACCGTCGCGGCCCGGCGCGCCCGCGAGCGGCTGGCCTGGCCGGTGCACCACGGGTTCAGCCCCCTGGTGGTGCCCCGTCCGAGCGACTGGAGACGCGGGCTCGACGTCTCCGGCTACTGGTGGCCCTACGTGAGCGAGGGCACCGGCCTCCCCTCCGCGCTGGAGGACTTCCTGGACGCGGGCCCCGCTCCGGTCTTCGTGGGCCTCGGCAGCGCGACCGTTCCCGATCCCGGGCGGCTGAGCGGCGAGATCGTGCGTGCGCTGCGGGCCGCCGGGCTGCGCGGGGTGATCCAGCGGGGGTGGGGCGGGCTGCACGCCACCGGCGACGACATGGTCACCGTCGGCGAGGTGGCGCACTCCGCGCTGTTCCCCCGGATGGCGGCGGTGGTGCATCACGCCGGGGCCGGCACGACGGCGGCGGGGCTGCGGGCCGGGGTTCCCGCCGTGCCCGTCCCGGTCCAGTTCGACGAGGGTTTCTGGGCGGCGCGGCTGGTCGCGCTCGGGGTCGCGCCCGGCACCCTGTCGCCACGCCGACTGCGCGCCGAGCGGCTGGCGGCGGCCCTGGTCCGGGCGACCACGGACCCCGCGTACCGCCGGAACGCACGGGCCCTGGCGGAACGCCTGCGCGCGGAGGACGGGGTGGCCCCGGTGGCGAGGACCCTCACCCGGCTGGGGCTCTGACCGGGAGGGTTCGCCGGGGCCGGCTCGATCAATCCGATCGTGCTGCTTCCCACCGCCATGA
Organism: Streptomyces sp. NPDC096324; assembly: GCF_044763015.1. Classification (NCBI taxonomy): domain Bacteria; kingdom Bacillati; phylum Actinomycetota; class Actinomycetes; order Kitasatosporales; family Streptomycetaceae; genus Streptomyces; species Streptomyces sp. NPDC096324. The sequence continues at coordinate 223,875 of NZ_JBIWFK010000008.1, read as the reverse complement.
GGTTGGGCGAGGGAGGCCGTCGAGGTCCCCGCGACCGGTGCACCAGAGAAGTACCTGGGTGGGGTCTCCGGGCGGGGCGTCAGGGAAGAGCCGGTTGAGTACGACTGCGCTCAGCGGTGCTGGTGGCAGCCAGTCCACGGTCAGTCCCTGCGTGATGTCGTGGGTGTGCAGCAGGGTTTCGCCGACGCCCATGGCTGCGAACCCCTCGGGGTCGCACGGACCCCAGTGCCAGGCACGCAAGGTCGGGTCGGCCGCGGCCAACGCGCTGCTGAGCAGCCTGCCGCAGGCGGTGGCGGCCGGGAGTGCCTCAGCCGCACAGGCTCCGCCGCTCACGCCTCCCAGCGGTCGGAACGGACGTCGCCGCACATCCAACCGGCCCGACCACCGACCCGGCGAACCTTGCCGGTCAGAGCACTGGACCACCGCGGACGGTCCTGAGGGCCGCGGACCCGCCCCGCCTCCGCCCCGCCACGGCCGTCTACGAGCCCGGGGTGCCGTCCGTGACCCATCCCGCGGGCCGCAGGATCGCCAGGAGCTGGCGGACCAGCTCCTCCACCACCTCGTCCAGGGTCGCGTCCACCCAGCCGGCGTTCCAGTCGTGCAGCAGGCCGTTCACGCTGCCGATGAAGGCGGTGGCGGCCAGACGGTAGTCGCGCGGTGCCGCCTCCCCGCGGGCCACGGCGCCGGCCGCCTCCCCGCAGATGAACTCCACCCACCGGGCCCGGCGGGCGAGCCGCTGCTCCTCAAGCCGCGCGCTCACGCCGATGATCTCCACGAAGGTGATGCGGATACGGCGCGGATCACTCGTCACGTTCGCCGCGTAGGCGCGGAAGAGGGCGGTGGCGCGCTCGGCGAGCGGCAGGTCACGGGCCTCGGCCAGCGCGTCCAGGGCGGCCCGCTCGGCCCAGTCGTTGACCTGGAGATGGAGGACCGCAAGCACGTCCTCGAGGCTGCGGAACGCCTCGTAGAACTGGCGGGTGGACAGTCCCGCCGCCTCGCTGAGGGCCGCCACGGTCGTCGACCGGTAGCCGGGCCCGGCGCCGAACAGTTCCAGCCCCGCGTCGAGGAAGCGATGGCGGCGCTCCGCCTGCCGCTCCTCGGCCGTCCGGCCGCCGTACCGGCCGGTGGGCCGTCTCACCCTGCCGTCCACGCGTTCCTCCCCTGACCCGAGCCGGCGTTCGCCCCTTCGGCGATTTTCTCGTGCACCGCCCCTTGTGAAGAGGCTCCCCCAGTCCTTACTTTCCAGTAAGCACACTTTGAAAGCACGCGTGTTCAGATTGCAGCTTGTCATGATCACACCACTTCTCTTGTCGCGCACGCACAGCACGCGTCACCCGGTTCGCCGACCCGCACTCCCCCACTACGACAGGGACCCTCCATGCCCGTGCTCAGAGCCAGACACCTCTGTACGCTCGCCGCGGCCCTCACGCTGACCCTCGGCGGCACGGCGACCGCCGCGTCCGCGGCCGCCGTCCAGGCCGGCGCCTCCGATCTGCGCGAGGTGATGTTCGTCGGGAACAACTGGGAAGGCACCGCGGACGTCATCAAGTCCACCGGCGACTTCGCGAAGGTCGGCCGGGTCGACGTCATCCCGGACAAGGCCGAGCGGATGGCGGCGATCAACGCGGACCCCATCAAGTGGGCCTATTTCATGGGCATCCGCAACGGCGTCGGCGAGGGGCACGACCAGTTCGTCGACGACATGTACTCCACGCCCGACGGACGGTCGGTGGTGGTCTCGCGCCCGAGCTTCGCCGACGTCGTCTCGATCGACCTCGCCACCGGACGGATCAACTGGCGTTTCGCCGTGTCGGGTTACCGATCCGACCACATGGCCGTGTCGCCGGACGGCACCCGGGTCGCGGTGTCGGCCTCCACCGCGAACACCGTGCACGTGCTCGACATCACGACCGGCAGACAGCTCGGCTCGTTCGCCACCGGCGACAAACCGCACGAGAACATCTTCACCCGCGACGGCAAGTACATCTGGAACATGGCCATCGGCGACGTGACCACCGCTCTCGACGAACCCTGGCTGGACTGGACGAAGGGTGACCGGAAGATCACCGTCGTCGACGCGGCCACCTTCAAGCAGGTGAAGGTGATCGACATGCGTCAGCGCCTCGACGCCATCGGCCTCAGGGACTACTCCGACGCCGTGCGCCCGGCCGTCTTCTCGCCGGACGAGTCCAAGCTGTACTTCCAGGTCTCGTTCTTCAACGGCTTCCTGGAGTACGACGTGGCCACCGACAGGATCACCCGGGTCAAGACCCTCCCGAAGAACCCAGCGACGAGCAGCGACCGCACGACATGGGTCAACGACTCGCGCCACCACGGGATTTCGATGAACCCGTCGGGCACCGCGCTGTGCGTCGCGGGGACCATGGACGACTACGCGACGGTCGTCGACCGCGCGACCCTCCAGGAGGGGCCGCTGATCCCCGCCTCCAAGCCGTACTGGGCGACCGTGAGCGGGGACGGCAAGGACTGTGTCGTCTCCGAGAGCGGCGCCGACCAAGTCACCGCCATCGACTTCGCCACCGGGCGGAAGACGGTGTCGGTACCGGTCGGCGACCATCCCCAGCGGGTCCGGCTCGGCCACGTCGAGGTGAACTGGATGGGTTCGTCAGGTAGTTGACCGGCACTCAGCCGAATCGCGCGGCGGCCCAGGCGGCGAGTTCGGTCCGGGCACCGTTCAGCAGGGCGGCGGACGGAGCGGCGGCCCCGTTCGTGACCAGCGCGTAGTGCACGGTTCCCGAGCCGGACGCGGTGAGCAGGAGGCGCCGGCTTCCGGTCCCGCCCGGCTCGGGAGCCACGGCCACGGGTGTCGTCGTGGTGTAGGCGGGCGGGGAGACCAGCGCACCGAGATCGGACACCACCGTCGTGGCCGCGGTGGGGAACGAGGCCGGCAGATGGAGTTCGGTGGGCGCGGACCCGCCGCCGGAGCGCCAGACGAGCAGGCCGTACTGACCCGTGCCCACCAGTTGGGAGACCTGGGGCAGGGTCGAGGGCACCGGGTTCCAGGTCAGCGTGGTGGAGCCGTCGCGGGAGCGGTCCTCGTAGGTGAAGGCGAGGGTGGAGCCGGCGGTGGCGCCGGGGTACAGCCGGTCGAGCAGCCGGGCGTCCTGGCGCAGTACGGCCGTGCCCGAGTCGTCGAGGCGCACGGCGGAGAGGTCCTCGTCGTTCCAGGCGTCGCCCGAGGTCAGAACCTTGCCGGGGTTGTCGTTCATCAGCTCGTGGTGACGGCCGCTGTAGATGTCCCACTGCCACTGGGTACCGGACAGGACCGGTCCCGAGGACGCTGCCCCGGTCCACCAGCCGGAACCGGGCAGGCGGGAGTCGAGGGCCTGGTACATCGCCTTGTCGACGGTCGGGGCCTTGTCCGAGACCGTGCCGGAGAGCGGATGGCCGAACTCGCTGACGAGAGCCGTGGTCCCGGTGGCCGAGGCCCGGTCCCGGACGGCGGCGAAGTCACTCGCGTACTGGCCGTCCGACGCCTTGCCCCACATGAGGATGCCCGAGATGGCCTTCTGGTCGTAGAAGTGGGTGTTGAACACATAACGCGGACCGAGGGTGCCCGCGTCGAGCAGTCCGCCCTCCTGCTTCTGGGAGGAGATGTTGGCGTTCCAGAAGAGGTTCGGTTCCACGAAGGCGGGCTTGTCCTGCCAGCCGGCCGCGTCCATACGGGCCCGGAACCTGCCGTAGAACGGCCAGAGCAGGTCACGCTCCCAGGTGCGGCTCGTCTGCCCCGCCTCGTAACTGCCCGCGTAGGGCTCGTTGTACGGGTCGAAGCCGGTGACGCCCGCGAACTCGGCCGTGGTGAGGTGCTGCCGGACGTACGTCATCGTGGCCTGGGCCGTGGTGAGAAAGGCGTCCTGGAGGCCGTAGGAGTTGTGCCAGAAGTCGTACTGCGCCGCCTTGACGGCGTTGTTCTGGGTGATGTTCTGGCCCCAGAAGAGGCAGATGCCGCAGGACTCCTGCGGGTAACCGCCCGCGGTCACCGCCCATTTGGGGGCGCCGTCGCCCGAGTACCAGCTTCCCGAGTTGAAGAGGTACCGGGAGTAGAGGTCCTGGTGGAAGTCGGGGAAGACACGTATGCCCGCGTCGAGGAAGGCGCGCATCTGGTCGGTGGCCGCGCCGAGATAGGCGCTGTCGACCTGGCCGCGGACCGGTTCGGCGTGCGCCCAGGAGAACAGGAAGCGCACGGAGTTGCCGCCGCCCAGGGCACGCAGCGCCGTCGCGGACTTCGTCGCGTCGGCGACCGAGGCGAAGGGCAGTCCGCCGTTCTCCTCCAGTTTGGTCTCGCCGGAGACGTTGTAGCCGCGCAGCACGACCTCGCGGCCGAGGCCGTCGGTGAAGCGGCCGTTCGCGACCGTGAGGGCGGCGGCGGCCGGCTGGTCGAACCACAGGGAGTCGGGGAGTCCGTCCGCGGCGGCGGGCTCGGTGCCCGCCGCCGTGAGGAATCCGGTGAGGAGTACGAGGACGCCGATCAGACGCGCACGTAACTTTGGCATGCTCACAACAGTCCTGCGGGTGCCGGAGACCGTCAACACCTCTGACTCATGAGTAAGTTTCTCGTTTCACCCCGCCCCGCGCGGCGGCCGCGAGCGCGGCCGGCCGCGGGCTCAACCTCCCACCCTGCGCGTCAGGTTCAGCAGATACTCCTTGCGGTCCAGCGGGTTCAGGTCGGTCCGGGGACGGTCCGGGATCACGTCCCGCGCCACCGGCGCGTAGTGTTCGAAGGCGCATTCCAGCTCGCCCTCCCCTCGCGTCGGACCCGGGAGCTGCTGCTCCAGCTCGTGCGCCCGCACCACCGGGAGGATCCCCTCCAGCACACACGAGGAGCCGTGGATCCGGGTGGTCCGCGGCACGGCCCGCTGCCGGGCCAGCAGGGGCAGCACGGCGCCGAGGGTGTCCGCGGGCGCCTCCAGACGGAAGTGGTGCACCGGCTCGTACACCCGGGTCCCGGCCGCGCGCAGTGCGGCGGTCAGCACCAGCGGGGTCAGGCCCCTGAAGTCGGCGCCCGTGCTGGACATGCTCTTGTCGAAGCCCTGGTGGGCATGGCTCTGGCGCGGCGAATAGCCCGCGTGCGTCATCGTGACGACGCAGTCGGTCACCTGCCAGCCGTGCAGTCCCTGCCCCAGCGTCTCCGCGACGGTGTCCTCGACCGCCTTGAAGAAGGCGTACGGCATCGATCCGAGCTCGACCTCCAGCCGGAAGTCCACCCCTGAGCCGACCGGCGCCGGTTCGACGCGCAGGCCGACCGTCGCGAGGAAGGGATTGGGGTCCTTCTTGTTGAACTCGGCCGCGGCGCCGGTGCCCAGGGGCCGTTCGACACAGAGCGGGGTCGTCTCGCGGAACAGGACGTCGACGCCGAACTCGTCGGCCAGGGTCGCCTGGAGGACCTCCTTCTGCACCTCGCCGTAGAGCGACACGGAGATCTCCCCGCGCAGTTCGTCGTGCCGCAGTCCGATGAGCGGGTCCTGCTCGGCGAGTTGGGTGAGCGCCGTGTGCAGCGCGCCCTTGTCGGCCGGGCGGGCGGGAGAGACGACGGTCTCCAGGGTCGGCGGGGCGAAGTGGTGTCCGCCCGCCGGCGAGAGCGGCGGTTCGCCGATGGTGTCACCGATCCGGACGGCGCCGAGTCCCCACAGCTTGCCGATGCGTCCCGCGCTCACGGACGCCTCGCGGACCGCCGAGCCCTGGTCGAAGACGCTGATCGCGGTGACCTTCCCCTCCTCGCCGTCGCGCAGGGTGAGCCGGTCGCGGGTCCGCAGGGTTCCCGAGAACATCCGCGCGTACGCGATCTTCTCGCCGGCCGCTCCGCGTTCGACCTTGAAGACGCTGCCCGACAGCGGCCCGTCGGCGTCCGCCTCGGCCACGGGCAGCAGCTCCCGGATTCCGGCGACGAGATCGGTGACGCCCGCGCCCGTCATGGCCGATCCGAAGAACACGGGGTGCACCAGGGCCTGTCCGGTCTGCCGGACGAGCGCGCCGCGCAGACGCTCGTACGACACGCCGTCCTCGACGTACGCGGCCAGCAGCTCCTCGTCGTGCCCGGCGAGGGGGTCGAGAAGGTGCGGCCGCAGCCGGTCGGCGGGGTAGGGGGTGAAGTGCGCGTCCGGCGTGCCCAGTTCACCGGGTTCGCCCATCGGGACGATCGCCGGGGTGAGGCGTTCGGAGATCTTGGCCAGGATCTCCTCGTGCCGGGCTCCGCGGCGGTCGATCTTGTTCACGAAGATCAGCGTGGGAATGCGCAGCCGCTGAAGCGTCCGCATCAGCACGCGTGTCTGCGCCTGCACGCCCTCCACGGCCGAGACGACGAGCACGACGCCGTCGAGCACGCCGAGGACCCGTTCCACCTCGGCGATGAAGTCCGGGTGACCGGGGGTGTCGATCAGGTTGACGGTGAGGTCGTCGATCGCGAAGGAGACGACGGCGGATTTGATCGTGATGCCGCGCTGCCGCTCCAGCGCGAGGAAGTCGGTCCGGGTGTTCCCGTCGTCGACGCTGCCGATCTCGTCGATGACCCCGACCGTGTGCAGCAGCCGCTCGGTCAGGCTCGTCTTACCGGCGTCTACGTGCGCCAGGATTCCCAGGTTGAGCATATGCACCGGGTGTCATGTCCTTTGAGATGAGAGTGATTCCTTCCTGGGTGGACATGAACGGTGCGCGCATGTGCTGCTCCTCGGTCCCGGTGAACACGTTCCCGCCAGTGCAGCAGGAGGCCGGCCGGGACGGCAACGTATTAACGCTCAACGAAATCTCGTCGCGGGGCGGATCCTTGAAGGTGACCCGAGAGGTGTGACCGCACGCGAGAGGAGCGGACGATGCGTGACATCCTCCCCGCGCTCCACGCGTGGTACACGGCCGGCTCGCCCTTCGGACTGGCCACGGTGGTGGCGGTCGGCGACAGCGCGCCCCGCGACCCGGGCGCGGCCATGGCGGTGGGTCCGGGGGACGAGGTCGTGGGCAGCGTGTCCGGCGGCTGTGTCGAGGGCGCGGTCTTCGAACTGGCCCGGGAGGTGATCGCCTCGGGCGAGGCGCGCCTGGAGACGTTCGGGTACAGCGACGAGGACGCCTTCGCCGTCGGACTCACCTGCGGCGGGGAGATCACCCTGCTGGTCCGGCGGGTGTCGGCGGCCGGCGATCCGGCCTTCGGCACGGTGGCCGAGTCGGTGGCGGCGGGCCGCCCGGTGACGCTGGCGACGGTACTGGACGGCCCGGCGCCACGAGGGGCGACACTGGCCGTCCGGCCCGACGAGAGCCCGGCCGAAACGGGGCCCCGCGGCCCGACGCCCCCCACCGACCCGCATGGCACGCCCGGCCCGGCAGGTCCCGACGACGCCGCTGGTCTGGACGGCATGCCCGGCCCGACAGGCCCCGACGGCCCGGAGGGCACGCCCAGCCCCGCAGGCCCGGACGGCACCCCCGGCCCGGTGGGTTCCGGCCCGGTGGGTTCGGACGGCGCACCCTGCCCGGTGGGCCCCGACGGCCCGGAGGGCACGCCCAGCCCCGCAGGCCCGGACGCCACACCCGGCCCGGTGGGCCCGGACAGCACGCCGGGCTCGGCAAGCCTGGACGCCGCCCCCGGCTCGACAGACCCGGACCCCGCTGCCTCCGCCCCGCCCGGGCCGACGGACCCGGACGGCGGGGTCGTCGGGTCGCTCGGGTCCAGGGGGCTGGACGTCGCCGTCGCCGCCGACGCGCGCGGGGAGCTGGCTCAGGGGGCGACGGGACGTCGGCACTACGGGCCGCACGGTGAGCGGCGGGAGGACGCCGTCACCGTCTTTCTGCACTCCTTCGCGCCGCCTCCGCGCATGCTCGTCTTCGGCGCGATCGACTACGCGTCCGCCGTGGCCCGCATCGGGGCCTTCCTCGGCTACCGGGTCACGGTGTGCGACGCCCGTCCGGTGTTCGCCACGCCCGAGCGCTTCCCGGCGGCCGTGGAGGTCGTCGTGGACTGGCCGCACCACTACCTGAGCGGCACGACGACCGACGCGCGCACGGTGATCTGCGTCCTGACGCACGACCCCAAGTTCGACGTACCCCTGCTGGAGGAGGCACTGCGCCGCCCGGCCGCGTACATCGGGGCGATGGGCAGCCGCCGCACCCACGACGACCGCCTGGAACGGCTGCGCGCGGCCGGTGTGCCCGAGCACGAGCTGTCCCGGCTGCGCTCCCCCGTCGGCCTCGACCTCGGGGCCCGTACGCCGGAGGAGGTGGCCGTGTCCGTCGCCGCGGAGATCATCGCGCTGCGCTGGGGCGGCAGCGGGCTGCCCCTGGCGGCCAGGGGCGGGGCGATCCATCCCCGGTGAGAGGAGCCGGCCAACCGGCGCCGGGTGGCCCGTGTCCGGCCCCGTGGCCGCGGGATCAGCCCGTGCGCGGGGGCAGCCGGTGCAGGGTCAGCTCGGTGAGCCGGCCGTCGGTCGCCGTCGCGGTCATGTACGTGCGGTACGGCTCGCGGCGGCGGTCGGTCGGGGAGCCGGGGTTGAGCAGGCGCAGCCCGGTGGGCGCGGTGCTGTCCCAGGGAATGTGGCTGTGGCCGAACACCAGGACGTCGAGGTCGGGAAAGCGCCGCGCGCAGCGCTGTTCGCGGCCTTGGGCGGAGCCGGTCTCGTGGACGACACCGAAGCGCAGGCCGCCCAGCTCGGCACGGGCGACTTCGGGGAGGCGGGCCCGCAGCGCCGGGCCGTCGTTGTTGCCGTACACCCCGATGAGCCGCCGGGACCGGGCCTCCAGCAGGTCGAGGGCGGCGGTGTCCACCCAGTCCCCCGCGTGGATCACGACGTCGGCCGAGGGGAGCTCGGCGAGCAGCGCGGCGGGGAGTTCCCGGGCCCGCTTGGGCAGGTGGGTGTCGGACATGAGCAGCAGTCGCACGGCTTCCCCTCGTCAGTCGAGCGCGATCTCGCTCCAGACCTGCTTCCCGCCGCTCACCGGCACCGTGCCCCAGGTCGCCGACATCGCCTCGACGAGCAGGATGCCCCGGCCCCCGGTGGCCTCCCAGCCGATGCTGGTGGGCTTGATCGGCGTGCGGGGCGAGTTGTCGGCGACCGCGATGCGCAGGCGGTGGTTGACGAGGGTGAGGTCGAGCCTGACCTGGCCGTCGGTGTGCACCAGGGCGTTGGTGACGAGCTCCGAGACGATCAGCAGGGCGGCGTCCGTGTACGCGCCGACGCCCCAGCTCCGCAGGGCGCGCCGGGTGTAGCGGCGGGCGTGCCGGACCGCCTCGGGGACCCGCCAGACGGTCCAGCTCTCGCGGAGCGGCAGGACATCCATGCCGTCGTACCGCATCAGCAGGAGGGCCACGTCGTCGCTGCGGTTGGCGCCCGTGAGCAGTTCGTCGGCGACGAGACCGAGGTGGGCGGGGTCCGAGCCGGCCAGGCCTTCGGCGAGACGTCTCAGACCGTCCTCGATGTCGACCTCGACGGACTCGACCAGTCCGTCGGTGGTCAGCGCGACGATGGTGCCGGGCTGGAGCCTGAGCGGGCTCATGGGGTAGTCGGCCTGCCGGATGACACCGAGGGGCGGCCCGGTCTCGGACTCGGGGACCTCGGTGCGGCCGTTCGGGTGACGCAGTACCGGCGGGATGTGTCCGGCGCGCACATACCAGGCGGACCCCTCCTCTATGTCGACGTCGACATAGCAGCAGGTGGCGAAGAGGTCGGTCTCCAGATCGAGCAGGAGCCGGTTGGCGTGCGAGACCACCACGTCCGGCGGGTGGCCCTCGACGGCGTAGGCGCGCAGGGCGGTGCGCATCTGGCCCATGACGGTCGCGGCCGAGGCGTTGTGCCCCTGCACGTCACCGATGACGAGGGCGACGTGGTTGTCGGGCAGCGGGATGACGTCGTACCAGTCGCCGCCGACGTCCAGGCCCGACGTGGTGGGCAGATAGCGGGCGACGGCGACCGCGCCGGGCAGCCGGGGCAGCCGGCGTGGGAGCAGGGTCCGCTGGAGCATGGAGATCAGTTCGTGCTCGGCGTCGAAGGCGTGGGCGCGCACCAGGGCCTGCCCGGCGAGGCCCGCGGAGGCGGTGAGCAGCGCCCGCTCCTCGGGTCCGAACTCGTGCGGGGCGTCCCAGCCGATCAGGCAGGCGCCGGCCATGCGGCCGCCCGCGGGCAGCGGCAGCACGGCGAGTCCGCCGGGGCCCACCTCGGCGAGCGCGGGCTCCAGGTCCGCGCCGGCGGGCCAGATGGCGGGCCGACCCTCGCTGAGGGCCGCGGCGAGCGTGGGCATGGCCCGGACCGGGGCGTCGGGCCACTCCGAGCGCCATTCACTGCGCCACAGCTCCGGCCAGAATTCCGGCTGAGGCGGGTCCAGGAGCGTGACGACGAGACGGTCGCCCTCCAGCTCGGCGACGGCGATCCGGTCGGCCTGGAGGGGCTTGCGCAGGGCGGCGACGACGGCCTGGCCGACGTCGCGGACCGTGCCGGCGGTGGCGAGGGCGGCGGCGAGGCGCTGGACGCGGCCCACGTCACTCAGGCCGGAGCGCAGCTTGGAGGCGTCGGAGACGGTGCCGACGAGCCGTGCGGGGCGGCCCTCGGCGGAGGGCAGCAGGCGGGCGCGCAGCCGGAGCCACTTGTGGCCGCCGGACGGCTGGAGGATACGGAACTCCAGCTCGCGTTCACCGATCGACATGTGGTCCGGTTCCACCGCGGACATCAGTGCCGGGAGGTCCTCGGGCACGGCCATCGACAGCAGGGTCTCGACCTTGCCGTCGAAGGCGGTGGGGGACAGTCCGAACAGTTCGAGCACGTCGTGGTCGACCTCGACGTGTCCGGTGTCCATGGCGAGGCTGAACGAGCTGGCGGGCAGGTCCGCCGCCGCGTCCGGCGGCGCGGGCGGGACGACGACGGCTTCGGCGATCAGCCCGAGGCAGGCCCGGTCCTCGTCGCCGAAGCCGGCGGGGCCGTCGCTGACGGCGACCATGCAGCCGTTGTCCCGCAGCGGCAGTACGGCCAGTGAGAAGTCCTGGGAGGCCAGCCGCCGGGCGTCGGCGCAGCGGGCGAGCTCCTCCGGTCCGAGCCAGCAGGGCCGTCCCGAGCGCAGGGCCTCTGCGGCCGGGGAGCCGCCGGACAGGGGGTAGCTGTCGCGGAGCCCGTACAGCGTCCTGGGCACCCCCGCGGACTCGGCCAGATGCAGTTCACCGCCGCTCACACTCGGTGAGTAGACGGCGGCCACGGCCGCACCGGTGAAGACGAGTGCCTGTTCCAGCAGGCGGTGCAGCCGTTCGCGCGGGTCGAGATCCGCGGTGAGCGTCTTCAGGGCAAGTTCGGCACGCGACGTTCTCCTTCCGCGTTCCGCAGCACCCTCACTGACCACGCCGTCATTACAGCGCTTCCCGGGCTCGGGCGCAGCCCCTGTGACCGTTCCGAACGCGTCGGGCCTGCGGTGAAGGCCGTGCGGGACGGCCGATCGAACGAAATCGAATCCACCGGGGTTCATGTGTTTCACACAGCGCTCTCATGACGAAAGTGACGGTTCGTGTCCCGCCCGGCCGGAACCGGTCGCCGGGCCGGGCGCCCGCCGGGGCGGACGGGTCGGCTCGCCGTGCGCGATCGGCCGACAGGGAGGAGCCTTGTCCCCTGGAAGGCGGAGGTCGTGGACGGCCCCGCGAGGAGGTGGTCGCCGTGTCCGACGGACAGGAGACCGCGCAGGCGCCGGCCGCTCGGCCGGCCCCCGTGGGACGTCCGCTGCTGTCGCTGGCGCTGGCCGCGATGATGGACGACGTGGACGCCCATTCGGGAGCCGTCTATCTGCTGTCCGCCCAGGAGCCGGTGCTGGAGATGACGGTCTCCGCGGGACTGCCACGGGCCTTCGCCGCGCCGTGGGAGCGGGTGGGGCTCAACGCGCCGATCCCGGTCGCCGAGGCCGTACGGGGGCGGCGGCTGGTCTGGGTGGGGGGCGAGCACGAGATGGCCCGCAGGTATCCCCGGATCGCGGTGGTGCTCCCGTATCCCTTCGCGCTCGTCGCGCTTCCGGTGGCGACGGCGGGCACGGTGTACGGGGCCGTCTACGTGACCTGGCCCGGCTCGCATCCGCCCGACCTCTCCGACCGGGAGCGCGATCGCCTCTCGGCGGCCTGCGACCGGCTCGCGCTGCGGCTGGAGCGGGCCGCCGCGGAGAACCGCCCGCTGCACCCCGAGCCGGACCTCCTCACGCCCTCCCCCACGGCGCCGGGCGGCACGCTCGGCTCGGTGGAGGCGGCACGGATGGTGGGGCGGCTGCCGTACGGGCTGTGCTCGCTGGATCTGCACGGGCGGGTCGGGTTCGCGAACGCGGCGACGGCCGAGCTGCTCGGGGTACCGGTCAGCGGTCTCCTGGGCACCCAGCTGTGGGCGGCCGTGCCCTGGCTGAACGACCCGGTCTACGAGGACCGCTACCGGGCGGCGCTGATCAGCCAGCACGTGACCTCCTTCGTCGCGCTGCGCCCGCCGGGCGAATGGCTGTCGTTCCGGCTGTATCCGAGTACGAGCGGGCTGAGCGTGCGGATCTCGCGGGCCCGGCCGGTGTCGGAGATGACGCGGGCGGGACCGCAGCGACGCGACGGCAGCCCCCGTCTGGTGACGATCTCCCATGTGCTGAGCCTGGCGAGCGCGCTGACGGAGGCGGCGGGCGTGCAGGACGTGGTGCAGCTCGTGGCGGACGAGATCTCGCCCGCCGTCGGCAGCCAGTCCCTCGTCGTCCTCGCCAGCCGGGCCGGGCGCATGCACGTCCTCGGGCACCGGGGCTATCCGGACGCGCACATCGTGGAGCGCTTCAACGGGCTGCCGCTGAGCGAGCAGACCCCGGGCACCCAGGCGCTGAACACCGGCGTGCCCGCGTTCTTCGACTCGCGCGAGCAGTTGGAGCGGCTGTATCCGGCGCGGAACGCCACACCCGACGGCATGGGCGCGTGGGCGTATCTGCCGCTGGTGGCCTCCGGGCGGCCGGTGGGCACCTGCGTCCTCGGGTACGCGCAGTCCCACCACTTCGCGGCCGACGAGCGCGCGGTGCTGACCAGTCTGAGCGGGCTGATCGCCCAGGCGCTGGAGCGGGCCCTGCTCTACGACGCCAAGCTCCAGCTCGCGCAGGGGCTGCAGGCCGCGCTGCTGCCGGCGTCGCTGCCGCCGCTGGCCTCGGTGGAGGCGGCGGCGCGCTATCTGCCGGCGACCCAGGGCATGGACATCGGCGGGGACTTCTACGACATGGTGTCCTCGAACGGCCGGGCGGCGGCGGTGATCGGGGACGTGCAGGGGCACAACGTGACGGCGGCCGGGCTGATGGGGCAGATCCGTACCGCCGTCCGCGCGTACACGGCGGTCGGCCAGGCGCCGGAGGAGGTGATGGGGAGCACCAACCGGCTGCTCATCGACCTGGGCACCGAGCTGTTCGCCAGTTGTCTGTATCTGCGCCTGGACCCGGCGCGCGGGGTCGCGGTGATGGCCCGGGCGGGGCATCCGCCGCCGCTGCTGCTCCGGCCGGACGGCAAGGTGAAGGTGCTCGACCTGGCGGGCGGGCCGCTGCTGGGGATCGACGCCCACGCCGTCTATCCGACGACCGAGGTGCCGCTCGTCCCCGGGTCGGTGCTCGCCCTCTACACCGACGGTCTGATCGAGTCCCCGGGTGTCGACATCGAGGACGCGCTCGCCGACCTCGCGCGACGGCTCGCCGCGAACGGGCACCAGCCCCTGGACGAGCTGGCCGACACGCTGCTCCAGCAGGGCGGGGAAGCCACGCGGGAGCGGCCCGACGATGTCGCCCTGCTCCTGCTGCGGGTACGGCCGCGCGGTGGGACCGACGCCGGATGAGGAGCGGTCCGGCCCTCCCGCCGGAGGGCCGGACCTGTCCACTGTCGACCGGAATTCCCTGTTCCGTTGGCCGGTCAGTGGTTCTTGATCGCCGGTTTCACCGGCTTCACGGGGCGGACACGAGGTCCGGACCGTCACCCGTGGCCGCGGCCCACTGTCAGGCCGCGGCACCGGACTACTGGTGCTTCCTGTGGGACTTGTGGTGCGTCGCGTTCTGGCCGGCGTCCGCGCCCGCCGCGTCACTGGCGCCCGGGTCCACCGCGTCACCGCCGGCGCCGGGGTCCACCGCGCTCGCGCTCGGGTCCACCGCGTCGCCGCCGGCGCCCGGGTCCACGGCGCCCGGGTCCGCGGCGCCCGGGTCCGCGGCGCTCGCGCTCGGGTCCACCGCGCCGCCGGCACCGGCGTCACCGGCACCCGCGTCGCCCGCACCCGCACCCGCACCCGCGTCACCGGCGCCCAGCGTCGCACCGGTCGCCGCCAGGGCGGTGGTGACGGGCTGGAAGAAGGTCTCGCCGCCGGCCGTGCAGTCACCGCTGCCGCCCGAGGTCAGGCCGACCGCGCCGCCGTCCTGGGTGAACAGGGAGCCGCCGCTGTCGCCCGCCTCGGCGCAGACATCGGTCTGGATGAGGCCCGTGACGGTGCCCTCCGGGTAGTTCACGGTGGCGTTGAGACCGGTCACGTTGCCGTCGTGCAGACCCGTGGTGCTGCCCATCCGGAAGACCTGCTGACCCACGGCGGCTTCGACGGCCGCGTTGATCTGGACGCTCTGCCCGTTGCCGACGTTCACGGCGCTGTTCGTCTGCGTGGCCGGGTCGTCGTACTTGACGAGGGAGAAGTCGCCGTCGCCGGGGAAGGTGGCCTGGTCGACGGTCGCGATGGGCGCGCCGGCCTGCGCGTCCGACCACTGGGCGGCGGCGACACCGCAGTGACCCGCGGTGAGGAAGGCGGGGGTGCCGTCGCCCGCGGTGACGTTGAAGCCGAGCGAACAGCGCGCGTTGCCGCCGAAGATGGCGTCGCCGCCGTCGACGAAGGTCTTGAGCGTGCCGGCCGACTTCGAGAGGGTCGCCACGCCGGAACCGAGGTTCTTGACGGTCGACTCCACCGTGTTCCACTTGTCGCCCGTGACGGTGGAGTCCGCGGTCACGCGGATCTCGTTGGTCTTCGGGTCGACGGACCACGAGGTGCCCGGGATCGTGGCGTCGGTCTTGAGCGTCTTCGCGGCGGCCTGCAGCGCGGCGGTGCTGTTCTGCACCTGGTGAGCCACGGCACCGGCCCGCTCGATCTGGTTGACGACGTTGCTGTTGTTACCGACGACGTTGATGACGAGCTGCTTGTTCGCCGCGTCGTAGTACGAGCCGGCGAACGCGTCACCCAGCTGGGAGGCCAGCATGGAGGCGACGTCCGAGACGTCGTTCGACTTGAAGGTTCTGGGAGTGGCGGCGTCCCCGTTCGACTGCGACGCGTTGGCGTTGGGCAGCAGCAGAGCTGCCGCTCCGAGCGCCGCCACGCCGCCTACCGCGATCGCGGCCTTGCGCTTGGGTATCCGTTTGTGACTCAACTCTTGACCTCCTGGGGACGGGGTCGATGCCGCGTCCGGCAGCTGACTAGGGGGCGCCTGGTTGCCGGTTGATACGCGTGTGCCACCCGGGGTGTTCAACTGCCATTGCAAATTGCGGAAGTTGACTTCGCCAAAGCCGTCGATTGCGGAGACAACCGGGTCATTTCCTAGGCGCCGAGGCCGCGGCGCGCGAGCGAGCCGGGGACGCGGCCCTCGGCCGGCCGCCGACGGTGCCGCGCCCTCGATCGGCACGGATGGCGACCAGCCCGTGACGCTCCGTCGACGAGCGGAGGCGGAATCCCGGATTCAGGGAATCTGCACAGCCCGTGCTCACCGGGGGCACGGCGCACCGGGGATCTGCACAGTCGCGCGCCCCCCGCACCCCGATGGGCCGGGACCGCCCCCTTCGGCGCGCGGGTGGCAAGGGCCGGGGTGAACCGATGCCGCGCAGCATGTGAAGAAGTGGCCGCAGAGGCGTGTGCGCCCCTGCACGGTTCACCGCCCATGGAGCGCAAGTTCGCAGGTGAGAGCCCTGGTTGATTGGAAGCGCGCCCCGCGGCCGTGCTTTGATCCGTTGCACCGCGGAGGTCGCACAGCTCCCGGGAACGGGAGCCGCACCCCCGCGGTGGCGGCCGTCGTCTGTCCCCCAGAGGGGGCCGCTCTCCCCCTTGTGAATATCCATATGAAGGGAAGTTCCATCATGAACTCCACCCCCCGTGTCGAGACCGCCGAGATCTCCGACGCCGACCTCGACAACGTCTCCGGTGGCCTCGCGCTGAACGCCGTCGGCACCGTCACCGGCCTGGTGGACGGCGTTGCCCCGGTCTCCGGCATCGTGGGCACGGCCATCGGCACCGTCGAGGGTGTGACCGGCCTGAACACCGCCCCGGTCACCGGCCTGGTCGCCGGTCTCTGATCGCGTTTCACGCCGCCGAGTCCCGGAACCGCCCCACAGGTTCCGGGACTCTCGGGTGCCGTGAGCCTCTCGAACAGGTGAGAAGAGTCCCGTGCAGTTCCGCCAACAGGCCCTCGCCAAGCTGCGGTCCCCCGAAGAGCTCGACCTTCCGGTGCGCCTCGCCCGCCCGCAGGGCCGGCTCGCGCTGGCCGTGACGGTCCTCGCCATGGCCGCCGCCTCTGTCTGGGCGGTGACCGGCACCGTCGCCTCCACCGTCGGCGCGCCCGCCGTCCTCACCCACGCGGAGGGCAGTTACATCCTCCAGAGCCCGGTCGCCGGGCAGGTCACCGCGGTCCTCGCGAAGGAGGGCGAACGGCTTCCCGGGAACGCCCCCGTACTGAAGGTGCGTACGGCGAGCGGGGAGACGGCCGTCGTCCGCACGGTCGCCGCGGGCCGTGTCACCGCCCTGGCCGCCACCATCGGCGCGATCATCTCGACCGGCGCGAACGTCGCCGCCGTGGAGAAGGTCGCCCACGCCACCGACCCCCTGTACGCGACGGTGTACGTCTCCGCCGCGAGCGCCGCCGCCATTCCCGCGGGCGCCGCCGTCGACCTCACCGTCCAGTCGGTGCCCGCCCAGCGCTACGGAGTGCTGCGCGGCCATGTGAAGACGGTCGGCCGCAGCGCGCAGACCCGGCAGCAGATCGCCGCCTACCTCGGTGACGCCCAACTGGGCGAGCAGTTCAGCGAGAAGGGCAGGCCGGTCGCCGTGCTGGTCGGGCTCGACCGCTCGTCGGGCACCCGCAGCGGCCTCAAGTGGTCGTCCGCGGACGGGCCGCCCTACGCGCTCACCTCCATGACCCTGGCCACGGCCTCGGTCCGGCTGGCCGGTCAGCGCCCCGTCGACTGGCTCCTGCCGTGAGCGCCGCGCCGGACACCCGCGGCAGACGGCGCGCCGCCCCGCCCCGGCGCAGTGTGCCCAGGACCCGGGTCAAGACCGTCCGCACCCCCACCGTGCTCCAGATGGAGGCCGTGGAGTGCGGTGCGGCGTCCCTCGCGATGGTGCTCGGCCACCACGGCCGGCACGTCCCGCTCGAAGAGCTGCGCATCGCGTGCGGTGTCTCGCGGGACGGCTCGCGCGCGAGCAACCTGCTGAAGGCGGCGCGCGGTTACGGTCTGACCGCCAAGGGCATGCAGATGGACACGGCCGCGCTCGCCGAGGTGCGGGGGCCCGCGATCCTGTTCTGGGAGTTCAACCACTATGTCGTGTACGACGGCATGGGCCGGCGTCTCGGACGCCGGGGCGTGTTCGTCAACGACCCCGGCAAGGGCCGTCGTTTCGTACCGATGGAGGACTTCGACTCCAGCTTCACCGGGGTCGTCCTGGTCATGGAGCCCGGCCCCGGATTTCGCGGGGGCGGCCGCAGACCGGGGGTACTGGGCGCCATGCCCGCCCGGCTGCGCGGCACTTCGGGCACGATGCCCGTCGCGGTGCTGGCGAGCCTGCTGCTGGTGGCGGTCGGCGCGGCCGTCCCGGCGCTCAGCCGGACGTTCATCGACCAGTATCTGATCGGCGGTCAGAGTTCGCTGCTGGGCGTGCTGTTCGCGTCGATGGGCGCCTCGGTGCTGCTGACGGTGGTGCTGACCTGGCTCCAGCAGGCGAACCTGCTGCGCGGCCGCCTCATCTCCTCGACGCTCTCCAGCGCCCGGTTCCTGCGTCATCTGCTGCGGCTGCCGGTCACCTTCTTCTCCCAGCGCAGCCCGGCCGACCTGGTGCAGCGGCTCCAGTCGAACGACGCGGTGGCCGAGACCCTGGCGCGCGATCTCGCCGCCGCGAGTGTGGACGCGGTCGTCGTCGTCCTGTACGCCGTGCTGCTCTACACGTACGACCCGCAGCTCACGGCCGTCGGCATCGGCGTCGCGCTGCTCAACGTGGTGGCGATGCGCGTGGTGATCCGGCTGCGCGCGACCCGCACCGCCAAGCTGCGCGCCGACACCGCCCGGCTGACCAACACCGCCTACACCGGACTCCAGTTGATCGAGACGATGAAGGCCACCGGTGGTGAGGACGGCTACTTCCGCAAGTGGGCCGGACAGCACGCCACCACGCTGGACGAGCAGCAGCGCCTCGGGGTGCCGAGCGCCTGGCTGGGGGTGGTCGCCCCGACGCTGGCGATGCTCAACAGCGCGCTGATCCTGTGGATCGGCGGTCTGCGGGCGGTCGAGGGACAGATCTCGGTGGGTCTGCTGGTCGCCTTCCAGGCCCTGGTCACCCGGTTCACCGCGCCGGTCACCCGGCTCAACGGTGTCGCCGGCCGCATCCAGGACTTCGCGGCCGACGTGGCCCGGCTCAAGGACGTGGAGAACTTCCGGGCCGACCCGCTCTACGACCGCCCCGGCACCGGTGGATCCACCCGGCGGCTGCGGGGTCTCGTGGAGCTGGAGAACATCACGTTCGGCTACAGCCCGCTCGACGAGCCGCTGCTCGCCGGGTTCTCGCTGACGGTCGGCCCGGGGCAGCAGGTCGCCCTGGTCGGCGGTTCGGGCAGCGGCAAGTCGACGGTGTCCCGGCTGATCTCGGGCCTGTACACGCCGTGGGAGGGCGCGATCCGCATCGACGGCCGCCGTCTGGAGGACATCCCGCGCGGGGCGCTGGCGTCGTCCGTGTCGTTCGTCGACCAGGACGTGTTCCTCTTCGAGGGGACGGTCCGCGACAACGTGGCGCTGTGGGATCCCTCGATCACCGACGACGCGGTGACCGCCGCCCTCCAGGACGCGGCGCTGTACGACGTCGTCGCGCGCCGTCCCGGCGGGATCCACAGCCGGGTCGAGCAGGACGGACGCAACTTCTCCGGCGGCCAGCGGCAACGCCTGGAGATCGCACGGGCGTTGGTGCGCAGGCCCAGCGTCCTGGTGCTCGACGAGGTGACCAGCGCCCTGGACGCGGAGACGGAGCAGACCGTCATGGACAACCTGCGCCGGCGCGGCTGCGCCTGCGTGGTGATCGCCCACCGGCTGAGCACGGTGCGGGACAGCGACGAGATCGTCGTGCTCGAACACGGCTCGGTCGTGGAACGCGGGCGGCACGAGGCACTGGTGGCGGCCGGCGGTCCCTACGCCGGTCTGGTCAGGGAGCGTTGAGATGACCACGGTTCACGAAGGCGTCCACGAGCGGGACGTGGTGCTCGGGGCGCTCGGCGGCATGGGAACCCCGGTCGGCGGCGCGGGCCTGAGCCGTCTCGATCTGGAGGGTCCGCAGGTCCTGTGGCTGGTGGTCGCGGGCGCGATGGACCTGTTCGCGGTCGACGCGGCCCAGCAGGGTCACTGGCATCACCTCGGCCGGCTCGAAGCGGGCTCCTTGCTGCTCGGTCCGGTGACGGGTCCTCAGCACACGCTGGTGGGGAGGCCGTTGCGCGGCTGCGAGCTGCGCCGGATCGGGCTGCGCGAGCTGTACGAGCAGGCCGGCACGGCGACCTGGTCGTACGACGCGTACGGCAACCCCCAGTTCGTGCCGCCGGCGTCGAGCCCGCTGGAGCACGCCCTCGCGCTCGGCGTCGGACGCGGCCTGTCCGTCCTCCTCCAGGCGCCGACGGCCGCCGAGAACGCCCCCGCGCCCACCGACGACGACGTGTTCTGGATGCAAGTCCCGCCGGGGAGCGTGCAGTACGGCTCGCTGTACGGGGCCGAGGCCGCGGCCGACCTGCTGATGGACCCCGGCCTCTGGCAGGGCATGGTCGACCAGCAGTACCGGCTGCTGTCCACGCTCGACCGCTGGATCGAGGAGCTGGAGGCCGGTCACGAGGACCGTACCGCGGCGGGCATCAAGGCCGGTGAGGCCGTCCGTGACCACGCCGACCGGACACTGCTCGCCTCGATCGGCAGACGGCCGGCGAAGCGCGCGACCGCGGCCGAGGCCGACGCCACGTACGCGGCCTGCGAGCTGGTCGCCCGCGCGGCCGGGATCACCCTGGCCGAGCGGGCGGGAGGCGGCGCGGAGAGCGAGCGGCTCGACCCCGTCGAACGGATCGCGCTCGCCTCACGGCTCCGCACCCGTTCCGTACGTCTCGACGGGCGCTGGTGGCGTGACGACATCGGCCCGCTGGTCGGCGGCCGGGCGGTGTCCGGCGCGCCGGTGGCGCTGCTGTGGCGGCGCGGCGGCTACGTCGCCGTACAGCCGTCCTCCGGGCGGGAGACGCCGGTGGAGAAGGCCAACGCGTCGGAGTTCGAGCCTCGGGCGGTGATGTTCTACCGCCCGCTGCCCGAGCGGGGGCTCGGCCCGCTGCGGCTGCTGCGCTTCTGTCTGGCGGGCGCCGGCGGGGATCTGCGCACCCTCGCGGTCAGCGCTCTGGTGACCGTGGCGATCGGCGCCCTGGTGCCGATCGCGACCGGCCGGGTGCTCGGCGAATACGTTCCGAAGGCGGAGCACGGCCTGATCGCGCAGGTCTGTCTCGCGCTGATGGTCACCAGCGTCGTGTCGGCGGCGTTCATGCTGCTCCAGAACCTCACCCTGCTGCGGATGGAGGGCCGGATCGAGGCGAGTCTCCAACCGGCCGTGTGGGACCGGCTGCTGAGGCTGCCCACCTCGTTCTTCGCCGCCCGTTCGACCGGTGAGCTCGCGAGCGCCGCGATGGGCGTGAGCGCGATCCGGCGGCTGCTCGCGGGTATCGGCCCGACGCTGGCACAGGCGGGCACGGTCGGCGCGATGAACCTGGGCCTGCTGGTCTGGTACAGCGTGCCGATGGCGATGGCCGCGATCGGCATGCTCGTGGTCGTCGCGGCCGTGTTCCTGGGTCTCGGTCTGTGGCAGGTGCGCGGGCAGCGCCGTCTGGTGGTGCTGGGCAACAAGCTCAACAACCAGGCGTTCCAGACGTTGCGCGGGCTGCCCAAGCTGCGCGTCGCCGCGGCCGAGAACTACGCGTACGCGGCCTGGGCGGGCGAGTTCGCGCGCAGCCGTGAACTCCAGCAGCGCGTCGGCCGCGTCAAGAACCTGACGACGGTGATGGGCGCGGTGTATCTGCCGCTGTGCTCCCTGCTGATGTTCATGCTCCTGGCGGGCCCGGCGCACGGTTCGCTGTCGGCCGCGGACTTCCTCACGTTCAGCACGTCGCTGACGATGCTGCTGACGTCGGTCACCCAGATCACCGGCGCGCTCGTCTCCGCGGTGGCCGCGCTGCCGATGTTCGAGGAGATCAGGCCGGTGCTCGACGCGACGCCCGAGGTGCGCGGGGCGAGCACGCGTCCCGGTGTCCTGTCCGGCTCGATCGAGGCACGGCGGCTGTCGTTCCGGTACGCCGACGACGGCCCCCTCGTCCTGGACGACGTGTCGTTCGCCGTCCGGCCGGGCGAGTTCGTGGCGGTCGTCGGGCCGAGCGGCTGCGGGAAGTCCACCCTGCTGCGGCTGCTGATCGGCTTCGACCGGCCGGTGTCGGGCAGTGTGCTGTACGACGGCCAGGATCTCGGAGCCCTCGACCAGTCCGCCGTACGGCGGCAGTGCGGTGTGGTGCTCCAGCACGCGCAGCCCTTCACGGGGTCGATCCTCGACTGCATCTGCGGCACCGAGGCGTACACGCCGGAGGAGGCGATGGAGGCGGCCGAGATGGCGGGTCTGGCCGAGGACATCAGGCGGATGCCGATGGGGCTGCACACGCTGGTGGCGGGCAGCGGCGCGATCTCGGGCGGCCAGCGCCAACGTCTCATGATCGCCCAGGCGTTGATACGTCGCCCACGCATCCTCTTCTTCGACGAGGCGACCAGCGCACTGGACAACGCGACGCAGCGCACGGTGATCGAGAGCACCAAGGCCCTGAACGCCACCCGGGTGGTGATCGCGCACCGGCTCTCGACCGTGCTGGACGCGGACCGGGTCGTCGTGATGGAGAACGGCCGGATCGCCCAGCAGGGCCCGCCCGCGGAGCTGTTGGCGGACACGGGCGGACGGCTGCACGAACTGGTGCGGCGGCAGCTCGCCTGAGCGATCAGTCCGCGCCCGGTACCGGGGCGCCCGAGGGGACGCCCGCCTCGACGTAGTCCTCGTAGATCTCCCTCCAGGCCGCGATCCCGCCGGCCCGCGGGCCCTCGGCCGGTTCACCGCGCACCGTCCGGTCGAGGGCGGCGAGGCACACCTCCCAGCCGGCGCCGTTGCGGGCGGCCGTGTTCCGCTCGGCGAGCACGTCGGTGAGCGTGAAACGGGTGCGCCCGCCGTCGAGGGCCTCGAGGTCGAAGCGCAGTTCGTCGCCGCCCCACCCGAAGGAGAGATGGCGGGGCGGGTCGACGGAGAGGACACGCCCGGTCGACCCGGGCATGTGCGGGTCGCCGCTGAACGTGATCGCGCCACCGGGGCGCAGCTCCATCTCGGCACGGGAGGGGAACCAAGCTGCGAGTGCGTCCGGGTCGGTCACGAGCCGCCAGACGCGGTCGGCGGCGAGGTCGTGGACGCGGCGGAAGCGGACGGCGGGGCGGCCGTCGTCCAGGGTCAGATACGCCCCGGTACCCGCGGTGACTTCGGTGGACATGGTGTCCTCGGTCCTTCGGTGAGAGTCCCCCGGCCAGAGGGCTTCCAGGCCCCGCAACCAGTCTAGGGACGCCCATGGGACGCACGTCACACCCGGCCGCCTAGCGAAACGTTGCCGTTTCGCTCGATCGGGGTTTATGGTCGGAGGGTCGATGTGTACGAAACCGTTTCGTTTACGTGCACGCAAGAGCGTCTTCCCTGGAGTGCTTCTGCCATGTCCCAGACCCTGACCAAAGGCACCGGCGCGGGTGCCGCGGACTCACCGTCCGCGCCCTCGTCGAAGCGGCGCTGGTGGATCCTCTCGATCATCGGCATCGCCCAGCTCATGGTGGTCCTCGACGCCACCATCGTGAACATCGCCCTGCCCTCCGCCCAGGCGGACCTCGGCTTCTCCGACGGCAACCGGCAGTGGATCGTCACCGCGTACTCCCTGGCCTTCGCCTCCCTGCTGCTGCTCGGCGGGCGCATCGCGGACCTCTTCGGCCGCAAGCCCGCGTTCCTGGTCGGCGTCGCCGGATTCGCCGGCGCCTCGGTCCTGGGCGGTGTCTCGACCAGCTTCGGGATGCTGGTCACCGCGCGCGCCCTCCAGGGCGTGTTCGGCGCCCTCCTCGCACCGGCCGCCCTCTCGCTGCTGAACACGACGTTCACCGACGCCAAGGAGCGCGCGAAGGCGTTCAGCGTGTACGGCGCCATCGCCGGTGCCGGCGGCGCGGTGGGCCTGCTGCTCGGCGGCCTCCTGACCGACGCGCTCGACTGGCGCTGGACGCTGTTCGTCAACCTCCTCTTCGCGGTCGTCGCCTTCGCGGGCGGCTGGGTCCTGCTGAGCGGTCACCGTGACGCGGCGGGCTCCAAGCTGGACCTGCCGGGCACCCTGCTGGTCTCCACCGGCCTCTTCTCCCTGGTCTACGGCTTCTCCAACGCCGAGTCGCACGACTGGAGCTCGCCCGCCACCTGGGGCTTCCTCGTCGCGGGCGGTGTCCTGCTGGCCGCGTTCGCGTGGTGGCAGACACGGGCCGCGCACCCGCTGCTGCCGATGCGCGTCCTGCTCGACCGCAACCGGGCCGCCTCGTTCCTCGCCGTGCTGATCACCGGCGCGGGCATGTTCGGCGTCTTCCTCTTCCTGACCTACTACCTCCAGCTCAACCTCGGCTTCAGCCCCACGAAGACGGGTGTGGCGTTCCTGCCGATGATGGCGACCCTGATGGTCATGGCCCAGGTCTCCACCACGGTCCTGGTCCCCCGGATCGGACCGAAGGCCGTCATCCCCGCGGGCTTCGCGGTCGCCGCGCTCGGCATGGCCTGGCTGACCGGCATCGGCATCGGCTCGTCCTTCTCCACCGACGTCCTGCCCCCTCTGCTGCTGATCGGCGCGGGTCTCGGCATGGTGATGCCGCCCGCCATGTCGCTGGCCACCAGCGGGATCGCTCCCGAGGACGCGGGTGTCGCCTCCGCGACCGTCAACACCATGCAGCAGGTCGGCGGTTCGATCGGCACCGCGCTGCTGAACACGCTCGCCGCGAGCGCCGCGACCAGCTACCTCGCGGGCAAGGACGTGACGAACAAGCTCGTCCAGGCCCAGTCGACGATCGAGAGCTACACCACCGCCTTCTGGTGGTCGGCCGGCTTCTTCGCCGCCGGAGCGCTCCTCGCGCTCGTGCTCTACCGCCGCGGCACGCCGGCCCAGGACCCGGACGCCGCACCGGTCGTCCACATGTGACCGGGTGACGCAGGATCACCGTCAGGCCGAGGGGCCGCCGTCCGCAGGGAGACGGCGGCCCCTCCCCCGTCCCCGGCCGCGGGACCGCGCGGCGGTCCCGCGCGCCCGCGGGACCGGCTCGGCCGTCCCCCGGACGGGCCGGTACACGACCAGCGCCCGGTACTCCTTCTCCAGCCTCAACCCCGGCGCGCCGGGGCGCTGTTCACCGTCGAACGCGAGGGTGTCCCCTCCGGCGATGCCGTCCAGCTCCACCCACGGAACGCGCTCGGCCTCGTAGACCCGTGAGTGCTCCAGGGCCCCGAGGACCGCGGCGACGACGGCGCGGGTGCGGGCGAGACGGTGGCTCGCGTCGACCAGGCGCACATCGAGCAGATCGTCGTCCAGCCGCGGCCGGAACGCGGGAGTCACTCCCTCCGGTACATAGCGGCCGTTGCCCGCGAGGAGCAGCCACAGCCGGCGGGGCCGGCCGTTGACGTTCACCTCGATCGGGCGGGCGGCGCCGAGCACCCGGACCAGCGCGAAGGCCGTCGTCGGCGCGGCGGGCCGGCGCTGTTCCAAATCCGCCCGCAGCCGGGCGAGTTCGGGGTACGGGCCGATGCTGAACTCGTTCAGGAACCAGGTGTCCTCCCCCGTCCCGGAACGGGCGACGCCGACGTCCACCGACACCGCCTCGCCCCGGACCACCGCGAGTGCGGTGTCCTCGACGTCCGGCACGCCCACGTCCAGCGCGAAGCGGTCGGCGGTGCCGGCGGAGAACACGGCCAGGGCCAGCCCCCGTTCGGCCGCCGCGCGGGCGGCCGTCCCGGTCCTGGCGTCGCTCCCGCAGACACCGAGCGCGCCGCCGGTCTCCACCGCCCGGTCGGCCGCCGCCGCGAGCAGTTCGGCGAAGTCGTCGTCGGGGCCGGCCTCGATCACCTCGGCCTCGGGCAGCAGGGCGCGCAGCCGCCCGGCGTACGACCCGGGCGCCCCGGACACCGCGGTACCGGCCGGTTCGTCGACGACGACGACCAGTCCCTTGCCGAGCGGCAGCGCGGGCGCCCGTGCCGCGGGCCGCTCCCGCTCCGGCAGGACGGGCCGCAGCGGCCACCAGCGGCAGGTGAGGGCGGCCGCGCCCGCGCCGATGGCCACACCGGCGAGGACGTCTCCCGGATAGTGGACACCCACGTAGACGCGCGAGAAGGCGACGGCGGCGGCCACGGGCGCGACCAGGAGGCCGTAGCGCCTGGACTCCAGGGCGACGGCGGTGGCGAAGGCCGCGGCGGAGGCGGAGTGTCCCGACGGGAAGGACGTGGTGTGCGGCTGACGGGCCAGGCGCCGGATCGCGGGGACGCCTTCCAGCAGCGGGCGGGGGCGTCGGGCGCTCCACTTCACCAGCGTGTTGACGGTGAAGGAGGCCAGCGCCAGCGAGCCGAGGCCGCGCAGCGCCGCCCGACGGCCGGAAGGACCGCCGACGAGGCCGAGCCCGGCGGCCGTGCCGAGCCACAGGCGGCCGTGGTCGGCCGCGTGGCTGAGCCGCCGCAGCGCCGGATCGGCTCCGGGCACCCGTACGGTGGCCACCCGTGTGAACAGCCGCTGGTCCCAGTCGAGGAGTGCACCCATGCTCCACCGCTACTCCGCCTCGGCCGCGCCGGCATCCCGGGTGACCCGGACCGGTGACGGACAGGGGCCGTGCGGCGCACGGACCGCCCCGGCGTGGTACGGCACGAGCGCGGGCCGGGGGGCGGCCGGTGGGCGCCGCGGCGCACTCCACGGGGTGGCGCCCGCGTCGGCGTCACGCGGACATGCCGAAGGCCGGTCGACGGCCCCACTCCGTCTGACCGGCCCTCGGTGCGAAATCACATGGCGTTTCGTGACGGGTCCCGCACTCCCCAGCTACGGATCCCGGTCCATGTTCACGTCGGCCACGCGATCCCGGTCTCTCAGAACGCGAAGACCGTCATCCCGTAGGAGGTCTTCACGCACTCGTTGGCGAAGGTGTGCTCGTACGAGACGCGCTTGCCCTGCCAGACGCCTTCGACCGTGACGACCACGGGGTCGTACTGCCTGGTACAGAAGACGTCGTTGCGTGGCGTCAGCGCGTTCAGGTCGCCCTTGACCGCCCGTAGTTCCGCACAGGCGTCCGGCGCGGCGGGATGGGTCCCGGAGGCCGTCGGGGCGCAGTTGAGTGTGACCGCGCGTTCCGGAGTCGCGGCGGCGGCGGTCTGGCCGTGGCCCGTGGTGAGCACCAGGGCGGAGGGGGCGTAGAGCCCGGAGGGGGCTGCTTGGGCGGACCCGAGGAGGGGGCCGCAGACGGCGGTGGCCGTCAGGGTGAGAGTCGCTGCCCAACGCGCGGTGTTCGGCATTGTGTGCATCCTTCCGCTCGAATGAAATGCGAGACCGGCTCGGTCGGTGCCGGTTCGGCGAGCGCGAGTCTGCCGAGAACGCACAGGAAACACACATCGACCCCACGCGTTTCGGTAACTTTGAGTATTGAATCAGTGGCGCGAAGTCACAGAATTCGAACGTGTGAAGCCCGTAACTGTGCGCCCGTCGGCGACCACTAACGGTCGGCTGGCCGGAAAGACACGGCTCAGCAATAGGCCTGAAACATTCCGCTTGAACCGGCATGCCGCCTCGACTTCCGCTGTCGGCGGACTCCTCCCGGACCCCTTGCGCCGCACTCACGGAAGAGTAATGGTGATTACATGATTACATCGGAGCAACGCGAGAAGCTGCGCGGCTGGTTCGCCGGCCGCCTGCCCGACGATCTCTTCGAGAGCCTGACGGAGGTGACCGCCGACCGTGAGGAGATCACCGTCGTCGGCCGCATCCCCGAGCCGAGGCTCGCCGAGGGCGCCTCGGCCGCCGAGAAGGAGGCGGCGCTCCTGGCCCGCATCCAGGAGTTCCGCGAGCGCACCCGCGAGGACCGGGTGGAGGTGGCCCGCGAGGCGGAGCACCGCTTCCGCAAGAAGGTCTCCTGGGGCGTGGAGTGCGGCACCGAGCGCGCCCTGTTCACCCATGTCGCCGCGCCCGTCATGACCCGGCTGCGCCAGCCGGAGCGTCAGGTTCTGGACACGCTCGTCGCGGCCGGGGTCGCCCGCAGCCGCAGCGACGCCCTGGCCTGGTGCGTCCGTCTCGTGCAGCGGCACACCGACGACTGGCTGGGCGAACTGCGCGACTCGCTGGAGCATGTGCAGCGCGTCCGTGAGCAGGGCCCGGACGCCGGGACGGGGGACGATCCGGCCGACGCGGAGTGACGGAGCCTCAGTCGCGGATCGTCCGGGCGATGTCCAGGGTGAGCCGGTGCCAGGGGTCACGGGGGTCGCGGCCGGTCAGCTCGCGCACGCGCCGCAGGCGGTAGCGCAGGGACTGCGGATGCAGGTGCAGGGCCCGCGCGGCCGCGTTCGCCGAGCCCGCGTCGACGTACGTCGTGAGGGCGTCCAGCAGATGCCGCTGCGCGGGCTCGGCGAGCGGTCCGAGCACCAGCCGCGCGATGTGGTCCGGCGCGGCCGCCGGGCGGCCCCCGAGCAGGGCCAGGACCTGCGCGTCCGCGTCGGTGAGCACCTGCCCGGACCGGTGGGCGTGGGCCGGGGCGGTGTCGAGCGCGTCGGCGGCGAGCCGGTGCGCGAGCGCGATCCGGTCCAGGCCCTCGCCGGTGATGACACAGCCGCGCCAGGACCGTTCCCCGAGGACCGTCCCCGCGCGGGCCGACGCCGCGAGCGGCAGCAGCAGGACGGCGCGGGAGCCCCGTACCGTCGCCAGGGAGGTCACCTCGGCGCCGGACGGGGCCAGCGCGTCGAGCAGGTCCGTCGCGGTCCCGTACGCGGGGTCGAGCAGGTCCGTCGCCGTCGCGTGCGCGGGATCGGACCGGTCCGCGGCGGCAGGCTCGGCCACCAGCAGACAGCAGGGGTCCGGGAGGTGGACGTCCAGCCGGGCGGAGCGGTCGGCCAGCGCGCCCACGGAGGCGTGCCGCCCGGCGATCAGGTCGTCGAGCAGCACCCGCAACGCCCGGGTCCGGTCGGTGGCCAGGTCCTCGCTGGTGGCCGCGTACGCGGTGGCCATCTCCTCCGAGAGGGTGTCGAGGCTGACGAGGAGCATGCGGGCCAGCGCGAACGCGTCGGCGGCGCCGAGGGCGGGGGCGCGGGCGGCGACCTCGTCCGTGAGGACGGTGCCCGCGACCCGGTAGGCGCGCAGCACCGCCTGCACCGGGCGCCCGTCCGCCGCGCGGGCCGAGGCGATGCCCCGGAAGCGCCGGAGGTCGGCCGGTCCCAGGGTGCCGTCGGTGGCCCACAGGTGGAGCAGCCGCTCCAGACCCCAGGCCGCGATGGCCCGTACCTCGGGCAGCCGGCTGTCGTCGAGCGCCGCGTACACCGGGACCTGTTCGTGCACCGCCGCGACGATCGCCTCCACGACCCGCGGGTCGGCGATCATCTCCTGCCTGACGCGTTCGCGGACCTCGGAGGGCTTGTTTGTCACACCGTGATGATTCCAGCCGCGCGATGTGCGCACCGCGGTGGACGGGACTTGTCACCCTCGCCAGGATCGACCTCGTACAGCGCGGTCTTGCGGACGAGAGGCGGGACGTACGGATGGCGAAGCACTGGGCCGATTTCCAGTACGAGATCTATCTGAACGGAATGACGGGCGCCGTGCCGCGGCTGCCCACCGATCTGACGCGGCTGGAGGAGCTGACCGAGCAGCGGCTCGGTCCCGGTCCGGTCGGCTACGTGGCGGGAAGCGCGGGCGACGGCAGCACGGCGCGCGCCAATCGCGCGGCCCTCGCCCGGCGCAGGATCGTGCCGCGCATGCTGCGGGACGTCCACGAACGCGACCTGTCCGTCGAGGTGCTGGGGCGCCCGCTGCCCGCGCCGCTGGCGCTCGCGCCGATCGGCGTGCTGTCGATCATGCATCCGGACGCGGAGTGCGCCGCGGCACGGGCCGCCGCCGCGCAGGGCGTCCCGTACATCCTGTCCTCCGCCTCCAGCACCCCGATGGAGCAGGTCGCCGAGGCCATGGGCGACGGCGAGCGCTGGTTCCAGCTGTACTGGGCGAAGGACCGCGAGGTCACCCGCAGCTTCCTGGACCGGGCGAAGGCGGCCGGGTTCACCGCGCTGTTCGTCACGCTCGACACCCCGCTGCTGGCGTGGCGCCCGCGTGACCTCGACCAGGCGTACCTGCCCTTCCTGCACGGCGTCGGCACCGCCAACTACTTCTCCGACCCGGCGTTCCGGGCGGGACTGGCCAAGCCGGTGCACGAGGATCCGAACGCGGCCGTGATGCACTTCGTGAGCATGTTCGCGGACCCCGGCAAGACCTGGCCGGACCTGGCCTTCCTGCGGGAGAACTGGGACGGGCCGATCGTCCTCAAGGGCATCCTGCACCCGGACGACGCCCGGAAGGCCGCCGAGGCCGGGATGGACGGCGTGGTGGTCTCCAACCACGGCGGCCGGCAGGTGGCCGGGTCCGTCGCGGCCGCCGACGCGCTGCCCCGCGTGGCGGCGGCGGTGGGCGACCGTCTCACCGTGCTCTTCGACAGCGGCATCCGCACCGGCGACGACGTCTTCAAGGCGCTCGCCCTCGGAGCGCGGGCGGTGCTCGTCGGACGCCCGTACGCCTATGGTCTCGGCCTCGACGGCCAGGCGGGCGTCGAGCACGTCGTCCGCTGTCTGCTCGCCGAGTTCGATCTGACCCTCGCCCTGTCCGGACACGCCCGCCCCGCCTCGCTCGGCCCCGACGACCTCATCGAGGAGACCGCATGACCGTCACCAGGAACGTGCTCGCCGTCGTCTCTCCGCACGTGGGCGGCCGTACGGCGGGAGCGGCGCTCGCCACCCTCTTCCCGGGACAGGCCCGCGTCACCGTCGTGGAGGCCACGGACGAGGACCCGGCCGCGCTGCGCGAGGCGCATGTCGTCGTCACCGGCCTCGGACCGGTGACCGCCGAGCACATCGCCGCCGCACCGGACCTGGAGCTGATCCAGTGCGCGAGCCACGGCTTCGACTACGTCGACCTGGAGGCGGCCCGCGAGCGGGGCGTGCCCGTGTGCAACATCGGTTCCAGCGGCGCCGAGAAGCAGAACGTGGCCGAGCAGACCTTCGCCCTCATGCTCGCCCTGGCCAAGCAACTGGTGCCCGCGCACACGGCGTTGACCGAGGCGGACTGGGCGCTGCCCCGGCTTCAGCAGTCGATCACGGAGCTGTCCGGCAAGACGCTCGGCATCGTGGGACTCGGCCACATCGGCGAGGAGGTCGCGCGGCGCGCGGTCGCGTTCGACATGAGCGTCGTGTACGCCGGTCCCACGCGCGCGTCCGCCGAGACGGAGACCCGGCTCGGCGCCCGCCATGTCGAACTGGAGGAACTGCTGCGCGTGTCGGACTA
Source organism: Streptomyces sp. NPDC096324 (assembly GCF_044763015.1). NCBI lineage: Bacteria > Bacillati > Actinomycetota > Actinomycetes > Kitasatosporales > Streptomycetaceae > Streptomyces > Streptomyces sp. NPDC096324. The sequence goes on along the minus strand of NZ_JBIWFK010000008.1, from coordinate 193,050 downwards.
CGTGAGCCTGCACGCGCCGCTGACCGACGCGACACGTCATCTCCTGGACGCCGAACGGCTCGCGCTGCTCAAGCCGACCGCGTTCGTCGTCAACACCTCGCGGGGCGCCCTGATCGACCAGGACGCCCTCGCGGACGCGCTGCACGCGGGCGCCCTCGCCGGAGCGGGCCTCGACGTCTTCGACCCCGAACCGCCCACCCCGGCCCTGCGGTTGCTCAAGGCGCCGAACGTCGTGCTCTCCCCGCACGTCGCCGGTGTCACCCGCGAGACACTCGTACGGATAGCCCTGGCGGCGGTCCAGAACGCCGCGGACTTCATCGCGGGCAAGCCGCCCCAGGACGTCGTCTCGTAACCGGCCACGGCGGACTCGGCCCCCGTCTAAGGGCGTTCGGTCCGCCAGCGCTGGATGTCGGAGTAGTCGCGGACCTTGACCACGATGTCGGCGCCGGGGTCCGTGGACGCGGGTGCGACGGCCAGTCCGTCGCGCCCGCGGGACAGCAGCTCGCCCTCGTCGGTGAGGTCGTAGCGCAGGTCCTCGCGCCGCTCCGTGTCCTCGACGGCGCAGCGGCCGAGCACGAGGACGCCGTCGTCGGCCTCCGCGTCGAGGCAGAGCCCGGGACTGGCCACGCTGTGCAGCAGCCCCTCCTTCTCGTACACCCACTGCTGGGTCCAGGCGGACGAGCACACGTCCAGCGTGGCCTCGGCGCCCTCGACGGCCCTGGCGTCGCGTACGTCGAGGCACAGGTCGGCGTCCACGTTGCGCAGCCGGGTCCGCTCACCCTTCGCGGCGACTCCGGCCGCGGTGGACGGCGTCGACATCACGGGCGGGACCTGCGAACCCGGCGACAGGGTCCGGCTGCTGCTGGCGCCGATGGCGGCGGCGGAGTCGGTGCCGCCCTCCTCGTTCGGCCACAGGCTCACCGCGAGGACCGTCGCCACGAGGGCGGCCGACAGTCCGGCCCCGGTGACCAGGACCTGCTGGGACCCCTCCGCCGACCTCGCGGCCCGGCGTCCCGTCGACGAGGACGGGGACTGCGCACGCCGTCGTCCGCCGGACCGCCTGCCCTCCCCCGGGCCCGCACCGGCTTCGGAGCGTCCTTCGGCGCCGGGGCCCGCGCCGGAGCGCCCGTCGGCCGCGAGGCCGCCGCCCCTGCCGGAACGCCCCTCGGCCTCGACGCCTCCGCCCGCGTCGGAGAAGTCCTCGCCCCCGAAGCCTCCGCCCGCGCCGGAGCGCCCCTCGGCACCGGGTCCCACGCCCATGTCGAGGCGTCCGTCGGCACCGAGGTCTCCGCCCGCGCCGAGGGGCCCCTCGGCGCTGCGGCGTCCGGCCGCGCCGGAGCGTCGACGGCCTGCCGGGGGCTCGCCGCTCTCCGCGCGTAGGTCGCCCCCGGAGCGGGTGCCCTCTCCGGACCGCTCGCGGCCCGCCCCGCGTCCTTCTCCCAGGAGGCGTCCGCTCTTCGTGGGTCCGTCACCGCCACGCTGCCGCCTGCCCCGGAACGGGGAGACGCTGCGCGGCAGCAGCCCCTGCCGTCCGCGTGACCGGCGCGAGTCGAAGTAGCGGCGGGCGCCCCAGCCGAGCACGGCCTCGGCGATCAGAACCCCCAACCCGCCCTCGAAATGGCCGAGTTGCGCCGCCGCGTGGCGGCAGTAGGAGCACTCCGACAGATGCTGCCGCACATCCGGCAGCAGGGCGTCGCCGCGCCGGATCGGCGCGTCGAGGAGCCGGTTGTGGAAACGGCATTCCCTCGTCGGGGCGAATTCCAGATGAGCCCGGAGACAGGCCTGCCGGAATTGCTCGCGGGCCTGTTCCCAGGCGGCGACCGCGATGGGTTCCTCCATGCCGAGAAGACCGGCCGGCACGGACAGCGATTCGGCCTCCACCTCGGTGTGCCACAACAGGCATCGGGCGGCGCCCGGAAGACCGAGGAAGGCGTGTTCGGCGAGCTTGCGGTTCTCGCCCGTCATGGACTTCGCCGCGCGCATTCCGCGGCCGCCCGCGGGTTTCCTCAGGGCCGGCAGGGCGTCGCACATCCGGTCGTCCGCGGCCCAGGTCCGGACCGTGTCCCGTACCGTCACGAGGAGTTCGGGCCGCAGCGCGAGGGCCTGCCCGCCCTCGCCGATACGGTCGAGGACGTGGTGGAAGGACGCGTCGGTCACCAGGGAGGCGACCCGCGACGAAGTGGCGAGGCAGATCACCGCGTAGTCGTACGCCGGCCGCCAGTGCCGGGCCGTCAGCAGGGCGACGGGACGGGTGGTGTCGGCCTCCGCCCCGCCTCTGAGCACAGCGGCGAGTTCGTCGTCGGGCTCGCCGAAATATCCGCCCGGCGGACGATCGGGCTGCGGCGGGTGGGGGGTGCGCACGGGAGCGGGTTCCTTCCGAGGTGCAAGGTGGCACACAGGTCGTGCTTGCCCGTCGAAAAGGAATCCCGATTGGTGTGGACCTTTTGACGGAGCGCCGGGAGAACGGCCGGGGACGAAGGCCGTGCGGCGACCGTCGCTCCGGAGCCTCTTGGGCTCGTCGACAGCCGGGAATGGCGGACAGCGATTCAGACCCGGCCCTTGACCAAGCGCGGGAGGCTCACCCTCGCACAACACACTCGTCACCAACAAGGCGCACGAGCGAGATCAGCCTTATTGAAATCCCGTCAAAAGCGAACGGCGACCCGGCGGGGCCGTACCGGCCTTCCCCGCTTCCCGCGCCGCGTGCGAACCGTGCGCGCGCACCGGGTTCTCACGCACGCTCCCTGCGCGCGGAGCACAACGGCCCGCGGATCCGTGCGCAGGGCCGTCCCGCACGCACGACTGTCCGGGCTCTCCGTGTTCGAGGGTGCGCACGACGCACAGCCACTAGTCTGGAACCCGGACGACGCGCAGGTTCACTGTGAGTGTGCGTACAAGGGAAAGTGGCGACGATGAGCCCGGTCCACCCTCTCGACGAGGCCGCCACCGCACGGGTGGTCATCGACGGGAACGGCACCCTGATCCACTGGAGCGAGGGCGCCCGCCGGCTCCTCGGTCACACCCCCGAGGAGGTCGAGGGCCGCCCGGCGGCGGATCTCCTGGCCCCCGGAACCCCGGGTTCGCTCCCGGGGTCGGCCGGCGACCGCCGGTACGGAGTGCTCGCCCTGCGCCACCGCGACGGCCGGATCCTGTCCGTGTGGCTGCTCGCCCACCGCCTGGAGCGGGACGGCGCCTGGCTCGTGGTCACCCCGCTGGAGGGCCGGGAGCCCCGTACCCTCGAGGACCCGCTCGTCCGCGCCGTCCTCGCGCAGGCGCCCTGCGCCATGGCCGTCTACGACGAACGGCTGCGGCTGTACGGCCTCAACGACGCGATGTCCGAGGTGACCGGCCTCCCCGAGGACCGCATCCGGGGCCTCAGGGTCTCCGAGATCGGCTCCCGGCGGAACGGCGAGCTGCTCGAGCGGGAGATGACCGAGGTCCTCGCGTCCGGCCGGGCCCGTGCCGTGGAGACGTACGCGCGCGGCGGCGGCGAGGACCGGGCGCACCACTGGCTCGCGCGGATCGCCCCGCTCACCGACACCCATGGACGCGTGATCGGCGTGTGCGTGTCCGCGCACGACTTCACCGAGCAGTACCGCGCCCGCGAGCGGCTCCAGTTGGTCAACGAGGCGAGCGTGCGCGTCGGCACCACCCTCGACGTCACCCGGACGGCCCAGGAGCTGGCCGACGTCTGCGTCCCCGCCCTCGCCGACTTCGTCAGCGTCGACCTGCTCGACCCGCCGGAGGACGGCGGCGAGTACGACGTCGGGCCCCCCGCCGCCCCGGTCACGCTCCGCCGGGCGGCCCACCGGTCGGTGAACGCGGGCAGCCCGGAGGCGGTCCTCGAACCCGGCGACATCGACGTCTATCCCGCGTCCTCGCCGCAGGCCGACTCGCTGCTCGCCGGCCGGCCCCTCGTCGCGCCGAACGCGACGGGCACGCTGGAGGAGTGGCTGAGCTGGGACGGACCGCGCGGCAGACATGTGCGCGAGTACGGCGTCCACGCGACCATGTCGGTGCCCGTCCGGGCCCGCGGCCGGACCCTCGGGGTGGTCGTCCTCAGCCGGTTCCGGCGGCCCGAACCCTTCACCGCGGACGACGTGCTGCTCGCCGAGGAGGTCACGGCCCGGGCCGCCGTCTGCATCGACAACGCCCGCCGCTTCTCCCGCGAGCGGCAGACCGCGCTCGCCCTCCAGCGCAGTCTCCTCCCCCAGTCCCTCCCCCGGACGGCGGCCCTGGAGGCGGCTTCGCGCTATCTGCCCGCGGCGCGTGCCGGGGTCGGCGGCGACTGGTTCGACGTGATCCCGCTGTCCGGGATGCGGGTCGCGATGGTCGTCGGCGATGTCATCGGCAACGGCATCCAGGCCTCGGCGACCATGGGCCGGCTGCGCACCGCCGTCCGTACCCTCGCCGACATCGATCTGGCCCCGGACGAACTGCTCACCCACCTCGACGACCTCGTCGTACGGCTGTCCGTCGAGGCCGGGGCCGAGGGGACCACCGGAGAGGTGGGCGCCACCTGCGTCTACGCCGTGTACGACCCGGTGTCCCGGCGCTGCACGCTCGCCAGCGCGGGCCATCCGCCGCCCGTCGTCCTGCCGCCGGACGGGCCGCCCCGGCAGATCGACGTGCCGCCCGGTCCGGCGCTCGGCCTGGGCGGGCTGCCCTTCGAGTCGGTCGAACTCGACCTGGCCGAGGGCACGGTGCTCGCGCTGTACACCGACGGCCTGATGGAGAGCCGCGACCGGGACGTCGAGGCCGGCCTCCGGCTGTTCTGCCGGGCCCTCGAGGAGTCGTCGCGGGATCTGGAGGGAGCGGCCCACGCGATCCTCCAGGCGCTGCTTCCCGCGGGCGGCGCACCGGACGACGTGGCGCTGCTGCTCGCCCGTACGCAGGGCCTCGCCCCGTCCAACGTGGCGACCTGGGACATCCCCGCCGACCCCTCCCTCGTCGCGCCGATCCGCAAGCAGGTCGCCGATCAACTGGAGCTCTGGGGCCTGACCGTGGCCACCTTCACGGCCGAACTGGTGGTGAGCGAACTGGTCACCAACGCCATCCGCTACGGCGAGCCGCCCATCAGGCTGCGGCTCATCCACGACACCGAGATCCTGATCTGCGAGGTCTCGGACAGCAGTCACACCGCGCCGCATCTGCGCCGGGCGAAGACGTTCGACGAGGGCGGGCGCGGGCTGCTCCTCGTCGCCCAGCTCACCCAGCGCTGGGGCAGCCGGCACACGCCGGAGGGCAAGACCATCTGGGCGGAGCTGTCCCTGCTCGGCGAGGAATGAGCGCCTTCCCGGGACCGGCCGACGACGAGTGAGCGCCCTGCGGGGGGCCGTCCCACGAGAGTGAGGGCCGTTCGGCACCGTTCCGCGACGAGTGGGCGCCGTTCGGGGACCGTTCGCCGACCCGGTGTCGCGGCCGTCCGGAGTCGGAGGCCGGGCGGGCGGCGACGCGGGGGAGGGCCTTCACGGGCCCGCGCCGCCCCGTCTGATGTGATGGCGGGCGCCGCCATCACCGCCCGGAGGACACCATCCTGAACAGCCCGCTCGTCCAAGGCGTTCCCGGCGCGGCCGACGCCCCCCTGGCCGCCGCTCTCGCGAGCCCGTTCGCCGAGACCCTGTCCGTCGTCCTGCTCGCGGCCGTCCTCGTGTGCGCGGTCGTCCGGCCGTTCAACTGGCCGGAGGCGGTCGTGGCCGTGCCGGCCGCCGGCCTGGTCCTGGCCACCGGGGCGATCTCCTGGGACCACACCCGCGAGGAGGCCGCCCATCTGGGTCCGGTGATCGGCTTCCTGGCGGCGGTCCTCGTCCTGGCCAAGTACTGCGACGACGAAGGGCTCTTCCAGGCGTGCGGCGCCTGGATGGCGCGCTGGGCCGCGGGGCAGCCGGGCCGGCTGCTGACCGCGGTGTTCGCGCTCGCCTCGGCGATCACGGCGGTGCTCAGCCTGGACGCCACCATCGTGCTGCTCACCCCCGTCGTCTTCGCGACGGCGGCGCGGATGGGGGCACGCCCGAAGCCGCACGTGTACGCGTGCACCCACCTGTCGAACACCGCCTCGCTGCTCCTGCCGGTCTCCAACCTCACCAACCTTCTGGCGTTCACCGCCAGTGGTCTGAGCTTCACCCGGTTCGCCGCGCTGATGGTGCTGCCCTGGCTGGTCGCGATCGGCGCCGAGTACGTGGTGTTCCGGCGCTTCTTCGCCCGTGACCTCGCGGCGGGCGCGGCCGCCCGGCGCGCGGAGGAACCGCCGGAGGTGCCGCTGTTCGCCCTGATCACCGTGGGCTGCACCCTCGCCGGTTTCGTCCTCGCCTCGGCCGTCGGCATCGACCCGGCCTGGTCCGCCGCCGCGGGGGCGCTCGTGCTGGCCGGCCGGGCTCTCGTCCGGCGCCGCACCACCCCGCTCACCGTGGTGCGCGCGGCCGCTCCGTCCTTCCTCGCCTTCGTCCTCGCGCTCGGCATCGTCGTCCGCGCGGTCGTGGACAACGGGCTGGCCGACGCCCTCGACGACCTCCTTCCGACCGGCGGCTCGCTGCCTGCCCTGCTCGGCATCGCCGCGATCGCCGCCGTCCTGGCCAACCTGATCAACAACCTGCCCGCGGTGCTCGTCCTGCTGCCGCTGGCCGCCGACTCGGGCGCGGGCGCGGTGCTCGCCGTCCTGCTCGGCGTCAACATCGGGCCCAATCTGACGTACGCGGGTTCCCTCGCGACGCTGCTGTGGCGTCGTATCGTGCATCAGCACGAACACGGCGTCGACCTGAAGGAGTTCACCCGGCTGGGCCTGATCGCCGTGCCCGCGGCGCTGGTCCCCGCCGTCCTGGCGCTGTGGGTCTCGCTCCACGTCATCGGAGGCTGATGGACATGCGGGTGGTCGTCTGGCTGGTCGAGGGAACCTGGCCCGCGTGCGTGGACGCCGTGGGGACGCACGCTCCCGGGGCGAGTGAGGTGGTGCTGCTGCATGTCACGGACCCGGCCGTGCCCGGTCTCGCGCACGGCGCCTTCGCCGGGCTCCTCGGACGCGGACGCTCCGAGCCCGATCCCGGCGACCTCCTGGAGACCCTCGGCACGGCCTCCGCGGCCGAGCTCCTCGACGCGGCGGCCCATCGGCTCGGGGGCCCGGCCACCCGTGTGGAGCGCACCGGCCGGGTGGAGCGGGAGGTCGTCGCGGCGGCGGAGGGCGCCGGTCTGCTCGTCCTTGCCCGCGACGGCGACCGCAGCCGGCTCGGCCCGCACAGCCTGGGACCGGCCGGACGCTTCGTCGTCGACCACGCCCCCTGCCCGGTGCTGCTCGTGTGGCCCGAACCGGCACCGGACGTCACGACGTTGCCGCCCCCGCCCCCGCATCCGCCGCACCACCCGGACCATCCGCACCACCCGCGTCCCTGAGGACACCGGCCGGGCGGAGCAGCCTACCTGCGGCGCCCACGGCCGAGGCGGTCACTTGACGAAGTCGGGCATGCGCGCTTTGATCCTCAGCGTGCCGTGGTGCGACCCGGCACGCAGAGGTGCGCCCAGCCGGTAACGGACCAGGTTCAAGTCCGGCCAAAGTCGCCAGGATCGCTCGAAGCGTCCGAGGCGGGGACGTACTCGCGATTGATGGAGCGGACATGCCCCCCGTCAAACGTGTTCTCCGCACCGGAGTTCTGGGCACGGCCACGACCCTGGCCGGCCTCCTCGCGCTCGCCGGCTGCGGCGCGGGCGAGGAAACGAGCGCCTCGCCGAAACCGGCGCGCACGGCGACCGCCGTGCGCCTCCCCCCGCTCCACGCGGGGTTCGACTACCAGATCGGCGGCGCCTACCCCCCGGCCGCCGACGTCCGCGTCGTCAGCCGCGACCGCTCGTCCTCACCGGCCCGCGGCCTCTACAACATCTGCTACGTCAACGCCTTCCAGGCCCAGCCCGAGGAACGCGGACAGTGGCCCGCCGACCTGCTGCTGCGCGACGCCGACGGCAAGGTCGTCGTCGACAAGGACTGGAACGAGGCGCTGCTGGACATCCGGACGCCCGACAAGCGGCGGAGGGTGGCCGAGCGGGTCGGCCGGTGGTTCGACGACTGCGCCGACAAGGGATTCGACGCGGTCGAGCCCGACAACTACGACAGCTATACCCGCTCGCGCAACCTGCTGACCTCGGACGACGCCACCGCCTTCATCACCCTGCTCGCCCGGCGAGCGCACGCCCGGCATCTGGCGATCGGGCAGAAGAACACGGCCGAACTGGCGGGACTCCGGTCGCGGACCGGGCTCGACTTCGCGGTGGCGGAGGAGTGCGGCGAGTACGACGAGTGCGGCACGTACGCGAAGGCCTTCCACGACCGGGTGGTGGTGATCGAGTACACCGACGGCGGTCTGCGCAAGGCCCGTGCGGCCTTCGGCGGCCGGCTGAGCATCGTGCGCCGGGACGTGAAGGTCTCGACGCCCGGCAGCGCGGACTACGTCCGCCGGACGCGCTGACGGGGGCCGGGATGACACACGAGATCGCGCGGCGCCGGCTGCTCCTGGGAGCGGCCGCCGCCGGAGCGCTGGCGGGCTGCGGAAACCCCTCGGACGGCGTCGGCGCCGACGGCAGGGTGACCGTCGAGCTGTGGCACGGGCAGAGCGACACGGCCAGAAAGGCCCTGGAGGCCCTGGTCTCCGAGTTCAACCGCACCCATCCACACGTCCGCGTGGACAGTTCGGGCGGCGGGGTGGTGGCCGACGCCATGCTCCAGAAAGTGACGGCCGCGCTCGCCGCCGGCTCGTACCCCGACATCGCCTACATCTTCGGCTCGGACCTGGCGAGCGTCGCCCGCAGCCCCCGCGTGGTCGACCTGACGGCCGCGCTGCACGAGGGCGACCCGCCGTGGAGCTCCTTCTGGACGCCGGTACGGGACGCGGTGACCGTCAACGGCAAGGTGCGCGCCGCCCCGGCCGTGCTCGACTCGCTGGCCGTCGTCTACAACAAGAAGCTGTTCCGGCAGGCCGGGATCCCCTTCCCGAAGGCGGGCTGGAGCTGGGACGACTTCACCGACACCGCGCGCAGACTCACCGATCCCGGGCGCGGGGTGTTCGGCACGGGCTGGCCGGGCACCGGCGACGAGGACACCGTCTGGCGGCTGTGGCCGATGATCTGGGACCTCGGCGGCGAGGTTGTCGCCGCCGACGGCAAGAGGATCGGCTTCGCCGAGCAGGGCACCCGGGCCCTCACGACGGTCGCCCGACTGGCCCAGGACAAGAGCGTGTACGTCGACCCGAAGCCCGGCAGCGAGCAGATGTACCAGGTGTTCCTGAGCGGCCGGATGGCGATGGTGGCGACCGGACCCTGGCAGCTGCCGGACATCATCACCGCGAAGGTCGACTACGACGTCGTCCCGCTCCCGACGTACAGCGGCAGGCCGGTCACCATCTCCGGTCCTGACACCTGGACCGTGTTCGACAACGGTTCCGCCCGTTCCCGCGCGGCCGTCGAGTTCGTGCGCTGGATGAACCGGCCGGCCCAGGACGCGCGCTGGGACATCGCGGCGGGCAGCCTCCCTCTAGGCTCCGGCACCGCCGGGCGTCCGGAGTGGCGCGAGCACGCCGGCACGACCACCGGACTCGGCGTGTTCACCGACACCCTGGCCTCCGCCCGGGTCCGGCCCGTGCACGCGGCCTACCCGCAGATCTCCCAGGCGCTCGGCGGGGCGATCGTCTCGGTCCTCCTCGGCAAGGACTCCCCCGCCCACGCCCTCCGCCGGTGCGCCGACACGGCCGACGCGGCCCTGCTCATCCCCAGGTGACCTCAACTCGTCCCCGGTGAAACCGACTTCAGACGTTCCCAGCCGACTTCCGGCTGAAGGAGGCCGTCATGTCCACCCTTCCCCGTGCCTTCACCGTCGTACCCGGCCCCGCGGTGACCCCGGCCGCCGCGCGGCGCGCCGCCCGCCGCCGCGGCCGCCGTGAGACGGCCACCGCCTGGGCCTTCATCAGCCCCGCGGTCGTCGTGATCCTCGGCCTGAGCATCGTGCCCGTCGTGTGGTCGCTGCTGCTCTCGTTCCGCGCCGACGACCTGGTCACCCCGGGCCGCTGGGTCGGCCTCGACAACTACCGCGCCCTGGCCCAGGACCCCAACTTCCGTACGGCCGTGGGCAACACCCTGCTGTACGCGGCCCTGTACGTACCGCTCAGCCTCCTCGGCGGGCTGATGCTGGCCCTGGCGCTGAACCGTCGTATCCGGTTCATCGGCCTCTACCGCACGCTCGTCTTCGTTCCGTTCGTGGTCTCGGCGACCGCGCAGGGCGTGCTCTTCTCGTTCATCCTCGATCCCGAGTTCGGTGCCGCGAACTCCCTGCTGCACAAGCTCGGGCTGTCCCCGCAGGGCTTTCTCACCGATCCGGACCAGGCGATCTATCTGCTGGTGCTGATCTCGCTGTGGAGCGGGGTCGGGTTCTGCGTCGTCGTCTATCTGGCCGCGCTCCAGGACGTGCCGCCCGAACTCGTGGAGGCCGCGCGGATCGACGGGGCGGGCCGCTGGCGGGTGCTGCGCCACATCGTCCTGCCGACCCTCACCCCGGTCACCGTGTTCCTGCTGCTGTGGCAGCTCATCACGGCCCTCCAGGTCTTCGACCTGATCTATGTGACGACGAAGGGCGGCCCCCTCGGCTCGACCGGCGTGGTCGTCTACTTCGTCTGGCAGCAGGCGTTCCAGACGTTCACGGCGGGCTACGGGGCCGCGGCGGCGTACGTCCTCGCGGTCGCCCTGCTGGTGGCGGGCGGCGTGCTGCGTCTCGTACGGCGCCGGCAGGAACGTACCGAAGGAGCGGTCCGATGAGTTCACCCGTCATCTCCCGGAGGCCGAGCGGCTGGCATCTGCTGCTGGCGCCGCTGACCCTGTGCTTCGCGCTGCCGCTGGTGTGGCTGGTGCTCAGCTCCGTGATGTCCGACGCGGAGATCAACCGGTTCCCGCCCGCGCTGTGGCCGAAGGGGATCGACCTGGGCGGCTACCGCTATGTGCTCGGGAACGCGATGTTCCCGCGCTGGTTCGCCAATTCACTGATCGTCGCGGTCGCGGCCGTCCTGTCGAATCTGCTGCTCGGAGCGCTCGGTGGCTACGCCTTCGCGCGGATGCGGTTCGCCGGATCGCGGACGCTGCTCGCCCTGATGCTCGCGACGATGGTGATCCCCTTCCAGCTCACGATGATCCCGACCTTCCTGGTGATGAAGGAGCTGGGTCTCATCGACACGCTCGGCGCGCTGATCGTGCCCTCGCTCGTCACCCCGTTCGCGGTCTTCCTGTTCCGGCAGTTCTTCCTGGGGCTGCCCCGGGAGATGGAGGAGGCGGCCTGGATCGACGGGTGTTCGCGACTGCGGGTGCTGTTCTCGATCGTGCTGCCGCTGGCCCGGCCCGCGCTGGCCACGGTGGCGGTGCTGACGTTCCTGAGCACCTGGAACGACCTGTCCTGGCCGCTCATCGCGATCAACCACGACACCCGGTACACCTTGCAGCTCGGTCTGACGACCTTCCAGGGACAGCACCACACGCGGTGGTCGGCGGTGATGGCGGGCAACGTGATCACCGTGCTGCCCGTGCTAGTCGCGTTCCTGCTCGCGCAGAAGACCTTTGTCCAGTCGCTCACTTCGAGCGGTCTGAAGGGCTAGGCCACCATGAAATCCTTCGATCTCCTCGTCGTCGGTGACGCCAACCCGGATGTCGTCGTCGGCCCGTTGCGCGGCCCTCTGGAGTTCGGGCAGCGCGAACAGCTCGTCGAGCACGCGGGGTTGGTGCTCGGCGGTTCGGCCGCGATCATGGCGTGCGGGGCCGCGCGGCTCGGGCTGCGGGTCGCGTTCGCGGGCCGGGTGGGTGACGATCCCGCGGGCGCCTTCGTGCGCGAGGCGCTGGCCGGGCGCGGCGTCGACGTGGCCTTCCTGGTCACCGATCCGGTGCGGCCCACGCCGCTCACGACGGTCGTCACGGCCGAGGACGGGGACCGGGCCATCCTCACGGCGCCTGGTTGTCTCACCGCGACCGGTGCCGAGGACGTGCCGCCGGAGCTGATCGGGGCCTCCCGGCACGTGCACGCGGCCTCGTTCTTCCTGATGCCCCGTCTGGCGCGTTCCCTGGCACCACTGTTCGCCCTGGCACGGGAGGGCGGCGCGACGACATCCCTCGACACCAATGACGATCCTGCCGGCCGCTGGGACCCGGAACTCCTGCGTCCCGTGCTGGAGTTCACCGACTTCCTGCTGCCCAACGCGGCCGAGGCATCGGCGCTGTCCGGGGCGGCCGAACCCGGCGCGGCCGCCGCCGTCCTGGCCGGCCGGGGGCCGACGGTCGTGGTCAAGGACGGCGCGAACGGCGCCCTCGCCCACACCGGGACACGGCTCACGCACGCGCCGGCCGTGGCCGTCGACCCCGTGGACACCGTCGGCGCGGGCGACAGCTTCGACGCCGGCTTCGTCGCCGCGACCCTGCGCGGCCTCGACCTGCGCTCCGCGCTCACGGTGGCCGCGGCCTGCGGTTCGCTCTCGGCACGAGCGCACGGCGGCACAGCGGCACAGCCCACCTGGGACGAGGCCCTGGCCGCGGCCCGCGCGCACCTCCCCGCCGTTCCACCAGCCCTCCGCACCCGCGAGACCAGGAGTCCTTCATGAACGACGTCACCGCCCCGAAGATCGCCTTCATCGGAGCCGGGAGCGTGGTGTTCACCCAGGGGCTGCTGGCCGACCTGTTCACGTTCCCCGAACTCGCGCACGCGCGGATCGCGTTGCACGACATCGACCAGGAGCGGCTCGACACCGCCGAGGGTGCGGCCCGGTACATCGCCGACGTTCGCGGCGCGCGTCCCACCGTCACCGCGCATCGCGACCGCCGGGCGGCACTGGAGGACGCCGACTTCGTCATCAACATCATCCAGGTCGGCATGGACGGCGCGACCCGCACCGACTTCGCCGTGCCCGCCCGCTACGGACTGCGCCAGACCATCGGCGACACCCTCGGCGTCGGCGGCATCTTCCGGGCCCTGCGCACCTTCCCGGTGCTCCGCGCACTTGCCTCCGACATGGCCGAACTCTGCCCGGACGCAATGCTGTTGAACTACACCAACCCCATGGCGATGAACGTCCTCTATCTGAGCCGCATCGCCCCGAAGCTGCGCGTCACCGGCCTGTGCCACTCGGTGCACTGGACGATGCACGACCTCGCCGAGATCGTCGGCGTCCCCTTCGAGGAGGTCACCCATCTGGCCGCCGGGGTCAACCACCAGGCGTGGGTGCTGCGTTTCGAGCGCGCGGGCCAGGACCTCCACCCGCTCCTGGACGAGGCCATCGCCAAGGATCCGGAGCTGCTGCGCCGGGTCCGCGTGGACATGTACCGCCGCCTCGGCCACTACCCCACCGAGACGAGCGAGCACTCCTCGGAGTACGTGCCGTGGTACCTCCACCACGACAGCGAGATCGAGCGGCTCAGACTGCCGGTGGGCGCCTATCTGGACATCATCGAGGAGAACGCGGCGAGCTACCGGCGCACCCGCGACGCCCTGGCCTCCGGGGTGCCCCTCCCCGTCGAGGGCACCTTGGAGTACGCCCCGCAGATCATCCACAGCACCCTGACCGGCACCCCCCGCACGATCTACGGCAATGTGCCCAACCGCGGTCTGATCGACAACCTCCCGGCGGACTGCGTCGTCGAGGTCCCCTGCCTGACGGACGCGCTGGGAGTGCGGCCGACCCGTGTCGGCGCGCTGCCCCCGCAGTGCGCGGCGCTGAACAGCGCGTACGTGTCCGTCACCGACCTGGTGGTCCGCGCCGCCACGGACAACGAGCCGCGCCACATCCGGCACGCCGCGATGGCCGACCCCGCGACGGCCGCGGCTCTCCCCGTCGAGCGCATCTGGGACCTGTGCGACGACCTCGTACGGGCTCACGGTGATCTGCTCCAGCCCGAGCTGAGGGTGCTGCTGGGCCACTGAGCCGGGGGCGGATGTCCGTTCACCGTCACCCTCAGGGGGTGAGGCCGGTGGGGCCCGGGTGTCGCAGGCTCGGGGGTGAGTGGCTGCGGTCGCAGCCCGTGCAACGGAGGTCTCGCCATGGCAACCACCCAGCATCACACCCGCTCCAAGGCCACCCTGACGGCCGCGAGCGGCCTGATGATCTTCGCCTCGGTGATGCTGTTCGTCTCCGGCGTCCTGGACATCCTGCGGGGCGTCATGGCCATCGCCGAGGACGACGTCTTCGTCACCGGACAGAACTACGTCTTCAAGTTCGACCTGACGAGCTGGGGCTGGATCCACCTGGTACTCGGCGCGGTCGCCGTGGTCGTGAGCCTCGGCCTGTTCACGGCGGCCACCTGGGCCCGGGTGATCGGTGTCGGCATCGCCGCGCTGCTGATCATCGCCAACTTCCTGGACATCCCGTACTACCCCGTCTGGTCGCTGACGCTGATAGCCCTGTACGGATTCGTCATCTGGGCGCTCTGCGTGGCACGGCCGGACTCGGACACCCCGTAGCCGACGACGGCGCCGGAGCCGGACCGGGCTCGCCCGGACCGGCCGGCGTCCGACGCGACGGGTCCGCGGCTCACAGGAGGTGCAGGTCGCGGGCCCGTCGTACGGCCTCGCCGCGGCGGGTCGCGGCGAGCTTGCGGTAGACGCTCTTGAGATGGGTCTTGACCGTGTTGACCGACAGATGCAGATCGGCGGCGATCTCGTCCCTCGACATCATCTGCGCCAGCCGCTCCAGCACCTCCTGCTCGCGCTCGCTGAGCGGTTCGATCACCGGCGCGACCGACGGTTCGTCACCCGCCCGCGGCGCCCGGCCGGTGCCCCGGACCACGGCCGCCTCCGGGAGCCATTCATGGCCCTGGACCAGCACGGGCCGGTGCCGCAGATAGGTCCGCAGCCAGGGGCAGGCCTCCAGGAACGGCCGTCTCAGATGCTCCGGCCTGGCCGTCCGCAGGGCCCGCGCCACCAGCCGCTGGGCGGTGGAGTCGTCCCCCAGCGCGTCCGCCGTCTGGGCCCGCGCGAGCAGCACCCGGACGGCGATGGCCGGCCCCTCGTCCACCTCGGAGGACAGTGCGTCGAGCAGGGCGCGCGCCGCCTCCCGGTCACCGGTGGCGAGCCGGGCACGGGCCGCGGCGGCCGTGGCCTCCGGCCCGGTCGCCCCTTCCTCCACGAGCACGTCCATCGCGGCGAGCGGTTCACCGAGGGCCAGGTAGGCGGTCGACATCGTGAGCGCGGCCCGGTCGGTCACCCACGGCGAGGGCTCGATCCCGTGCGGCGGGCGCTTCAGCTCGCCCAGGACGCGCAGCGCCTCCTTCGGATGTCCCTTGGCCAGGAGCAGCCGGGAGCGCACCAGCGCCAGGCCCGCCGTCGCGACGGGATCGTGCGCGACCGGGCTGGAGGCGGTCGCCTGGTCCAGGTGGGTCTGCGCC
Source organism: Streptomyces sp. NPDC096324 (assembly GCF_044763015.1). Classification (NCBI taxonomy): domain Bacteria; kingdom Bacillati; phylum Actinomycetota; class Actinomycetes; order Kitasatosporales; family Streptomycetaceae; genus Streptomyces; species Streptomyces sp. NPDC096324. The sequence continues at coordinate 177,669 of NZ_JBIWFK010000008.1, read as the reverse complement.
GCCGCCAGATCGTCGCGCTCGACGGCGACCGCCGCCAGGACGAGCTGGGCGACGCCCGTGCGGGCGGGGGGCGGCAGTCCGGAGCGCTCCGCCCCCGCGACCGCCGCCCGCGCGTGCGACTCCGCGCGGCCCGGCCGCCCGCACAGAAGGTCGATCAGGGCGAGCCGGCCGAGGGATTCGTGCCGCGGTGACGCGGTGGACGGTCCGTCGTCGACCTGGGTGGCGGCGGACAGCGAGATCCGGGCAGCGTCGAGCCGCCCCGCCCAGAGCTGTGCCGAGCCCAGTCCGGTGAGCATCAGGGCCGGCAGTTCGGGGTGCCGTTCCAGCAGTTCGGCCGGGAGGGACAGCTCCGCCGCCGTCATGTCCTCGGCCGCCGCCTGCGCCCGGTCGGCGGAGCCGGTCAGCCGGGCCGCGAACACCCGCAGCAGGGCGTGGCTCAGCCGCAGGGCCGCGGGACCGGCCCCCTCCCCCGCCAAGTGCTCCTCCGCCCGGCGCAGATGGTCCAGGCCCCGGTCGACGTCGTGGCGGACGAGTTCGCGGGCGGCGCGCACCAGACAGGCCGCCGGCCCGGCCGCGTCCGACGGCATGGCGGCGAACAGTCCGTCGAGGCGTTCGGCGTCGAGTCCCGTCAGCAGCTCGCCCATGGCCAGCTCGTCGACGAACCGGCCGGCCGCGAGGTCCCATTCCCCGGCACCCGCCGCGTGCGGCAGGGCCTCCGCCAGCAGGCCCGACTCGCTCAGCCAGCGGGCGGCGCGCCGGTGCAGCTCCGGCTCGAGTCCCGGGAGTCTGACCCGCAGGTGGACCCGCAGGATCTCCGCGAACAGGGGGTGCAGCCGGTACCACGAGTGGCCGATCGCCTCGACGAAGGCGTTGGCGTGCTGGAGCCCGGCCAGGATGGCGTCCGCGTCGTCCCGGCCCGTCAGGGCGTTGGCCAGATCCGGGTGGATCTGGTCGAGGATGCTCGACCGCAGGAGCAGATCCTGTGTCTCCTCCTCCTGCGCCTCCAGGACCTCGGCCAGCAGGAAGTCCGCGAGCGTGCTCTGGCCCGCCTCGAAGTTCTTGATGAAGGTGTCCGGGTCGTCGACGTGCTGGGCCGCGAGGATGCACAGGCGCAGTCCGGCCGCCCAGCCTCCGGTCCACTCCGTCAGCGACCGGGCGCCTTCGTCCGACAGCCGGATGTCGTGACGGTTCAGCAGGGCCGCCGTCTCGCCCGGGACGAACGCCAGGTCGGCGCCCCGGACCTCGGCGACCGCTCCGGCGGCCCGGTAGCGGTGGAGCGGTAGCTGGGGCTCCGTACGGCTGACGACGACCAGCCGCAGTCCGCCGCCCGCGTGGCGCAGGACGAACTGGAGCTCGTCGGCGACCTCCGCCGAGGCGCCCACCCGGTCGAACTCGTCGAGCACCAGGATCACGGGTTCCGCGCGTTCGCTCAGCCAGGCCGCCAGCCGGGTCAGCAGGGAGTGGTCCACGTCGCCGGGGCTCGACGGGCTGCCGATGTCGTCGGGGACGGCCGCTCCATGGCGCCGCAGGGACTCCAGGACGTACGTCCAGAAGATGCCGGGGCCGGTGTCCTCGTGCTCCACGGTCAGCCAGGCCACGTCGTCCGGGCGGTCCCTCGTGGAGATCCAGTGGGCGACCAGGAGTGTCTTCCCGGCGCCCGCGGGCCCGTTGACCAGCGTGAGGGGACCCCGCACGCCCTCGGTGAGGCGTCCGGTCAGCCGCGGCCTGCGGACGAAGGTCTCCGTCAGGTCCGGGACGGTGAACCGGACGGCGAGCAGCGGGTCACCACCCGGTGTCAGCAGCCCGGCCATGGGGTCCTGCCTCCGCGATGTCTCGGCAGCGGCGACGCGTCCGATCCGATGTGGTCCGGGTCCACGACTCCCTCCCCGGTGTAACCCCCGCACACTGATCGTCACCCGCTGTCCCGAATGTCGCAAGACAGGCTTTCCGGTCCCCCGGCGGGGGTGAGGCGCGGGCACCTCGCGTCGGGTGTCATGGGAGCGGATCCCCGGATGGCGGGGAGGCGTGACTCCGGGTGCCATGGAGGTGCCGTGGACGCGGGGCCGGGCCGGACGCCGCCGTCCGGTGGAGCGGCCTCGCGGGCCGAATCGATGAGGTGGTCACCGGTGAAACACTGGCACGCTCTGGCCGTCCTCGGGACGGCCCAGTTCCTGATGGTCCTGGACACGTCCGTCATGAACGTGTCCATCAGCCAGCTCGTGGAGGACTTCGACACCGAGGTCACCGCCATCCAGGCCGTCATCACCCTCTACGCGCTGGTCATGGCCGCTTTCATGGCCACCGGCGGACGGCTCGGCGACATCCTCGGACGCCGTCGGCTGTTCCTCGTCGGGCTCGTCGTCTACGGCGTGGGGTCGGCCCTGACCGCGGTGGCCCCCACGCTGTGGATGCTCGCGCTCGGCTGGTCGGTGATCGAGGGGCTCGGGGCCGCGCTGGTGCTGCCGGCCATGGCGGCCCTGGTGGCGGAGTCCTACAGAGGGCGGGACCGTGCCGTCGCCTACGGGGTCATCGGCGGGCTGGCCGGCGCCGGTATCGCGGTCGGACCGCTGCTGGGCGGCTGGGTGACGACGTACCTCACCTGGCGGCTGGTCTTCGCGGGCGAGGTCGTGGTCGTGGTGGCGATGCTGTGCTTCCGCCGGGCGATCCCCGAGAAGCCGCGGCCCGAGTCCCGCCCCCGGCTGGACGGCGTCGGCGCCTTCCTGTCGGCGGCCGGACTCGGCCTGGGCGTGCTGGGCGTCCTCCAGAGCGGCACCTGGGGGTGGGTGCAGCCCCGCAACCCGCCCTTCACCGTCCTCGGTTTCGCCCCGACGCTGTTCGTCGTCTCCGCCGGGGTGCTCGTCCTCGCGGCCTTCGCGAGGTGGGAGCGCCGCCGGGAGGCCCAGGGCACCGATCCGCTGATCCATCTGTCGCTGCTGCACCGGCTGCCGCTGCGCTCCGGGCTGCTGACGCTGGTCAGCCAGAACCTCATCCTGCTGGGGCTGTTCTTCGCCATCCCGCTGTATCTCCAGGTGGTGCAGGGATTCGACGCGTTCCAGACGGGGCTGCGGCTGCTCCCGGTGTCCGTCACGATGCTGGCGGCCTCCGTGCTGGCCTCCAGGCTGGGGCGGGTGATGGGGCCGCGCCGTGTGGTCAGGCTGGCCCTGCTGACGCTGCTCGGAGCCATCACCTGGCTGCTGGCGACCATCCAACCGGTCATCGACGACGCCCAGTTCGCCGGGGCCATGGCCCTGCTGGGCGTCGGCATGGGGCTGCTCGCCTCCCAGCTCGGCAACGTGGTGCAGTCCAGCGCCGGCGAGGAGGAGCGCAGCGAGGTCGGCGGGCTCCAGTTCACCGCCCAGAACCTGGGCTCCGCGCTCGGTACGGCGCTGATCGGGTCGATCCTCGTCGGCGCCCTGGCGCAGGCCTTCCTCACCCAGGTGGCGGACCATCCGGACCTGTCGCAGGAGACACGCGAGAAGACCGGCGTCGCGCTGGAGGCGGGCATCAGCTTCGTCCCCACCGACCAGGTGCGTTCGGCGGCCGAACAGGCCGGGCTGCCGCCGGCCGAGGTCGACGCCGTCACGGACTCCTACGCGACGGCGCAGCTCAACGGCTTGAAGGCGGCGATCCTCGCGGCCGGGGGCATCACGCTGGCGAGCTTCCTGGTCACGACGCATCTGCCGACCGGACGAACGGGCCGAGGGAAGGAACCCGGTACGGGCGGCTCGGCCGTTCCCCTCGAACAGGCGTGACCGCGCGGGGCTCGCACGGGCAGGGACGCGCGTGGCCCGGACGGGCGTGACCGCGCGAGGCGGCGCCCGGTCCCAGGTTCACCTCCTGCGGGTGAGGGCGGGCGGGGCGGGGCGGCGGATGATCGTGGGGAAGGGTGCCGACCGCCCGCCCCAGGCCGCCCGCCGGGGGGAGCCCCGCATGCAGTACGAGATCCGCGTCGAGGGACATCTGTCGGAGACGCTTACCGAGGCGTTCCCGGAGATGGACCACGTGCTGATCTCGGGTCAGACCATCCTGTTCGGACCCGTCGTCGACGAGGCGCATCTGTACGGGCTCCTGGCCCGCTGCCGGTCGCTCGGCCTGCGGGTCGTGGAGATGCGCCAACTGCCGGGGTGACCGCGAGGATCACCCGCCGGGGGTGAGCCGCCGGGGCCTGGCGCACGGGACCGTGGACGGCGGGAATCCACCCACCGTCCCGTCGGCGGTCCACGACCGGTCCCCTCGACCGCGTGATCCGCTCGACCGCGTGAGGAGGAACCATGACGGAATCGCATGGTTCGGCACCGCACACCGGGCCGGAGCCCGGGCCCGGCCGCCCGGCTTCCGCGCCCCCGGGCGACCCCGTGGTGCTGCTGGACCGAGTCGGCGCCTCCTGGACCTGGCTCCTCGGCTCGGCCGTCGCGACGCTGATCCCCGGCATCCTGGTCCTGGTCTGGCCGGAGGAGACCCTGCACGTCCTCGCGGTTCTCCTCGGCCTCTACCTGCTGGTCATCGGCGGGTTCCGGTTCGTGTCCGTGTTCGGCCACCGGGAGCAGGGCAACCGGTTCGCCACACTGCTGATCGCGGTGCTCTACGTGCTGGCCGGCGTCCTGTGTCTGCGCAACCCGATGCAGACCATCGCCGCGCTCTCGCTGATCCTCGGCGTCGTCTGGCTCGTGTCCGGTGTGCTGACCGCGTACACCGCCCTCTCCTCCAGGGACCTGCCGCACCGCGGCTTCGTCCTCTGCGGGGCGGCGATCGGCGTCATCGCGGGCATCGTCGTCCTGGCGCTGCCGACCGAGTCGGCCCGTGCCCTGACCCGGCTGCTCGGTCTGTGGATGGTGCTGATCGGCCTGGTCGAACTCGCGATCGCCTTCGCCTGGCGGGCCGCCCTGCGCCGGGCCGTGGCCGTCGCGCCGCGCGACCCGGCCTCGCCCTACTGAGGAGGGACACCGACGAAAGGGCCGAGCCCCCGGCCCCGCGCACATCGCCGCCCGCGGCTCCCGGAGTCGCGCGGAACGCCGGGCATACTCGTGACTGCCCTGCCCGGGCGCCGGCCGGATGATCCGGCCGGCGCCTCGGCGCGTACCCGAATCCGTGGGCCGCCCGATGAGCAGGCTCGTACGGAGCGGACGTACCAAAGGGCATGCCGACATTTCTGGCCAGCAGGCACGACGAGCGCGTGCCGGTGAACAGCGCGACGGCGCCGCGCGCGCTCCTCGGGCGGCTGCGGCGGCACAGACGCGCCGCGTTCGTGGTGGCCGTGGCCCTGCTGCTGGTCCAGATGGCCGTCGCCATGGTCAGCACGGCCGTCGAGCAGACCCCGACGATCGACGAGCCCGTGTACGTGGGCACCGCCACGGTCTACGTCCAGCAGCACGACCTGCGCTACAACCCCGAGCATCCGCCGCTGGGCAAACTGATCATCGGGACCGGGCTGTTGTTCGCGCACCCGCACCTCGACCCCGCGTTCACGGGCGACCAGACCGAGCTCGGGCGGCACGTGCTGTACGAGTCCGGCAACGATCCCTGGCGGGTGATGCTGTGGGCGCGGTTGCCGGTGATCGTCGTGACGCTGCTGTCCGGGCTGGTCGTCCTCGCGTTCGCCCGTGAACTCGCGGGCCGTACGGGCGCGCTGGTGGCCCTCGCGCTCTACGCCTTCTCGCCCGACGTGATCGCGCACGGCTCGCTGGCCACGCTCGACGTGCCGGCGTCGGGCTTCCTGCTGACGTCGGTGTGGCTCGTGTGGCGGGCCAGGCGCCGGCCGTTCCTGTACCTGCCGCTCTCGGCCGCCGCGCTCGGCGCGGCGGTGGCGACCAAGATGAGCATGCTGCCGGCCGTACCGGTGGTGCTGCTCCTCGCGGTGGTGTCCGTGTGGCACGCCGGCCACGCCGACCCGGGCACGGCACCGACGGGCGACGCGCGGGCGAGGGCCCGGCTGCTCGGACTCGCCGCAGCGGCCGTCGCCGGAATGACCCTGGTGGCCCTCGCCGTGGTGTGGGCGACCTATCTGGCCGTCGATCCCCGGCTGCGCTGGACGGCACCCTCGGACCTCCCGGCCGTGCACGGACTGCACGCGCTGCTCGTGAACCATCTGCCCCTGCCGCGGCCCTACCGGGACGGGATGCAGGTCCAGTTCCGCTTCGAGAACGCCACCTGGCGGGGCTTCCTCTTCGGCCGGCCCTATCACGGGTCTCTCTGGTACTACCTGCCGGCGGCGCTGCTGGTGAAGACCCCGCTCGGCATGACGGCGCTCTGGACGGCCGGTTCGCTCACCCTCCTGGCCGTACGCCGACTGCGCCCCGCGGCCCCGTACCTCCTGGTCCCCCCGGCGCTGCTGCTGGTCTCGGCGATGACCGGCTCCCGCGATGTCGGCGTGCGTTACGTCCTGTTCGTGCCGGTGTTCCTCGCGATCGCGGCGGGTTGTGCCGTCGCGGTGCGCGGGCACCGCCCGGAGGCGGCCGGCCTGCCGGCGTGGGCGGAAGCGGTGCGCCGACGGTGGCCGAGCCGGGCGCGGACCGGGACGGCGGCGCTGGTCCTGTTCGTGGCCGTCAGCTCACTGCTGACGTACCCGTACTACCTGCCGTACTCGAACGAGGCGTTCGGCGGCACGGCGAGGACCTATCTGCGGCTGCACGACTCGAACGTCGACTGGGGCCAGGACCTCGGCCGCCTCGCCGACCGGCTGAAGGGGCGCTACCCGCACGAGAAGGTGTGGCTCGTCTACAAGGGCGCCGGCGTACCGTCCGCCTACGGCATCCACGCGACCGACCCCCGCACGGTACCCATGTCCCGGGTGCACGGTCTGCTGGTCGTCTCCGACAGCGCGATCGACGGGGCCCACACCCGGCTGAAGAAGCTGCTGGCGACGAGCAGGCCAATCGAGGAGGTCGGCCATTCCATGACCGTCTTCCGGAGGGCTTGAGCGAAGGCACAGTTGGCGAAGTGCGTGCCGAAACCAGGCGACGCCGAGGAACGGAGTCAGCACCGCCACCTCGATCGTGCCGCGCGTTCCCCTTGTACGACGGCCGGGAACGTACAACAGCCCGACACTCGCGCCACCGTGTACGGGTCGGCGGGAGTCGGGGAGTGCGGTTCGGGGGCGAAGCGGCTTGTCACCGGCCTGCCGTCAGGACTCACTCGTCCACGCGTCGGGGCGTGGCACCAGCACCGCCGAGACCACCGCGTGGGACGAGGTCATGACGTCGGCGACGAACCGCAGGCGTCCGATCCCGAGTCGGCGCAGTGCCGGACCGTGGTCGACGGCGACGACGAGCGAGACCGCGAGCAGGAGAAGTCGCCACAGGGTCATCACCGGGCGACGCACCGCGCGGGGCAGGTCCGCCAGGGAGGCGTGCAGTCGCTCGCAGTGGAACGGGACGTGGCGCCGCTCATCGGACAGGATGCGCGCCGCCACATCCGTGGTGAGCGCGTCGTCGGTGCCATCGCGCAGCACCCGGTAATAGCGCAGAGCCACTACTTCCGCGATCATCAGCACCAACAGTTCCATGCGCAGGCCCATGAGACGCCGCAGCCGCACGAAGGCCGCGTCGCTCCAGTGGCCGTTCAGCGTCGGTACGTCCCCGGCTGCCAGCAGCCGGGCGAGCAGTCGGGCGTGGTTCTGCTCCTCGGCGACGAAGAGACGGACCGCCTGCCCGTAGTCGGCGTCGCCGGCCTGGTCCGCCTTGCCGACGAGGTTGGCACCGTCACCGTCCTCGCCGACCTGGAAACGCTGGATGCCGGCCCACACCGCCCGATGAAGCGTCGCGCCCTGCCCCCAGTCCGGATCACCTTGGGCACGCCTGCGCTCACGTTCGTCCTCGAAGTGCTTTGTCCACTTGGCGAAGCCACCCGTTTGCACTCCGTTTCCCCTCCCTGGAACACAGCCAACGTTCCTCAGAGAGAGACGACGCGGCCGAACAGCAAACCGTTCCCCTTCGATCAGACGCCCCTCACGCCTGGGGTGTCAGCAGGTCCAGCACGTGTTCCCAGCGGAACTCCCCTGGCCCGCAGCCCTGTTGGCCTTCCCCGCCATACGGATCTCCGAAACGACGCCCATGTCGCGGAGCCGCTCGACACCGGCCCGACAGGCGGGGTGGGCCGCCAACGCCTCGTTCACGCACGGTAGTACGGCGATCGGGACGCCGAGTCCGCAGGCCCCGCACAATGCTCCGAGTGCGAACTCTGGCTAGCGGAGCGGGAAGCCCTGTCCGTGTTCCGACTCGGGGCGCGGGCCGAAGATCCGGCGCTCCGTCTCCTCGATCGGCACGTCGTTGATGGAGGCCTCGCGCCTCGTCATCAGACCGTGCTCGTCGAACTCCCACAGTTCATTGCCGTACGAGCGCCACCACCGGCCGTCGGCGTCCCGTGACTCGTACTGGAAGCGGACCGCGATGCGGTTGCCGTCGAAGGCCCACAGATCCTTGCGCAGGGCGTAGTCGCGTTCCCGGGCCCACTTGCCGGTGAGCAGCTCGACGATCCCGGCGCGGCCGGTGACGAAGGTGTCCCGGTTGCGCCAGACCGAGTCCTCGGAATAGGCGAGCGAGACCTTGTGCGGATCGCGGGTGTTCCAGGCGTCCTCCGCGGCCTGGACCTTCTGGAGCGCGGTCTCACGGGTGAAGGGCGGCAGGGGTGGGCGGTCGGCCATGAGGACTCCTGGGTGCGAGCGAAAGCGATGGAGAGCGGTCGCCCTCCAGAGTGACAGAGAACGCACGTTCTCTCTTTCTGGACGCTAAGGTAGAGAACGAACGTTCTCAGGTCAAGGAGCCCGCCACATGGACAGCACGACCGCCCGGGATCAGGCGGCCCCCTCACCCGCCCGAGTACAGGCCCTCGCGCTCGCCCGTGAGCAGGCCCTCGACGCCGCGGAGCGGCTGTTCTACGGCCGGGGCGTCCAGGCCGTGGGGATGGACGACATCCGCGGCGCATCGGAGGTCTCGCTCAAGCGGCTCTACCAGCTCTTCCCGGCGAAGGAACACCTGGTGGAGGCTTATCTGGAGCGGCGCGACGTCCGCTGGCGGGCTCGGCTGGCGGAGCACGTCGACGGCGTGCGGGAACCCGAGCGGAGAGTGCTGGCCGTCTTCGACTGGCTGGAACTGTGGTTCGCCGAGCCGGACTTCCGCGGCTGCGCCTGGATCAACGCGTACGGCGAACTCGGCGCCACGTCGGAGCGGGTGGCCGCGCGGGCCCGTACGCACAAGGCGGCGTTCCGGGCCTATCTGGCCGGGCTGGTCGGCGCGGCGGGGCGCCCCGCCGCGCTCGCCGACCACCTCTTCCTCCTCGCCGAGGGCGCCATGGTCACGGCGGGCATCGACGGGAGCACCGAACCCGCCGCCCAGGCGCGCGCCGCTGCCCAACTCCTTCTGGAAGCGGGGCAATAGGGCCGGACCGCGGGGTCAGGCGGTCTGCGCCGTCACCGTGATGGCGCCGACCGGGCAGGCCCGTACCGCCTCCCGCAGCATCGGGTCGCCGCCGCCTTCCGGCCGGTCCGGGAGCAGCGCGCTGAAGCCGTCGTCGTCCTGGGTGAAGACGCCCGGAGCGGCGAGGGCGCACTGTCCGGCGCCGATGCAGACGTCCTTGTCGATCGTGATGCCGACGCCCGCGCCCATGCCGCTCCTCACCACGTCACGGGGAGTTCCAGCATCCCCTGGATCGTGTCTCCGGGCTTGAACGCGACGGCGTCGGCGGGGACCGCGAGCCGCAGGCCGGGGAAACGGTCGAAGAGGGTGCGCAGCGCGATCTCCATCTCGGCCCGCGCGAGGTTCTGGCCGAGGCACTGGTGGATGCCGAATCCGAACGCCACGTGGTGCCGGGCCGAGCGGTGCCAGTCGAGGGTGTCGGGCGCGGGGAAGGCCAGTTCGTCGCGGTTGACGACGGAGGTGGAGAAGACCACGCCCTCGCCCGCGCGGATCGTGGCACCGGCGACCTCGATGTCCCGCACCGCGACCCGCAGGAGCCCGTCCGCGATGGACAGGAACCGGAGCAGCTCTTCCGCGGCCGCGGGCATCAGAGCCGGCTCCGCCCGCAGTTCCGCGAGCTGTTCCGGATGGTCGAGCAGGGTGAGGGTGCCCAGCGAGATCATGTTCGCCGTCGTCTCGTGCCCGGCGACGAGCAGGATGGTCGCGAGGGAGATCAGCTCCTCCCGGTCCACGTTTCCCTCGCGGAGCTGATCGCGGATGAGCTCGTCGAGGAGTCCCTCCCCGGGGTCCTTCTCCTTGCGGTCGATCAACGAGCCGAAGTAGGCGTCCAGTTGATCGCGGGCCTCCTGGATGTCGGCGGCGGCCGGGCCGCGCAGCAGCCGGCGGGACCACTCCTCGAAGAAGTCGTGGTCACCGTACGGCACTCCGAGGAGGGCGCAGATCACCATGGAGGGCACGGGAAGCGCGAAGTCCCTCACCAGCTCGGCGGGCGGGCCCTGTTGCTCCATACGGTCGAGGAGCCGGTCGACGGTCTCCTGGATCCGGGGGCGCAGCGCGGCGGTCCTCTTGAGGGTGAAACTCGGTACCAGCATGCGCCGTTGGACGCGGTGCTCGGGGTCGTCGACACCGAGCAGCGCGATCCGGCGGTCGCGCGCAGACGCGAACCGCTCGGTGAGCGCCGGGAAGGCGGGCCGTGTGCGGTCCGTGGACAGCCGTGTGTCGGCGAGGAGTTCACGGGCGACGCCGTGCCCGGTGACCACCCAGACGGCACGCCCGTCGAACAGGGAGACGCGCGAGAGCGGACGGCCCTCACGCAAGGGCGCGTAGGCGGCGGGCGGGTGATAGGGGCACGTACGGTCCTGCGGAAAGCGGACCGGAGGCGCCGGCTCGGTTGCCGCCACCGGGGGCGGCTCGGTCGCCGTGCGCCCGGACGTGGCCGGCGGCCGGGCCACCGGGCTCTCGGATGCCGGACTCCGGAGAGCCGCGCCCTCGGACACCGGGGGCGGGAGTGACGGGGGCCGGGTCAGGGGGGACGGGGGCTGGGTCAGGGGGGTTTCTGTCATGAGTGACCTCGCAAGCGACGGTTCCCTCTTGCCGATCTTCATTAGATGCCCCAGGCATCTATGCGGCCACGCGAAGTTCGGCCAGATGAGCCGCTCGCGCGATCTGGCCGAAGCGCGGTGGGCGCGGTTCCGGTTCCCCCGGCTTTCCCGCCCCGCCGGCCCACCCGCCTGTCCGGCCCTGGCTCGAAGTCCTCGGGACACCCTTCCGAAAAGGGGTTGCGCGGCCGCTTCCGGTGGCCCGAACATCTGCCCATGTCCACGATCGAAGCCTTCCTGCCGCCGACCTCCGCCACCGTCCGTCCGGTGCGGGTCCAGCAGCAGCCCGGCCGACCGCGAAGGCCCGAGCTTCCCCGGTCGTGACCGCCGCGCTCGTCGCGGGGCTTCTCGCGGGCTATGGCATCGCCATGCCCGTCGGAGCGGTCGCGACCTACCTCGTCTCCCTCACCGCTCGTACCTCCCTGCGGATCGGCGCCTCGGCGGCGCTCGGTGTCGCGACGGCCGACGGGCTGTACGCCCTGGTCGCCGCTCTCGGGGGCACGGCGCTCGCCGCGGCGCTCCAGCCGGTGATGCTCCCGCTGAGCCGGGCCTCCGCGCTGGTCCTCGCCGCGCTGGCGGTCCACGGCGCGATCGGCGCGGTCCGCCGGTACCGCGGGCGCCGGCTCCCCGAGCGGACCGGGCAGGACCCCCCGCGCCCCGTCCGCGCCTACGTGGCCCTGCTGGGCATCACCCTGCTCAACCCCACCACCGTCGTCTACTTCGCCGCGCTGGTGCTCGGCAGCCGCACGGCCGAGGCGGTACGCCCGCTGGAGCAGGGGGTGTTCGTGCTCGCCGCGTTCGCCGCGTCCGCGAGCTGGCAGCTCCTGATCGCCGGGGGCGGCGCCCTGCTGGGCCGGACCCTCACGAGCCACCGGGGACGGCTCGTGACAGGGCTCGCGTCGAGCGGCGTGATCATGCTGTTGGCCGTACGCGTCCTGGTGGCCTCGTCATGAAGTCACGGGCCCGGGCCCGGTGCGACCCCCCGTACACCCCACCGGGGGATCGGCCCGGCGCGGGGAGCCACGCAGGCCGCGCGGTACGGAAGATTCGCGTGCGCGCTGGTGTTGAATCGTGCCGAGACACGACCAGCGAGACACGACCAGTCGATGCGACGATGGGACGGAAGTCATGCCACTTGAGGGCGAGTACGAGCCCAGCCCCACGCAGTGGGTCCGGGACCAGGTGGAGTTGTACGAGAGTTCCGGTGGCACCAAGGGAACGACCCTGATGGACACCGGCCTGCCCGTCATCATCCTCACGACACGCGGCGCGAAGAGCGGCAAGATCCGCAAGACCCCGCTGATGCGCGTCGAGCACGACGGCCGGTACGCCGTGGTCGCCTCCCTCGGCGGCGCTCCCAAGCACCCCGTCTGGTACCACAACGTCACCTCGGACCCCCGCGTCGAGCTCCAGGACGGGGCCGAGCGCAAGGAGTTCAGGGCCCGGGAGATCACCGGCGAGGAGAAGGACCAGTGGTGGGAGCGCGCGGTCGCCGCGTATCCCCCGTACGCCGACTACCAGGAGAAGACCGACCGGGTGATCCCCGTCTTCGTGCTGGAGCCGGTCGGCTGACCGAGACGCGCCCAGGATTCCCGCGGCGCCGGTGTGCATGAACCGGAGCACGCCGGGCACCCGGCTGTCAGGCCCCGCCGCGTTCCCCCGTCGCGGCGGGGCTTCCTGGTGCGGTGGCGCTTCCCGATGCGGCGGGGCCTTCCGCGCGGGCAGGGTCTCCGGCGGCCGCCCTCGTCGCACGGCCCCCGTCTTCCGCCCCGGCACCGCGCCTGGCCGATCGGGCGGCTCCGGCGTCGGTCACGTCGAGGAAGATCTGGTCGGCCTCGGGGAACGTGTGGGCGACCGAGCGCTTGATACGGACGGCGACCTCCTCGACCTCCTCGCTGTCGAGCCCGGGGACCAGGTCGATCCGGGCGGCCACCAGGGTCGAGTCGAGACCGAGTTCCATGGTCAGCAGCGCCTCGACGCTGTCGATCTCGGGCTGTGCCTTCAGCAGTTCGCGGATCCGGCCGCTCTGCTCCTCGTCGACAGCCCGGCCGATGAGCTGCTCGCGGGCGTCGCTGCCGAGCCAGAAGGCGATGCACACGAGCAGCAGTCCGATGGCGAAGGAGGCGGAGGCCTCCCACACGACATTGCCCGTGATCATGTGGAGCACCATGCCGACGATCGCGAAGCTCACCCCCAGGACCGCGGTGCCGTCCTCGGCGACGACCGTCCGCAGGGCCGGGTCGCGCATGCCGTCGCCGCCCTTGCCGCGGATCTGGAAGAGAGCCCGCAGAAGCGAGGCGCCTTCCGCGAGCAGGGCCACGCCGAGCACCGCGAGCCCGGTCATGTAACCGCTGAAGGATTCCTCGGCTCCGTTGCGGAGCGCCTCGAAGCCCTGGAAGAAGGAGAAGCAGCCGCCCATGACGAAGATGCCGACGGCCGCGAGCAGCGACCAGAAGAACCGTTCCTTGCCGTAGCCGAACGGATGCCGCCGGTCGGGTGGCCGGCGGCTGCGGCGCAGCGCCGCCAGCAGGAACACCTCGTTCATGCTGTCCGCCACGGAGTGCGCGGCCTCCGAGAGGAGCGCGGGGGATCCCGAGATCAGGCCGCCCACCGCCTTGGCCACGGCGATCAGCAGGTTGGCGCCCAGTGCCACGAGCACGGTGACCTTGGTCCTGGCGTCCGAGTCACCCGCACCATCCGGGCCGTTCTGGCCGTCCGACCCGGCCTCCGTCCGTCGGAGCCCTTGCCCCGGCCGCTGCCGTCGTGTCGACGGGGCGCGATCCGTCGGTTGCGTCGTCTCTTCACCACTCACACCGGCCGGTTTCCCTCGGGTCTCCACCTCACACCGTGCCGGCCGGGACAATCGGAGCAAGGGGTACGAGGGCGGCACCTTGGGCACCCGTACCCGGTGGCAGGAGGCCCGCGCAGGTCGGCGGGCCCGTAGGCGGAGAAGGAGTCCCGGGTGTCCAAGAAGCAGAAGAAGCTCAAACTGCCCATGGCGTACAAGCCGATCGGCTTCGTCCTGAGCTGGGCCGGAGGCGCGGTCGCCGGACTCGCCTTCCAGAAGACCTGGATGGCGATACGTCACGAGGAGGACGCTCCCGACGCCCTGGACAAGGACCGCGGCTGGGGCGAGGTCCTGCTGGCGGCCGCCCTCCAGGGCGCGATCTTCGCGGTCGTCCGCAGCGCGGTGGACCGCTCGGGCGCGAAGGCGATCGAACGGTCCACGGGCGTCTGGCCCTCCCCCACCAAGTCCGGGCGCGACTGACCGGCACCCACGCGGCACGGGCCCGGCGGCGTCAGTCGGCGGACAGCCACGCGCCGTCGCGCATGAGGTCGCGGCCGGAGAGCTCGTCGGCCTCGCGCCAGGCCTGGACCCGTACGGGAGTGACGCTGAAGTACAGATAGTGCGTGGCGAGTCCGCGGGGGTCGAAGCCGGTCCTGGCGGCGAACGCGTCACCGGCCCCCTCCGGCAGTTCACCGGCCTCCAGGGTCCGGACCGTGCCGTCGATCATCACCACGTCCCGTGTCGGCCCGAGGCCGAGACGCACGGTGCCGGTCGCCCGCAGGTTGCGGCCCGTCGGGCTGGCGGCGGGGGTGGCCAGCAGGACGGTCGTCCCGTCCCAGAGGTAGGACAGCGGTACCAGATACGGCGTTCCCCCGGCGCCGTCGGCGGTGGACACCCAGACATCGACGTCGGTCTCCAGCCGGTCGAGCGTGTCCTGCTTGCGCTGCTTGCGGGTGCGGGCGGGCGGGTTCATCTGCGGACGGCCTCCTGGTCGACGGCGTACGGACGGCGCATCCGCGCCGGGAGCGGGCAGCGCCCCCGCACGGATGACGGCGGAGCGGGCCTCAGTGTGACGGGCCGGGCCCCTCCGGAACGGGTCCCGGCGCGGAATCGCCCGCGGTGAGCTCCGCGAGCCGGGCCGCGGCGGCGCTCAGCAGCAGGTCGAGCGCCGTCGGATAGGAACTGTGCCGCATGTCGAGCACGAGGTGGCGGGCCGTCGCCGCGATGTTCGGGTGGCTGTCGGCGGGCAGCCGGGCGTACGTCGCCCGCCACACGCCGGCCTCGGCGTCGCGGGCGGCGGACGGCAGGGCGACACTCGCGGCGTCCAGGGCCGCGAACGCGAGCGCCTGGTCGACGAAGGCGTGGTAGATCCGTACGGCGTCGGGATCCGGGAATCCGGCGCCGCGGAGCACCCCGAGGATCCGCTCCACCGCCTGGATCTCGTGGACCCGGCCGGTCACCCGGTAGGAGCTGAGCACGGCGGCCTGCGGATGGGCGAGGGACCCGGTGTGCATGCGCAGGCCGAGGTCCCTGAGGTCGGCGCGCCAGTTCCCCGTGGGGTGCCAGGCGCGCAGCGTACGGCCGATGAGCTGGTCGGCGATGGCGAGCAGCAGATCGTCCGTGTCGCGGAAGTACCGGTACAGGGCGCTGGGGTCGGCGCCGAGGGCGAGGCCGAGGCGCCGGACGGTGAGGGCGTCGGCGCCGTGCTCCTTGAGCAGCCGCAGGGCGGTCTCGACGATCAGTTCCTCGGAGAGGACGACGCCGGTCTTGGTGGGGCGTCTGCGCCGCCGGGCGGCGGGCGGGACGACGCGGTCGTTCGTGGACGTCATGGTGTCTCCCTCCGGTGCGGTGCGCGGTCTCTCGGTGTGGTGCGCGGTCTCCGGTGTGAGGCGCGGTCTCGCCGGTGCGGTCCTTCTCCGGTGCGGGCACCTTATGTCAACGCCGTTGACCTGTTAAGGCCCCGGGCAGTTTCATTTCCGCTCATCGGGCCGGAATCAGGCCCCGGGTGCGATCGGAGCAGGCCATGACGCAGAAGCCGTACGGTGTGGATCCCCCGTCCTTGCGCAAGACCCTCGGTGTGCTGGACGGTGTCGCCATCGCCGCCTCCAGCACGGCGGCGACCACCAGCATCGGGATCGGCCTCGGGGTGACGGCGGGGGTGGTCGGGCTGCATCTGCCCGCGATCATGCTGCTGGCCTTCGTGCCGATCCTGGGGATCGCCGGCGCCTTCTCCCGGCTGAACAAGGTCGAGCCGAACGCGGGCAACGGCTATGTGTGGGTGGGCCGTTCGCTCAGTCCCTGGCTGGGTTTCCTGGTCGGCTGGGTGAGCATCGTGGCCACCGTGGCGTTCCTCGCGTACACCACGGCGGTGACCGGTTCGGCGATGATCCAGCTCGCCGGCCAGGCGGGTCTGCACAACGTGGCGGGGCTGGCCCTCGATCCGGGCTCGACCGCCCAGACCACGGCCGTGGGTGTCGGGGTCCTCGTCGCCGTCACCCTCACCGCGGTGACCGGCGTCAAGACGGCCGCGCGGCTCCAGTCCGGACTGCTGGTCTTCGAGTACGTCGTCCTGCTGGGCTTCTGCGGATACGGCATCGTGACCGGTCCGCACCCCTTCAGCCTGAGCTGGTTCGACCCGTTCCAGATCCCGTCGGCGACGGCGCTGGCGCAGGGTCTGCTGCTGTCGGTGTTCTGTTACTGGGGCTTCGAGGCGGCGTTCACCGTGAACGAGGAGGTGCGCGATCCACGGGACGCCTCGCGGGCCGGGACCATCACGCTGGTGACGATGCTGGGGCTGTTCCTGCTCGGTTCGGTGGCCTTCCAGCGGGTGCTGTCCGAGGACGAGCTGGCCGGGCACGGCGCCGAGGGACTGGCCTTCCTCGGGAACCGGCTCGCCGACCAGCCGCTGGCCGCGCTGCCCCTGGTGGCGCTGATGTTCTCGGCGGTGGCCTCGCTGCAGGCCGGGGTGATCCCGACGGCGCGCGGGATGTTCGCGATGAGCCGGGACCGTACGCTCGGGCCCGTGTGGTCCAAGGTCAGCGCCCGGTACGGCACTCCGGCGAGGGGCACGCTGCTCATCGGCGCGATGGCCGTGGTCGTCGCCACGCTCTCCCTGGTGATCCCCCGGCTCGCCGACATGATCATGGCGACGGTCAACGCCGTCGGGATCGTCGTGGCGCTGTCGTACGCGCTCATCGCCCTCGCGGCGGCCGCCCGGTTCCGCGGGCTGCTGCGCGAGAACCTGTGGGACGGGATACGCGCGGTCGTCCTGCCGACCCTGAGCGCCGTGGCGCTGCTCGGCCTGGGCGGTTATCTCGCCTGGTCCTTCTACGACTCGGCCGATCATTTCGAGGTCAGCGCGGACAACGGCTGGTTCCTGCTGCTCACCCCGACCCTCATGATCGTGTCGGGCTTCGTGGCCGGCGCGTGGGCCAAGTGGGGCCGCAAGTCGGCCTACTTCACCACCGGACGGGGCACCGACGCCGACGCGCCCGAACTCCTGGCGACCACCGGCTGAACCTCTCGGCCACTCCGACAAGGAAACGGAACCATGCACGCTGACCTTCTCTTCACCGGCGGCCCGGTGTTCACCCCCGAGGGCCGCGCCGCGACCGCGGTGGCCGTGACCGGCGATCGGATCACCGCCGTCGGGAACGCCGAGGTCCACGACCTGGCGGGACCGGGCACCGAGGTCGTCGACCTGGCCGGGCGGCTCCTGCTGCCCGGGTTCCAGGACGCGCACGTCCACCCGCTCCCCGCGGGCCTGGAACTCTCCCAGTGCGATCTCACCGGCGCGAGGACCGCCGAGGACACCCTGGCCGCCGTCCGCGCGTACGCCGAGGCCCACCCCGAGCGGGAGTGGATCACGGGCGGCGGCTGGTCCATGGAGGCCTTCTCGGGCGGCACGCCCACGAAGGAGCTCCTGGACGCGGTCGTACCGGACCGGCCGGTGTATCTGCCGAACCGGGACCATCACGGCGCCTGGGTGAACAGCCGCGCCCTCGAACTCGCCGGTGTCACCCGGGACACACCCGACCCCGCCGACGGACGCTTCGAGCGGGACGCCTCGGGCGAGCCCACCGGCATGCTGCAGGAAGGGGCCATGCAGTCGGTCGGCAGGCTCACTCCCCCGGCCACGCCGGCCGACCGACTGGCCGCGCTGCTGCACGCCCAGCGGCATCTGCACGCGCTGGGCATCACCGCCTGGCAGGACGCGATCGTCGGCACCTTCCTCGGCATGGAGGATCCGTCGGAGGCGTACACGACGGCGGCCCGCGACGGTTCGCTGACCGCGCGGGTGGTCGGCGCCCTGTGGTGGGACCGCGCCCGCGGTGCCGAGCAGATCCCCGAACTCGTCGAGCGGCGGGCCGCGTTGGCGCACGGCAGGTTCCGGGCCACCAGCGTGAAAATGATGCTGGACGGGGTCGCGGAGAACGGCACCGCCGCGCTCCTCGACCCCTACCTCGACAAGTGCGGCTGCGCCACGGCGAACCGGGGCAAGAGCTTCATCGACCCGGACCATCTGCCCGCGTACGTGACCGAGTTGGACGCGCTCGGATTCCAGTGCCACTTCCACGCGCTCGGCGACGGCGCCGTACGCCACGCCCTGGACGCCGTGGAGGCGGCGCGGAAGGCGAACGGGCCGAGCGACACCCGGCCGCATCTGGCGCATCTCCAGGTCGTGCACCCCGACGACGTCCCCCGCTTCGCCGCGCTCGGCGCCACGGCGAACATCCAGCCGCTGTGGGCCGCCCACGAACCGCAGATGGACGAGCTGACCATCCCCTTCCTCGGGCCCGAACGGGCCTCCTGGCAGTACCCGTTCGGATCGCTGCTGCGCTCCGGCGCGCGGCTGGCGGCGGGCAGCGACTGGCCGGTCAGCAGCCCCGACCCGCTCCAGGGCATCCATGTCGCGGTCAACCGGGTGAGCCCGGACGCGCCGGGGCCGGTTTTCCTGCCGGCCGAACGCATCGATCTGACGGCCGCGTTGACGGCGTACACCGCGGGAACGGCGTACGCGAACCACCTCGACGACACCGGGACCGTACGGGCGGGCGCCCTCGCGGATCTCGTCGTCCTGGACCGCGACCCCTTCGCGGGACCGCCGGAGGCCATCAAGGAGACCGGTGTCGCGCTCACCTACGTCGGAGGGGAGCGCGTGTACGCGGCACCGGACGCCTGAGCCGCCCTGGCCGTCACTTCTTGGACAGTCGTCCAGCTATAGTGGACACCTGTCCAAGAAGTGACGAGACGAATCGGAGCCCGCCGACGATGGAAACGGCCGCGAACGTACTGGTGGGCCTGGTGGCCGCGCTGCACGCGTACATCCTGGTGCTGGAGATGTTCCTGTGGGAGAAGAAGCCGGGGCGGGGGCTCCACGGATTCGACGGGCCGATGGCCCGGGCGACCGCCCCGCTCGCCGCGAACCAAGGTCTCTACAACGGATTCCTCGCCGCGGGACTGGTGTGGGGACTGATCGCGGCGGACCCGACCGGGCATGACGCACAGGTCTTCTTCCTGTGCTGTGTCGTGGTCGCGGGTGTGTACGGAGCGGTCACCGCGAACCGCCGCATCCTCTTCGCCCAGGCGCTGCCGGGGGCGCTCGCCCTGGCCGCCGTCCTGCTCGCCGGATGACGACCGACGACCCGCGCGCCGCCCGGACCCGCGCGAAACTGCGACAGGCGTTGCTGGAGGAGTGCGCCGAACACCCGCTGGAGGAGACCGGTGTCGCCGCGCTGGTGCGGCGGGCCGGGGTCGGCCGGGCCACCTTCTACGTGCACTACGCCGACCTGGAGGCGCTGGCGGTCGACGCGTGCGCCGACGTCGTCCGGGAGGCCGTGGAGGCGCTGCACGCCTGGCGCGGCCGGCCCGACCCGGTGTCGGCGCCCCCCGCGCTGCGCGCCTTCTTCACCGGACTCGCCCCGCACGCCGGTCTCTACCGCGCGCTGCTGAGCCCGGGCGGCGGCGGCCCGCTGGGCCTCGTGCTCCACCGCGACCTGCGGGCCCGCAGCCTGGCCGAACGCACCCTGGCCGGTGCGCCGGACGCGCCCCTCGTCGCCTCCGCGGTGGCCGCCACCTTCGCTGGCGTCCTCGGCGACTGGCTGCACGGCCTGCTGGAGGGCACCCCGGACACCGTCGCGGACGAGGTCTGGCAGCTTCTGGTCGCCCTGCACGCGAGCAGATGAGTCACGCGGGGGCGACACCACACCCGGCCGGGCTCACCGACCGGCAAGCAGGACGGTCACTTCCGTCGGCCGCCCACCGACGGCATCCGGATGAGCCCGGACAGGTGACGGGGCGATACCTGGCGACACCTGCCGTCGTTGCCGGTACATGAAAAGGATCATGATGCTGGCTGTGCTGCCCGCTGCCGCCCTGGCTCTGGCCGCTCCCGTCGCGCACGCCGACAACGACTCGAACTTCGGCAGCGGCGTGAACGCCGCCAACAACTGGAACTTCAGCGCCGCTTCCGTGTGCTTTCAAGAACTCGCGGTCGTGCCGGTGGGCGGGGCACGGGTGGGTGACGCCTTGAACCACTGCGTGAACGGCAACGTGCTGAACCACCTCTGACCATCCCTGGCGGTCCGAACCCACGCCCGGGCGCGCGCCGGCGGCGTCTCACTTGCAGCCGAAGCGTGAGGCCGTCGCCGGCCACGCCTCCACCCCGTCCGAGGTCTTGACGTACGCCGTGGCCCTGTCCGGCGTCAGCCAGAGCCGCCGGTCGCCGTAGCGGTAGCCGGTGTCCCGCGCGTCGGCGGGCATGCGGACGTCTCCCTCGTAGGCGGCGGTGAGGGCCTCGGCCGGAAGGACTCCGCGCGGATCGCGCGCGTACTGGCGTCCGTACCGGCCCAGGTCGAGGAAGTGCGCGCTCTGCCAGTCGCAGTGCTCGGCACCCGCCGCGCTGGACACCTCGGTGGTCGGCACGCGGCGGCCGTCCCGGTCCGTCCAGATCTCGTATCCGTGCGCCTTCGTCCAGCTCGCCGGGAACTCGGAGGGATCGCAGGACGCGCTGGTCTCCGGGCCCCAGCCCGGGCGCCGTGGCTGGTCCTTCGCGACGACGACGGCGACCTTGGTCCTGCCTCCGACGTCGTACGAGAACAGGACGCGGTCCCCTTCGACGCGCTCCACCCGGTAGCCCTGGTCCGGCAGTTCGGGCTGATACATGTCGAAGTACGCCCGCAGCCCGCCCTCGGGCGTCGACCCGCCGTCGCGCTTGCTCCATCCGTCGCCCGCGTCACCCGCCCGGATCGCGCCGTCGCACTCCAGGGCCCGGCCCGCCGCCCCCGAACTCTGCTCCGCGTCCCCGTCGTCCTCCACCGTGTACGGAAGGTCCAGCGGCCCGGCGTACGGGGCGGAGGGCGCGGTGCCGGTCACCACCACCCCCTCGTGCCCGTCCCCGCCGCACCCCGCCGCCGCGAACCCCACCAGCGCCACCACCGCGGCCACGATCCCGCTGCGCGTCCCCACCACAGTTCCTCCACCCGTCGCTCGTGCTCCTACGACGCCGGGGTGCGGAGGTTCGTTCGACGGGCCGGAGGGCGAAGACGCGCGAGCGATCGCCGAGGGGGCGCGTGGCCCCGTACGGACGGCCTCGCGGGGGTCAGCGTGTGGTCTGGAAGGTACGGCGGTAGGTCTGCGGCGAGACGCCGATCGTCGCCTGGAGGTGCTGGCGCAGCGAGGCACCCGTCGCGAAGCCGACCTCGCCCGCGACGCGGTCCACCGGGAGATCGCTGGCCTCCAGCAGATGGCGGGCCCGGGAGAGCCGCTGCTGGATGAGCCAGCGGCCGGGACTGAGGCCCACCTCGTCGTTGAAGCGGCGGGCGAAGGTGCGCAGACTCATGCCGGCGTGGGCGGCGAGATCGGTCAGGGTCAGCGGATCGCCGAGGCGCGCGAGCGCCCAGTCGCGGGTGGCGGCGGTGCTCGCCGTCGACGGTTCGGGCACGGGCTGTTCGATGAACTGGGCCTGACCGCCCTCGCGCAGCGGCGGGACGACACAGCGCCGGGCCACCTTGTTGGCCAGTTCGCTGCCGTGGTCACGGCGGACGATGTGCAGGCAGATGTCGATGCCGGACGCGGCGCCGGCGGAGGTGAGGATGTCGCCGTCGTCCACGAACAGGACGTCCGGGTCCAGGTCGACCCGCGGGTACAGCCGCCGGAACTCGTCGGCCACGTGCCAGTGCGTGGTGGCCGGGCGTCCGTCCAGCAGACCGGCGGCGGCCAGCACGAACGCGCCCGTGCAGATCGAGACGATGCGCGTGCCCGGCCGGATGTGCGCGAGGGCCGCGGCGACCTCGTCGGGACGGCCGATGGGGAGCGCGGCCGGAGTGACGGCGGCGATCACCACCGTGTCCGCCGTCCGCAGGACCTCCGGACCGTGGCCGACGGTGATGGAGAAATCGGCGTCGGTACGGACGGGACCTCCGTCGAGCGTGCAGGTCACCACCTCGTAACGGCCGTCCGCCGCGCCGAGGATCCGGCTGGGCATCCCCAGCTCGAAGGGGTAGACGCCGTCCAGCGCCAGGACGGCGACCCGCTCCACGCGCTCCGCCGGCTCCCCTCGCCCCCCGCACCCCTGCCGCTCCGCCCGCTCCGCGTTCCGCGTCGTTTCCCTCATGGCACGATCTTATCGAAGGTTGGCAATCATGCCATTTCCTGCCGGGGCGCCTCCGGGCAGGCTGGTTCACCATGAGCACTGTGAACACGATGCGAGCCATCAGCCAGACCGTCCTCGGCGGTCCCGCGGTTCTGGAGGAAGTGACCCTGGAGCGGCCCGCGCCGCGACCGAACGAGATCCTGGTCCGGGTACGGGCCGCCGGCGTCAACCCGACCGACTGGAAGCACCGCGAGAACGGCGGGTTCCTCGGCGAACCGCCCTTCGTCCTCGGCTGGGACGTCTCCGGCGTGGTCGAGGCGACCGGGATCGGCGTCGCCGCCTTCCGGCCCGGGGACGAGGTCTTCGGCATGCTGCCCTACCCCTTCGGCCACGGCTCGCACGCCGAGTACGTGACCGGTCCGGCCCGCGCCTTCACCCACAAGCCGTCGGTGATCGACCACACGCAGGCCGCGGCCCTCCCGCTGGTCTCCCTGACCGCCTGGCAGGCGCTGACCGAGCGGGCCGACGTGCGGCCGGGGCAGCGGGTACTGATCCACGCGGCGGCGGGCGGCGTCGGCCATGTGGCCGTGCAGATCGCGAAGTCCCTCGGCGCCCACGTGATCGGCACCGCCAGCGCCGGCAAGCACGACTTCCTGCGGTCCATCGGCGTGGACGAGACCGTCGACTACACCGGCGTCGACTTCGCCGAGGCCGTGCGCGACGTCGATGTCGTCCTGGACACCATCGGCGGCGAGACGGGACTGCGCTCGCTGCGCGTCCTGCGCCCCGGCGGCGTGGTCGTCTCCATCCTGCCGGTCGGCTCCGACGCGTTCCACGAGGAGGCCGAACGGCTCGGCGTCCGGGCGGTACGGATGCTCGTCGACGCCGATCAGTCGGGGATGCGGGCGGTCGCGGATCTCGTCGAGAAGGGCGCGCTGCGCGCCACGGTCGCCGAGACCTTCCCGCTCGCCGACGCCGCCAAGGCGCACGCCCTGGGCGACACGGGCCGGACCACTGGGAAGCTCGTGCTGGTGGTCGACTGACGCCGTAGGGGCTCCGCGCCGCACGACCTCGCGGCCGGACGCCCGGCTGCGCGGCTGCCCGGGTGCACATCTGGCCAACTCGCCACGCACAGCGGAGACATATGTCAATCGAACATGCTGGAATTCACCTCGGCGAGGGTAACTTGCAGAGCAGGAAACGGTTTTGCTCCCGTGTCGCCCGGGAGCGGACCGCCGGCCCGCTGGAGGTGATGGCCGCGTGTCGAGCGACTTCGCACCGTGCACCCGGCATCTGCGGATCCACCAGGACCACGGTCACGTGGTCCTGGAGCTGCACGGGGAGATCGACCTGCTCGCCACGACGGAGATCACCCCGCTCCTGGACGCGGTGACCTCGGACCCCGCGCCGCAGGTCGTGATCGACCTGCGGCGCGTCGAGTTCTTCGACTGCTCGGGCCTGCGGCTGCTGTACCGGGCCCGGCGCCGCGTCCTCGACCGGGGCGGCCGGCTGCACCTGGTCTGCGCCCATCCGCTGACCCTGCGCATGTTCCGGCTGACGGGGCTCTCGCGGATCCTGCCGCCCTCGGCCTCGCTGGAGGCGGCGCTGGGCCTCCAAGAGGCGGACTCGAATCCGCCGGAAGCGGACTCGGACCTGGCCGAGAGTCCGGCGACCGCCCCGGCGGCTACTCCTGGATCTTCGTGACCTGCCCGGCGCCGACCGTCCGGCCGCCCTCGCGGATGGCGAACTTGAGCCCCTCCTCCATGGCGATCGGCTGGATCAACTGCACCTCCATGGTGGTGTTGTCGCCCGGCATGACCATCTCCGTGCCCCTGGGCAGGGTCACGACTCCCGTCACGTCCGTCGTGCGGAAGTAGAACTGTGGGCGGTAGTTGTCGAAGAACGGCGTGTGCCGGCCGCCCTCGTCCTTGGAGAGGATGTACGCCCGCGCCTCGAACCGGGTGTGCGGGGTCACCGAACCCGGCTTGATGACGACCTGGCCCCGCTCGACGTCCTCGCGCTTGACCCCCCGCAGCAGCAGCCCGACGTTCTCGCCCGCCCGGCCTTCGTCGAGGAGCTTGCGGAACATCTCGACGCCGGTGACGGTGGTCCGGGTCTTCTGCTCGTGGATGCCGATGATCTCGACCTCGCTGTTCACCCTCAGCACCCCGCGCTCGATCCGCCCGGTGACGACCGTGCCCCGGCCCGTGATGGTGAAGACGTCCTCGATCGGCAGCAGGAACGGCCGGTCCACATCCCGCACCGGTTCCGGCACGAACGCGTCGACGGCCGCGAGGAGTTCGAGGATCGTGGCGCTCCACCGCGGGTCGCCCTCCAGCGCCTTGAGCGCGGAGACCCGCACGACCGGGACGTCGTCGCCCGGGAACTCGTACTCGCTGAGCAGTTCGCGCACTTCGAGCTCGACGAGTTCCAGGATCTCCTCGTCGTCGACCATGTCGGTCTTGTTGAGGGCGACCACGATGTACGGGACGCCGACCTGCCGGGCCAGCAGGACGTGTTCCTTCGTCTGCGGCATCGGCCCGTCGGTCGCCGCGACGACGAGGATCGCGCCGTCCATCTGCGCGGCCCCCGTGATCATGTTCTTGATGTAGTCCGCGTGACCTGGGCAGTCGACGTGCGCGTAGTGCCGGTTCTCCGTCTGGTACTCGACGTGGGCGATCGAGATCGTGATGCCGCGCTGCCGCTCCTCGGGCGCCTTGTCGATCTGGTCGAACGGCGTGAAAGGGTTGAGATCGGGGAAGCGGTCGTGCAGCACCTTGGTGACGGCCGCCGTCAGTGTCGTCTTGCCGTGGTCGATGTGCCCGATGGTGCCGATGTTCACATGCGGCTTGGTCCGCTCGAATTTCGCCTTGGCCACTGCGAGCCCTCCTGATCACCTGGGTGACGCCGAGCGTTGCTCCGCGGCTTCCCGGCCGGGCACGGCAGCCGGTCCTGGTGACCGAGCGGTGGGGAGGGAAGGTCCGCTCCCTCCTGTCTATTGGTTCCGGGGCGCGTCGAACAGGGCGCTGACGGACTCACCGTTGTGAATGCGCCGGACCGCCTCGGCGAGCGCCGGGGCGATGGACAGGACGCTCAGCTTTTCGGTGTACTCCTCGTCCGGGACCGGAACGGTGTTCGTGCAGACGATCTCCAGTACGTCGGGCTGCTCACTGAGCCGCTTGAGCGCTCCCGCCGCGAACAGCCCGTGGGTGCAGGCGACCCGGATCGACTTCGGCCCCAACTCGCGCAGTCGGTCGAGGAGTTCGAGAACGGTGCTGCCCTTGGCTATCTCGTCGTCCAGCACGATGACATCGCGCCCGGCGATCTCGCCGATGACCGAGGAGATGCTCACCCGGTCGTCGGCGAACCGCTGCTTGGCACCGGCGGCCACCTGGGCGCCGATCAGCCGCGCGAACGCGGCGGCCTCCTTCGCGTTGCCGAGGTCGGGCGAGACCACCGTCGTACGCGACAGGTCGTTGGCCCGGAAGTGCGCGGCGAGCTCCCGCAGGGCGTGCAGATGATCGACCGGCACCGAGAAGAAGCCGTGCACCTGCGGGGAGTGCAGTGTCATCGCGAGGACCCGGCTCGCACCGGCCGCCACCAGCAGGTCGGCCACGAGCCGGCCGCCCAGGGAGATCCGCGGCATGTCCTTCTTGTCCGAACGTGCGTACGAATAATGCGGCATGACCACGGTGATCCGCCCGGCCGAGGCACCGCGCGCCGCGTCGCACATCATCAAGAGTTCGACCAGGTGTTCCTGCACCGGGGTGACGAGGGGCTGCACCAGGAAGACATCACGTTCGCGGCAGTTGGCCTGGAGCTGCACCTCGAGGCAGTCGTTGGCGAACCGGCTGACGCGGGTCGGGCTGAGGGGCACACCGAGGTGGGCGCAGAGCTCGGCCGCGAGCTCTGGATGGGCACTACCGCTGAACACGGCGATGTCACGCACGTCCGCTCCTCGCATGGTCGAACCGGATCGCGTCGCCGGGCACAAGATCGGCCCGGAGTGCGCACCTCATGCTACTGGGCACCTTTCGGGCCTTCGACCGGGGACTTTCCGGTTGCGGATCGGCCCGCGGGGTGCCTCGCGGGGCGCCGTACCGGCCACGGCCGCGCCCGGCGGCGAGGTCGTACGGGGGACCGTACGAGGGCGTCCCTCGCGGAGGGCACGGGCCACGCGCCACCGGGCCCACGACGCCCGGGCTCGACCGGGGGCCGCGGCCGGCACCGGCGTCTCGCCAGTCCGGGCCGTCCGGGGCCGTCCAGGGCCGTCCCGGACGCCGTACCGTCCGCCCACCCGGCCCCGGGTGACCCCGCCACACGATCCACCGACCGCCTCCGCCACGCGACCCGCGGCCAACCCGGCGGCCTGTCAGGGGGCTTGGGGGGTACACGGACAGGCGAAAGGAGGACCGTCGACATGACGACGTCCATCAAACGCATGCCCGGCTGGGCGAAGGTGGTCTCCGCCTTCGTGCTGGTGCTCGTGGTGCTGTTCGCCGGGCTGCGGCTGGCCGTTCTGCCGGGGCTGCGCGATGTGTTCGGCACGGAGACCCACGACAACTCGGGCCCCACGCTGCTCAAGTCCATCCAGGACATGAGCCGTTACGACGCCGCGTCGGGCAACTTCCAGGTGGTCGTGGACCTGGAGAAGGACGCGAAGTACCTGCCCGACGCGATCCGCGGCACCCGCACGCTGTACGTGGGAGCCGGGACCGTCGACGCCTATGTCGATCTCGGGCGCATTGGCCAGAAGGACGTGACGGTCAACGGCGACCGTACGTCGGCCACGCTCCGCCTGCCGCACGCCGCACTGGGCAAACCCGCCCTCGACCCCGACCACTCCTACGCCGTCTCGAAACAGCGTGGTCTGCTCGACCGGCTCGGTGACGTCTTCTCGGACAACCCGAACGACGAGCGGGCCGTGCAGCGTCTCGCGGCCCAGCACATCGGCAAGGCCGCGAAGGACAGCCGCCTCACCGCACGGGCCGAGGAGAACACCACCAGCATGCTCGAGGGCCTGCTGCGCTCGCTCGGCTTCACGGACGTGACGGTCACCTACGGGGCATGAGTCCGGGCGGAGCCCGAGATGGGACGAAGCCGTCGGCGCCGGGGCGGGCACACCACCGCCCCGGCGCCGGCGTCCGTCGCGGTCGCGGTCGCGGTCGCGGTCCGAGAGACACTCCCCTTTGTCCCGAAGTCCCCCCTCGGCCGAGACGCCGGGCATCGTCGGACCCTTCCGGGGTAAGCGGGCTGCACCAGAGAGCAGTTGAAAAGGGGAGGGTCTCATGGTCCGCACCGCGTTGCGCGCTCGTGCCGCGAAGGCCGGCCGGGGAAAGCCCGCGCCGAAGACCGGGCGAGGCACGTCGGCGTCGAAGGCCGACCGGGGCGGCAAGGCCTCGAAGACGGACCGGAGCAAGCCGGAGAAGAGGTCGTGGCCGTTCCTCGGCCGCAGGACACCGGAGCGGACGCCGGCTCCGGCGCCGGCCCGGGAGACCGGCGCCCTGGCGCTGCCCTTCCGGCTGCTGGCCATGCTGATCGCGTTCGCGGCCATGGTGGGGTTCGCCGTCGTGCTGGCCCGGCTGACACTGGAGCCCTCACCGGCGTCCACGGCACTGATCCACAACAACCTGCACCCCGGAGCCTCGCTGCGGGCCTATCTCGACCAGCCCGAACTGCGCGACGCCGTCAAGCAGATCGGCGGGAACCTCCTGCTCGGGGTGCCCTTCGGCGTGCTGATGCCGGTGGTGTTCCCGAAGACCCGCGGCATCCTGCGCGTCGTCGCGCTGACGGCGGTGGTCATGCTCCTGGTCGAGCTCGTCCAGGGAGCACTCATCACCGGCCGCTCCTTCGACGTCGACGACGTCATCCTCAACACCACCGGAGCGCTGGTGGGTTACCTCCTCCTGGGCCGACGGCTCGGCCGGGCCGTTCACCCCAGGAAGCGCTCCCGCGACTGAGTTCGCGACCGGACGACGTCAACTGCTGGTCCGTACCAGAGTATTGACACGTCGTTTCCTCACTCCTTAAATCAAGAGGCGAAGCATGGACCCCCCACCATGGACCCCCCACCTCAGTCGGCTCCCCCGTCACGGGCGGCCGTACGGAAATGAGAGTCATGGACTCCCCACGCCTGCTCCGCCGATGTCTGTTCGCCGCGCTGTCCGCCGCGCTCGTCGCCTCCGCCTCGGTCGTCGCCGCTCCCGCCCACGCGGGTCCGGCGGTCGCCGCGGCGGCCGTGACGTTCCAGGACACCTTCGACGGTGCCGCCGGTTCGGCCGTCGACTCCTCCAAGTGGCAGCTCGAGACCGGCGACAACGTCAACAACCACGAGCGGCAGTACTACACGTCGGGCAACAAGAACGCCGCACTGGACGGCCAGGGCCATCTGGTGATCACGGCCCGAAAGGAGAATCCGGCCAACTACCAGTGCTGGTACGGCACATGTCAGTACACGTCGGCCCGGATGAACACCTCCGGGAAGTTCACGTCGACGTACGGTCATGTCGAGGCCCGGATGAAGATCCCGCGCGGGCAGGGCATGTGGCCGGCGTTCTGGATGCTGGGCAGCGACATCGGGCAGGTCGGCTGGCCCAACTCCGGTGAGATCGACGTCATGGAGAACGTCGGCTTCGAGCCGTCCACCGTGCACGGCACGATCCACGGTCCCGGGTACTCCGGCTCCGCCGGTATCGGCGCCGGCTACTCCCTCCCGAACGGCCAGGCCTTCGCCGACGCCTTCCATACCTTCGCGGTCGACTGGGCGCCCGACTCGATCACCTGGTCGGTGGACGGCACGGTCTACCAGCGGCGCGCGCCCGCCGATCTGGGCGGCAACACCTGGGTGTTCAACAAGCCGTTCTTCCTGATCCTGAACCTCGCGGTCGGCGGATACTGGCCGGGCGACCCCGACGGCTCCACCTCCTTCCCGCAGCAACTCGTCGTCGACGAGGTGAAGGTGACCACGAGCGACGGCCCGGGCGGCGCCGGCGGCCCGATCAAGGGCCTCGCGGGCAAGTGCGTGGACGTGGCCGCCGCCAACTCCGCCAACGGAACACCCGTACAGCTCTACGACTGCAACGGAACGGGCGCCCAGCAGTGGACGGTGTCCGCCGACGGCACGATCCGCGCGCTCGGCAAGTGCCTGGACGTCACGGGCAACGGCACGGCGGACGGCTCGACGGTCCAGCTCTGGGACTGCACCGGCGGACCCAACCAGAAATGGACGGTCACCGCGGCTCACGACCTCGTGAATCCGCAGGCCAACAAATGCCTGGACGTCACGGGCAACAACTCGGCCAACGGCACCCGCCTGCAGATCTGGACGTGCACCGGCGGCGCCAACCAGAAGTGGACGGTGGGCTGACGAGCCGCTCGGGCGAGCGATGAAGGGTCCGGCGGGGACACCCCGCCGGACCCTTTCGCGTGGCCGGGGCCGATGGGGGCGCCGCGTGCCGGAACCTTTCGCGTGGCCGTGACGGAGGGCCCGGCGGATGACCCGTGCCGGGCCCTTTCGTGTGGCCGCGGTCGCGTCAGCGCGGATGCCAGGTGAGTTTGTCTCCGCCGACCCAGCGGACCACGTCGGGGTCGTCGAGATCGTCGACCGTGATGCCGTACGCGGCCGCGTACTCCAGGACGTCCGTGATCGCCTTCGCCTCGCCCACCATCTCGCCGTCGATCTCCATGATCCGGAACGGCGGCGTGCCCGGCTGCACCCCGAGCACCATGATCCGTGGGTGGGAGATGTGAGGGCTCGCGCTTTCGGTCATGACTAGAGCGTAAGGGGATTTCCGCTCTTCCCGCTGGTCAGCGACGGAGCGCCGAGAGTCCCCCGCCCGTGCGGCCCGGCACGGCCGCAGCAGGCGTCAACGGGGCGTTCACCCGGCCGGGTGAGGACGGGTGAGGTCGGCCGAGGCTCCCGCCCGGGCCCGCCCGCGAACCCGGCCCCGCCCCCGCCGCCGGACGTCCGCCGTGCGGTCCGGCGACGGCTGGGCAACGCTGGGGGAAGCGTGCGGCGGCCGACGCGACCGCAGGGAGGAGTGCCGATGGATCCCGTCGAGGCCCTGGACCGGATCGCGTTCCTGCTGGAGCGGAGCCTGGCGCCCACGTATCGCGTACGGGCCTTCCGCACCGCGCAGGGTCTGCTCGCCGGGCTGACCGCCGACGAGGTCCGCGAGCGCGCCGCGAACGGGACGCTGGAGTCGCTCAAGGGCATCGGCCCGAAGACCGCGCGGGTGGTGCGGGAGGCGCTGGCCGGTGAGGTGCCCGGCTACCTGGAGAAAGTCGAGCGGGAGGCCTCGGGACCGCTCACCGAGGGTGGCGAGGGTCTGCGGGAGCTGCTGCGGGGGGACTGCCACCTGCACTCGGACTGGTCGGACGGCGGCAGCCCCATCGAGCAGATGGGGCGCACGGCGGCGCGGCTCGGTCATGAGTGGGCGGTGCTCACCGACCACTCGCCCCGGCTGACCGTGGCGAACGGCCTGTCGCCGGAGCGGCTGCGCGAGCAACTGGCGCTCGTCGCCCGCCTGAACGAACGCTGGGCGCCCTTCCGGCTGCTCACGGGCATCGAGTGCGACATCCTCGACGACGGATCGCTCGACCAGGAGCCGGAGCTGCTGGAGCGGGTGGACGTGGTGGTCGTGTCCGTGCACTCCAAGCTGCGCATGGACGCGGGGCCGATGACCCGCCGCATGGTCGCCGCCGTGCGCAATCCGCACGCGGACATCCTCGGCCACTGCACGGGCCGGCTGATCACGGGCCGCGGCCGGCCCGAGTCCGCGTTCGACGCGGACGCCGTCTTCGCGGCCTGCGCGGAGACCGGCACGGCCGTCGAGATCAACAGCCGTCCGGAGCGCCTCGACCCGCCGCGCCGGCTGCTGCGCCGGGCTGTCGAGGCGGGTGTCCTGTTCTCCCTGGACACCGACGCGCACGCTCCCGGACAACTGGACTGGCAGATCTACGGGTGCGCGCGGGCCGAGGAGTGCGGGGTGCCGCCGGAACGTGTCGTCACCACGTGGACGCTGGATCAGGTGCTGACCTGGGCCCGGACCCGCGAGACGCCGTGACGCACGTCACCGCCGACGGCCCCGTTCCGGGGAACACCCAAAGGTAGTTACCCGTTGAACAAACCGTGGGTGCGGATGGGACAGTGTCCCCGGGCCTCACCCCAGCCCGCAGGGACGATCGTCCGGCTGAAGCCCTGTGGAGCGTTTCGCCGCGAGGCGACCGCCATCGGCGCCCACGCAGACGGCCCCGACCGTGATTCCCCCATCCGGTCGGGGTCTTTTCTCTGCCCGGGCCGGCGTTCGCCGCCCCGGCCGTGTCCGTTTGACTTCGAGTCCGCTCCAATTCGTAGCGTGCGGGGCATGAGCACTGCACAGCACAAGATCGGTTCGGGATTCGGTGCCCGGAGCACCGCGGACGACGTCCTGCGGGGCATCGACCTCTCCGGAAAGCTCGCGATCGTCACGGGCGGCTACTCGGGCCTCGGCCTGGAGACGACCCGGGCCCTGGCCGGGGCGGGCGCCCATGTCGTGGTCCCCGCGCGGCGCCCGGCCACCGCGCGCGAGGCGCTGGCCGGCATCGACGGCGCCGAGACCGACGAACTCGATCTCGGCGACCTGGACAGCGTGCGCGCCTTCGCCGAGCGGTTCCTCGCCTCGGGCCGCGTCATCGACGTCGTCATCGACAGCGCCGGCATCATGGCCTGCCCCGAGACGCGGGTCGGCCCCGGCTGGGAGGCGCAGTTCGCGACCAATCACCTCGGCCACTTCGCGCTGGTCAACCGCCTCTGGCCGGCGATCGCGCCGGGCGGCGCGCGGGTCGTGTCCGTGTCCTCCGCCGGCCACCACAACTCCGGCATCCGCTGGGACGACGTGCACTGGCGGACCGGTTACGACAAGTGGGGGGCCTACGGGCAGGCGAAGACGGCGAACGTGCTCTTCGCCGTGGAACTCGACCGACGGGGACGGGACTTCGGCGTACGGGCCTTCTCGCTGCACCCCGGTGGCATCCTCACCCCGCTCCAGCGGCACCTGCCCCGGGAGGAGATGGTCGAGCGCGGCTGGATCGACGAGGACGGAAAGCCGCTGAACCCCGAGGGCTTCAAGACGCCCGAGCAGGGTGCGGCCACCCAGGTGTGGGCCGCTACCTCGCCGCGGCTCGCCGGCATGGGCGGGGTGTACTGCGAGGACTGCGACATCGCGGAACCCGCTCCGGCGGACGGCACCCGGACCGGCGTGAGCGCCTACGCGACCGATCCCGAACAGGCCTCCCGGCTGTGGGAGTTGTCGGCCGAGCTGACCGGCGTGAACGCCTTCGGCTGAGCCGGGCGGGCGCCTCCGCCTCGGGCGCGGTCGCCGTGGGGATCAGTGCGGTGCGCGTTCCTCCAGGGCCGTGCGCCAGGCGGGTGACGGTCCGGTCGGCGCGGGTTCCGCGCGCCGGCCGCCGCGGGCGAAGAAGTCGGCCAGCGGGAGGATCGCGGCGCCGACCGTGACGGCGTCGGGGCCGAGCCGGCCGAGGTCCACGGTGACGTGCTGGGCGGGGTAGCTCAGGGCGTACGAGGAGGCGTACCGGCGGACGGCGGGCAGGAAGCGGGAGCCGAGCTGGAGGCCGGCCCAGCCGCCGATGAGGATGCGTTCGGGCTGGAAGAGGTTGATCAGGTCGGAGAGGCCGGCGCCCAGGTAC
Source organism: Streptomyces sp. NPDC096324 (assembly GCF_044763015.1). Taxonomy (NCBI): domain Bacteria; kingdom Bacillati; phylum Actinomycetota; class Actinomycetes; order Kitasatosporales; family Streptomycetaceae; genus Streptomyces; species Streptomyces sp. NPDC096324. The sequence goes on along the minus strand of NZ_JBIWFK010000008.1, from coordinate 144,594 downwards.
TCCGCGGTCTCCTCCAGGACGGCGAGCGCGATGCGGTCGGGCTCGGTGCCCTCGGGCGGGTAGGCGGCGGCGAGCATCGCGGTGAGCGCGGTCTCCTCGTCCGTGCCCTCCGGGGGCCGCCCGCCCTCCTCGCGCCAGCGGTCCAGGAGCGCCTCCGCTCCCGCGTACGCCTCCAGACAGCCGAGGGCGCCGCAGCGGCAACGGCGGCCCCTGACCCGTACGGTCAGGTGCCCCCATTCGACGGACCGGCCGTTCTCGACCTCCTCCGTGACGAGAGAGGCGCCCACGCCGGAGCCGAAGAGCACGACCACCGCGTTGCGGGCGCCGCGTCCGGCGCCGAACCACATCTCGGCCTGGCCGAGGGTGCGGGCGCCGTTGTCCGCGAAGTACGGGACGGTGTCGGGGAGTTCGCAGGCGGAGCGGAGCAGGGACTCCAGCGGGACGGCGTCCCAGCCGATGGTCTGGCCGTGCACGACCGCGCCCTGCTCGGGCGTGCGGGCGACGATGCCGGGCACTCCTATGCCGACGCCCAGGAGCTGTCCGGGGGCGATGTCCGCCTCGGCGAGGACCTCGGCGATGCCGTCGCGGATGTGGCCGACGATGACGTCGACGTCGTACTCCTGGCGCCGGAGCGGCCGGTCGGTGTCGTATCCCTGGTGTTCCAACGGCCGCTCGGTGCGGGCGAGTTCGGTCAGGGTCAGGTCGAACAGCTCGATACGGACCCGGGTCTCGCCGACGTCGACGCCGATCATGTGACCGCTGCCGGGCACGACACGCAACAGGGTGCGGGGGCGTCCGCCGTCGGAGTCGACGCTTCCGGCCTCCTCGACGAGCCCGTCGGCGACGAGTTCGGCGACCACGTTGCTGATGGATCCGGAACTCAGCCCGGTCGCGGGACCGAGTTCGTAGCGGCTCAACGGGCCGTCGAAATACAACCGTTGTAGTACGGCGGTCCGGTTGCCCCGCCGCAGGTCACGCACTGTCCGCCCGTTCCGCCCCGCCATGTGATGTCCCTTCCGGCATGCCCGACCTGCAAGATACCCCTGTGCGATCCCTTGACGCGACTTTCTTCCGGGTCTTAACTCACGTCCTAAATTAAGCCATGAGGATCGTTCGGGAAGTGAACGCGGACGCCCCTCATGTCTCCCTCCGGGAAAGGGACGAAAGCAGCCATGCGCAGAATCCGAGCCGCGGCCGCAGGTGCGGTCACCATCACTCTGCTGACCGCCGCGACCGCCTGTGGCGGCGGCTCGTCGAGCGGCGGGTCCAACGCCTCGCCCAAGACACTCACGTACTGGGCGTCCAACCAGGGCGCCAGCATCGAGATCGACAAGAAGACGCTCGCCCCCGAACTGGCGAAGTTCGAGAAGCAGACCGGCATCAAGGTGAAGCTGGAGGTCGTGCCCTGGTCCGACCTGCTGAACCGGATCCTCACCGCCACCACCTCGGGCCAGGGCCCGGACGTCCTGAACATCGGCAACACCTGGAGCGCCTCGCTCCAGGCCACCGGCGCGCTGCTGCCCTGGGACGCGAAGAACTTCGACAAGATCGGCGGCAAGGACCGCTTCGTCGACTCCGCGCTGGGTTCGACGGGCGCCGAGGGCAAGGACCCCGCCGCGGTGCCGCTGTACTCGATGGCGTACGCGCTCTACTACAACAAGCAGATGTTCGCCGATGCCGGGATCGCCAACCCGCCGGCCACCTGGGACGAGCTGATCGCCGACGGCAAGAAGATCTCGAAGAACGGCAAGTGGGGTCTCGGCGCGGAGGGCTCCAACGCGTCGGAGAACATCCACCACGCCTTCGTCTTCGCCAAGCAGCACGGCGCCGACTTCTTCACCGCCGACGGCAAGGCCGACTTCACCAACGACGGGGTCGTCGCCGCGGTCAAGCAGTACGTGGACCTGATGGCGAAGGACAAGATCATCGCCCCGGGCAACGCCGAGTACGCCCAGAACCAGTCGGTCAGCGACTTCGCCAAGGGCAAGAACGCCATGCTGCTGTGGCAGTCGGCGGCGGCCAACCTCAAGTCGCAGGGCATGGCCGACGACGCGTACGGAATCGCCCCGGTGCCGGTGCAGTCCGGCACTCCGGGCACGGGCACGAACGTCAACTCGATGGTCGCCGGCATCAACCTCGCGGTGTTCAAGAACACCAAGAACCTCGACGGCGCCACGAAGTTCGTGAAGTTCCTGACCAGTGACGCCGAGCAGAAGATCCTCAACGGCGCCTACACCTCGATCCCGCCGGTCAAGGGCGCCCAGACGGACACCGCGTTCAACTCCCCCTCGAACGCGGTTCTGAAGGACACCCTGGCCAAGAGCGCGGCCGCGCTGCCGCAGGTCGCCGACGAGTCGCAGTTCGAGACCGCGGTCGGCACGGCCATCAAGGGCCTGTTCGCCGACGCGGCCGGCGGACGCGCGGTGACCACCGTGTCGGTGAAGGCGGCGCTCGAGAAGGCCCAGCAGCAGATGCCGAAGAAGTGAGTGCGGACACCCTCATGACCACCACGACCGCCGCTTCCGCCGAACCCGGCGAGCGGACGGTGCGCAAGAGCTCCCCCGGTGCGGCGCGCGGCCCGCGCCGCACCGGGCGGATCAAGCGCATCGGACTCCCCTACCTGCTGCTTCTGCCCGCGCTGGTCCTCGAACTCCTGGTCCACCTGGTGCCGATGGTGATCGGCATCGTGATGAGCTTCAAGGAGCTCACGCAGTTCTACATCCGCGACTGGGGCACGGCGCCCTGGGCCGGCTTCGACAACTACTCGGTGTCGGTGCACTTCGACGAGCCCGTCGGCGAGGCATTGCTGCACTCGTTCTTCGTCACGGTCGCCTTCACCCTGCTCTCGGTCGGCCTGTGCTGGCTGATCGGCACGGCCGCCGCGATCTACATGCAGGACAACTTCGTGGGGCGGGGTGTGCTGCGGGCCCTGTTCCTGGTGCCGTACGCGCTGCCCGTCTACGCGGCCGTGATCACCTGGGTGTTCATGTTCCAGCACGACAACGGCCTGGTGAACCACGTCCTGCACGACCAGCTCCACCTCACCGACAAGCCGTCCTTCTGGCTGATCGGCGACAACAGCTTCTACGCCCTGCTCACCGTGTCCGTCTGGAAGGGCTGGCCGTTCGCCTTCCTGATCGTCATGGCGGGCCTGCAGAACATCCCGGGCGAGCTGTACGAGGCCGCCGCCCTCGACGGGGCCGGGATGTGGCAGCAACTGCGCCGCATCACCCTGCCGTCGCTGCGGCCGGTCAACCAGGTCCTGGTGCTGGTGCTGTTCCTGTGGACGTTCAACGACTTCAACACGCCGTTCGTCCTGTTCGGCAAGACCGCCCCGGAGTCGGCGGACCTCATCTCGGTCCACATCTACCAGGCGTCCTTCGTCACCTGGAACTTCGGCACCGGCTCGGCGATGTCCGTGCTGCTGCTGCTCTTCCTGCTCGTGGTGACCGGCGCCTACCTGCTGCTGACCTCCCGGGGAAGGAAGACGGCCGATGTCTAGCACCACCACACCCCGCTCCCCGATGGCCCCGCCGCGGTCCTTCCTGTGGTCCCGGCGGATCTTCCTCACCCTGCTCAGCTGTTTCGTCCTGGTGCCCGTCTACGTCATGGTCTCCAGCTCGCTGAAGCCGCTCGCGGACGTCTCGGGGAAGTTCCGCTGGCTGCCGAGCGGGCTGACCATCCGGCCGTACATCGACATCTGGTCGACGGTGCCGCTGGCGAAGTACTTCGTGAACTCGCTGATCGTGGCCGGGGCCGCCACGGGCTGCTCGGTCGTGATCGCCGTCTTCTCCGCCTACGCCGTCAGCCGTTACAGCTTCCGCGGCAAGCGCGTGTTCACGGTCACCGTGCTGTCCACCCAGATGTTCCCCGGCATCCTGTTCCTGCTGCCGCTGTTCCTGCTCTACGTGAACATCGGCAACGCCACCGGGATCGCGCTGTTCGGCTCGCGCGGCGGTCTGATCCTCACGTATCTGACCTTCTCGCTGCCGTTCTCGATCTGGATGCTGATCGGGTACTTCGACTCGGTGCCCCGCGATCTCGACGAGGCGGCGCTGGTGGACGGCTGCGGGCCGCTCGGGGCGCTGTTCCGCGTGGTCGTCCCGGCGGCGATCCCCGGCATCGTCGCGGTCGCCGTCTACGCCTTCATGACCGCCTGGGGGGAGGTGCTGTTCGCGTCGGTGATGACCAACGACGACACCCGCACCCTCGCCGTCGGCCTCCAGGGCTACTCCACGCTCAACGACGTTTACTGGAACCAGATCATGGCCGCCTCGCTGGTCGTCAGCGTCCCCGTGGTGGCCGGCTTCCTGCTGCTCCAGCGCTATCTCGTCGCCGGGCTCACGGCGGGAGCCGTCAAGTGACCGGCCCCGCCGAGAACATCGACACCATTGACGACGAAGGGACTTCAGTGACCATCGACCTTGCCGCCCTCCCGGAGGACTTCCTTTGGGGCACGGCCACGTCGGCCTATCAGATCGAGGGTGCCGTCGCCGAGGACGGCCGCTCCGCATCCATCTGGGACACCTTCTCGCACACGCCCGGCAAGATCGACAACGGCGACGACGGGGACGTCGCCTGCGATCACTACCACCGCTGGCGCGAGGACATCGATCTCATGCGCCGGCTCGGCACCAACGCCTACCGGCTGTCCGTCGCCTGGCCCCGGGTGATGCCGGGCGGCGACGGGCCGGTCAACGCCAAGGGGCTCGACTACTACGACGCGCTGATCGACGGCCTGCTGGAGGCGGGCATCACCCCCTCGGTCACGCTGTACCACTGGGACCTGCCCCAGGTGCTCCAGGACCGGGGCGGCTGGCCCGCCCGTGACACCGCGCACCACCTCGCCGCCTACGCGTCGGTGGTCGCGGAACGGCTCGGCGACCGCGTCCAGCACTGGACCACCCTCAACGAGCCGCTGTGCTCGGCCTGGATCGGCCACCTGGAGGGGCGGATGGCCCCCGGCCTGGCCGACCTCACGGCCGCCGTCCGCGCCTCGTACCACCTCCTGCTCGGGCACGGACTCGCCACGCAGGCGATCCGCGCGGCCGCGCCCGGCGCGCAGATCGGCATCGTCAACAACCTGGGCAGCATCGAGGCCGCCACCGACCGCCCGGAGGACATCGCGGCGGCGAAGCGGCAGGACGGGCACACCAACCGCTGGTGGCTCGACCCGGTGCACGGCCGCGGCTTCCCCGCCGACATGGTCGAGGTCTACGGAGTCGAACTCCCGGAGGTCGCGGGAGACTTGGAGACGATGGCCGCGCCGCTGGACTGGCTGGGCCTCAACTACTACTTCCCGTCCCACGTGGTCGACGACCCGACCGGTCCGGCCCCGTACGCGCGGCAGATCAGCCGGCCCGGCGTGCCCGTCACGGGCATGGACTGGGAGGTCGAGGCCGCCGGCATCGAGCGGCTGCTGCTGCGTCTGACGAACGAGTACGGCGCCCGCAAGCTGTACGTCACGGAGAACGGCTCCGCCTATCCCGACGTCGTACGCCCCGACGGCACCGTCGACGACCCGGAGCGCGTCGCCTACCTCGAACAGCATCTGGCGGCCTGCGCCTCGGCGGCCCGCAAGGGTGTTCCGCTGGCCGGCTACTTCGCCTGGTCGCTGCTGGACAACTTCGAGTGGGCGTACGGCTACGACAAGCGGTTCGGTCTCGTGCACGTCGACTACAAGACGCAGGTACGGACGATCAAGGGCAGCGGTCATCGCTACGCGGAGATCGTCCGGGGGCACCGCGGGGGCGCGAGCAAGGCGGCCTGAGGTCTCACCAGGGCGCACGGGGGCCCTGGTGAGGCGGCACTAAAGCGCTTTGTCGGCCGGGGTGTTCGCACCCCGGCCGATCTCGTCGAGGGCGGCCGTCAGCAGCGGGGCCACCGTCTCGCGCACCCAGGCGACCCGTTCGCCGCCGGACGCGCGGGGGACGGTTTCGACGAGCATGATCAGGTAGAGGTAGCTGCGGTACAGAGCAAGGCGTACTCGCGTCGCCCGGTCGAACGTGACGGCCCCTCGGCTCTCTTGATAGCCCGTCAGGAAGTCGGCGTCCTGACGGATGTCTCCGAGCAGGGCCAGGGAGACGAAGTCGGCGAGCGGGTCTCCCCAGAACATGCGCTCGCCGTCGATCAGACCGCTGATGCGCGGGCCCGCGTCCGTCCGTTCGACCAGGATGTTCCCCCGCCACAGGTCGAAGTGGACGAGCCGGGGGACGGTGACCTCCTCCAGGGCGCCGAAGGCGGCCCGCGCGATCCTGGCCACCTCGTCCATGGGGCGCGGCAGCCAGGCACCGTAGCCGCGGGCGTCGTCCAGGAGTGCCTCGTACATCCCGGTGAAGGCGGTCCGCCAGTCGGGGGCGAGCGGGCCGAGCGCGCCGGAGGGGTAGCCGAAGCCCGGTCCTGTCACCCTGTGCAGCCGGGCCACGAGGTGACCCAACTCCCGGCGGAGCGGCCCGCGTTCGCCCTCGCGGAGGTCCGCCCAGGGCTCGCCGGGACAATGCGTCATCAGCAGGTGGCCGTCGCGGCGGTCTCCCACCGGCGAGGGCGCCGGTACACCGACGGTGGCGGCCCGGCGGTAGAACTCCGCCTCGGAGAGCAGGAGTCGCCGCTCGTACGCGAGGGCGGGGACGGTGGGCGGTGGCGGGACCTTCAGCACGTAGCGGCTGCCGTCGGCGAGCGTCAGCTCCTCGACGGCGTTGTACGTGCCCCCCGACAGGACCCGGCGGCCGACCAGGCTCCCGGGCGGCAGCCCGGCTTCCCGGAGTGCCCGCTCGGCCCGCTCCGACCCGTCCGCGTCCCCCTCGTCCATGAGGTCACTGTGCCAGGTGACCCCACGCGTCCGCAGCCCTCGTGACGGCGTCCACGGGTCCCGAAATCCGCTGGCCCCCATTCCCGGAACTAGGTACCTTCGACCAAAACCTAGGACTCCTAGGTTTCATCGTCACCACCACCGGGAGGCACCCATGAGACCGCTCACCGAGCAGGACATCCGCACCTCGTTCGTCAACTGCTCCAGGGGCGAGGCGAAGCGGCTCGTGACACCGCGCGATCTCGACGAACGCCCCTGGGACGAGCTGGACTTCCTGGGCTGGCGAGATCCCGGCGCGCCCGACCGCGGCTTTCTCGTCACCGAACGGGACGGCGGCCTCGTGGGCGTCACCCTGCGGCTTCCGTCCTCCCGGCGCGGGCTCCTGCGCCGCAGCATGTGCTCGCTGTGCCTGACCACGCACCCGGTGGACGGGGTCTCGCTGATGACGGCCCGTAAAGCGGGCGCGGCGGGCCGCGAGGGCAATTCGGTCGGCATCTACATCTGCGCCGACCTCGCCTGCTCCCTCTACGTCCGGGGGAAGAAGGCCCTGCCATCGGGAAGCCGCTTCGAGGAGACCCTCACGACGGAGCAGCAGATCGCCCGGACGGTCGGCCATCTGTCCGCCTTCCTGGCGAAGCTGCGCGACTGAACCGCGACGGCCGCTCGGGCGCCGGTGGGCCGAGGTGGGGTCGCCGGGCTCACGACGCTCCCCGGCGACCCGCCCCGCTGTTTCCTCAGGATCCGGCCGGAGCCCAGTGCGGGTCACGGCCCAGGAAGGCGAGCAGCGCCTCGGCCCGGCCGGCGCCCTCCGGGACCTCGCGGGCGGCGGCGAACACGCCGAAGGCGTCGCGCAGGTGGTCGGCCAGCCGGTCCGCCGCGAGCCGGATGCCGCCGGCCAGGTCGTCGTCGAGGGGGGACGCCTGGCCGGTCGCCACCGCGATGTCCCAGGCATGCACGCCCGCGTCCATGGCGGCCGCGGCGGCCGCCACGCGGTACGGCAGCGGCCCGAGCGGAGTGGCCACCTCCTCCGCGTCGGCGGGCAGCCCCGCGTAGACGTCGGCGACCTGGGTGAGGACCTTGTCGAGCGCCGCCGTGACGTCGGCCTCCAGCACGTCGTCCGGGTGGAAGGCGTCCGACTCGGGCCACCCGGTGCCGGTGACCGCCGCGCCGTACGCCTGCTGGTCGAGCCGGGCGTGGTTGAGCACCTGGGCCACCGTCCACTCACCGCACGGCGTCGGCGCCGACCAGGCGCTCTGCGGCACACCGGCGGCCACGGCGCGCAGCCGGTCGTGCGACAGCGTCAGCAGTTCGATGCCCTGGACGTTGCTCGTCGCGCTCATTCCGGTGCCTCCTGATGGGGTCCGTCCCTGTCGATGCATTCAATCTAGGACCCCTTGCGGACAGATACGGTCCGCAATCGACACGTTCGGTACCCGTGTTAAACGGGAAGGCCCCAAGGATGCACGAGGCACGTGGTGAGTGGACGGCATCCGTCGCGAAGATCGTGGAGCGGCGCCGGGAGCCGGTGGTCGTCCAGACACTTCGGTCGACGGCCGCCGCGACGATCGCGTACGTGGTGGCCATTCACCTCAGTCCCGAACCCGCTCCGCTGACCGCGCCCCTGACCGCGCTGCTGGTCGTCCAGGTCACCCTGTACTCGACGATCACCACCGCGATCCGGCGGGTGAACTCCGTGGTGGTGGGCGTCGTCATCGCCATCGGCTTCAGCAGCCTGGTGGGCCTGACCTGGTGGAGTCTGGGGCTGATCATCCTCGCCTCGCTGGCGGTGGGGCATCTGGTCCGGGTCAGCGAGTTCGTGCCGGAGGTGGCGATCAGCGCCATGCTGGTCCTCGGCGTCACCCGGGTGGGCGACACCGCGTGGGCCCGCGTGCTGGAGACGCTGATCGGGGCGGTCGTGGGCCTCACCTGCAACCTCGTGCTCGCGCCGCCCGTGTGGGTCGACATGGCCGGGGAGCAGATCGAGGATCTGGCACGCCGGATGCGGCAGTTGATGCTGCGGGTGGGCGAGGGTGCCGCCGCGCACACGCCCTTCCACGTGGCGGCCGAGCGGCTGCACGAGGCCCGCCGGCTGGACAACGACATCGCCGGGGTGGACGCGGCCCTGCGGCAGGCCGAGGACAGCCTGAAGCTCAACCCGCGGGTGCGCGAGGGCCTGATGCACCGGGTCGTGCTGCGCACCGGCCTGGACACCCTGGAGATCTGCACGGTGGTCCTGCGGGTCCTCGCGCGCAGCCTCACCGACCTGGCCAAGGAGCGGGAACCCCGCCCCCTGTTCGAACCGCAGGCCGGAGCGGTCCTCCAGGAGCTGCTGTCGGAGGTCGCCGACGCGATCGTCAGCTTCGCGGTGCTGGTGACCACCGATGTCACCCAGAACGCGGTGTCCGCCGAGGAGCGGCTCAGCGCGGAACTCGCCGCCGCCGCCACCACCCGCGACAAGCTGGCCCAGCTCTTCCTGGAGGAGGTCCGGCGCGACCCGAGCCAGTGGCAGCTCCACGGCTCCGTCCTGACCGAGGTCACCCGCATCCTCGACGAGCTGGACACCGAGCACCGCACCCGGCGGCTGTTCGAGGAGCTGGACCGCTGCACCCGTGAGCAGCGCGAGCGCCGGCCGCGCCTCACCCGGCTGCGGAACCGGCTGCGCGGGCCGCGCCGGAACCGGAACCGTTCCGAGGCCTCCGGGCGTTCTAGATGACGAGTTCCGTGAGAGGAAACGGCACGACGCCGTGGCGGTGATCCGCACGGCGTGGCCGGTGGCAGGAGAACGAGGGGGCGGGCGGATGACCGAGGACACCGTACGGATCGACGGGAACGCGCTGCGGCTGCCGGGCGGGGTGCAGGTCCGGTTCATACGGACGCTGCGGCTGCCCGAGACGGGCACGCACGCGCTGCCGCCGGGGCTCGGCGAGTTCCCCGTCCGGCGTGTCGAGGACTACGGCGACCGGGTGCCCGCCGAGTGGCGGGCGCGCGGCGGTGTGATGCTGCCGGTGTATCTGCGCGAGGCCATGTGGCTGAGTTTCGGCGGGACGTCGGAGCCGGCCGCGTTGCAGGTGGGCGTCGGCAAGGTGTGTGCCGTCTCCGGCAAGCCGTGGAGCTCCCGGCTCACCCGTGACCCGCAGAACTACGTCGTCCTCCCCCGGCAGCCGTGGCTCGACGGCATCAACTCCGGCAAGGGGACGGTCCGCCAGTTCGTGGCCGTGCCGCTGGGTCTCGGGGCGACGGTCGAGGGCCAGGTCACCGGCGAGGAGGTCTGGGGCGGTGTCCAGCTCCAGTCGTTCCCGCTGGAGGCCGGGGAGCTGGCCGCGTGGCGGGAGGCGGAGCGCCGCCGGGCCGAGGAGAGCATGCGGATGCCCCGGACGCTGGGCGGGTACGGCGCGGCCATGCCGATGATGGCCGCACCGCCCGCTCCGGGCGCCGCGCCCGGAGCCGCGCGTCCCGGGGGTGCCCCGCGTGCGCGCAGTGCCCCGGCGATGGGCCTCGGGGTCGGCGGTTCGATGCGTCAGGAGGTCTACCGGGACGACCGGCCGCTGAAGGCCTGGGCGAAGGAGCCGGCCGGACGCGTGTTCGTCCACCTGGTGACGCCTCCGGAGTGGCGTCGCATCACCGGCGAGGCGCCGCCCCCGTCCCCGGTGGACCGCGCCGCGTACACCCGCGCGGGGCTCCCCTGGTTCGACTACTACGACCAGGACGCCGCCGACCTGGCACCCACGGACGAACTCGGTGGGGTGAAGCCGGTGGGCGACTGGCTGGGCGACGACCACGAGCCCTGGCAGCAGCCCGCGCCCCATCAGGTCCAGCCCCTCGGTGACGCGCCGGGCAAGCCCGTCGGGGACGGCGACTGGTAGATACCGGCGGTGCGCCCCGCGCGGATCCAGGCGTTACGCCCCGCGCGTTGCGTGGAGCGCAACGCGCGGGGCCGTTGTTGCACGTGAGGGGTGTCGCACGCCAAGGTGGCCGTTCCGGCCGAGGCAACCGACACCCCGAGGTGCAGGCATGAGCAGTGGTGCAGGGCCGTCGCGCGGCGCGGGCGACGGCTGGACCCGACGCCGTTTCGTCGGCGCGCTGGCGGGTGCCGCCGCGATCGCGGCGGCACCGGCCTGCGCGGGGTCCCGGGAGGATCCCGCCGGGACGACGCCACGCCCGAAGGCGCCGGCGGCCGGTCCCTCCTCTTCCGCGTCCGCGCCCTCGTCCCCGGCTTCCGCCTCCGCGTCGGCGCCTTCGTCCCCGGCTCCGGCCTCCGGTCCGCGTCGGCTGTTCCTGGGCACCTACACCTCGGGGAACGGCGGCGGGAAGGGGATCGGTGTCGCCACGTACGACGCGGCGACCGGCGCGATCACCGGCGGCGGCGTGGTGGCGGGCGTCGACAACCCGTCCTTCCTCGCCGTGCATCCGGACGGCCGGGCGCTGTACGCCGTCGACGAGCAGAACGCGGGCGCGGTGACGGCCGTGCGTCTCCCGGGGACCGAGGTGCTCGGCAGCCGCTCCACCGGCGGCTCGGGTCCCTGCCATCTGTCCGTGCATCCGAGCGGCCGCTGGCTGCTGAGCGCGAACTACGCGTCGGGAAGCGTCGCGGTGCATCCCATCGAGGCGTCCGGCGCGCTCGGCGAGCGCACCGATCTGGTCACGCACACGTCCCCGGCGCCCGGTCCCGGTCAACAGGGCCCGCACGCGCACCAGTTCGTCACCGGTCCGGACGGCGGACATCTGCTCGCCGCCGACCTGGGCACCGACACGGTGTACACCTACCGTCTGGACGAGACCCGGGGCACTCTCACCGAGACCTCCCGGGCGCGCACGAGGCCGGGCGCGGGCCCGCGCCACCTCACGTTCCACCCCGGCGGCCGGTACGCGTATCTCGCCAACGAGGCCGACAACACGGTGGCGGTGTGCGGCTACGACCCGGCGACGGGCCGACTCTCGGTGGGCGAGGCACAGTCCACGGGCACGGGAGGCGGCACGAGTTACCCGGCCCAGTTCCTGGTGACACCGAACGGGTCGTACGCGTTTCTCGCCAACCGGGGCCACAACAGCCTGACGCGGTACGCCGTCGAGGCGGACGGAGCCCGGCTGCGGCTGCTGGACACGGTGCCGGTCGGCGGCGACTTCCCGCGGCACATCGCCCTCTCGCCGGACGGACGGCTGCTGTTCGCGGCGAACCAGCGGTCGGGCACGGTCACGGTCTTCGGCGTCGACCAGGAGAGCGGTGAACTCCGGCGCGCGGGCGAACCGTTCGCCTCACCCCTCGCGGTCTGTGCGCTGCCGCTGTAGCGGACGGGGGCAGGAGGCGAGGCCCGCCTGGGTGAGCAGGACGTGCATGCGCTCCGTGAGCTGGGAGACGTCGTCGGCGGGTGCGTGGAACGGCAGGCGTACGTCGCCGTTGCCGCGGGCCCGTTCGATGCGCAGGGTGAGTCCGTGGCGGTCGACGGCGAGGGGCTGGACGCGCACCGCGCCGTGCAGGCTGTCCGCCTCGACGAGACGGGTGAGCCGCTCGACGGCGTCGGGGTGGGAGTCGGCGAGATGGGTCAGGAGCTGGGCCTCCGCGAGGGCGAGCGGGTCGGGCCGGGCCTCGGCGAGCTCGTCCAGGTCGACCACGACGGTCCCGTCGGGGCGGCGCAGCACCGCGCGGGTGGGCCGGAACGAGAGCTGTCCGTCCTCGGGGACGAACCAGCCGGCGAGCCAGAGCCGGGCCCGGATCCGGTTCCGTACGGGAACCGGTGCGACGTCGGCGAACTCCAGGACGGCGGACGGCTCTCCGCGCGGGGAGCAGATGGCCGCGGCGAGCAGCGCGCTGTCCTCGGGCACCCGCAGCAGCACCCGGCCGTCGGCGGCGACGGAGTGCGCGCCGACGAACTCCTCCCGGCCGCCCTCGGCGCTCACCGCGCAGGACCAGGCCGCGGCGAGCACCGAGCGGGCGTGCTCCGCCGCGGCGGGCGCGGCCGTCCAGGTGTGACGGTCACCCATCAGCTTCCTCCTTAGGTAAGGCTTGCCTAACCTATCGAAGATCGGGGCGTACGCCAACCACACCGCGCCGATCGAAGGGCCGGGCACGGAATTTCGCCCGGCCGGAACGGGCGTCGCGGCAGCCGGGGGCGGGCCTCAGGGCGTGATCGCGCCGATCAGCGCCCGCGCGCACAGATCCCTCACCTGATCACGGGTCAGGTCCGCTCCCCGCAGCCACTCCAGGCACACGGCCGTGGTGAAGGCCAGCCACCCCCGGACGGCGATCCGCAGCTCGGGCCGGTCCTCGGCGGACCGGCCGAGCTCGGGATCCGCGGCGAGGGCCGAGAGGATCTGCCGCTCCTGCGCGGCGAGGGCCTGCTGGTAGACCCTGCGCACGGCCTGGTCACCGGCCGCGTCGGCACGGTGGAAGGCACGGAACCCATGCGCGTGCTCCTCCACGTACCCGAGGAAGGTGTCCAGGCCGGCGCCGAGCTGCTCGCGCACCGGGACACCGGGCACCGCCGCGGTCATCCGCAGCATCCGCCCGCTCTCCCGCTCGACCACGGCGGCGAAGAAGTCCCGCTTCGTCGGGAAGTAGTGGTACAGCAGTCCGCGCGAGACTCCGGCGATCTCCGCGACCTGCTCGATCCAGACGTCGTCGTACGGACTCTCCGAGAACAGACGGGCGCCGACCGACAGAAGCTGCTCCCGGCGTGCCTCGGTACTGAGCCGACGGCGTGCTCGCTCCCCCTGCTTCCCCGTCATGCCCGCACTTTACTTGACGCCGGTTCAACAACGGGATCAGACTGAACTCCGCTATTGAACCCACGTACAACAGACTCAACCTGCCCGTTTCACAAGGGAGATGGCGTCATGGCGGAGACGAAGGCGGCGGCGCGGCCCAAGGGGTTCCGCAGCGCGGAACTGGGCTGGCCGGAGCTCCACCGCATCCCGCACCCGCCTCGCCGCGTCCCGCTGGTCGGCGATGTGCTCGGCGCGAACGTCCGTTCCCCTCTCCAGGACTCGATGAGGTTCGGGAAGGAGCTCGGACCGATCTTCCGGCGCCGGGCCTTCCGCAACGAGATCGTCTTCGTCTGGGGCGCGGACCTCGCCGCCGAACTGGCCGACGAGTCGCGGTTCGCGAAGCATGTGGGCCTGGGCGTCGCCAACCTCCGGCCGGTCGCCGGGGACGGACTGTTCACCGCCTACAACCACGAACCCAACTGGCAGCTCGCGCACGACGTCCTCGCCCCCGGATTCGGCCGCGAGGCCATGGAGGGCTACCACCCCATGATGCTGGCCGTGACCGAGCGGCTGACGGACCACTGGGACCGGGAGCAGGCCGCGGGCCGCGCCGTGGACGTGCCCGGCGACATGACGAAGCTGACACTGGAGACGATCGCCAGGACCGGCTTCGGCCATGACTTCGCCTCCTTCGAGCGCTCCCGGCCGCAGCCCTTCGTGAACGCGATGGTGGGCACGCTGACCTACGCGCAGCGCCTCAACGTCGTCCCGGTCCCGCTCGCGCCGCTCCTGCTGCGGAGCGCCTCCCGGCGCAACGCCGCGGACATGGCCTACCTCAACCGCACGGTCGACGCCGTGGTGGCCGCCCGCCGGAGCGCCGGCGGCGACGGCGACCTGCTCGACCGCATGCTGGAGACAGCGCACCCCGAGACCGGGGAACGGCTGACCCCCGAGAACATCCGCCGCCAGGTCATCACCTTCCTCATCGCCGGCCACGAGACCACCTCGGGCGCCCTGTCCTTCGCCCTGCACTACCTCGCCCAGCACCCGGAGACGGCCGCCCGCGCGCGTGCCGAGGTCGAACGCGTCTGGGGCGACACGGACCGGCCGGGCTACGAGCAGGTCGCCAAACTCCGCTACGTCCGCCGGGTCCTCGACGAGTCGCTGCGCCTGTGGCCGACGGCACCGGCGTTCGCGCGCGAGGCCCGTCACGACACCGTGCTCGGCGGTGTCCACCCGGTGCGGCGGGGGGCGTGGGCACTGGTGCTGACCGCGATGCTGCACCGCGACCCGCGGGTGTGGGGCGCCGACGCGGAGGGCTTCGACCCGGACCGCTTCGACGCGAAGGCGGTACGGGCCCGGCCCGCGCACACCTTCAAGCCGTTCGGCACCGGGGCGCGCGCCTGCATCGGCCGCCAGTTCGCGCTGCACGAGGCGACCCTGGTCCTCGGACTGCTGCTGCGCCGCTACGACTTGCGGCCCGACCCCGGCTACCGGCTGCGGGTGGCCGAGCGGCTGACCCTGATGCCGGAGGGGCTGCGCCTGCATCTGGAACGGCGCGCACCCGTGGCGCCGGGACGGGCGGCGACCCTGGCGGGCGCGACCGAGTGAGGCCGCACCCCACCCGGCGTGGGCTGCCCGACGGGAGGGGTGCCGCTGTCGGCCCGAGCGGGTCTCTCAGCTCCGGGAGGTGGGGCTCTCAGCTCCGGGCGGTCCAGTGGCCAGGGCGGGAGACCGAGTCCGGGAGGCGGGTGCCGGCGCTGCCGCGGGCCGCGTCGAGCTGGGGCTGGGTGAGGAACAGGGCCCCGGTCAGATCGGCGTCGGTCAGATCGGCGTCCCGGAGGTCGGCGCCGATCAGATCGGCCCCGCGCAGATCGGCCCCGGTGAGGTCGGCGGCGACGAGCAGCGCCCCGCGCAGACTCGCGCCCCGCAGGTCGGCACCCTTGAGCCGGGCCCCCATCAGATCCGCGCCCCGCCGGTCCTTCTTCTGGCCCCCGCCGGCCCGTACGAGTTCGCTGACCCGCAGCAGCAGTTCGCCGGCCGTCCGCCGGTGCGCGCCGACGTCCAGCGCGGCCAGTTCCTCCGGGGTCTGCCGGGTGAGGCGCTCGGTCGTGGAGATCAGGCGCCGGACGTCGGCGTGCACCGGACGTGCGGCGGGCAGCGTCAGGGCCTCGTTCAGGTACCACAGCAGTTCGTGCAGGTGGCGCACGACGGGGAACACGTCGAACATCAGCCGGGCGCGCTCCTTCGGCCCCGAGCGCCAGTCCTCGCCGCCGAAGGTCACCTGGGAGACGTGCTGCCCGGCCCCGAAGCAGTCATAGACCGTGCAGCCAGTGAAACCCCCCGGCCGCAGCCGGGTGTGGATGCCGCACCGGGAGTCGTCACGCAGATTGGGGCAGGGCTCCCCCGCGCCCTTGTCGATCGCGAAGTCGGCCGAGCGGGCGAAGGGCAGGGCGACACAGCACAGCCCGAAGCAGCTCCCGCAGTCGGCGCGCAGTTCGTCACGGGGATCCGGGGATGGACGGACTTCCTCTGGCATGTCCTCCAGCCTACTGAGCCCTGGACACGCTCGTGAACTGGGCTGACTACGGATCAGGCCCTGCATGGCGAGGTGATCCTTGCCGTCCTTGCCTGGATGTTTGACGGCGCACTGCTGCACCGGGTATCGAGTCCGCCGTGACTCCTCCCTCGGCCGAGGCCGGGGGCTTCTCGCTACACCGGTGGGGCGTCGCGACGGACCAGCCCGGCCCGTAGAACGTTGAGGGCTCCCACCGTGTCGGCATGCGCTGTGTGGCCGCAGGCGACGCAATGGAACTTCTCTTGGGATGGCCGGTTCTCCTTGGCGACGTGCCCGCATTCGGGGCAGGTCCGGGACGTGCTGCGGGGGTCCACGGCGATCAATTCCCGTCCGGCGCTTTCAGCCTTGGCGTGCAGGATCGTGAGGAACACCCCCCAACCGGCATCAGCGATCGACTTGTTGAGCCCGGCCTTCGCGGTGGCCCCATTCGGCAGGAAGGTGCCCCGCCCATCGGCGTCGGGGTTCGGCACCGGGGCCTTGCTCATGTTGCGGATCTTGAGGTCTTCGTGCGCGATGAAATCATGCGCGCGGACCAAGTCGAGCGCGGTCTTGTGTGCGTGGTCCAGCCGCTGGCGGCGAACCTTGCCGTGGAGGTGGGCGACCTTCTCCACGGCGCGTCGGTGGTTGGCGGTGCGGTCCCTGACCCTGCGGCGCGGGAACCGGGAAAGGGCCCGCTGTGCGGCTGCGAGCTGCGCGGATGCCTTGCGCCCGTAGCGAGGGTTGGAGACGAAGGCGCCGTTGGAATCGGCGAGGAAGTTTGCGACACCCAGATCGATGCCGACCACACTGCCGGTCGAGGGCAGCGGTTGCGGCTGGTCCTGTTCAGCGGTCAGCACTACGAACCATCTGCGGCCCTCGCGCTTGACCGAGACGGTCTTGACTCTGCCTATGACCGGCCGGTGCTGGTTGACCTTCACATGCCCGACACCCTGGAATCAAACGCGGGTGACCGGGTCGTGCGGGGCGGAGTCCCAGCGGCAGCCGTCCCCGTCCTTCGGGAAGTCCACCGTGTCGAACCAGCCCACCCCACGGAATCGCGGATAACCCGGGGTGTCCCCGGACCTAATCCGACGGAAGAACGCGACGAACGCCTTGTCCAGACGGCGCAGCGTCGCCTGCTGCGAGGAGAAGGACCAGCGGCCCTGGCGCTCCGGGTCGAATGCCCGGATCTCCTTGAGCTGACCGGACTGCATCCCATACCTGACAGTGCTCTTCGAGCTGTGGCGGTAGGCGTCCCGGCGTTCCTGCAAGGCTCCGTTATAAAGGGAACAGTGATCCCGCAGCATCTCGCCCAGCGCCTGAACCTGTCGGACGGTGGGCCGCAGCAGGAACTTGTACGCACGGATCATCCAACCCGCCCCCTCCCGCCGGTTCGCCTGATCCTACTGTCTCGGTGCATGTCACTCCACTAGCAACTGGATCCTCATATAAGGCTGGAAAGTGGGGTCATCCAAGCCGGTATGCACACCTGGTGTCGGTCATCCGGTATCGGCGGGAGAACTTCAACGGCTCCGCGTCTCCAAATTGAAGGGCTCTTTCCCGCCCAGCCCGAATACCAGGATTCCCTGCGAAGATCAAAGGATGGACTCCGCAGCGCTCCCCGGTCTCCCCGCCCCTCCCCCGCTGGGCGCGAGCGCCCTGCCGGCCGGGACGTTCGACGGCTCGCTGGTGCTGGTCACCGGCGGCGGCACCGGACTCGGGAGGGCGATCGCGGCGGAGTTCGCCCGGCTGGGCGCCGATCTCCTGATCGTCAGCCGCCGCGAGCGGCATCTGGCGCCCGCACGCGCCGAGTTGGCGAAGCTGGGCACGCGGGTCAGGTCCGCGGTCTGCGACATCCGGGACCCGAAGCGTGTCTCCGAGGTGTTCGACGAGGGCGGGCTGCCCGACGTGCTGGTCAACAACGCGGCCGCCAACTTCCCCGTCGCCACGGAGGACATGTCCCCGAACGCCTGGCAGGCGGTCGTCGACATCACCCTCACCGGTACGTTTCTGATGACCCGTGAGTTCGGACGGCGTCACCTCGCGGCGGGCACACCGGGGTCGGTCATCGACGTCGGCGCGTCCTACGCCTGGACCGGCGGCCCCGGTTTCGCGCACAGCGCGGCGGCCAAGGCCGGCGTGGAGAGCCTGGTGCGGACCCTGGCCGTCGAGTGGGGGCCGTACGGCATCCAGGTCAACGGTCTGGTGCCGGGGCTGATGCCTCACGAGGACATGACGGACGACATCCGCGGCAACCTGACCCGAGGCACGGGCGGCGGGGCCGGCTCCAGCCCCGAGGACCACGGGCCCGGCCAGGGCGCTCGGCGCGCCGGGGACGGCCCGGACCGCAACGGGGAGCGGGATGACCGGCCCCCCGGCCGTGATGACCGCCACCCCGGGACCGCACCGGGCGGCGAGGTCACGCCGGACGGCTCAGGCACGCGCGACGGGGCGGCCGACGCGCTCGGCCGGCGGCAGCCGGCCCTGCGCGTCGGCCTGCCCCGTGAGCTGGGCTGGGCCGCCACCTTCCTGGCGTCCCCCTACGCCCGTTTCATCACCGGTCACACGCTGGTGGTCGACGGCGCCAACTGGCAGCGCAGGGACCTGGTCGCCCCGCCGGTCACGCCGGTGCGGGACCAACTGGGACGTGGTCCCTTCACCGGCTGACGGTCACTCGCGCGCCCTCACTCCCCCGGCTTCTCCCCCGCCAGGTCGAGCCGGGCGAGCCGGTCGGGGTCGGCCAGGATGTACATCGCGACGATCCTGCCGTCGGCGACGGTGACGCCCATCACCGACTGCGGCCGGCCGTCCACGATCGCGACGACGCCCGCCTCCCCGTTGACGCGGACGAGCCGCGAACTCGCGGCGAACCGGCGGAAGGCGAGGGCCTGTCGGGCCACTGCCTCGGCGCCGCGCACCAGCTTGGACACGGTGACGCCGCCGACCAGCGCGCCCGCGTCGGCGCGCAGCACGACGTCGGGGTCGAGGACGGCGACGAGCGCCTCGAAGTCGCCGCCGCGTGACGCCGCGAGGAACGCGTCGAGGACCTCGCGCTGCCGGATGACGTCCCGCTCGGGCTCGGGGGCGGCTCCCTTGACGCGACGGCGTGCCCGGCTGGCGAGCTGCCGGGTGGCGGCGGCGTTGCGGCCCACGACGGGCGCGATGTCGTCGAAGGGCACCGCGAACATGTCGTGCAGCACGAAGGCGAGCCGTTCGGCGGGCTCCAGGGTCTCCAGGACGACGAGGAGGGCGAGCCCGACCGAGTCGGCCAGCAGCACCTCCTGTTCGGGGTCGATCCGGTCCAGGGGGCTGACGACGGGGTCGGGCACGAAGGTGCCGGAGGGCTCCAGCGGGTCCTCGCGGCGTGCGGTGCGGGACCTGAGCATGTCCAGGCACACCCGGCCGGTCACGGTGGTCAGCCAGCCGGCCAGGTTCCTGATCTCGTCCGGGTCGGTGCGGCCGAGCTTCAGCCACGTCTCCTGGACGGCGTCGTCGGCCTCGCTCAGCGATCCCAGCATCCGGTAGGCCACCGCCCGCAGCCGGCCCCGGTGCTCCTCGAACCTGTCCGCGAGAAGTTCACTGTCGTGCATCGGTTCCCCCCTGCCTGTCTCGTCGTACACAACAGTGACCGATCAAAACACGTGGGTCACCTTCCCTCGAAGCGGGGCGCGCGGCGGGCGCCCCTGGCCGTGTATCCCTCCGCCGCGTCGTCGGAGGTGAGGGTGAGCGCGGCCGACAGGGCGGTCCGGTCGAGAGCGGCGGCCAGCGGGGCCTCGGCGTACGCGTCGATGTCGTGCTTGACGGCCTGCACGGCGAGCGGGGCGTTCGCCGCGATCTCGGCGGCGACGGCGCGGGCCGTCTCGTCCAACGCGGTTTCGTCCGTGACGCGTTGGACGAGATGCAGGCGTTCGGCCGTCGCCGCGTCCAGCCGTCTCCCGGTCAGCGCGAGGTACTTCGCCCACCCCGCGCCCGCCTCACGGGCGATACGGAGGTCCCCGCCGGCGTCGACGGCGAGCCCCAACTGGGCCTCGGGCAGGGCGAACACGGCGTCGCGGGAGGCGATTCTGATGTCCGCCATCAGCGCGAGCTCGAAGCCGAAGCCGAGACAGTAGCCCTGGACGGCCGCGACGACGGGCTGCGGCAGCCGCGCGAAGGCCGCGAAGCGCTCGTGGGCCCAGCGGATGCCCTCGTAGTAGGCGCGGGCGCGCTCGGCACCCGAGCGGCCGGTGATCGCGCCGCCCGGGGCGCTCACGTCGATCCCCGCGCAGAAGGCCCGCCCCTCGGCCCGCAGCAGCACCGCCCGGACCGAGGGGTCGAAGCGGATCCGGTCGGCGATCAGGCCGAGTTGGCGGGTGGACTCCCAGCTCCACGCGTTGAGCTTCGCGGGCCGGCACAGGGTGAGGACGCCGATCCCGTCCTCGACGTCGAGGCGGAGGCGCCGCTCGTCCTCCGGGATGTCCGTGCGGGTGGTGTCGATCATCCGTACCCCCTCAGGATTCTGACAGTCCGTCAGAATCCTAGAGGAGGCCGGGTGTCTCAGACGTCGTCGCGCGTGAGCGCCAGCAGCCGGTCCAGCACGCGCGGCCCGCCGGCTCGTATCCCGTCGTGCTCGAACTCGTCGGTCACCCAGGTGCGCAGCCCCCGGACGGCACGGGCGGTGGCCAGGGAGTGGCCGGCGTCGACGTACATGTCGTCGTGGTAGACCGCCGCCGCGACCGGGACCTCGTTCACGGCGAGTCGGGCCGGGTCGTACAGCGGCGCCCATTCGGTGCGGGCGGCCAGTTCCTCGGCGGTGTCGCGCAGCGGGCGCAGCGCCGGGTCGGTCTCGAACATCCAGGGGTGCACGGACTCCCCGGTGAACAGCAGCGGCCCGTCGTCCGCGAGCGCCTTGGCCGCGTCGAACTGCGGGAACTCGGCGCGCACCCGTTCGGCGGCCCAGGCGGTGGGTCGGCCGCCCTGGGCGTAGATGACCTCGTGGACGAGGACGTACAGGGGGTGGCCCGCGTACGACAGGAGCCCCTGGACCTCCTCCTGGAAGGCGTCGGAGAGGGTGTGGCCCTGCGGGGTGCGGACGAAGGCGTCCTCCAGCAGGTAGTGCAGGCGGTGGCTGCCGTCGCTGCCGCCGAGGAGGATGCCGAGCGACTGGAAGGCCTCGGCGGTCAGGCGGTAGCCGCCGCTGAGCACCGGTTCGTGCTGGAGCAGGTACTCCGCGATGCGGCGGGCGCGCTCGACGTCCTGCGGGTAGCGGGCGTAGTGCGCGGCGACCTTGCGCTCGATGCGCGGGTAGGCGGCGCGGTACACGTCGTCCGCGTGTCCGTCGAGGGAGGGCAGCCCGCCGGTGACGACGGCGGCGCTCAGCCCCTCGGGGGCGCTGGAGAGGTAGTGCACGGTGCAGAAGCCGCCGAAGCTCTGGCCGAGGACCGTCCAGGGTGCTCCGCCGGTGAGCGCGGGCCGGATGGCCTCGCAGTCCCGGACGATGGAGTCGGCGCGGAAGAGCGCGAGGTAGTCGGCCTGCTCGCGGGCGCCGCCGCGCAGCGGGAGCGTCTGCCGGTTGGCGGGGGTGGAGTGTCCGGTGCCGCGCTGGTCGAGGAGCAGGACGCGGAAGTCCTTCAGGGCCCGGTCGAGCCAGGCCTGGCGGCCGACGAAACGATTCGCCCCGAAGCCGGGGCCGCCCTGGAGGTAGACCATCCACGGCAGGTTCTGGTGCGCCTTGTCGCTCGCGACGACCTCGCGGGCGAACAGTTCGATGGTCTCGCCCGCCGGTCGGTCGTGGTCGAGCGGCACGGTGAAGCGGTGGTCGGTGAGGACGACACCGGGCTGGCGGTAGCTGACGGTCAACAGGTCTCCCGAGTCGTACGGATTCCAGGCTGCGTCCCAGTTCAGCACATGTCGCCCGGGCCCCGCGGGCCGGGGACCGGGAAAACGAACTGAACAGTGACTCAGCGGGCCGGTGACGGGGAACTGAACCGCTGGTCAGCGCGCCGCCAGGCTGGAGCGGCGCACGACCAGTTCCGGCTGGAGCACGACACGGCGGTGTTCGTGCGGCGTGGGCGCGGTCTCCGCGTCGATCTCCTCCAGGAGCAGCTCGGCCGCGAGGGCTCCCATGGTCACGGCCGGCTGGCGCACGGAGGTGAGCGGGACGGCCGCGGCGGCCGCGAACTCGATGTCGTCGTAACCGACGATCGCGAGGTCGTCGGGCACGCCGACGCCGGCCGCGTACATGGCCTGGAGGAGGCCGAGGGCGAGCAGGTCGTTGGCGCAGAAGACGGCGGTGGGCCGTTCGGCGAGGCCGAGGAGCCGGGCGCCGGCGTCGCGCCCGGCCGCCACGTCCAGGCGCTCGGTGGGCAGCTCGCGCAGGTTCTCCGGGCCGAGCCCGGCCTCGCGCAGGGCGTTCAGGGCGCCCGTACGGCGGTCCCTCACCTGGCTGAGCCCGGGCGGGCCGCTGACGTACGCGATCGAGCGGTGTCCGGCGTCCACGAGGTGCCGGACGGCCAGCGCGCCGCCCGCCACGTCGTCGACGGAGACCGAGCACTCGGTGGTGCCCTCGGCGACCCGGTCGACCAGCACGAAGGGGATGCCGTTGCGGCGGAACGCCTCGATGTTGCGCCCGCTCGCGTCGGACGGTGTCAGCAGCACCCCGCGCACCCGCTGCTCGGCGAAGAGCGACAGATAGTCGGCCTCCTCGCTCGGGGACTGGGCGCTGTTGCAGACCATCACCCCGAGTCCGGCCTCCCGCGCGGCGCGCTCGGCGCCGCGGGCGACGTCCACGAAGAACGGGTTGCCCATGTCGAGGACGAGAAGTCCCATGATCCGGCTGCGTCCGGCCCGGAGCTGGCGTGCCGACTCGCTGCGCACGTAGCCGAGACGGTCGATGGCGGACAGGACGCGGGCCCTCGTCTCGGATGCCACCGAGTCGGGGCGGTTGATCACGTTCGAGACCGTGCCGACGGAGACTCCGGCGGCACGGGCGACGTCCTTGATACCCACCGACTGGACCATCGGGCGGGAACCTCCACGAGTAGAGCGAGCAGCGGCGGGCGGGCCCTCACATTATCCGCGAGAGGGCCGGAAGCAGGGGTCAGGAGGGCAGGCGGAAATCGATGACGTGCAGGGCCGACGGCGTGGTGCCACTGGACTTCTCCTGGTACATCACGGACAGCGTCCCGTCCTGTGGGACGCGTGTCTCGTCGATGACGACCTCGCCGAAGGCGTTCAGGCCTCCGCCGTCGAACAGGAGCGTCCAGTCGGTGTGCCCCGAGGACTTCGAGGCGCCCGCGATCCGCCCGAACGGCAGGATCGCGTAGGCGTTGTCGTACCGGTCCAGGACCAGCTTGGTGCGCTGGCTGGAATTCAGGGCGAGGGGGATCTCGGTCTTGGTCCAGCCGCCCGAGGAGCCCTTGCGGAGATGGAAGGCCCGGCCGTTCGCCGTACGGTCCTTCACGTAGTCGGTGGTGCACTGTCCGAAGCGTCCGGGCACATAGCTGATGATCGCGTGCGGCAGTCCCGCCGAGTCGGTGGCCTGGCTCTCCTGGTTCATCAGGGAGTGGTCGGGGTCGAGGGGGTCGACGACGAGCCCCGCGTCGGTGACGGCGACGGTGCCCGGGGTCCCGGTGGTGCCGACGACGGTGCCCGCGTCGTTGCGCCAGCTCCGGCCCCGGTCGGTGGAGTGGACGTAGCCGGTGTCGTGGTTGGTGATGCCGCCGGCACTGCACATCACGGCGGCGTTCTGCTCGCGCCAGGTGAAGAAGGCGTGCAGCCGCCCGTTCACGTCGTAGTCGATCCCGTGCAGGTACATGTTGCGGGCGGTGCTCGATCCGTGCGCGTCGGTGTAGGTCCCGGTGGAGGCGGACCACTCGCCGAGCGCGGTCCAGGACGAACCGTCGTACTCCGCCAGCGCGTTGCGCCCGTTCCCCGAGACGCCGACGCGGTACGAGAGCTGGAGGCGGCCCTCCGGTGTGGCGACGAACTGCGGATAGGTGAACTGCGTGGTGAGCGCCAGTCCGTCCAGGGAGGTCTGGACGGCCCCGAGGACGGCCGGCGTCCAGGCCGTCGACGCGGGGTTGTCGAGCAGTCCGGCCACCGACTTGACGTAGAAGAAGCCGTCGCTGTGCGCGTCCATGGTCAGGTGCAGCCGGCCGTCGGTCCGGGAGACACCCATGGAGATCACGTTGTGGGAGTCGTCGTTCTTGAGCTTGTGGCCGATCGTGATCGTGGACCAGGTGGAGGCACCGAGGACGCGGCGGGCGACGACCGCGCTGCGGTCACCGGTGTACCAGGCGGCGTACTGATGGCCGCGGTAGGTCAACAGGCCGTTCTTCTGGAACGAGTTGTTGTTGACCAGCCCGTCGTAGGAGACGAAGTAGAGGGCCTGGGCGTCGAGTCGGGTGGTGCCGGTCCGCGTCACGGACGGGCCGGGGACGGCCGCCCGGGCTGTCCCCGCCGTCAGGGCGGGGCCCGCCACGGTACCCAGCAGGGCCGTCGTCAGTACGGTGCGTCGTCTCATGTACGGGCTCCTCGATCGGTCTGCGGGCGGACGGTTCGGGTGGTACGGGACACGCGGGGCGGCACGTTCGGCCGGTCACCCGGAGGCGAGACGGGCGGGACGGGGCGAGGGAGTCGGCCGGGCGGTCCGCGTCAGGCGAGGTGGAACACCTCGGTGAGGGGCGTCATGGCCTCGTCGGGTCGGGCGCCGTCCAACGCGGTGAAGAACGGCGCCATCTCCTTCTGCCAGCGGGCGTTGACGTCGGTGGCTTCCATGGCGGCCCGCGCGGCCGCGAAGTCCTCGGTCTCCAGGTAGCCGACCAGCAGACCGTCCTCGCGCAGGAAGAGCGAGTAGTTGTGCCAGCCGGTGGCCGAGAGCGCGTCGAGCATCTCGGGCCACACGGCGGCGTGCCGCTCGCGGTACTCGTCGAGGCGGTCCGCACGGACCTTCAGCAGAAAGCACACGCGCTGCATCGATGACCCTCCGGGGCCTGGGAGTCGGGCCGGCGCGACGGTGGGAGCACCGGCCCGGCACACCGTCAGAAGTCGAACTGGTCGATGTTCTTCGCGTCGAAGACGGTCGGCTTGCCGAGGCTGATCACACCGTCCTTGCCGATGGTGAAGGACCCCATGGCGCCGGCCTTGAAGGTCTCGCCCTCCTTGCCGGTGATCTGCCCCGAGGCGAGCGCCACGGCGGTGCGCGCGGCCAGCTCGCCGAGCTTGGCCGGGTCCCACAGCTCGAAGCCCTCGACCGTGCCGTTCTTGACGTACTTGCGCATGTCGTTGGGGGTGCCGAGGCCGGTCAGCTTGACCTTGCCCTTGTACTTGGAACCGGACAGGTACTGGGCGGCCGCCTTGATGCCCACCGTGGTCGGCGAGATGATCCCCTTCAGGTTCGGGTGCTCCTGGAGCAGCCCCTGCGTCTGCTGGAAGGACTGCTGGGCCTCGTCGTTGCCGTAGGCGACCTTGACCAGCTTGACGTCCTTGTACTTGGGGTCCTTCAGCTCCTCCTTCATGAAGTCGATCCAGGTGTTCTGGTTCGTGGCGGTCTGCCCGGCGGACAGGATCGCGATCTCGCCCTTGTAGCCGATCTGTTCGGCGAGCAGTTGCACCTCGGTGCGGCCGAGGTCCTCGGCGCTCGCCTGCGAGACGAAGGCGTTGCGGCAGTCGGCCTTGGTGTCCGAGTCGTAGGTGACGACCTTGATCTTGTTCGTCATGGCCTGCTTGAGCGCGGTGCACAGGGCGCCGGGGTCCTGCGCGGAGACCGCCATCGCGTCGACCTGCTGCTGGGTGAGCGTGTTGACGTAACTCACCTGGCCGCTGGTGTCGGTGGCGCTGTTGGTGCCGACCTCCTTGTACTTGGAGCCCAGTTCGGTCAGGGCCTTCTCGCCGCCCTTGTCCGCGGAGGTGAAGTACGGGTTGTTGACCGCCTTGGGCAGGAAGCCGACGGTGAGCCCCTTCTTGGTGGCCGCGTTCGGGTCGGCCTTGGCCCCGGCGGCGGCGCCGGAGCCGCCCGAGTCCTTGACGTCGTCCTTGGTGGTGCCGCCGCAGGCGGTGACGGCCAGGGCGAGGGAGGTGATGGCGGCGAGCGCCGCACAGGTACGGCGGATCGATGACTTGCGCATGGCTGAGGGTTCCTTTGCGACGGTGAGCGGACCGGGGTGACGAATAGGGGGCCGGGCCAGGCCGGGACGACGGGTACGGGGCCGGGCCGGGCGGGGCGGGGCGGGGCGGGGTTTACGGAATCGGGGTCGGAGTCGGCGCGGCGGCTCTGCGGCCCGCCCTCGCCACGGAGATCTGGCGCCCGACCCGGGGGCCGAGCACGGAGACGACGAGCAGGACGCCGGTGACGACGATCTGCGACTGCGCGGAGACGTTGAGGAGGCTCATCACGTTCTGGAGCGAGCCGAGCAGGAAGACGCCCGCGATCGCGCCGCCGAGCGTGCCCTTGCCGCCGTCGAAGTCGATACCGCCGAGCAGGACGGCGGCCACGACGGACAGTTCGAGCCCGGTGGCGTTGTCGAAGCGGGCGCTGGCGTAGTGCAGGGCCCAGAACACCCCGGTCAGCGAGGCCATGAGGCCGGTCGCGACGAACAGGAGCAGCTTCTGCCGCTTGACCCGGACGCCGGCGAACCGGGCGGCCTCCTCGTTGGCGCCGATGGCGAACGCGGAGCGCCCGAAGGGGGTGGCGTGCAGCACGACCACCGCGACGGCGAGCAGCACCAGGAAGAGCGGGAGTGCCCGCGGGACGAAAGTGTCCCCGATGCGTCCGGCCGCGAAGTCCTGGTACTGGACGGGGAAGTCGGTGACGGCGTCGGAGCCGAGCACGATCTGCGCGATGCCGCGGTAGGCGGCGAGCGTGCCGATGGTGACGGCGAGCGAGGGCAGTCCGAGCCGGGTCACCAGCAGGCCGTTGACGAGCCCGCACACCACGCCGAGCACCAGGCAGAGCGGGATGATCGTCTCGATCGCCATGCCCTGGTTCCACAGGGCGCCCATCACCGATCCGGAGAGCCCGGCCGTGGAGGCGACGGACAGGTCGATCTCGCCGGCCACCACGAGCAGGGTCATGGGCAGGGCGATCAGCGCGATCGGCAGGGTGTTGCCGATCAGGAACGACAGGTTGAGCGCGTTGCCGAAGCCGTCCACGAAGGAGAAGGAGAAGAGCAGCAGGACGATGAGGAGGGCGCCGACGACCGTGTCCCAGCGGACGGCGCGCGCGAGAGCGGAGTCAGCCATGGCGGGCGTTCCTCTTCTTCAGTGCGGAGGCCACGCGCAGCGCGACGATCCGGTCGACCGCGATGGCGAGGATGAGCAGGACGCCGTTGATGGCGAGCACCCAGACGGAGCTGACACCGAGGGCGGGCAGGACGCTGTTGACCGAGGTGAGCAGCAGGGCGCCGAGCGCGGCTCCGTAGACGCTGCCGGAGCCGCCGGTGAAGACGACGCCGCCGACCACGACCGCGCTGACGACGGTGAGTTCGTAGCCGTTCCCGGTGCTGGAGTCGACGTTGCCGAACCGGGCGAGGTAGAGGGCGCCCGCGAGTCCGGCGAGGCCACCGCAGACGACGTACGCGGTGAGGATGCGTTTGCGGACGGGGATGCCGGCCAGCCGTGCGGCCTCCGGGTTGGAGCCGAGCGCGTAGAGCTCGCGGCCGCTGCCGAAGTGCTTCAGGTAGTACGCGGTCACCACGAGGACGGCCAGGGCGATCAGCGCGAGGTACGGGACCGCCGAGAGGCCGCCGGAGCCGAAGTCGACGAAGCCGCCGGGGAGATCGGCCGCGGTGATCTGCCGGGAGCCGACCCAGATGGAGTCGATTCCGCGGATGATGTAGAGGGTGCCGAGGGTGACGACGAGGGCGGGTACCTGGCCGAGGCTGACGAGGGCGCCGTTGACCAGTCCGCAGCCGACGCCGAGCAGCACCGCGAGGAGGACCGCGACGACGGGGTTGCCGCCGCTTTGGAGGTAGGTGCCGGCCGCGAAGGCGCTGATGCCGAGGGTCGAGCCGACCGACAGGTCGACGTTGCGGGTGATGACGACGAGCGACTGGCCGGTGGCGACCAGCACGAGGATCGTCGCGTTCAGCAGCAGGTCCTTGATGCCCTGCTCGGACAGGAACTCGCTGTTGCCGAGCTGGGTGACGGCGATCATCACCAGGAAGACGGCCAGGATGGCGAGTTCACGCATCTTGAAGACGCGGTCCACCAGGCGGGTGCCGCTGGACCTGGGCACCTCGGTGGCGGGGGTCGGCGCGGTGACCGTCATGCGGCGGCCCTCCGGGGGATGATCGGGGTCATTCGGGCAGCCCTCTCGGTGGCTGTCGTGCGGGCGGCCCTCTCGACGGCTGTCATGCGGTGGCCCTCCCCGCGATCGATCCGGTCCACTCGGGCAGTCCTCTCCATGGCTGTCACGCGGCGGCCCTCCCGGTGGCGGCGGCCATCACGGATTCCTCGGTGGCTTCGGAGCGGGGGATCTCGGCGGTGAGCCGGCCCTCGTGCATCACGAGCACGCGGTCGGCCATGCCGAGGATCTCGGGCAGATCGGAGGAGATCATCAGGACGGCCACCCCGTCGGCGGCCAACTCGCCGAGCAGCCGGTGCACTTCGGCCTTGGTGCCGACGTCGATGCCACGGGTGGGCTCGTCGACGATCAGCACCCTGGGGCCGGTGGCCAGCCACTTGGCGAGGACGACCTTCTGCTGGTTGCCACCGGAGAGCGTGGCGACGGTGTCGGCGATCCGGGCGTACTTGACCTGGAGCCTGACCGCCCAGTCGAGGGACCGGCTGCGCTCGGCCCCGCGGTTCATGAGGCCCGCCCTGACCGTCGTACGCAGCCCGGTCAGGCCGATGTTGCGCTCGATGGACATGTCCATCACCAGGCCCTGGGCGCGCCGGTCCTCGGGGACGAGGGCGAGTCCGGCCGCCATGGCGACGGAGGGGGCGCCGTTGGTCAGCGCGCGGCCGTCGACCTCCACCTCTCCGGCGTCCCAGCGGTCCACGCCGAACACCGACCGCGCGACCTCCGTGCGGCCGGCGCCGACGAGCCCGGCGAGTCCGACGATCTCGCCGCGCCGCACGTCGAAGGAGACATCGGTGAAGACGCCCTCCCGGGTCAGCCGCCGTACGCTGAGGGCGACTTCGCCCGCCTCGACGTCCTGCTTGGGGTAGAGCTCGTCGAGATCGCGGCCGACCATCCGGCGTACGAGGTCGTCCTCCGTCATGCCCTCCAGCGGCTCGCTGGAGATCAGGGCCCCGTCGCGCAGGGTCGTGACGCGTCCGCAGATCCGAAAGATCTCCTCCAGCCGGTGCGAGATGAACAGCACCGCGGAGCCCTGCTCGCGCAGCGCCCGGACGACGCCGAACAGCCGGGCCACCTCGCTGCCGGTGAGGGCGGCGGTCGGCTCGTCCATGATCAGGACGCGGGCGTCGAAGGAGAGCGCCTTGGCGATCTCGACGATCTGCTGGTCGGCGATGGACAGTCCGCGCGCCGGCCGTTCGGGGTCGAGTTCGACGCCCAGGCGCTTCATGAGGGCGGCGGTCGCCGCGTGGGTGGCCTTGTGGTCGATGCGGCCGAGCGCCCGCCGGGGCTGACGGCCCATGAAGATGTTCTCGGCGATGGAGAGGTCCGGAAAGAGCGTGGGCTCCTGGTAGATCACCGCGATGCCCGCGTCGCGGGCGTCGGCGGGGCCGTGGAAGACGGTGGGTTCGCCGTCCAGCAGCACCTGGCCGGCGTCCGGTCGGTGCACGCCGGCGAGCGTCTTGATGAGGGTCGACTTGCCCGCGCCGTTCTCTCCGGCGAGCGCGTGCACCTCGCCGGCGAACAGTTCCAGGGACACGTCCCGCAGGGCGCGCACGGCACCGAAGGACTTCGAGAGGTCCTTCAGCGCCAGCACCGGGGCCGGCCCCGTGTCGGACGGGTGGGTCATGAGGGGCTCCTCGACGACGCCGACGGGACGGCCCACAGCGTCGTGAAAGGTTTCAATTGGATTGCCGGGACGTTAGGCATGCCACCCAGGTCGCGTCAATGGGTTCGAGTCGAAATTCTTCGACAGTCCGGTGTCACAAGAGGGTCACGGCGATCGGTCCGCGCCGGAGGGGTTGACAGCCCTTCGGAGGGCTCATAACTTCGCTTCTGAATCGTTTCAGAGCAGCTCTTTCCATGAAGCTGTCGCATCCGAAGTCGTAGGAGCCCCGAAGTGACCGAGTTCGCCGCGGTGAAGGCCGCGCTCAAGACCCAGGCCGTCGAGACGCCGTCGTGGGCGTACGGGAACTCGGGAACCAGATTCAAGGTGTTCGCGCAACCGGGCGTGCCCCGGACGCCGTGGGAGAAGGTGGACGACGCGGCGACGGTCCACGAGTTC
Source organism: Streptomyces sp. NPDC096324 (assembly GCF_044763015.1). Classification (NCBI taxonomy): domain Bacteria; kingdom Bacillati; phylum Actinomycetota; class Actinomycetes; order Kitasatosporales; family Streptomycetaceae; genus Streptomyces; species Streptomyces sp. NPDC096324. The sequence continues at coordinate 114,185 of NZ_JBIWFK010000008.1, read as the reverse complement.
ACCGGCGCGGCCCCGACCGTCGCGCTGCACATCCCCTGGGACAGGACCGACGACTACGCCGCGCTGGCGAAGCACGCCGAGGAGCGCGGTCTGAGGCTGGGCGCGATCAACTCCAACACCTTCCAGGACGACGACTACCGGCTCGGCTCCGTCTGCCACCCGGACGCCGCCGTGCGCCGCAAGGCCGTCGGCCACCTGCTCGAATGCGTCGACATCATGGACGCGACGGGTTCGCGGGACCTGAAGCTCTGGTTCGCCGACGGGACGAACTACCCCGGCCAGGACGACCTCCGCGCGCGCCAGGACCGGCTGGCGGAGGCCCTGGCCCAGGTCTACGCGCGGCTCGGCGACGACCAGCGGATGCTCCTGGAGTACAAGTTCTTCGAGCCGGCCTTCTACGCGACGGACGTCCCCGACTGGGGCACGGCGTACGCGCACTGCCTCAAGCTCGGACCCAAGGCGCAGGTCGTGGTCGACACCGGGCACCACGCCCCCGGCACCAACATCGAGTTCATCGTCGCCACGCTGCTGCGCGAGAACAAGCTCGGCGCGTTCGACTTCAACTCCCGCTTCTACGCCGACGACGACCTGATGGTCGGCGCGGCGGATCCCTTCCAGCTCTTCCGGATCATGTACGAGGTGATCCGCGGCGGGGGCTTCACCCCGGACGTCGCCTTCATGCTCGACCAGTGCCACAACATCGAGGCGAAGATCCCGGCGATCATCCGGTCCGTGATGAACGTGCAGGAGGCCACCGCCAAGGCGCTCCTCGTCGACGGGGCCGCGCTCGCCGAGGCGCAGCGGAGCGGGGATGTGCTGGCCGCCAACGCGGTGCTCATGGACGCCTACAACACGGACGTACGGCCGCTGCTCGCGGAGGTTCGCGCCGAGCTGGGGCTCGACCCGGATCCGGTGGCCGCGTACCGGCGGTCCGGGTACGCGGAGCGGATCGCGGCGGAGCGGGTCGGGGGGACCCAGGCCGGGTGGGGGGCTTAGCCCCTTGCGTGGGGTCGCTTCCCTGGGGCCGCTTCCCGAGGGCGGGTTCCTCGGCGGGGCCGGCTCGGTCGCCCCGTCGGCTCGGTCAGCCCCGCCGTGTCGCGTCTGCCCCACTCCGTGGTCCGCGGGGCGCGGGAATCGTCGTGGCCGGTCGCGCAGTTCCCCGCGCCCCTGGAGGGGCGCTGTCCGTCCCCTCCTCTTCCACGCGAACCCGTGTCGCGTCTGCCCCACTCCGTGATCCGCGGGGCGCGCGAATCGTCGTGGCCGGTCGCGCAGTTCCCCGCGCCCCTGGAGGGCGCTGTCCGTCCCCTCCTCTTCCACGCGGGCCGGCTCCGTGATCCGCCGGTCGCGCGGTTCCCCGCGCCCCTGGCGGGGGCTCCTTCTCGCCTCTCTTCCCTGCGGGCCCGCGCCCCTGACGGGGTACTCCCTCTCCCCCTCTTTCAAAGGACCTGGAACATGGCACCCCATCCCGAAGCCGATGCTCTGCTGGCCCGGTCGCGCCGGCTCGGTGGCGATCCCCGCAACACCAACTACGCGGGCGGCAACACCTCCGCGAAGGGCACCGACACCGACCCGGTGACCGGCGGTGACGTGGAACTGATGTGGGTGAAGGGGTCCGGCGGAGACCTCGGCACCCTCACCGAGGACGGACTCGCGGTGCTGCGGCTCGACCGGCTGCGCGCGATGACCTCGGTGTACCCGGGCGTCGAGCGCGAGGACGAGATGGTCGCCGCGTTCGACTACTGCCTGCACGGCAAGGGCGGCGCCGCTCCCTCCATCGACACGGCGATGCACGGGCTCGTCGACGCCCCGCACGTCGACCATCTGCACCCCGACTCGGGGATCGCGCTGGCCTGCGCGGCCGACGGGGAGAAGCTGACCGCCGAGTGCTTCGGCGACCGCGTGGTGTGGGTTCCCTGGCGGCGGCCCGGATTCCAGCTCGGGCTGGACATCGCGGCGGTCAAGGAGGCCAACCCGGCAGCCGTCGGCTGCGTCCTGGGCGGCCACGGCATCACCGCGTGGGGCGCCACCGCCGAGGAGTGCGAGCGCAACTCGCTGTACGTCATCCGCACCGCCGAAGCCTTCCTCGCCGAACGGGGGAAGGCGGAGCCGTTCGGACCGGTCGTCGAGGGGTACGAGGCGCTCGCCCCCTCGGAACGCCGTGAGCGGGCCGCCGCGCTCGCCCCGCACCTCCGCGCCGTCGCCTCCCAGGACCGCCCACAGGTCGGCCACTTCACCGACTCCGAGGAGGTCCTCGACTTCCTCGCCCGCGCCGAACACGGACGCCTCGCGGCTCTCGGCACCTCGTGCCCGGACCACTTCCTGCGCACCAAGGTCAGGCCGCTCGTGCTCGACCTTCCGCCGGCCGCCTCCCTCGACGAGGCGGTCGCGCGACTCACGGAGCTGCACGCCGAGTACCGAGTGGAGTACGCCGCCTACTACGAGCGGCACGCGCTGCCCGACTCCCCCGCGATGCGCGGCGCGGACCCGGCGATCGTGCTGGTCCCCGGGGTCGGCATGTTCTCCTTCGGCAAGGACAAGCAGACGGCACGGGTGGCGGGCGAGTTCTACGTCAACGCGATCAACGTGATGCGCGGGGCCGAGGCCGTCTCGACGTACGCGCCGATCGAGGAGTCGGAGAAGTTCCGCATCGAGTACTGGGCCCTGGAGGAGGCGAAGCTCCGGCGGATGCCGAAGCCCAGGCCGCTCGCCACCCGGGTCGCCCTGGTGACGGGCGCGGGCAGCGGGATCGGCCGGGCGATCGCGGAGCGGCTGGTGGCCGAGGGCGCGTGCGTGGTGGTCGCCGACCTCGACACCGGGAGCGCCGAGCGGGTCGCCGCCGAACTCGGGGGCCCCGACAAGGCCGTGGCCGTCGCCGTGGACGTCACCTCCGAGGAGCAGATCGCCGAGGCCTTCAAGAGCGCGGTGCTGGCCTTCGGCGGTGTCGACCTGGTGGTCAACAACGCGGGCATCTCCATCTCCAAGCCGCTCCTGGAGACCACCGCGAAGGACTGGGACCTCCAGCACGACATCATGGCGCGCGGCTCCTTCCTCGTCTCGCGCGAGGCGGCCCGGGTCATGATCGCGCAGAACCTGGGCGGCGACGTCGTCTACATCGCGTCCAAGAACGCGGTCTTCGCGGGCCCGAACAACATCGCCTACTCCGCGACCAAGGCCGACCAGGCCCATCAAGTACGGCTCTTGGCAGCCGAGTTGGGTGCGCATGGCATCCGGGTCAACGGTGTGAATCCGGACGGTGTCGTGCGCGGGTCCGGCATCTTCGCCGGCGGCTGGGGCGCGCAGCGGGCGGCCACGTACGGCGTCGAGGAGGAGAAGCTCGGCGAGTTCTACGCCCAGCGGACCATCCTCAAGCGGGAGGTGCTCCCGGAGCATGTCGCGGCCGCCGTGTTCGCCCTGACGGGCGGGGACCTGACGCACACCACGGGGCTCCACGTCCCGGTCGACGCCGGCGTCGCCGCCGCCTTCCTGCGATGACGGGCTCCAAGAAGTTCGCCGCGGTCGACCTCGGCGCGTCCAGCGGGCGTGTCATGGTCGGCCGTGTCGGCCCGGGCACACTCGACCTGACCGAGGCGCACCGCTTCCCGAACCGGCCGGCCCGTGTCCCCGAGGGGCTGCGCTGGGACGTCCTCGGGCTGTACGCGGGTGTCCTCGACGGGCTGCGCGCGGCCGGGCGGGTCGACTCGGTCGGCATCGACGGCTGGGCGGTGGACTACGGTCTGCTGGACGCCGACGGAGCACTGCTCGGCAATCCGGTGCACTACCGCGATGCCCGCACCGAGGGTGTCGCGGAGAAGGTGTGGGCGAGCGTGCCCGCCGCCGAACTGTACGCGGCGACCGGGCTGCAGTACGCGCCCTTCAACACCCTGTACCAGCTCACGGCGGCCCGCTCCTCCGCCCAACTCAAGGCGGCCCGGCATCTGTTGCTCGTCCCGGACCTGCTCGCGTACTGGCTCACGGGCGAGATGGGCACCGAGCTCACCAACGCCTCCACCACGCAGTTGATCGATCCGAGGACCCGCGACTGGTCGTACGGCCTCGCGGAGCGGCTCGGGATCGATCTGGGGCTGTTCCCGCCGCTGCGCCGTCCCGGCGACCCGGCCGGAACGCTGCTGCCGCGCGTGCTGGAGGAGACCGGGACGAGGGGCCCGGTGCCGGTGACGACGGTCGGTTCGCACGACACGGCCTCGGCGGTGGCCGCCGTCCCCGCGACCGGGGAGCGGTTCGCCTACATCTGCACCGGCACCTGGTCCCTGGCGGGTCTTGAGCTGGAGGCGCCCGTCCTCACCGAGGCGAGCCGGGCCGCCAACTTCACCAACGAACTGGGGCTGGACGGCACGGTCCGCCATCTGCGCAACATCATGGGCCTGTGGCTGCTCCAGGAGTGCGTACGGGAGTGGGGCGGCCCCGATCTGGGTGAACTCCTCGCGGCCGCCGCCGAGGTGGCGCCGCTGCGGTCCGTCGTGGACGCGGGCGACACGGCGTTCCTCGCGCCGGGCCGGATGCCGTCGCGGATCGCGGACGCCTGCCGGGCCTCGGGCCAGCCGGTTCCGGAGTCCCGCGCCGAGATCACCCGTTGCATCCTCGACTCGCTCGCGCTCGCGCACCGCCGGGCGATCGAGGAGGCGCGGTCCCTGACCGGACATCCGGTCGACGTCGTGCACATCGTCGGCGGCGGCGCCCGCAACGAGCTGCTGTGCCGGCTCACGGCCGACGCCTGCGGGCTGCCGGTCGTGGCGGGCCCGGCGGAGGCGGCCGCGCTCGGCAACGTCCTCGTCCAGGCGCGGGCGCACGGGCTGGTCGGCGACCGTGCCGAGATGCGCGATCTGGTGGCGCGCACCCAGTCGCTCCGGCGCTACGAACCGCGGGGCGACACGGCGGCGTGGCGGGCGGCCGAGGCACGGCTCGGTACGCCGTGAAGTGCCGCACGCCGTGGGGCGTTCGGTGGAACGCGCCGCCCGGACGGCGGACGCGCGCCGCCTTCCCCGCGCACACCCGCGACGTACCCTGCAACCGTCCATGACCGACCCCGAGGAGCCGCGATGCGTGTCGCCCTGTTCCTGACCTGTGTCAACGACACGCTGTATCCGGACACGGGCCGCGCCGTGGTGAACCTGCTGACCAGACTGGGGGTCGACGTCGACTTCCCGATGGGGCAGACCTGTTGCGGCCAGGCCCACTACAACACCGGCTACCGCCACGAGGCCGAGCCGCTCGCCCGGCGTTTCGCGGAGGTGTTCGAGGAGTACGACGCCGTCGTGACGCCGTCCGGATCGTGCGGGGCGATGGTGCGGGAGCTGTATCCGCGGATGGGTGAGCGGGCCCGCGCGGAAGGCCGCGGGGACACCCTGGCCAGGGCGCTGGCGCCGGTCGTGCCGAAAACGTACGAACTCACCGAGTTCCTGGTCGACGTCCTCGGGGTGACGGACGTCGGCGCGTACTACCCGCACACCGTGACGTATCACCCCACCTGCCACGGGCTGCGCGGTCTGGGACTCGGCGACCGGCCGCTCCGGCTGCTCCGGGCCGTCAAAGGACTGGAACTGCGAGAGCTGCCCGGCGCCGAGGAGTGCTGCGGCTTCGGCGGCACCTTCGCCCTCAAGAACTCCGACGTCTCCGCGGCGATGGGCGCCGACAAGGTGCGCAACGCCGAGTCGACGGGCGCCGAGGTGCTGTGCGCCGCGGACAACTCGTGTCTGATGCACATCGGCGGCACGATGGGCCGCCTCAGCACGGGGATGCGGCCGGTGCACATCGCGGAGATCCTGGCGAGCACGGCCGAGGAGTCGACGGCATGAGCGGAACGTTCGTCGGTATGCCGGCCTTCCCGGAGGCCGCGCGCGAGGCGGTCGGCAACGCCACCCTGCGCGGCAATCTGCGCCATGCCACCCACACCATCCGCGCCAAGCGGGCCAAGGCCGTAGCCGAGGTCTCCGACTGGGCCGAGCTGCGCGAGGCGGGCAAGCGGATCAAGGACCACACACTCCGTCATCTCGACCGCTATCTGGTGCAGTTGGAGGAGTCGGTGACCGCGGCCGGTGGCGTCGTGCACTGGGCCGCCGACGCCGAGGAGGCCAACCGGATCGTCACCGAGCTGGTCAGGGCGACCGGCGAGCGCGAGGTCGTCAAGGTCAAGTCGATGGCCACGCAGGAGATCGGGCTCAACGAGGCGCTGGAGGCCGCGGGCATCCGCGCGTACGAGACCGATCTCGCCGAACTCATCGTGCAGTTGGGCAAGGACCGGCCCTCGCACATCCTCGTCCCGGCCATCCACCGCAACCGCGGCGAGATCCGTGACATCTTCGCCCGCGAGATGAGCGCCTGGGGCCGGCCCGCGCCCGAGGCGCTCACCGACACGCCCGCGGAACTGGCCGAGGCGGCACGCCTGCATCTGCGCGAGAAGTTCCTGCGCGCCAAGGTCGGCATCTCCGGCGCGAACTTCATGGTCGCCGAGACCGGCACGCTCGTGGTCGTCGAGTCCGAGGGCAACGGCCGGATGTGTCTGACGCTTCCCGAGACCCTGATCTCGGTCGTCGGCATCGAGAAGATCGTCCCGAGCTGGCGGGACCTCGAGGTGTTCCTCCAGACCCTGCCGCGCTCCTCGACGGCCGAGCGCATGAACCCGTACACCTCGATGTGGACGGGCACCACGGACGGGGACGGCCCCCGGACGTTCCATCTGGTCCTGCTGGACAACGGCCGCACCGACACGCTCGCCGACGAGGTCGGACGCCAGGCGCTGCGCTGCATCCGCTGCTCGGCGTGTCTCAACGTCTGCCCGGTGTACGAGCGGGCGGGCGGCCACGCCTACGGCTCGGTCTACCCAGGCCCGATCGGCGCGATCCTCAGCCCTCAACTCCGGGGCACCGCCAGCGAGATCGACGCCTCCCTGCCGTACGCCTCCTCGTTGTGCGGCGCCTGTTACGAGGTCTGCCCGGTCGCGATCGACATCCCCGAAGTCCTCGTCCATCTGCGGGAGAGGATCGTTCAGGGCGGGCCGGCGACCCGGGACGGCAACAAGGTCGTGCTGAAGCCGGCCGGGGGACACGCCGCCGAGCGGGCGGCGATGCGCGCGGCGCGCTGGGCGTTCAGCCGTCCCGGCGCCCTGCGCGCCGGACAGCGACTGGCGTCCGGGACACGGCGCTTCCATCCGCGGACCCTGCCGGGCCCCGGCAGGGCGTGGAGCGCGACCCGTGAACTGCCCACCGTTCCGGCGGAGTCGTTCCGCGCGTGGTGGCAACGCACGCGGGGCGGAAAGGACATGACGAAGTGAGCAGCAGGGATCTGATCCTCGGCCGGGTGCGGCGGGCCCTCGCGGACGTGCCCCGGGAAGACACTCCCCCCGTGCCCGAAGTGCCTGGGGCAGACGCCCGGTACGAGCGGGCGGTCGGCCGGAGCTATCTGCGGGAACACGGCGCGCGGAGTGCCGCGGAGACGGTGGACCTGCTCGCGGAGAACCTGGCGGACTACCGGGCGATCGTGCACCGCGCCACCGAGGACGAACTGCCCTACGTCGTCGGGCGGTTGCTCGCCGCACGCGGATCCCGGCACGTGCTCGTGCCGCCCGGGCTCCCGCCCGCGTGGCTGTCGGCGGCGGATCCCGCCCGGGTCCACGACCGTGCCGGGAGCACTCCCCGTGAACTCGACGAGGTGGAGAGCGTGGTGACCGGCTGCGCCCTCGCCATCGCGGAGACCGGCACGATCGTCCTCGACGGCGGACCGGACCAGGGCCGCCGCCGGATCACCCTGATCCCGGACCACCACGTCTGTGTCGTCCGGGTCCCCGGCCAGGTGGTGGCCTCGGTCCCCCAGGCCATGGAACGCCTCGACCCGGCACGCCCGTCGACCTGGATCTCCGGCCCGTCCGCCACCAGCGACATCGAACTGGACCGGGTGGAGGGCGTGCACGGGCCGCGCACCCTGGAGGTCGTGCTGGTGCGGGAGGGGTGACGGACGGGCCGCGGCACGGCGAACTCCCGCGACCCCCTTTCGTATCACCGGGATCACGGGGCTGACCAGGCATTCCGCCGCGCCGTTCAGGTTGTGTTCAGGCTCGTCGGGACTCCCGGCAAGTCCTCCCCCAGAAGCGTCCAAGCCATGGCAAAGCCCTCTGTGGCGCGGGGGTCCGGGCGTGTCATGGTGCCGCGCATGAGCACCGAGCACCTCACCCGCCATGCCCCAGCCGTCCCGCCCGCCGCCGTCCTGGCGAGCAAGGTCCCGGAAGTCACGCTGTACTTCTGGGTGATCAAGGTGCTGACCACCGGAATGGGTGAGACCGCCTCCGACCTCCTGGCCCAGCGGCTCGGGCCCGTGCCCGCCGTGGGGCTCGGCGGGCTGGCTCTCGCGGCCTCGCTGGCGCTCCAGTTCGCCGTTCGGCGCTACGTGGCCTGGATCTACTGGACCGCGATCGTCATGGTCAGCGTGTTCGGCACGATGGCCGCGGACGTCCTCCACGTCGGTCTCGGCGTTCCGTACACGATCTCCACGCCGCTCTTCCTGGCCGCGCTGGGCGCCGTGTTCGCCGTCTGGTACGCGAGTGAGCGCACGCTCTCGATCCACAGCATCCGCACCCGGCGCCGCGAGGCCTTTTACTGGGCGACCGTGCTCGCCACGTTCGCGCTCGGCACGGCGGCCGGGGACCTCTCGGCCACGGCCGGCCTCGGCTACCTGGGCTCGGCCGTCCTGTACGCCGTCGCCATCGCGGTGCCGGCCGTCGCCCACCGCTGGGGTTCCCTGAACGCGGTCGCCGCCTTCTGGACCGCGTACGTCATCACGCGCCCGCTCGGGGCGTCGGTCGCCGACTGGATGGCGCTCGGCCACGCGCGCGGCGGTCTCGGGCTCGGCCTCGGCCCGGTCACCGCGTCCTGGACCGTCGCCATCGTCGGCTTCGTCGCCTACCTCGCCCTGTCCCGGCGCGACGTCCAGGACGACTCCGTGGGCGCGGTCCCCACCGTCTGATCCGACGGACACAGGACCGCGCGCCGCACTCCTCGGTCCGCCACGAGCCGAGGGAGGCGCCGGGCCCCGTTCCTCCCCGTCGCACGAGCCCGGTCGCGCGGCACCCGAACGGTGTCGCGCGACCGGGCTCCGCCGCAACCGTGGCGTCGCCGTTCACTCGTGGACGCCGTTTTTCATCGAACGATCTCTCCGGAGGTCTCACGTGCGCGAGGGCGCGTGCCGCACGATCAGGAACGCGGATTGCCACCGTCCGATGCCAGGCGCGTGAGCCACTCGCGCAGAAGGTGCTGCTCGGCGTCGCTCAGCACATCGGCGGCGTCGGGGAGAGCCGCGCGCAGCGCGCGGGCCGCCGCGGCAGGGCCGGACTCTGTGGCCGGGACCGTCGGTTCGACGCGGGTGACGGCGGCGACCATGGCCTCGCGGAGGACGGCCAGCAGCTCTGGAGCACGGCGTTCCGCGGGAGTGGAGTGCCAGGTGGTGACCGCGCCTTGCCCGGTGGCCTGGATGATCTGGGCGGCCAGTTCCTCGTCGACCCGCAGCCACCCCCCGGCCGCCAGTCGGCGCACCCGGCCGTAGAGGATCTCCAGGCCCGCGCGGTGTGCCATGTCCACGCCCCGACCGGTGGCCCCGTTCATCACCGCGAACAGCTCGGGGCGCGAGACCCCGAACTCCACGACCAGGTCCCAGCCGCTGCGCAGCTCCTCCACCGGGTTCTCGGGGGCCAGGTCGAGCTGCGCGCGCTTGCTCTCCAGGAACTGCCCGTAGCCGTACTCGGCGACCGCCTCCAGCAACCCCTCCTTGTCGCCGAACAGGCGGTAGATCGCCGGCGGCTGCACCCCGGCCGCGGCGGCGACCGCGCGGGTGCTCATCGCGTCGGGGCCACCCTTCTCCAGCAGCTCGACGGCCGCCTCGACGATGCGGAGACGAGGACTGTCGGTGGAGTCGCGTCTGACCATGTATCGATGATATCGACAATGCGATTCCACCGGAAGTATCAGTGTTACCGTTGAAGCGATTCCACTGGAACCATCACTGGGAGAACTCCATGATCATCGTGACCGGAGCCACCGGAAAGCTCGGCCGCCGCACCGTCGAGCGCCTCCTGGAACGTGTCCCCGCCGACCGCGTCGGCGTCAGCGTCCGTGACCCCCGCAAGGCCCGGGAGCTCGCCGACCGCGGCGTCCGTGTCCGGCAGGGCAGCTTCGACGACCCCGCCTCGCTCGCGCACGCCTTCGAGGGGGCCGAGCAACTGCTCCTCGTCTCCCTCGACCGCACGGGCGAGGAGTGCGTCACCGGCCACCGCGCCGCCATCGACGCCGCCGTGAAGGCCGGCGCCGCCCGCATCCTCTACACCAGCCAGATGGGCGCCGCCCACGACTCCCGCTTCCAGGCGTGCCGCGACCACGCCCGGACCGAGGACATGCTGCGCGCCACGGGTCTGCCCTGGACGGCGTTGCGCAACGGCTTCTACGCCTCCAGCGCCTTGCAGTTCCTGGAGCCCGCCCGTCACGCCGGCGACATCGCCCTCCCCGCCGACGGCCCCGTGACCTGGACCGGCCACGACGACCTCGCCGAGGCCACGGCCGCGATCCTCCTCGGTGACGCCCGCTTCGAGGGGGCCACTCCGCCGCTCACCGCCTCGGCGGCGCTCGACTTCGGGGACGTCGCGGAGATCGCGACCCGAGCCACCGGACGGCCCTTCACCCGCACCGTCGTCCCCGACGGCACCTTCCGCGAACAGGTCCTCGCGCACGGCGCCCCGGCCCCGATCGCGGACCTGATGCTGAGTATTTTCGCGGCGGCGCGGAACGGCGAGTTCACCGCTGTCGACCCGACGCTGGCCGAGCTGATCGGGCGCCAGCCCGCCACCTTCCGCACCCAGTTGGAGCGCGCCTGGGCCGAGTAGATCCACTGGGGCCCGCTCCACGCCCGGCCGGCCATCCACGCCGGACGGCCGGCCGCCTCGCTCCGACACGCACCGGATCCCCAAGTTGAACACGTTCAAAATCAGGGAGTACGCTGCTGCCGAGCGAAGCCGAGGGGGTTCGATGAAGGTAGTGCTGCCCGGGGGAACCGGACAGGTGGGCACCATTCTGGACCGCGCGCTGACGGCGGCCGGCCACGAGGTCACGGTGGTGACCCGGCATCCCGTGCGAGCGCACGACATCGGATGGGACGGGGCCACGCTCGACCGCTGGGCCTCGGCGATCGACGGCTGCGATGCCGTGATCAACCTGGCCGGACGCAGCGTCTCCTGCCGCTACACCGCCGAGAACCTGCGAGCCATGATGACCTCCCGGGTGGATTCGGCGCGGGTGGTCGGCGAGGCGATCGCCGCCGCCGCGCGACCCCCGCGCGTCTGGCTCCAGATGAGTACGGCGACGGTCTACGCGCACAGCCTCGACGCGGCACACGACGAGGCGACCGGGGTGATCGGCGGCTCGGAGGCCGGGGTGCCGGACTACTGGGCGTACAGCGTCGAGATCGCCAGGAACTGGGAGCGGGCGCAGGCCGAGGCGCGGACTCCGGCGACCCGCAAGGTGGCGCTGCGCTCGGCGATGGTCATGAGCCCGGATCGGGGCGGTGTGTTCGACGTACTGTCGCGGCTGGCGCGCCTCGGGCTGGGCGGTCCGGTCGCCGGCGGCGCGCAGTACGTCTCCTGGATCCATGACACGGACTTCGTGCGAGCAGTGGAGTTCCTGATCGCCCGGGACGACCTCGATGGACCGGTGAACCTCGCCTCGCCCGAACCGCTTCCGCACCGGGACTTCATGCGGGCGCTGCGTGCGGCCTGGGGCGTCCCCGTGGGGCTGCCGGCGGCGCGCTGGATGGCCGAGTTGGGGGCGTTCGCGCTGCGCTCGGACACGGAGCTGCTGTTCAAGAGCCGTCGGGTGGTGCCGGGGCGGCTGCGCGCGGCCGGGTTCGCTTTCACGTATCCCGAGTGGGAGGGGGCGGCTGCGTCCCTCGTACAGCGGGCCAGGCTGGTTCGCGGGGCCTCGGGTCGGGCCCGTGAATCGAGCCGCACGGTCCAGCCGCCCCTGCGAAGGGGATCGCAGCCCGGTCTCGACAGGAAAGGCAGACCGTCGTAGCTGCGGCTCTCAACGCTGGACCGCGCCACGAGGGATCGTCGCGAGACGCGGTGAGTTGCTCAAGCCGCGCGCAGTGTGAGCGGCGGCTCGGCTGCGAGTCCCCAGCCGAGCCGCCGCGGTGAAGTCCCGGCGAACGAGGCCGCGATCGGGGGCACCAGCCCGCTCGCCGCCGCCGCGATCGCCACACCGGTGCTCCGGTGCTCCGGTGCTCCGGTGCTCCGGTGCTCCGGTGCTCCGGTCAGCGCACCCTTCCGCGCGGCTTCAGCGGAAGCGGGGGCAGTTCCGGCGCGGAGAGCGGTGCGCCGTCGTACCCCCTCACCTCGCCGAAGCGCGCGCCCTTGGCCCAGTCCTCGCGGGCCTGCTCGATCTCCTCCTGGGTGCGGCCGATGAAGTTCCACCACATGATCAGCTCCTCGTCGAACGGCTCACCGCCCAGCAGCATGAGGCCCGCGTCCGACGTGGCGCGCAGCGGGAGTTCGGTGCGGCCGCAGCCGAGGTAGAGCATGGAGCCGGGGAGCACCGGCACGCCGTCGACCTGGGCCTCGCCGGACATGGCGAGGACGGCGTACTCGAAGTCGGGCTCCAGCGGCAGGCGTACGTCCGCACCGGCCGTCAGGGCCAGGTCGGCGCCGACGATCGGCGTGTACGTCGTGCCGGGCGAGGCCGTGCCGTCCAGCGTGCCCAGCAGGAGCGTGGCCCGCAGGCCGGGGGCGGTGACGACGGGCAGTTCGGCGTGGTGTTCGAAGTGCGGGTCCGTGCGCCGGTGACTGTCCGGCAGCGCGACCCAGAGCTGCGCGCCGTGCAGCAGGCGGGCGTGCGTGCGGGGGCTCTCCTCGGAGTGACTGATGGCGCGGCCCGAGGTCATCAGGCCGAGTTCGCGCGGGCGGATCGTCTGGAGGCTGCCCGTCGAGTCGCGGTGCAGCACCTCGCCCTCGTGCAGCCAGCTCACGGTCTGCAGACCCATGTGCGGATGCGGCGGAACCTGCATGCCGGGTTCGCCGGCGATGTCGTCGGGCCCGTAGTGATCGACGAAGCACCACGCGCCGACCATGCGCCGGCCCAGGTTGGGCAGCAGACGGCGGACCTCGGTCGACTCGCCGAGCTTGACCCGGCGGGGGCTGAGGAGTTCGCGCACCGGCTCGGCCACCACGAACCCGCGGCCGCCGCAGGGGGCGGGAACCGCCTCCCGATCAAGATTGCTCATGGCGCACAACCTAGTCCCGCCGGGGGCCTCTCGTCAGTCCATCTATCCGCCCATTGAGGGGCACATGACCCAGAACCGGCGCGGCGGTCCGCGGGGAAACAGTAGCCATGGACATAGTAGCCATGTACTCTTTCTTGCATGAGTACAGCGAGGTCGTTCTCCGAGAACGCGACGCCCGGCTTCCTCGTCTGGCGCCTGTCGATGAAGTGGCGCGTCGCGGTGGACCGCGCGGTGGGCCCGCTGGGCCTGACGCACGCGCAGTACTCGCTGGTGGCCTCGCTGTACGGCATGCACCGGGACGGACGGCACCCCAGTCAGCGTCAACTCGCCGACCACACCGGACTCGAACCGCTCTACGTCTCGAAGCTGGCCCGTTCCCTGGAGGCGGCCGGCCTTCTCGACCGCACCCGGGATCCGGTGGACCCCCGGGCGGTGCGGCTCACCCTCACCGACGACGGGCGCGAGGTCACCCGCCGCGCCGTCTCCGTGGTCCAGGGCCTTCTGGAGCGGCTTCTCGAACCACTGGGCGGCCTCGACGGGGAACGCACACGGGCGTTCAGCGACGAGCTGGCCGTCCTGCTCGACGTACCGCTCGACGCGCGCACCGAAGCCGGGCGCCGTCCCGGTGAGGCTTCACCCCCATACGAAGAGGATTCACCCGAGGAGTAGTCATGACCACCTCTGTTCCCCCTGTCAACGGCCAGATCATCGGCCTCGCCCACTACGCGAGCCGTGCCGCCCTGGAGCGGGTGCTGGCCCGCAGCGGCACCACGTTCGAAGAGTCGGTGGCCCTGCGGGCCGTGTCCGACAACGGCGGGACCGTCGAAGCGGCGCGGGTCGTGGGCCGGCTCACCGCCGGTCTGAAGATCGAGGAGTCGGCGGCCCGGCGGACCGTCGACGAGCTGACGGCGCGCGGGCTCCTGGAGGAGCCGTCGCCCGGGCAGGTGTCCCTGACGGACGGCGGCCGGGAGCTGTTCACGTCGATCCGCGCCGCGGGCGACGCGATCGCGGCGCGGGTGTACGCCGGGATCCCGGCCGAGGACCTGGCCGCCGCCGGGCGCGTACTGGCCCTCGTCACGGAGCGGGCCGAGGCGGAACTCGCCGGCGCGTAGCGGTCCGGAGCGCCGGCAGTCCGGCAGTCCGGCAGTCCGGCAGTCCGGCAGTCCGGAGCATCGGCGTCCGGAGCGCCAGCGTCCAGTGCACTGGCGGTCCGGAGCACCGCTGCGAACGCGGAGCCGCGGGCCCCGGCCGCCGCCTCGGACGCCTCGCCGGGTTCGTGGAATATTCAACCAACTGGCTCTGTTGTGGCCCGTCGAAGGAGGTCAGTGGTGGACACGACGTACTACGACCACGGGACGGCCGCGGAGCGCTGGGAGCGGGCGCGGATGTTCTTCGAGGCCAAGGAATACTCCGCGGCGGCACGCGTGCTGGGCGGGCTGGTCGAGGAGGTGCCGGAGCAGACCGGACCCCGGCTGCTGCTGGCGCGCTCCTACTACCACTCGGCCCAACTGCGCCGAGCCGAAGCCGAGTTGCGCACGCTCGTGGAGCTCGACCCGGTCGAGCACTACGCCCGGCTGATGCTCGGGCGTACGCTTCAGCGCCTCGGCCGGCCGGACGAGGCCGCGTCGCACCTGCGGATCGCGTCCGCGCTCGGGGGCGACTTCGAGAGCGCCTGATCCGGACCAGGAGGCCAGGAACGGGATCGGGATCCCGGTCCTGTTCCGGGGCCCGCCTCGGCGGTTCCGGGTCCGGGGTCTCTCGCGGAAGGCCGGTCACCTCGGTGACCGGCCTTCCGCACGCCGCACGGACGGACCGGTGTGCCGCAGGGCGGCGGCCCGACCGGTGTGTGTCCCGAGCCACAGGGGAAAGTCGCGGGACTCGCCCCGTGCCGCCTCGATCGCCCCCGGCCGGCTTGGCATCCTGGCGTAATGGCATCCGAACGTGACCGCAGCGCCCCGCGCATCCCCTTGAGCGACCTGGTCGAGGAACTCCTCGACCACGAGGGCCCGTTGCCGATCGTCGCGGCCGGTGACCCCGTGCTGCGCCGGGGCACGGAGCCGTTCGACGGGCAGCTCGACCCGGGGCTCCTCGCCCGGTTCGTGGCCGCTCTGCGCGCCACGATGCACGCGGCGCCGGGGGTCGGACTCGCCGCGCCGCAGGTCGGCGTGCCCCTGCGGATCGCCGTCATCGAGGACCCCGCGCCGGTCTCCGACGAGGTCCGCCTGGCCCGCGGACGGGTACCGCAGCCGTTCAGGGTGCTGGTCAATCCCTCGTACGAGGGGATCGGCCCTGGGCGGCCGGCGTTCTTCGAGGGCTGCCTGAGCGTTCCGGGCTGGCAGGCCGTGGTGGCCCGGCACGACGAGGTGCGGCTGACGGCGCTCGACGAGCACGGGGAAACGGTCGACGAGGTGTTCCGCGGCTGGCCCGCGCGGATCGTCCAGCACGAGACGGACCACCTGGACGGCATGCTCTACCTCGACCGCGCGGAGCTGCGCTCGCTGTCCTCGAACCAGGCGGCAGCGGAGCTCTGGTCCCAGCCCACTCCGGAACACGCGGCCGAGGCCCTGGGCTTCACCCTGCCGGACTGATCCCGAGGCTCCTCGCCGGCCGCTTGCCGGGCCACCCGACATGTGCGGAGCCGGGCACTCACGCTGGCGCCGGGCCGCGCCCAGGTCGGGGCCGCATCGGGGCACTTGCGCCCGCGCCGGGTCCTCACCAGGAGCCCGGACCCGCTCGCCGCAGGGCTGTCGGGGCTGTCGGGGCTGTCGGGGCTGTCGGGGCTGTCGGGGCTGTCGGGGCCAGCTCACGCCCGTAGCTGGTCGGCGCTGGCCAGGATGCATGCCCGCCCACCGTCGGTCCGCCAGGGCCAGGCAGGCCCTCGCCTCGCCCCCACTCGCGAGGGTGCCGTGACCCGCTCGCCTCGGCCCCCCGCCGGGCCGCACCCGGTGCCGTACGAGCCCCCGCCTGGTGCCGTCCGGGCCGCTCCCAGGCGCCCCCGCCGGGCACCGGCGGAAATTCGCAGGCGCTTCAGCGCCGGTTTCGTTAGCCTGCCGGTATGTCTACGCCCCGCGTCTCTTAGCTCCAGGACCCGCTTCCACGCCACCCGTGTGTCCTTGAGCCGATTGACTTCTGGAGCGTTTTCCCATGATCACCGTTCGCGGTGTCGACGTGCGCGCCGGCGCGCGCCTGCTGCTGTCCGGCATCTCCTTCACCGTCTCCCCCGGCGACCGCATCGGCCTGGTCGGCCGTAACGGCGCCGGCAAGACCACCCTCCTCAGCACCCTCGCGGGGCTGACGCGGCCCGCCGCCGGTTCCGTCTCCCGTGCCGGGGCGGTCGGTCACCTCGCGCAGGACCCGGCTGCGGCGGACCCCGCGGTCACGGTCACCGCGCGGATCCTGTCGGCCCGCGGTCTCGACCGTGCCGTACGGGACCTGCGGGCGGCCGAGACCGCGATGGCCGACGGATCCGAACGCGCCATGAACGCCTACGCGCGTGCCGAGTCCGAGTTCCAGGCACGCGGTGGGTACGCGGCCGAGGCCGAGGCGGCCCGGGTCGCCGCCGGGCTCGGTCTGCCGGCCCGGGTGATGGACCAGCCGATCGGCACCCTGTCCGGCGGGCAGCGGCGGCGTGCCGAACTCGCCCGCATCCTGTTCGCAGACGAAGGCACCCTGCTCCTCGACGAGCCGACGAACCACCTGGACGCCGACTCGGTCGTCTGGCTGCGCGGGTTCCTGGCGAGCCGCCGGACGGGGCTCGTCCTCATCAGCCACGACACCTCCCTGCTCGCCGACGTGGTCAACCGGGTCTTCCACCTGGACCCGCACCGCGCGACGCTCGACGTCCACAACACCGGCTGGGCGGCCTACCTCACCCAGCGCGACGCCGACGAGCGACGGCGGGCCCGCGAGCGTGCCAACGCCGAGCGGAAGGCGGCGGCACTGCACGCGCAGGCCGACAAGATGCGCGCCCATGTGTCGACGGCCGTGGCCGCCAGGAACATGGACCGCCGCGCCGACCGTCTGGTCGCCGGTCTCGAACCGGTCCGGCGGACGGAGAAGGTGGCCCGGATCCGGCTGCCCGAACCGGCATCGTGCGGACGCGTGCCGCTCGGCGCGGTCGCGCTGGCCAAGTCGTACGGAGATCTGCGCGTCCTCGGCGGCGTCGATCTCGCCGTCGACCGGGGCAGCCGCCTGGTGATCCTCGGCCCGAACGGCTCGGGCAAGACGACACTGCTGCGGCTGCTCGCCGGTCACGACGATCCGGACAGCGGGCGGGTGGTGCGCGGGCACGGGCTGCGCGTGGGCTACTTCGCGCAGGAACACGACACGCTGGACCCCGCCGGAACGGTCCGCGACCACCTCGCCGCCGCGGCGCCGCACCTCGACGACGGGGAGGTCCGGCGGGTGCTCGGCTCGTTCCTGTTCACGGGCGACGACGCCGGCAAACGCGTCGGCGTCCTCTCCGGGGGCGAAAAGACCAGGCTGGCCCTGGCGGGGCTGGTCCACTCGGGCGCGAACGTGCTGCTTCTGGACGAGCCCACCAACAACCTGGACCCCGCCTCCCGCGCCGAGGTCCTGGCCGCGGTGGCCACGTATCCGGGTGCCCTCGTCATGGTCACCCACGACGAGGGGGCCGTCGACGCCCTGCGCCCGGACCGGGTGCTGCTGCTCCCGGACGCGGACGAGGACCTGTGGAGCGAGGAGTACCGGGAGCTGGTGTCCCTGTCCTGACACCGGCCGCCGGGGGCAGGAACGGGCACACCGGGCATCCGGTCGTCCGGTCGTCCGGGGGCGCGTGCCCGGTGTGCCCGTCCGGTCCCGGACGGGCACACCGGACAGTCCGGCTCACGCGTCCCGGTACGCCTCCAGGAGCCTCAGCCAGACCTCGCTGACCGTCGGGTACGACGGGACGGCGTGCCACAGGCGATCGACCGGGACCTGGCCGACGACGGCGATGGTCCCGGAGTGGATGAGTTCTCCGACGCCGGGACCGACCAGGGTGAGACCGAGGATGATCTCGCGGTCGAGGTCGACGACCATGCGGGCCTTGCCCCGGTAGCCGTCCGCGTACAGTCCGGCACCGGCCACCGAGGCCATGTCGACGTCCACGGCCCTGACCCGGTGACCGGCCTGCTCCGCCTCCGCGAGGGAGAGGCCCACGGCCGCCGCCTCCGGGTCGGTGAACACGCACTGCGGGACGGACGCGTGGTCGGCGGTGGCGGAGTGCGCGCCCCAGGGGTCCGTCTCCAGGATCGGCACGCCCGCGGCGCGGGCGGCGATGGCGGCACCCGCGATCCGGGCCTGGTATTTGCCCTGGTGGGTGAGCAGCGCACGGTGGTTGACGTCGCCGACCGCATACAGCCAGTCGCTGCCGACGACCCGGAGGCTGTCGTCGACCTCGATCCACTTGCCCGGCTCCAGGCCGACCGTCTCGAGACCGAGGTCGTCGGTGCGAGGCGCGCGGCCGGTGGCGAACAGGATCTCGTCGGCCTCGAAGCGTTCACCGGTGTCCGTGAGGGCGACCACGGCCGAGTTCTCGCGCGAGACGGCCGTCACCGAGACGCCGGTACGGACGTCCGCGCCCGCCTCGGTCAGGGCCTCGGCGACCAGTTCTCCGGCGAAGGGCTCCATGCGGGGCAACAGGCCCTTGCCGCGGACCAGGAGGGTGACCCGGGAGCCGAGCGCCTGCCAGGCCGTGGCCATCTCGGCGGCCACGACACCGCCGCCCACCACGATCAGCCGTCCGGGCACGGCGTGCGCGGAGGTGGCGTCCCGGCTCGTCCATGGCTTGACCTGGGCGAGGCCCGGGAGGTCGGGCAGCAGGGCGCGGGTGCCGGTGCAGACCGCGACCGCGTGCCGGGCGGTCAGCGTGCGCCGCTCGCCGTCGGGCCCGTCGACCGTCACGGTGCGCGGTCCGGCGAGCCGTCCGTGTCCGCGGTG
The DNA here is from genome assembly GCF_044763015.1 of Streptomyces sp. NPDC096324. Classification (NCBI taxonomy): domain Bacteria; kingdom Bacillati; phylum Actinomycetota; class Actinomycetes; order Kitasatosporales; family Streptomycetaceae; genus Streptomyces; species Streptomyces sp. NPDC096324. Next base: position 94,979 of record NZ_JBIWFK010000008.1, on the reverse strand, counting down.
GAAGTCGGCGCCGATGCCGTCCAGCCAGGCGAGCTGGCCGTCGTCCTTCCAGTCCGAGGTGAAGTAGTCGCGGTGGGCGAGCACCGCGGAGGCGTCGAGGGGGCCTTGTACGGCGGCCGACAGGCCGGGTACGCGGCGGGCGTCGGCGCGGGCGATGGCCGGGCGGAGGAGGGCCTTGCTGGGCATGCAGGCCCAGTACGAGCATTCGCCGCCGACCAGTTCGCTCTCCACGACCGCGGCGGAGAGGCCGGCGGCGCGAGCGCGGTCGGCGACGTTCTCCCCCACGGGTCCGGCACCGAGCACCACGACGTCGTAGGCGATGGATTCCGTTTCCGTCATGGGGCCAGTCTGGTTGCTGGTGTGCGCCGTGGCCACACGGGTACGCACCCGGAATAGGGCCCCGGTGGGTGACGTTGTGCTGATCGGCATGACCCGGACACGAGGAAGAGGGAAGTGGAATGAGCAGCACCGTTGAACTCACCAAGGAGAACTTCGACCAGACGGTCACGGACAACGAGTTCGTCCTGATCGACTTCTGGGCGGAGTGGTGCGGGCCGTGCCGTCAGTTCGCCCCGGTCTACGAGAAGGCCGCCGCGGCCAACCCGGACCTGGTCTTCGCCAAGGTCGACACGGAGGCGCAGCCGGAGCTGGCCGCGGCCTTCGAGATCCAGTCGATCCCGACCCTGATGATCGTCCGCGACCAGGTCGCGATCTTCGCCCAGCCCGGGGCGCTGCCCGCCGCCGCCCTGGAGGACGTCATCGGACAGGCCCGGAAGCTGGACATGGACGAGGTCCGCAAGTCGGTCGCGGCCCAGCAGGCCGCGGCCAAGGAGCAGGGCACCGGCGCCGAGCGGGCCGAGGACGCCCAGTAGGCCCTCGGCGCGCCGCGCCGCCGGTTCCCGGTAGAAACCGCCGCCCCCTGGAAGCGGCCGGTTCCCCTCAGACCGGTTCCCCTCAGAAGGGGTAGCCCGCCACGTCCCCGCGCACCGTCGTCCACCGCAGGTCGGTGAAGGCGTCCAGGTTGGCCTCGCCGCCGAAGCGGGCGCCGGTGCCGGAGGCGGCCGTGCCGCCGAAGGGTGCGACGGCCTCGTCGTTGACGGTCTGGTCGTTGATGTGCGCGATCCCGGTCGGGACGCGTTCGGCGAGGTCGAGGCCGCGGGCGGTGTCCCGGGTGACGATGCCCAGGGCCAGGCCGTACGGTCCCGCCGAGGCCAGGGCCGCCGCCTCGTCGAGGGTGCCGAAGGAGCGGACCGGGGCGACCGGGCCGAAGACCTCCTCCGCGTACGCCGGGGTCGTGTCGTCGACTCCGGCGAGGACGGTGGGCCGGTAGAACAGCCGGTCGTGCGTGCCGCCCGCGGCCAGCTTCGCGCCGCCCGCGGTGCTGGACTCCACCAGCCCGTGGATCTTGGCGAGTTGGGCGTCGTCGATGATGGGTCCGAGGTGGACCTGCTCGCGGTGCGGGTCGCCGACGGTGAGCGAGTCGGCCTTGGCGGCGAGCCGTTCGACGTACTCCTCGTACAGCGAGGCGTGGACCAGGTGGCGGCCGGTGGTCATGCAGATCTGGCCCTGGTGGAAGAACGAGCCCCAGGCCGCCGTGGAGATGACCGCCTCGATGTCGGCGTCCTCCAGGACGACCAGGGCGGAGTTCCCGCCCAACTCCAGGTGCGCGCGCTTGAGATGACGTCCGGCCGCCTCACCGACCGCGCGTCCCGCGGCGGTCGAGCCGGTGAAGGAGATGACCGGGATCAGCGGGTCGGTGACGACGGCGCGGCCGGCCTCGGGGCCGCCGGGCAGGACCTGGAGCAGCCCGTCGGGAAGTCCCGCCTCGGCGAAGACGGCTCCGAGCGCGAGGCCGCCGCACACGGCGGTGCGCGGGTCCGGCTTCAGGACGACGCCGTTGCCGAGCGCGAGCGCCGGGGCGACCGAGCGGATCGAGAGGATCAGCGGCGCGTTGAAGGGCGCGATCACGCCCACGACACCGACCGGGACGCGTCGCGTGTACGACAGCCGCGGGGCCTCGGACGGCAGGATCTGGCCCGTCGGGCGGGAGGCGAGGGCGGCCGCCTCGTAGCACTCCTGGGCGGCGACGTGCAGCTCGAAGTCCGCCTTGCCCGGGATGGAGCCGGACTCCCGTACGATCCAGTCGCGCAGCTCGTCGGCGTGCGCGGCGAAGAGGTCACCCGCCCGGCGCAGTACGGCGGCACGGACGAAGTGCGGGGCCGTGGCCCACTCGGTCTGTGCGGCGCGTGCGGTCCGCGCGGTGCTCGCGACGTCCTCGGCGGCGGCGAGGGTGACCGTGCCGAGGCTCTCGCCGGTGGCGGGTTCGGTGACGGTGTACTCATCGCCCGCGAGGGGGCGGGACTGCCAGGTCGTGGGGTCGAGCAGCGGCATGTCGGCTCTCCGATCGGTCACTGATCACCAGCGGGACTCCGCGGACTCCTGCGGCCGGGGGGCCAGCGGAAGTCCCGTGTAGTTCGCTGCCAGTTCGGCGGCGGCGGAACGCGATGCCGTGATCCGGCGCAGTCGCGCGAGCTGCATCCGGCGTTCGAAGGCATCCTCATTTGGTTGAGCGTGCAACATCTTAGTCATGTCGTACGAGAAACGGGTGGCCTGCCACACACGTTCGAGGGCCGTCCGCGAGTAGCGGTCCAGGAGTTCCGTCGAACCGGTGCGATGCAGTGCGGCGAACGCGCGGGCCAGGAGCCGTACGTCCGACACCGCGAGGTTGAGCCCCCTGGCGCCGGTCGGCGGCACGATGTGGGCGGCGTCCCCGGCCAGGAACAGCCGTCCGTGGCGCATCGGCTCGTGGACCCAACTGCGCATCGGGGTGACCGACTTGGCGGTGACGGGTCCGCGCTCCAGGCGCCAGTCCCCGTCGACCGCGAAACGCGCGTCCAGTTCGCCCCAGACGCGCTCGTCGGGCCAGTCGCCGGCGTCGGTGCCGTTCGGGACCTGGAGGTAGAGCCGGGACACCGACGGGGAGCGCATGCTGTGCAGGGCGAAGCCGGTGTCACCCCGGGCGTAGATCAACTCCTCGCAGGAGGGCGGCACATCGGCGAGGATGCCGAGCCAGGAGTACGGGTAGTCGTGCGCGTACGAGCGGCCCGTCCCGGCCGGGAACGCGGCGCGCGCGACGCCGTGGCCGCCGTCGCAGCCCACCACCCAGTCGCAGTCCAGCGTGCGTTCGTGTCCCTCGTGCGCGAACCGCACGACGGGCGAGGAGCTTTCCGGCTTCTCCACGGCGAGTGCCTCGGCCCCGAACAGCAGGGGTGGCCCGTCCGCGAGTTGGAGGGCGACGAGATCCTTCACGATCTCCGTCTGGGCGTAGATCGTGACGGTCCGCCCGCCCGTGAGCCCGGGGAAGTCGATGTGGTGGCGCTCGCCCTCGAAGCGCAGCTCGATCCCGTGGTGGACCAGGCCCTCGGCGTCCAGCCGCTCGCCCGCCCCGCACTCGCGCAGGGCGTCGACCGTGCCCTGCTCCAGCATGCCCGCCCGCTGGCGGCGCTCGACGTAGGCGCGGTCCCTGCTCTCCAGGACGACACAGTCGATCCCCGTCCGGTGCAGCAGCCGGGCCAGCAGGAGTCCTGCCGGGCCCGCGCCGATGATGCCGACCGTGGTCCGCATGACGTGCCTCCCGTGTCCGCTGCCGCCGGGTCCGCACTCCGGCACGCGACCGCCCCGCCGTGCGCGGGCCGGGCGAGCAGGCCCGGTGTCGCGAGGCGGCAACCCTCTGCCTGCTGCGGCACCAGCCTCTCTCAGCTCGACGCGCGGTGCACCACTCGTGCGCCGAGCACCTCGTGCGTCTCGGGCTCGGCGCCCGGTTCGCGGACCACGCGGTCGACCAGCTCGGCGAGGTCGCGGCCGGAGGGCAGATCGAGATGCACGGTGCTCAGCCGGGGCCGCAGCAGCCGGCCGAGCATGAGGTCGTCGGCGCCGACGACGGCGGTCTCCTCCGGCACGGCGACGCCTTCGTCCTGGAGGGCGCGCATGAGGAGCATCGCGTACTCGTCGTTGTACCCGAAGACCGCGTCGAGACCGAGGGAGCGCCAGCGCGCCGCGAGCCGGGCGGCGGCCTCCTCCTCGTACGCCAGCGGCAGTTCGGTCACCGTCGCGTCCGTGCCGCGCACGGCCCGCCGGACGCCGTCGAGGCGGGGCCTGGAGAAGATCTCCAGACCGCTCTCCCCGGGCATCACCACACCGATGCGGCGGCGGCCCCCGGACAGCAGATGGACACCGGCGCAGTGGCCGACCCGGTCGTGGTTCATGAGCAGCGCGTGGGCGCCCTCGACCCGTTCGGGCCCGAGGGTGACCACGGCGCGGGCGCCCGCCCGCTTGAGCACCGCGACACCCTGCGGGCCGAGGCCGCTGCCGGGCACCAGGACGGCGACCGGGCGCAGCTCGGCCCAGGCGCGGGCCGCCTCGTCGCCGCGCAGGCCGACACTGCCGTGCTGGACGACCGTGTAGTCGAGCCGCCCCAGCTCGGACTGGAGTTCGGCGAAGAACTGGTGGTAGAGCGGACCCACGGGGGCGGTCGGGGCGGGCATCAGAACCATGCGACTGTGTCCGGCGCGCAGACTACGGGCGGCCGCGTGCGGAACGTATCCGAGCTCCTCGGCGGCCTCGCGGACCCGGCGCCGGGTCGGTTCACTGATACGGACCGCGCTCGTGTTGTTCAGGACGTACGAGACGGTCGCGCGGGAGACACCCGCGAAGCGTGCCACGTCGGCACTGGTCGGTACGGGACGTCGTGCGGGCGCCGGCCGGCCGGCGGACTGTTTCGGTATCTGCGCCATGACGCGACGCATCCTTGCAGAGGGCTCGGACACCGCCTCGCGCCGGGGCACCCGAACGGGCCCGCCGTTTACGGAACTCCCGCCTCCGTAAAGGAGGTTGAGGGTCCGGTACCGCCCCGCGACCCCAGAGGTTACCGTTCGGTAGACAACCGCTTCGGAGGTGACCCGGATGGATCCCGACCGTGCCCCAGGGCTGACGGAGAGCGCGCGTGCGCTGGCCGCGGGCGAGGTGAGTTCGCGCGAGCTGGTCGAGCGGGCGCTCGCCCGGATCGAGGCGGCCCGGCCCACGGTGAACGCCTTCCGGCTGGTGCGCGCCGAGGCCGCCCTCGCGGAGGCCGACGCGGCGGACGCGGAACTGGCCGCGGGCGGACGGCGGCCGCTTCTCGGGGTACCCCTCGCGGTCAAGGACGACATGGACGTGGCGGGCGAGCCGACCGCGTTCGGCTGCGCGGGGGACTTCCCGCCGGTGCCCGAGGACGGCGAGGCGGTCCGCCGGCTGCGCGCGGCCGGGGCCGTCGTGGTCGGCAAGACCAACACCTGCGAGCTGGGCCAGTGGCCCTTCACCGAGGGCCCGGCCTTCGGCGCGACCCGCAATCCCTGGCATCACGGACACACCCCCGGCGGCTCGTCCGGGGGCTCCGCGGCCGCCGTGGCCGCGGGCCTGGTGCCCGCGGCACTGGGCTCGGACGGGGCGGGATCCGTGCGCATCCCGGCCGCCTGGACCCATCTGGTCGGCATCAAACCGCAGCGCGGCCGGATCTCGACGTGGCCGCGCCCCGAGTCCTTCCAGGGCATCACGGTCAACGGCACGCTCGCCCGCACGGTCGCGGACGCCGCCCTGCTGCTGGACGCGGCGAGCGGCAGCCACGCGGGCGATCTGCACCGGCCGGCCACGCTGCGCGTCCACGACGCCGTGGGCCGCGATCCGGGCCGGCTGCGCATCGCGCTGTCACTGAAACCGCCCTTCACCGCGCAGCCCGCCCGGCTCGACCCCGCCGTACGGGCGAAGGTCCTCGCGCTCGCGGAGCGGCTCGCCGCGCTCGGGCACACGGTCGAGGAGGCCGATCCCCGCTACGGGCCCATCGGGCTCACGTTCGTCCCGCGCGCCACGGCGGGCATCGCCGAACATGTGCGCGCCGTACCGTTCCCCGAACTCCTCGACCGGCGCACGCACGGCGCGGCGCGCTTCGGCCGGCTGCTCGGCGGCGCTCCGCTGCGGGCGGCCCGCCGGGCCGAGGCCGGGCTGCGACGGCGCGTCGGCGCGCTCTTCGACACCTACGACGTGGTGCTCGCGCCCACCACCGCCGCTCCCCCGCCGGCCATCGGCGCGATGCTCGGCCTGAGCGGGCTGCGCACCGACCGCGCCATGATCGCCGCCTGCCCGTACGCCTGGCCGTGGAACGTTCTCGGCTGGCCGGGCGTCAACGTCCCCGCGGGCTTCGTCGGCGAAGGGCTCCCGGTCGGCGCGCAGTTGCTCGGCCCGGCGGACAGCGAGCCACTGCTGGTGTCGCTGGCCGCGCAGTTGGAGGCGGACCTGCGCTGGCACGAACGGTGGCCTCCGCACGAGGCCGCCGTGGACTCACCGGCCGCGTAGGGGAGTTCCGGCCTTACGCTGTGGCCATGGACGATGCCTCGATGGTCGGTTTGATGGGACGCGTCACCGGCACGGTCGGACCCGGGCTCGTCGGCGAGGTGATCGTCCGGGTGCGCGGCGGCGCCGAGCACTTCCTCGCGTATCCGGCCGCGCCGAAGGACCGTATCGAGCGGGGCACGGTGGTGATGGTGGTGGAGTACCTGCCGCCGCGCACGGTGTACGTCTCGCCCGCGTACGAGAGCTGAGCGCGCCCCGCGCCGGCTCGGGACTCCGGCTGCCCTCCTGGAGGGCGAACTCGCGCTTTCCCATCGACAGTTGAGCTGCCCTCGTCCCAGGTGAGAGCCGTATGCGTCAAGAACGCAACAAGGATTCACGCACCTCTGTATTCCGGTGTCGGCGAGGAGCACACTCCCGTTCGTTCGGTGCCGAAAGGGCACCATCCAAAGGGGGCGTATGCCGATGGTTGTCGGCGTCGTGGCGGGGGCGGTTGTCCTCGCACTGATCTTCATCGTTGTGGTCTTCAAGCTCATGTGGCGGGTCGCGGAGCCCAACGAAGCGTTGATCATCTCCGGTTCGAAGCATCGGACCGAAGGTCTCGAGGAAGGCATGGGATTCCGCATCGTGACGGGGCGCGGCACGCTGGTGGTCCCCGGCGTGCAGGCGGTGCGGAAGATCTCGCTCGACCTCAACGAGACCGAACTGCACGTGGACTGCGTGACCACCCAGGGCATTCCGCTCAAGGTGCGGGGCGTGGTCATCTTCAAGGTGGGCGACGACTTCGTGTCGATCGCCAACGCGGGGCGTCGCTTCCTCGACCAGCAGAAGATGATGGCGGAGCGGGTGCACAACGTGTTCGCCGGCCATCTGCGGTCCATCGTCGGCGGGTTGACCGTCGAGGACATGATCCGCGACCGGGAGAAGCTGACCGGTCAGACCCGGGCCGCCTGCGGTACGGAGATGGAGAAGCTCGGCCTGATCGTCGACTCGCTGCAGATCCACGAGATCGAGGACCCGACCGGTTACATCCGGAACCTGGCCATGCCGCACGCCGCCGCCGTCCAGCGTGACGCCCGTATCGCGCAGGCCGAGGCGAACCGGCTGGCCACCGAGGCCGAGCAGAAGGCCGCGGCGCGGATGTCGGAGGCGACCCGGGACAGCGAGATCCAGCAGGCCGGTTACCAGGCCGAGCGGGACAAGGCGGCGGCGACGGCCCAGATGGCCGGTCCGCTCGCGGCGGCCGCCGCTCAGCAGGACGTCGTCGTCCAGGAGACACGGGTCGCCGAGCTCGAGGCGCATCGCCGCGAGCAGCAGCTCCAGGCGGACGTCCGCAAGCCGGCGGACGCCAAGGCCTACGAGATCCGGGCACGGGCCGAGGCCGATCGTGACGCCCGGATCTCGGCGGCGCAGGCCAAGGCCAAGGAGACCGAGCTCGCCGCGGCGGCGGAGGCGACCAGGGTCAAGACGGCGGCCAACGCCGAGGCCGAGGCGACCAAGGCACGCGGTGCCGCGGCCGCCCAGGCCACCCGTGCCACCGGTGAGGCCGAGGCCGCCGCCGCGCAGGCCAAGGGTCTGGCGGCAGCCGAGGCGACCCGGGCCCAGGGGCTCGCGGAGGCGGAGGCCATCCAGGCCCGCGCCGCCGCGCTGGCCGAGAACCAGGAGGCCGTGGTCGCCCAGCAACTCGCCGAGAACTGGCCGGAGATCGTCCAGGCGGGCGCGAGCGCGTTCGGCAACGTGGATCACATGGTGCTGCTCAACGGCGCCGACGGCATGTCGGACCTGTTCGCCAAGGCGCTCACCATGGGCGGCACGGGCCTCGGCCTGGCACGCCAGTTGCTCTCCTCGATGAACCCCGAGGGCACCCCGGCCAAGAACCCGGCGGCGGAGCTCAACGGGGTCGTGCCGCCGGTCAGTGAGAAGGTGCCTGTGGAGAAGGACTAGGGCCTGTCGTTTGGATCAGTCGGCGCCGAGGTGCGATGCCTTGTCGATGGGGCCGAGCGGGGCAGGGTGCGTTCAGCTGCAAGGCGAAGGAGGGCGACGACGCGGAGCGTCGGCAACCGACGACAACGCCGCAGATGTGCGTGCCCTGCCCCGCGTACCGCCGCGTGATCCAAACGACAGGCCCTAGGGGTGGGATCGGTGCGCTGAGGCGTACCGTCACCGGTTGTTCTGATCAGTAGGGCGCGGGCGTACGGGAGTTGGACCACGACTCCCGTACGCCCGTCGCCGTCTCCCCCGGCGCGCCGCACTCCATGGGGCGGGAGCCTCGGGGAAGTTGGGCCCGCCTCGGAGCCGTGCCGAGCCCTCCGGCCCCGGACCCGCCCGTCGCGACCTGGCGCGCAGGCTTTACGGTGGCCCGCGTGACTGCCTTTACCGATGACACCGAAGAAGCCGTCCCGGGCCGCTACGGCCCCTCCGCCACCACCGAGGCCGAGCCCCGCGACGTCGGCCCCGTGAAGACCGAGTACGCCCCCGCGCACGACGGCGACCCCGATCCCGGGGAGATCGTCTGGACGTGGGTCCCCTTCGAGGAGAACGACGGCCGGGGCAAGGACCGCCCGGTGCTGGTCGTGGCCCGGGAGGCCGGGGGCACTCTGCTCGCCGTCCAGCTCTCCAGCAAGGCGCACAACGGCGACCGCGAATGGGTGCCGATCGGCAGCGGACCGTGGGACCGGACCGGGCGGGACTCCTGGGTGAACGTGGACCGCGTGCTGCGGCTGCACGAGGACGGGATGCGGCGGGAGGCGTGCGCGCTGGACCGGATGCGGTTCAACTCCGTCGTACACCGGTTGCGCGAACGGTACGGCTGGCGCTGAGCGTCTCGGTTCCCCCGGTTCCCGGGCTCTCCGGTTCCCCGGTTCCCCCGCTCCCCCGTGACGGCCGTGCGGCGAGGTGGCCCACCTCGCCGCTGCGAGGGACGCCCGAGCGGCGCGACTGCGCGTCACCGGGCGGCGGCCGGGAGGGTGCGTGCGGAACGCCGGCGGGGGCTCGACGCCGGGCGAGGGCTTACGCCGGGCGGGGGCTTCACGCCCGGCCCGGGCTTCAGGTCCAGCGGGGCTCCATGCCCGACCGGGGCTTCACGCCGGGCGGATGCCTCACGCCCGGCAATGGCTTCACGCCGGCGGGGCTTCATGCCCGGCCCGGGCTTCACGCCGGACGAGGCTTCACGCCAGGCGCGGTTCCGGTGCGAACACCCGCTCGAACGCCGCGCGAGTCGTCCCGCCCGGTGTGCGGTCCAGGATGCCGAACACCACCTGGTCGAAGTACCCCTCCAGACGGCCCCCGGCCAGCACCCCCTGGAAGGCCCTCGCCACCTGCGCGGGGTCGTTCTGGAACACCCCGCAGCCCCAGGCCCCGAGGACCAGGCGGCGGTAGCCGTGGGCGGCGGCCGTCTCCAGGACGCGTTCGGCCCGGACCGCCAGCGCGCCCGGCAGGTCGGCCGCCCGCCCCGGGGCGGTACGCAGGACGACCCCGGCGTTCGGTGCCGCCGCGGTCAGGAAACCGGCCCGGAACGGTTCGTCGAGGAGCCTGCCGCGGTCGTCCCGGAACACCGGTACGCCGGGCGAGTGAATGACACGGTCCGTGTAGAAGGCGTCACGATGGGCGCGGTGATGGTCGTAGAAACCGCGGGCCCGCAGCAGACAGGTGTACAGCGCCGAGGCCCGGCAGAGAGCCTCTTCCTGGGCCTGCGCGCCGTTCAGGTAGCCGCCGCCGGGGTTGCGCGCCGAGGAGAAGTTCAGCACGGCGACCGGGTCCCCGCCCCCGGAGACCAGCCGGCGGGCCGCCTCCAGGCTGCTCTCGCCCGTGACCTCGAACGACGTCACGACCGGCGTCACCGACGGTATCCCCACCGGCTCCGGTCCGTGCAGCACCGTCCCGGCCCGCGCGGCCTCGATCGCCTCGGCGATGGACACCGCGCCCCCAGAGGGTCCGCGGTAGCCCCCGGCCGCCACGATCTCCTCGGTCTCCCGGGCGATCGCACGCAGGCGCGCGCTCATGGCGCGACCCCCGTACGCGCCACGGGCGCGGCCTGCGTGTGCTCCCCCGTCGTGCCCATGAACGCATCGTGAGTGATGCTGGTCCTGCGGCGCAACAGAGTTTCGCGGCCCCGCGAACAGTGCCTCCCGGTCCCCAAAGAAACGATTTGCACCCTTGTGCGAGCCGCCGAAAGGGTCTTGGGTGGAACAGTCATTGCCGGTCCGGCCCACCAGGCCACGGGCCGGCGGCATGGTGGAATCTCAGGAGGATCCAGACATGTCCGATTCGGTGAGTGACTGTACGGAGCGACGACGCTCCTCCGTCACCGAGGCCGAGGTGGAGGCACTGGTCCGTGGCATCTGCTTCAAGACCGGTCCGCCCCGCCTCCTCGGTGTCGAGGTGGAATGGCTCGTCCACGAGCTGCGTGAACCGCGGCTCCCGATACCCCCTGAACGACTCGAAGCGGCGTACGCCGCGGTGCGGACCCTGGCCCTGAATTCGGCGCTCACCGTCGAACCCGGTGGGCAGCTCGAACTCAGCTCCGCCCCCGCCGCCTCCCTGATGGAGTGCGTGCGATCCGTCTCGGCCGACCTCGACGCCGTACGCGCCGCCCTGCGTGAGGCGGGCCTCGGCCTCAGCGGCTTCGGCCAGGACCCCTGGAACCCCCCGAGCCGCTACCTCCATGAGCCCAGATACGACGCCATGGAGCGGTACCTCGACCGCGCGGGTCCCGAGGGCCGCGCCATGATGTGCACCTCGGCCTCGGTCCAGGTGTGCGTGGACGCCGGGTACGAGGAACCGGGCCCGCTCGGGCACGGGCGCCGCTGGTGGCTGGCCCATCAGCTCGGCGCGGTCCTGGTGGCCGCGTTCGCCCACTCGCCGATGGCCCGCGGGCGGCACACCGGCTGGCGTTCCACCCGGCAGTCGCTCTGGGCGTCGATGGACCCCGGACGCACCGACGCGCCGCCCCTGGACGGCGACCCCCGTGCGGCCTGGGCCCGGCGTGTCCTGGACGCGCCGGTGATGTGCGTACGCGCCTCCGAGGGGCCCTGGGAGGTCCCGAAAGGCCTCAGTTTCCGGGACTGGACGCGGTCCGCCGCGCCACCGGACCGGGAGGACCTCGCGTACCACATGACCACGCTGTTCCCGCCGGTGCGGCCGCGCGGTCATCTGGAGCTCCGCATGATCGACGCGCAGCCGGGTGAGGACGGCTGGATCGTGCCGCTCGCGGTGACGGCGGCGCTGTTCGACGACCCGGACGCCGCCGAGACCGCCTACCGGACGGTCAAGCCGCTCGCGGAGCGGGCCGGTCCCGCACCTGCGCCGCGCAACCCGCTGTGGCAGGACGCGGCGCGGTTCGGCCTCGCCGATCCGGAGCTGCGCGAGGCCGCGGCGGTCTGTTTCGCGGCCGCGTACGAGGCGCTGCCCCGGCTCGGTGCCACCACCGAGGTGCTCGACGCGGTGGCCGAGTTCACCGACCGCTATGTGGCCCGGGGCCGCTGCCCCGCCGACGACCTGGCCGGCACGGCCGCGGCTCATCACGACGGCCGGTCCGGGCGGCGCCCGGCCGGCCCCCGGCAGGGCCTGTCCGACGGGAAGGATCTGAACACATGACCGGCACGACCGCTTCCGACACGACCGCTTCCGGGCCGCGCACGGATCCGGAGTCGCTCCGGCAGCGCGCGCTGGACGCGCTCACCACCGCCCGCGACCGCACCGCCCTGCTCACCTCCTGCGTGGAGGACCCCGATCTCACCGCGCAGCACTCGCCGTTGATGTCCCCGCTCGTCTGGGACCTCGCGCACATCGGCAACCAGGAGGAACTGTGGCTGCTGCGAGCGGTCGCGGGGCGTGAGGCGATGCGGCCCGAGATCGACGGGATCTACGACGCGTTCGAGCACTCGCGCGCCGAACGCCCCTCGCTGCCCCTGCTGCCGCCCGCCGAGGCCCGTACGTACGCGGCCGAGGTGCGCGGCCGGGCGCTGGACGTCCTGGAGAACGCCGCGTTCGAGGGCACCCGGCTGACCCGGTCCGGATTCGCGTTCGGCATGATCGCGCAGCACGAACAGCAGCACGACGAGACGATGCTGATCACCCATCAGCTCCGCAGAGGACCCGTCGCCCTCACGGCGCCGGACCCCGCTCCCGCCCCGCCGTTCACCGGTCCCGCCGAAGTCCTGGTGCCCGGGGGCCCGTTCGTGATGGGTACCTCCACCGAACCGTGGGCGCTCGACAACGAGCGGCCCGCGCACCGGCGCACGGTCCCGTCGTTCTTCATCGACACCACTCCGGTGACGAACGCCGCGTACCAGGCCTTCATCGAGGAGGGCGGCTACGGCGACGAGCGCTGGTGGGCCCCGGCCGGCTGGGACCACATCCGCGCCCATGACATCGAGGCGCCGCTGTTCTGGCGGCGCGAGGGCGGGCAGTGGCTGCGGCGCCGCTTCGGGGTGACCGAGGTCGTACCGCCCGAGGAGCCGGTGCTGCACGTGAGCTGGTACGAGGCAGACGCGTACGCGCGCTGGGCCGGGCGGCGGCTGCCCACCGAGGCCGAGTGGGAGAAGGCGGCCCGCCACGACCCGGTGTCCGGCCGCTCCACGCGCTACCCGTGGGGCGACGAGGACCCCTCGCCGGTCCACGCCAACCTGGGCCAGCGGCATCTGCGCCCGGCCCCGGCGGGAAGCTACCCGGAGGGTGCCTCGCCGCTCGGCGTACGGCAGTTGATCGGCGATGTGTGGGAGTGGACGTCGAGCGATCTGGAGCCCTATCCCGGGTTCGTCGCGTTCCCCTACCGGGAGTACTCGGAGGTGTTCTTCGGTCCGGAGTACAAGGTGCTGCGCGGCGGCTCGTTCGCGGTGGACCAGGTGGCCTGCCGGGGCACGTTCCGCAACTGGGACTATCCGATCCGGCGGCAGATCTTCTCCGGGTTCCGCACGGCCCGCGACGGGAACGCCTGATGTGCCGTCATCTGGCGTATCTGGGAAGCGAGGAGAGGCTCGGCGCGCTCCTCGTGACACCGGAGCACAGTCTGTTCCGGCAGTCGTGGTCGCCCCGGCGCCAGCGGCACGGGACCGTCAACGCCGATGGTTTCGGGGTGGGTTGGTACGCCGAGGGGGACCCGGTACCGGCCCGCTACCGGCGCACCGGTCCGATCTGGGGCGACCAGTCGTTCGCGGATCTGGCCCGGGTGATCGGGACACGGGCGCTGCTCGCCGCGGTGCGGGACGCGACCGTGGCGGGCGCCGACGGTGAGGCCGCGGCGGCGCCGTTCGCCGCGGGCCCCTGGCTGTTCAGCCACAACGGCGCCGTCCGCGGCTGGCCCGGCAGTCTCGCCCCGCTCGTGGCGGGCCTGCCTCCGGCCGAGTTGCTGTCGCTGGAGGCCCGGTGCGACTCGGCGTTCGTGTGGGCCCTGGTCCTGCGCCGGCTGCGTGCCGGTGACGAGGAGGGCCAGGCACTGGCCGACACCGTCCTGGAGGTCGCCGAGGCGGCCCCCGGATCGCGGCTCAACCTGCTGCTCACCAACGGCGGGACGATCACCGCGACCGCCTGGGGCGACACCCTCTGGTACCTGACCGAGCCCGGCCGCACCCTCGTGGCCTCCGAGCCGTACGACGACGACCCGCTCTGGCGGGAGGTCCCCGACCGCACCCTGCTCACCGCGAACCACACCGAGGTACTGCTCACCCCGCTCAAGGACATGAGCGAGGACATGGCATCCGCACAGCGCAAGGAGCCCCGTACGTGAGTCCGTTCCTGTTGACCCGCACCCTTCCCGAGGACGCCACGGACGCGGCACTGCGCGCCGATGTCCTGCTCGGCCTCGGACACCTGCCCAAGACGCTGCCGCCGAAGTGGTTCTACGACGCCCACGGCAGCGCGCTGTTCGAGAAGATCACCGAACTCCCCGAGTACTACCCGACGCGCGCGGAACGCGAGATCCTGCTGGCGCGGGCCGCCGAGATCGCCGCGGCGAGCGGTGCGCGCACGCTCGTCGAGCTGGGTTCGGGATCCTCGGAGAAGACCCGCCATCTGCTGGACGCGATGCCGGACCTGCACACGTACGTGCCCGTGGACGTCAGCGAGAGCGCGCTCACCCAGGCCGGTCACGCGCTGATCGCCGAGCGCCCCGGCCTGGACGTCCACGCGCTGATCGCCGACTTCACCGGCGGTCTCACGCTCCCGGACACCCCCGGACCGCGGCTGGTGGCCTTCCTCGGCGGCACGATCGGCAATCTGCTGCCCGCCGAGCGCGCGACGTTCCTGAGGTCCGTACGGTCCCTGCTGTCGCCCGGCGACACCCTGCTGCTCGGCACCGACCTGGTCAAGGACACATCGGTGCTCGTCACCGCCTACGACGACGCGGTCGGGGTCACGGCAGCGTTCAACAAGAACGTCCTGAGCGTCGTCAACCGCGAACTCGGCGCCGACTTCGACCTCGACGCGTTCGAGCACGTGGCGCTCTGGGACACCGAGAACGAGTGGATCGAGATGCGGCTGCGGTCGCGCGTCACCCAGACCGTGAAGGTCCCGGCCCTGGATCTGGCGGTGCACCTCGCGGAAGGCGAGGAGATCCGCACCGAGATCTCGGCGAAGTTCCGCGAGGACGGCGTCCGCGGTGAACTGGCCGCGGCGGGCTTCGGCCTCTCCCACTGGTGGACGGACGCGGAGGGCCGGTTCGCGCTGTCGCTGAGCGAGGCGGTGGAGAACTCACCGTAGGACCGCGCCTTCCCGGAGCGGGGCCGGCGCTCGGAGCATGACCGGGGCGTGGGGTGTGGGCCGGTGGTCCCGGCCCACGCCCCGTCTTCCGCCCGCGCACCGGACGCCGTACCAGCCTGACCGGCCTTGCCCGAATCGCCGTCCGGGTCATGATCGGTATGCTCGCGCCCGGAACGACGTCAACGGATGAGCGAGAAGACTGTGTTCGACTACGAGAAGGACGGCGCGGCCATCTACCGCGAGTCCTTTGCCACCATCCGCGCGGAGGCGGACCTCGCGGCCCTGCCCGCCGACGTCAGCCAGGTCGCGGTCAGGATGATCCACGCCTGCGGCATGGTGGACCTGGTCGACGATCTCGCGTACACGCCCCAGGTGGTGGCCCGCGCCCGCGAGGCCCTGCGCTCGGGCGCACCCATCCTCTGCGACGTCTCCATGGTCGCGAGCGGCATCACGCGCAAGCGGCTGCCCGCGGACAACGAGGTGATCTGCACCCTCTCCGACCCGTCGGTGCCGGACCTGGCGGCAAAACTGGGCACCACGCGCAGCGCGGCCGCCCTGGAACTGTGGCGCGACCACCTGGACGGCGCCGTGGTGGCCGTCGGCAACGCCCCCACGGCCCTCTTCCGCCTCCTGGAACTGATGGAGGAGGGCGCCCCCCGCCCCGCAGCGGTGATCGGCGTCCCGGTCGGCTTCGTAGGCGCCGCGGAATCGAAGGCGGCCCTGGCCGAACACCCCTCCGCCCTGGACCACTTGATCGTACGGGGCCGCCGAGGCGGCAGCGCGATGGCGGCGGCGGCGATCAACGCGATGGCGAGCGAGCAGGAGTAGCCGAGAAAACCACGGGGGTGAACGCCGGTGCTGTACGCGCACGAGGTGCTCCTGAACGAGCTCGCGCAGGGACTCAGGCCAACGTCCGAGGGTGTCGACTGGTTCGAGGGCCTCTCGGAGGACGACCAACGGAAGGTCTTGCACGCGGTGGTGCTGTTCTGCCAGCAGGCCCGCGCTCGCGAGGACGACGTGCCGGAGAGCATCGCGCGTTCCGGCATTCGCCCGACGCATACGCCGGCGGTGATGCTCACGAAGTGGCGCTTCGGAATGGACCAGCTCCCGACCTACGAACTCACCAGGTCATTCCGCCTTCTCGTCGCCCTCTTCACCATCGCCGACACCCGCAGGCGGACGCTGTACTGCACCGAGGGGTGCTGCCACGCGTGGCACAACCTGCCGAGTCCGCCACAGGGAGCAGATACGCCTGCCAATGATTGATATGGATCTCGTAGTGCGCCTCGGCTCGCCCTGCGGATGACGGTTCCGGGAGGGCAGGTATTCCTGTGGCCCCGGCGGGATGTCCTGCCTCATGATCGGGCCCATGGATGCTGTCGTTCAGCGGGTGCTTACGTCGTGGACCAAGAAGTCGCGGGGCGGTACTGAAGCTGCCCGGAGGAACGCCGCTCCCACGGCCCTCTTGTTGCCTCCGGGGTTGAATTCTGCTCTGCACGAGGTCTCCATGTGCGAGTCCGAATCCTTCGTGCCTCGCATGCAGGTGCGGGATCTACTGAATCCCGGCACAGTCCTTCGCGAGATGGATGGGTTGCTGCGCGCGGACCCACCGGAAGTGACCATGTTCGGCATGCCTCGACGCAACCGACGCCCACCCGCCGTTCGCCTGGCTCCAGGTGAGTGGCTTCAGTGGCAGATCAACTACCGGTTCGTCGGAAGGTGTGGCGGTGAATGGTCCTACCGGCTGGAGACGTTCAACATCTTCTACGGTTCCGCGGAGCCCGGCGTGTTCTTGGGAGTCCCACCCCGCCGTGTGGATGAGCGCCGATCGCTGCGTTGAAGATGACGAGGACTTCAAGGGGCCCGCCGAAAAGGGAGACCTTGAAGTCCTCGTCATTTCACCCTTGATTCCATGTCGCCAGTGGGCGCGTGCCCGGAATCGGTGAAGAACGGCACCGTCCGGTGGATGGAGAGTTGAGGGTCGCTGTTCGTGGTCGTTGATGTCAGCGTTGGATGTCACCGGAACAACTGCGGGACTGGGCAGATCTCCAGGGGGTCGCCCGGCCGATCCGTCCAGTTCCACCAGACGTGCCGACCGGCACACTTCCACAGCGATCGGCAGGTCCGCCGGCCATCGTCCTCGCGCACGCAGAGCACGAGGCCGCCGGACTTCAAGAGCCGGCCGCACTCGGGACATGCCGGGATGTCACTGGTCATGCGCCGCACACTGGCCCGAGCCCCCGCCGCCAAGGACATCACAGACGTGATCACCCAATCGCTGTCCCCGCCTCGTGCAGCCGAACTCTCACCTGGCGGTTGTGCTCGACGTGGTCGACCACCTCACCGCGGATGCGTGCTCCTAGAACGGGCAGTCCCATCCCTTCGGGCATGGCAATGATCTCGGCCAACCCCACGGCTCCCGGAAGGCCGTCGAACCGGATGAACACGCCGAATGGCTGACGCCCGATCACCTCTCCCACGACAGAGGCCCCAACCGGAAGTGCGGCAATCGTCGCCGCCCAAACCTCATCCGCCGACAGCCCCGGCACCTCGGGGCGACGCCCTGGCCACGTGTACTCCTCCATGGACCGATCATGACCTGTCGAGAAGCTCGCGACTACTGTTTTGTATGGGCTCCCCGGGCCGACGTACGGCAGTCGGCCCGGCCAGATCATCGGCTGCTGGCACGGCTTGGCCAGGGCCGGCTTCCGCCCCTGCGGTCGGCTCAGTCGAGATACACGTACTGGTCGATGTCCAGCGACGCTCCGGCCCGGGCCGGCCAGGCCAGCAGGGCCGCGCTCAGCAAGATGCCCCTTCAGCTGCGGGTCCTCCGGGTCGCTGATCTCTTGGACGACCACGAGGGAGACGTCGGCGTCCTTCGAGTCGGCCAGGCACCCCAGCGCCTTGGCGAACTCCGGTCCCCAGGCGAGGACCACAGGTTCGAGATCCTCCGGTCGCCCGGACTCGCCAGGGGCCGGCACGTGGCGAATCGAGGTCTCGTGCTTGCGGGGTGGGGACTGGGGGCGCCTGCGGCTGCCGATCGCGGTCACTTCGTCCGCTTCGCCTGTCACGGCTGGACGCCCAAGTCCCTGCCTGCCGCTCCTCAGCCGGTGGGACGAGTGGTCTCGGGGGTGCGACAGAAGCGGCGGTCGTGGGCCGCCGTCCGGGTACGCGGGCCGGCGGCCCGCAGGACGACGTCCAGGGCCCGGTGGGGGTCGGCGGCGTAGGTGTTGCTGAACCACGCCATGTTCGCCTCGACCACCGCCCATTGATCGGCGACGCCGTGCTCGGGTGGGGTCAGGAGCCCGACGTCCACCACCACTGCGCTGGGCAGACCGTCGCCGCAGTCGGCCAGAAAATCCTTCGCGAACGCCAGGACGGCGTCCTCGTGGCGGTGGCCGTCGAGGGGCCGGGCGTCGAGATGGCCGAAGGTGGCGTACTGCGAACCCGTGCGGACCTCGCCGTCCAGGACGAAGAGTCGGAACTCCGTCGCCCAGGTCACCACATCGCTGATCTGCACCGGGACCTCGGGCGGCAGCTCGGGTCCCCTCGGGAGCCGGCCACCGTCGGCGTAGACAGCGGCCGGGAAGCTCTTGTCGGTCGGCGGCTTGACGAAGGCCGGTCGGGTCAGGTGACGGGCCTCGCCCAGGGTCGCCATGGCGATATGGCGTCCGGTGTACGCGGGGGGCACGGTGACCAGCCAGTCGTCGGAGGGCTCCAGGAGCGCGAGCTCGAGTTCGTCCACGACACCTGCCGCGAAGACGGGGCCGCCGTAGTAGTGGCCGCCGCGTCTCCCCGCAGCGGTGCCCGCGCCGCCCTGGGTGGGGAGGACTTCGACGTCCATGCCCCGCCGACGTGCCGACGTCGAGAGCAGCTCGGAGGTCGTGGTGTACTGCGGCGCCAATGCCAGGAAACCGTGCTTCGTCACGATCGATGACCATGCCATCGGTCCGGTCGGGCAGTCCACCGGATTCGGCCCCGCGCCCCGGGGCCCGACCGGATCCGCGGCCGATCGGAGTTTCGCGGACACCTGGCGGGTGTGGACCGTGACGTGCCGTCAACGGCGGTCATGTTTCGAGCGCGCTGTGGCGTGGGGATTTCGGCGTCGGGGCCGTTGTCAGTGGATGTGCGCGCCACTACGCGAAGTTCCATTCCTCTTGGGGCAGCGAGTGCCAGAGGTCGCGCCATTCGTGCAGCAGGAAGAGTGGTCGGGTCAGCATGATGTCGCCGGCCCACTGGGAACGGATCGCCAGGCCGAGGTCGGTGCAGATCGGGTCACCTGCGACGCTGAAGGACGGCCGCGCGGTGCGGTGGAGAAGCCAGTCCCCCAGCCGGGACGGCACGCAGCCGGTCAACGGCACGTCGTCGAGTCTCACTTGGGGGCCGTCGAGCGCGTTCACGGCCACGCATCCCAGGCGGTCGTCGCCGAAAAGGACTCTGATTCCGGTGGCGGCGAAGTCGGCGTGGACAAGCTGCTGCCGGCCACCATCGTGGGAGTGGGACGTCACGGTCGGCTGCTCGTCCAGGGCATCGATGATCTCCTCCAGCGTCATGCCGAAGTGCAGCGGGCCGACTCCGACGAAGGGCGTGAACGTCCACTCTGCGCGCTCCTCGCCCCGCGCGATCCGCCACGGCCCCTGATGTCCCGGCCGGCTTCCCGGGACAGCGACGGGTTCCTCGGGCGCAGGCTCAGACGGGGCCGCAGGATCAGACAGGAGCGCAGGCTCAGTCGCGGTCCAATCCGGGTGCCGGCGTCCGGGCAGTTCCTCGGCCGCGGTGTCGACCGGCTGCTCGGCCAGCCATCTCATCGCCGCCTCCTGGCCTTCGTCCCACGGATCCTCGGCCACCCCGCCTGCCTTGGCCAGGGTTGCGCGGCGTTCGTCCTCTGCCGCGACGAGGCCCTCGACGTCCTCGCCCCATGCCGCCAGGCGCTCCCGGGCGATCCATCGGTAGGAGGAGTCCGCACTCGTGGCCAGGACGGTGCGAACGAGCGGCGCGTGGCGCGGTATGGACGAGGCGAGCAGCGGATCGGCGAGCAGCAGGGCGGTGGCGGCGACGGCGGCCTCCCTCACCTGGGGATCGTCGTTCTCGCAGAAGGGCGCGACTCGGGAGTGGAGCGCCACTCGCGCTGCCCGTGTCGCGGCCACGTCCTGCGGTGTCCCAAGCTGCTCCGTGGCGTCCAGACGGGCGAGGTCCGCGAACGCGGCCACCCAGTTCAGCAGTTCGGCGCGCAGTGGCCGCTCGCCCGCCCTGCGCTCCCATCGCGCCGCGGCGAGGGTGCGTGGATCGTCGAGCAGGGTGGCGATGATCAGCGCGGCAGGGGCCGTCGCCGGGAACACACGCCCACGATTGAGAAGCAGCCGGTACAGGTAGCCCACGGCCCTCACCCGGTCTCCTGGGTCGGCAGCGAGCGTCGCGGCGAGAACGCTCCGCGTGTCGGGCACGCTGTGCCGGCCCGCGCAGACGTGCGGCAGCTCCTCCCCATTGGTACCGGTGAGTTCTGCGCGTGCCCTGGACGGCAGGGTGTCGGCGGAAGCATCCCAAGGTCGCGTGGGGGTCGTGTGATTCACGTCCGCAGTGTTCCAGCCGGATCTGACATCTGAGCTGCCGGTTCCCAGTACCGGCGGGAGGCGCGCGTGTCCTCCGTCGCCCCGGTCACCGTCACATTGTCACGAGCCTGTTCAGAGATCGCTCCCTCTCTGTGTGATCAGACGGCAGCCTCACTCCCATGAGGCACTATCACCGGGACATTCCGAATCCCGGGGGACTTCTCATGGCTCACACAGCTCGTTCACGCCGTACCACCGCCGCGCTCGCCGCTCTGTCGCTCGGCATCCTGGCGACCCTGACCGCATGCAACGGCGACGCCGAGAACGACGCGGCCGCCCCGGGAACCCACGCGAGCCCTTCTGCCACGCGTGCGGACGAGAGCACTGACACGCCCTCGTCGGCCGACCCGAGTGACAGCGGCAGCGGGAGCGGGAGCGGGAGCGGGAGCGGGAAATCCTCCGACAGCCCCAGCACCCCGTCACCGTCGAAGCCCGGGTCCGACGACGGCCAGGACGGAGGCGTGGGCATGTGCGAGACGGCCGACCTGAGCTACAACGTCACCGTGGCGTCCAGGCCCGTCAACCACGCCTTGCTGACCGCGAGCAACAAGGGCAGCGACCCCTGCCTGCTGTCGGCGAACGACCTGGTGATCACGATTCCGGGGCTCGACGGCGCCGCCGAACACATGGGCCCTGACGGCAAGGACTGGATTCTGAAGCCCGGCCAGAACGCGTACGCCGGGATCCTGTTCTCGCGCGCCGACACCGCAGGCGGCAAGAGCGCCGACAAAATGGAAGTGGCACTCGCCGCTTCCGAGGATCCGACGACCGTGCCGATCAACGATGGCCCCGTCACGGTCAACGACGGCCAGGTCACCAGCTTCTTCGGCACCGCCGAGGACGCACTGACCTACTGATCCGGGTCGGCTCCAGCCCTGCACCGTGCCGGAAGGGGAATCCGCGGCCGCGCTCTTCGCGTCCCCGGGCGCGTGGGACGCGCCCGGGGAAGGTTGCCGAGGAATGAGAGCACCCGGGCGAGTGGGTCGGCCGGGCGCAGGCACGTCGGACTCAATCGATGTCCGGGGACGCGCCCCGGTGGATCCGGTCGTCCAGCCAGGCGGCCGCCGCCTCCGGGTCGGGTGCGACCGGGATTCCGGTGGGTACCGGTGGTCTGCGGATCACGACCACCGGCACGCCCGCCTCCCGCGCCGCCGTCAGTTTCGGGGCGGTGGCCTCGCCTCCGCTGTCCTTCGTCACCAGTACGTCGATGGCGTGGCGCCGGAGCAGTTCCCGTTCTCCCTGGAGCGTGAAGGGGCCCCGGTCGAGCAGCACCTCGATGCGGGCCGGGGCCGGGGCCTGCGGCGCGTCCACGGAGCGGACGAGGAACCACAGGTCCTCCAGAGCCGCGAAGGCCGACAGACCCAGCCGGCCCGTCGTGAGGAACACCCTGCGGCCCAGTGAGGGCAGGAGTCCGGCGGCCTCCTCCAGGGAACCGGTCTCGTGCCAGACGTCGCCCGGTCCCGGGACCCAGCCGGGGCGCCTCAGGGCGAGCAGGGGAACGCCTGTGGTGGCCGCGGCCGATGCCGCGTTCGAACTGATCGTTTCTGCGAAGGGGTGCGTGGCGTCCACCACGGCGTCCACCGCCTGCTCGCCGAGCCATCGCGCCAGGCCCTCCGCACCGCCGAAACCGCCCATCCGCACCTCGCCGGGCGGCAGTCGTGGTGCGCTCACCCGTCCGGCAAGCGAGCTCGTCACCCTGAGGTCCTCCCGCCTCCCCGCCGCCAGGTTCTCGGCCAGCCGACGAGCCTCGGTCGTACCACCGAGGATCAGTACGTGCACGATGTCCGGTTCCTTCCGAGGAGTGCGGCATGAGCGATGAGGTGGGCCTTTGCCACGCATCACTCAAACACACCGACCGGCGGCCAGGACCGGCAGCGGCCCCGTCCCGGCTCGGCCCGGCGTGAGGCTCCTGTCGGTGCCAGTGGCCACGCCGTCACCGGCCCTCACGTCGGCAGCGGCCCCACGCCGTGCGTGCGCTCAAGCCGGCACCCACCCCACGCCCGTGCGTACGCTCGCCCCGGCACCGGCGTCACCCGGCTCCAGCGCCCCGCGTCACCCTCCACACCCCCGCCGTCTCGCGGAGCGCCACCCGGTGGGGCACCGTGGAATCACGCCAGGCACTCACGCCACGGCGGAGAGGAGCAGCCGCATGTCCGAGCACACCTACCGGGTCACCGAGATCGTCGGGACCTCTCACGAAGGCGTCGACCAGGCCATCCGCAATGGGGTCACCCGGGCCTCGCAGACCCTGCGCAACCTCGACTGGTTCGAGGTCACCCAGGTCAGGGGGCAGATCGAGAACGGGCGGATCGAGCACTACCAGGTCGGCCTGAAGCTCGGATTCCGGCTGGAGGACGCCGACTGACCCGACCCGCGCCCCACGGGTCCGCCCCGGCCCCCGGGAATCCCCCTCAGGTCCGCCCGCGGGGGAGCTCTCGGATCTCCCCCACGCCCGGGCATCCCCCCGGGCCCCGCCCGCCGGGAAATCCCCTCAGGTCCGCCCCTCCCGCTCCTGCGCGTCCTTCAGTGCCGCCGACGCGGCCGCCCACCGTGCCCGTACGACCGTGAAGCCGGCCCGCTCCGCCTCCTCGCACACGAATTCGTCGTCGTCGACGAGGACGCGGATCTCCCGGTCGCGGGCCAGCCGGCGAAGGATCTCCAGCTTGGTGCGGCGGGCGGGCCTGCGGTCGTCGTTGCGCCGCATCCAGATGCGCCCCTCGGGCAGGCCGTGCTCGGCCAGCCATTCCACCGTCGCCCGCCGGCATCGCTCGGGGCGGCCGGTCAGATAGACCACCTCGCAGTCCCGCGCGCTGCTCAGCGCGAGCGCGACGCCCTCCGCGAGCGGCGGATCATGAGGCGCCGCCGCGAAGAACGCGTCCCAGTCCCGCGGCGCGCGCTCCAGGAACCGCTGCCGGTGTGCGGTGTCCGCGAGCGTGCCGTCCAGATCGAACACGGCGAGAGGTCTGCTGCTCTGTTCCTTCACGCGGACCAGCCTAGACAGCGGCTCCGACAACACCTCCGGCAGCAGCCGGACCACAACCCCCTGCCCCGGGACCGCGAAGAGGCGTGAACACGCTCAACTTCCGTCTCTACAAGCTCTGTTCACATCACTGGCGGGCCCCTACCGTATTGCCCTGCACAGCATGTCGCACGGCATTCGGTATGTCGAACGGGGTGTCGGCCGAGGGGAGGGACACCTCCACCGCCGCCCCTCCACCGAGGAGACCGGCATGAACGACAGGCACGCTCAGCCCTCCCGGCGGGTCGCGCTGGGCGCGATGGCCGGCCTCACCGCCGCCTTCGCCCTCGGCGCCCCGGACGCCCGCGCCGCGGCCGCGACCGCCTATGTGATGGGCTACTTCACCGAGTCCCCGAACGGCGACGGAGCGGACTACGGCCTGCATCTGGCCGTCAGCGCCGACGCGCTCCAGTGGACACCGCTGAACCAGAACAACCCGGTCGTGACACCGACCGGCGGCACCGGCGGCCTGCGCGATCCGTTCATCCTGCGCAGACAGGACGGCACCTTCGTGGTGCTCGCCACCGACCTCAAGGGCACGGACTGGAGTCTGCAGAGCCAGTACGTCCACGTCTGGGACTCCGCAGATCTGCGGTCCTTCAGCGGCTACCGGCGCCTGAAACTGCACGACATGGCCACCCACAGCTGGGCACCCGAGGCCTACTGGGACGCGGGGCGGGGCCAGTACGGGATCATCTACTCCGCGGTCGACTCCACCGGCCACAACGTCATCATGGTCAACTACACGACCGACTTCGTGACCGCGTCGGCCGCGCAGGTCTTCTTCGACCCCGGCTACGACGTGATCGACGGGGACCTGGCCGTGGGCGTCGGCGGCGTGAACTACCTGTATTTCAAGAAGGACCAGACGCTGGTGGGCGCCCGGTCGACGTCTCTGAACCCGGGCAGCTTCACGGTGTTCAGCACACCGGTCTCCCACGGCGGCACCGAGGCACCGATCCTCGTCAAGTCCCAGTCGACGGGTACCTATTACCTCTGGGGCGACACCTACACGCCCAACGGGGTGTTCTACGCCTGGCAGTCGGCCGATCTCGCGAGCGGCACCTGGACGGCGGTCGACCAGCGGCTTTACACCCAGCCGCTGAACTCCAAGCACGCGAGCATCCAGCCGATCACCACGACGGAGTACGGCAACCTCCTCGCCACGTGGGGCGCCCCCGCCTGGAACCGGCTCAAGTCCTACAACTATCCGGCGCGTTACGTCCGGCACTCCAACTACGTCGGCCGGATCGACGCGTACCCGTTCGATCCGTACGCGGACGCGCAGTGGACGCTGGTGCCCGGACTCGCCGACACGGCCGGCGTCTCGTTCCGGTCGGTCAACCATCCGACGCGCTACCTGCGGCACAGCAATTACCAGATGGCACTCGACGCCGACGACGGGACCACGACGTTCGCGCAGGACGCCACCTTCCACCGTACGACGGGCCTGGCCGACACGTCGTGGTCATCCTTCCGCTCCTCCAACTACCCGGACCGTTACCTCAGGCACGCGAACTTCGTGCTGCGCATCGATCCGATCTCCACCACCACAGACAAGGCCGACGCCACCTTCTCGGTCGGTTCTTGACGTCCCCTCGTCCCCTGGAGACACCCCCGATGTCCCCTCTCCGCAGACTTCTCGCCGGTGCGGCCGCGGCAGCCGCCGCGCTCGGCGGACTCACCGCGGCCGCGTCCCCCGCCACGGCAGCCGACTCCGGCACCTTCAACGTGCTCAGTTACAACGTCGCCGGGTTGCCGGAAGGCATCTCCAGCGCGCCGACACCCCGCCAGAGCGCGACCACGGCGATCGGAGGACTCATCGCCCCCTACGACATCGTCCACGTCGAGGAGGACTTCAACTACCACGCGGCCCTGTACGCGGCGGACACGGCGCACGCCTACCGCACCCCCACCAGTGGTGGCGCGGGCATCGGCAGCGGACTCAACACCCTTTCGAAGATCGCGTACGACACCGACGACTTCGAGCGGGTCGGCTGGAACTCCTGCCAGCTCGACTCCGGCGACTGCCTCACGCCCAAGGGCTTCACCTTCACGCGCGAACGCCTCGCCGACGGCGTCTACGTCGACTTCTACAACGTGCACACGAACGCGGGCACCACTGCTGGCGACCTCGCCTCGCGAGCCGACAACCTCGCTCAACTCACCGCGTTCATCAACAGCCGTTCCGCGGGCAACGCCGTCGTCGTCATGGGCGACACGAACACCCGCTACACCCGGTCCGGCGACACCATCGCGGAGTTCGCCGCCGCCAACGGACTGGCGGACGCCTGGGTCCAGCTCGTCCGCGGCGGCACCGCGCCGGCCAAGGGAAGCGACGCCCTCGTCTGCGACCAGAGCGGCACCACCGTGCCCGACACCTGCGAGGTCGTCGACAAGATCCTCTACCGCGGCAGCAAGTCGGTCGCACTCAACGCGACGAGCTACCACAACGAACACACACGCTTCCTGACCTCCGACGGCCTCATGCTCTCCGACCACGACCCGATCACCGCGTCGTTCACCTGGTCCCGCGACAGCGCCTTCCAGCTCAGCGACCAGTTCGGCGGGCCGCACGGCGACCACTTCAACGACATCGTCCGGGTACCGGCCGGCGCCCGCGCGTCCGTGGTGTCCATCGGCAGCGGCTCACGGGTCGACCGGCTGGGGCTGACCCTGAGCGACGGCACCACGCTGACGCACGGCGGCACCGGCGGCACCGCCGCCTCACTGACGCTCGGCAGCGGCGAGTACGTCACCTCCGCGCAGCTCTGCGAGGGAGTGAAGGACGGTCATACCCGCATCTTCTACGCGAAGTTCACCACGAATCTCGGCCGGAGCCTGGCCGGAGGCACGACGACATCGGACTGCGTGACCCGCACCGCGCCGAGCGGCCGGCAGATCGCCGGCTTCCACGGCCGCGCGGGGGACGAGGTCGACAAGATCGGCTTCATCTACACCCGGCGCTGACCGGGCCATGGGCGCGTCTGACCCGTTCCCGCCGGGTTCTCCGGATCCGGCGGGAAAGGGTCAGGAGGCGTCCGACAGCCACGGCCTGACCCTCTTGCGTGCCTCGTGCAGACGGGACTTGAGCGTGCCGAGCGGAACGCCGACGCGCTCGGCGGCCTCCGCGTACTCGAGCTGGCAGATGTCCCGGTAGACCAACGGCGCCACCAGATGCGGGTGTTCGCGCTCCAGTCGCTCCAAGGCCTCCAGCAGGTCGACCCGGGAACCCGCGATGACACTCGTCGTCCGCGGATCGACGTACCACGCGGCGTCGATGGCCTCCGGCCGCTCGGCGGCCCGCCGCTTCAACTCGCGGTACTTCTGGCGGGCACAGTTGGCGACCACCGTGTACAGCCAGGTACTGAACCGGCTGCGCCCCTCGAACGCCGTTATGCTGCGCGCGACTTGGAGCAGCACGTCCTGGGCCGCCTCCTCGGCGTCCTCACGGCAGGGGAGGAAGCGCGCGCACCGGCGGACGACCTCGGGCCGGACCTGCCGGAGCAGGACGTCGAGTGCCGGCCGGTCGCCGGCCGCGGCCCGCCGCGCGAGTTCCTCGGTCTCCGCCGCGTCGCCCACCTGGCACTCCCCTCGATGCCGACCAGAGGCCAGGCATGATAGTCGCATGCACTCGCTGGAGCGGATCGGCCGTTACCGCCTCGAACGGCGCCTGGGCGCGGGCGGTTTCGGCGTGGTCTGGCTCGCCCACGACGACGTTCTCGACGCGGCCGTCGCGGTCAAGGTGCTCACCGAGAACTGGGTCGACCGCCTGGACATCAGGGAACGCTTCCTCTCCGAGGCCCGACTGCTGCGCAAGGCCGACTCCAACAGGGTCGTCCAGGTCTACGACATCGGTGAACTGCCGGACGGCAGACCCTACTTCGTCATGGAGTACGCCGACGGGGGCACCCTCGCCGACCGGATCGACGCCGGGCCGCTGCCCGTCGCCGAGGCGCTGCGCCTGACGGCACGGGCGGCGCGGGCCGCCGCGGCGCTGCACGCGGCCGGGATCGTGCACCGCGACATCAAGCCGTCCAACGTGCTCCTGCGCACCACACCCGGCGGACCCGACCGGGTGCTGCTGGCCGACCTCGGCCTCGCCAAGAGTCTGGCCCAGGCCTCCGGACTCACAATCGCGGCGGGCTCGGCCGGCTACACCCCGCCCGAGCAGGCCAGGCCCGGATCCGGCATCGACGCGCGGGCCGACGTGTACAGCCTGGGCGCGCTCGGCCACCACCTCGTCACCGGTTCGGTCCCGGGCCCGCCGGGCGAGGTCGAACGCCCCGACCGGCTCCGTACGGACATCGGCCCCGACGTCGGACGGGCGCTGCTGCGCGCCCTGGAACCCGACCGGGAGCGGCGCTGGCCGAGCGCGGAAGCCTTCGCCGCGGAGCTCGAACGGCTGGCCGGGGCGGCCGAGGACGAAGGTGTCCCCACGTCCCGGCGGAACGGGCGGCCCCGGCCCCCCGGGCGACCCCTGCGACCCCGGCGCGCCACGATCCTCGCGGTGACCGGCGTCGCCGTGGCCTGCTCCGTCGGCGTCGGCGCCGTACTGCTGGAGCACGGGCCCGCCGCCGCGAGGACCCTCGCGGTCGAGGACGGCACGGGCCGGATCACGGTGGAGGTACCGGCCGCCTGGGGCGGTCAGGTACGCGACTCGGGATGGAATCCGCGATCGCTGGGACTCAAGGACGGCACGGAGCCCGGCCTCGTCGTCGCGAACCGACTGGCTCGCTGGCCGGACCTCCGCGCCGGTGTCGACGGGGCCTTCGTCGGCATCAGCGAACACGGCGACGTGACCGGCGCGGTCCGCGCCATCACGCACCCGGGCTGCCACTACGCCGGAAGCCACTCCTATGCCGGCGCGCGCTGGCACGGGCTGATACGGACCTGGGACGGCTGTCCCGGCGAGGACGGCCGCCTCACCGAGGCCGCGCTGACCGCGACGGGGACCGGCACTCGGTCCCAGGTGTACGTCCAGATCCGCCAGGAGAGCGGCGCCGACGACACGGCCGACGGTGTCATCGGCTCCGTACGCCTCAAGGCCTGATCCTGGACGCGCGGTCCCGCCGGAACCCGTCGGCGATCCCGCGAACTTTTCGGCCCTCGGACGCATCCAAGAGGAATGACGGGGCGCGACGCGCCTCGCGCATGTGCGATGAGCTCGTACGGAGATTCGCAAGGAGTGGTGACATGTCGACCTTCCCGCAACCGGCGGCGGACACGGACCGGACCGGCACGGGGTCCGCGCACCGCGCGACACCCGCGGCCCGGCGGGCCGCGCTGCTCGCGGGTGTCGCCCTGCTGAGCCTGCTGACCGCCTGCGGCAACGGCACCCCGCAGGGCTCGCCGAAGACTCTTCCCGGCACGGCCGGACCGGCGTCCGGCGGCACGAGCGCGAGCGCGAGCACGAATTCGACGGGGGGTTCCAGCGAGACGGCCGATCCGTCCACGAGCGCCGCCCCGTCGGAGAAGACGGGAACCGGGACAGGCGCGGGGACGGGGAGCGGATCCGCCTCGGCCTCCGCGGGGAGCGCCGCGGGCGGCGGGCGCTGCCACACCTCGGAACTGCGCGCCTCCGTCGGCCGCAACGACCCCGGAGCGGGTCAGGAGAACTTCCCGATCGTCCTGACGAACACGTCCAAGCGTGCCTGCACCGTGCGCGGATTCCCCGGCGCTGCCTTCGTCGACGCGTCCGGCAAGCAGCTCGGGCCCGACCCGCGGCGGTCCCCGGGCACACCCACGACCGTCGTGCTCGCGCCCGGGCACAGCGCGTGGTCCGGACTGACCTTCTCCAACCCGGAGATCAGCGGGGCGAACACGGCGACTCCCGCCTCGCTGATCGTCACACCGCCGGACGAGCGGGACCCGCTCACCGTGTCGTGGACCCAGGGCAAGGTGCCCGTGTCCGGCAACGCGTCGTCGGTCTCCCTGACGGTCGTCCGCCCCGGGAGCGCCCCCTGACCGTACGGCCGTACGCCCGGCCGTACGCCGGGCCTCGCGGCGCCGGGCAGGGGGCGCCCCTCTGCCGCGCCCCTCTGCCCACCAACCACCCCTCGCGCAGCGGGATTTGTCACAGAACGGCAACGTGTCCCGCTTCCTGCGACCCTTTCCGGAATTTCACGCATCCCACCGTTTGACGCACCCCGCGAGGGGTGGGTCGTTCTGACGAAGGCACCGGCCCCGCACCCGGGCCGGTGCCAAGAACATCGGGGGATGAGCGATGAGCGGTGTCTCACGCAGGCGACTACTGGCCGCGACGGCGTCGGCGGGCGCGCTGGGAGCCCTGGCGGCCTGCTCGGCGAGGGACTGGTCCGTGGGGAGCGGGGGCGACGGCCCGGCGCGGCTCCGGCCGGTCAAGCTGATCGGCGACGGGTCCACGGCGGACACCGGGGCCCAGCCCAGGCAGCCGAAGGCGAAGCGGCTGAAGCCCGGCGAACGGCCCCCTCAGTTCGTCGTCTTCTCCTGGGACGGCGCGGGCGAACTGAGCAACAAGCTGTTCTCCCGGTTCCGCAAGGTCGCCGCCGACCACGGGGCGTCGATGACGTTCTTCCTGAGCGGCATCTACACCCTGCCGGAGTCGAAGAAGCACCTGTACCACCCGCCGCGGCACCCCGTCGGCGCCTCCGCCATCGGTTATCTCTCCGACCGGCACATCCACGCGACCCTCCAGCAGATACGCGCGGCCTGGCTGGAGGGGCACGAGATCGGCACCCACTTCAACGGTCACTTCTGCGGCACGGACGGGGTCCGCCTCTGGTCGCCCGCCGAGTGGCGCAGCGAGATAGCGCAGGCGAAGAAGTTCGTCACCGAGTGGCGGACCAACACCGGCTTCACCGACCTGGAACCGCTCCCGTTCGACTACGAGAAGGAGCTGACCGGCGGTCGCACTCCCTGTCTGGAGGGTCAGGCGAATCTGCTGCCGACCGCCGCCGCGCTGGGCTGGAAGTACGACGCCAGTTCGCCCGGCGGACTCCAGATGTGGCCCGCCAAGGTACGGGGCGCCAAGATCTGGGACTTCCCGCTCCAGTCCATCCCGTTTCCCGGCCACTCCTTCCAAGTCCTGTCGATGGACTACAACCTGATGGCCAATCAGTCAGGCGCCAATCCGCTCGGGGACCGCACCCGGTACGACGCCTGGCGCGTCCAGGCCCGCGACAGCTACCTCGGCGGCTTCCGGCGCGCCTACGAGAGCAACAGGGCCCCGCTCTTCATCGGCAACCACTTCGAGCGCTGGAACGGCGGCATCTACATGGACGCCGTCGAGGAGGCGCTCTCCCGGATGGCGGCGCACGACGACGTCCGCATGGTCTCCTTCCGCCAGCTCGTCACCTGGCTGGAGGCCCAGGATCCCGCGGTCCTGCGGAAGTTGCGCACGCTCGAACCGGGGCAGTCACCGGTCGGCGGCTGGGACGAGTTCCTGGGAACGGCTGGTTCGACGGACTCGACCCCCGCTTCCTCCAGCGCCGCGGCATCCTGACGAACGCCCTTGAGGCGGGGACCGCCAGAGCCCGTCGCGTTCGGGGGATCGTGGAGCCCGTCGCGTCACCGGCGGCTTCCGTGGCCCCCTCCGCCGAGCGATCCGTACCCGCCGGAGCCGACGGAGCCGTAACCGCCGTCCCGGGGCGAGCCGTTGAGCCCGTCTCCCGGGCAGAAGGCGGACACCGAGGCGCAGGAGGTGTCGGACGGCTGCGCGGACGGCGTGGCCTGGCCGGGAGTCGCGGTCGTGGCGGTGGGCGTCCGGGTGCCGGCGGATGGTGTCGCGGAAGCGGACGGCCGCCCCGCGCCGGAGCCCTTCGCGTCACCGTCCGTGGAGTCCCAGTAGACGACTTCCAGTTGGAGCGAGGGCGACGAGGGTTCGAACGTCCAGTGCTGGACCGGCTCGTTCCCGCGGAGTTTGACGACGAGCGCCGACTCCCCCTTGGCCGCCGCCGGGACGAGGGCCAGATCCGGGTTCCAGCGCGGCACGAGCAGGCCCTGGAGGGTGAGGTCGTAGCGGACGTTCTTCGCCCCCGGCTGCGACGAGCCGGTACAGGGGGCGAGTTGGACGGAATAGCTCAGGTGCGAGTCCAGACAGAGACCGGAGTGGTCCGCGTCGCGCAGCAGTCCGTCCGTCCCGTACGACCATTCCGTCGCCGACTCCGAGGAGCACGGGACGAGCCGGGCCTCGGCACCGCTCGCCGGTGTCGTCCCGGCGAAGCCCACGCACCGGCCGGTCGCGGCATTGCGCAGCCGGCCGCGCACGGTGCCGTCCTTCGTCTCTCCGGTCCGGGCCCACGACGGGTCCGTGCTGCGGCTCGGCGCGTCGGCGGAGCGGCCGCCGTCGGCCGCGTCCTGCCGGCCGTCGGCATCGTTGTCGGACACCCACAGGACCAGCGGGATCATGATCAGCGCGCTGAGGGTCAGCACGGCGACGGTGACATTGCGGCGCCCCGGCGAACGCCTGGCCCCCCTGCGCTCGGCGGCTCTGCGGGAGGCACGGGTCCCGGCGCCCGCCGCGGAGCGGGAGCTGCCGGGTTCGGTGCCTGCCACGGAGCCGGAGATCCCGGTCTCGGCGCCTCCGGCCGCGCCGGTGGCGCGAGTCCCGCCGCCTCCCGCGGAACCGGAGGAGCGGGACCCGGCACCGGACCGGGACGCGCCCCGACGGCGGGAGGGCCGGTCGTCCCGACGCCTGGAGGACCGGTCGTCCGGACGGCCGAAGGACGGATCGTCCCGGCGGCGGAGGGACCGGTCGTCCCCGACGGGCACGGGGGCACCCGGTTCGGACGGACCGGCCGTCCCGAGTCCGGCCGCTTCAGGGCCCAGGGTCGGGTTGCCGGTGGACCGGCGGACGTCCGACCCGGTGGGCGGCGGAAAGCCCGGGGAGCCTGCGCCGTCGGCGCCGGGCAGGAACTCGACGATGTCGGCGCTCCCGAAGGCCGGACCTCCGTCGGTACCCGGCGCTCCCCCGGTGCGGCCCGCGTCTCCGTCGGCCCCGTCGCCGTGCGGCTCGTGGGCCGGGTGGGCGGCTGCCGCGGCCCGCGCCTGACGGGAGGCCACATAGGCGTGCGCGCCCCAGCCGAGCACCGCCTCGGCGAGCGGGACGGCGAGTTCGCCGTTGAACTGGCTCAACTGGTCGGCCGCGTAACGGCAGTGGCCGCACGCGTCCATGTGGTTCCGCAGGTCGGGGTCGAGGCCGAGACCGCCGCGCCGGAAGGACACGTCGAGCATGCGGTGGTAGCGGCGACACTCCTGGCTGGGGGCGAGTTCGTGGTGGATCTCCAGACAGCCCTGACGCAGGCGCTCCCTGGCCCGCTCCAGTTCGGTGACCGCGTCCTCGGGGAAGATGCCCAACAGGGCCGCGGGCACCTCCGGTTGTTCGCCTTCCACCTCTCCGTGCCACAGCAGGCAGCGGGCCGGCTCGGGCAGGCGCTGGAACGCCCGCGAGATCAGGCGCCTGTTCTCCGGGGGAAGCAGCCGTGCCGCCGCCCGGTCCGCGCGGTCCGCTTCGGCCAGGAGCCCGGGATCGAGCAGTTCGCGCCGCGGGTCCGTCAGCCACTCGGCGGCTATGCGGCGGACGGTGACGAGCAGCTGGGGGCGCCAGGCGGCGCTCGGTCCGCCCTGGTGCAGCGAATCCCCGAACAGACGCGTGAATGACGCGGTGGTGAGCATTCCGGCGGGACGTACACCGCCGGTGCACAGCCGCGCGTAAGAGAACACGGCCTCCCAGTGGCGGTCCAGGAGTTCCCCGACCGGATAGTTCGCGGTTGCGCCGCCCTGCCTCTTCAGCTCGGCCGCGAGCCGTTCATCCGACACCTCGAACACACGGTCGGGGTCAGACGAATGAGGCAGCGTTCCGTCATTCACGTCCGCTTTCCTTCCAAAGGCAGCGCGGCAAATAGTCCATACCAATGGGTATGTAGACCGCCCGTCGGAACCGGAGGGTCTGCCCACGAGGGCCGGCGTCACGAACGCCCACCTCCGGCAGCCCTTTCGGGCGAGAGGGAGCGGGCGCGCCGCACGCGTGCAGAACGAAGCCACTATTGTCTGCACGCCGACAACGCCCACCTTTGCACAGGGCGGCGAGCCGGAACAAGTGATCCCGGATTTTCTCCTAATACGGCCCGGCGGAGAATATTGACCAAATGTCAGCCGGGCCACGCCAAAAGAAATTCGGAAACCCCGCGGGTCTCCCTTCCGCCCGAAGTCTCCGCAATGGGAGCGCTCTCACGCGCTCATCCGAGCGTCATTCCGCACGTAATTCCTGGTCCGGCCCGAGTCGGCCGTCGCGGGCGCCGTCGGGTGCGACGCACGCCCGGCGACAACCGGCTCACCCATGTCAGTGACCGCTGATCGCCCTGGGCGTGTAGGGCTGTTCCAGCTCCTCGGTCTCCTTGTCCGAGAGCTCCACGTCGAGCGAGGCGACCGCGTCCTCGATGTGCGCCGCCTTGGTGGCGCCGACGATGGGCGCGGTCACGGTGTCGCGCCCCAGCAGCCAGGCGAGCGCGACCCTGGCGCGCGGCACCCCGCGCTCGGCGGCGATGCGCGAGACCGCCCGGGCGGTCTCGCGGTCGCCGTCCTGGTACAGGTTCCGGCCGAACGCGTCATCTCGGCTGCGTTCGGTGACCGTGTCCCAGTCACGGGTGAGCCGGCCTCGGGCGAGCGGGCTCCACGGCAGGACGCCGACACCCTGGTCCGCGCAGAGCGGCAGCATCTCGCGCTCCTCCTCGCGGTAGAGGAGGTTGTAGTGGTTCTGCATGGAGACGAAGCGGGTCCAGCCGTGCAGCGTGGCCGTGTACTGGGCCTTGGAGAACTCCCACGCGTACATCGAACTCGCGCCGATGTAACGGGCCTTGCCCGCCTTGACCACGTCGTGCAGCGCCTCCATCGTCTCCTCGACGGGGGTGCGGTGGTCGAAGCGGTGGATCTGGTAGAGGTCGATGTAGTCGGTGCCGAGGCGGCGCAGACTGTTGTCGATCTCCGTCATGATCGCCTTGCGGGACAGGCCACGGCCGTTGGGGCCCTCGTGCATCGCGCCGTTGACCTTGCTGGCGATGACGATCTCGTCGCGGCGCGCGAACGCGCCGAGCGCCCGCCCCACGATCTCCTCACTGGTGCCGTCCGAGTACACGTTGGCCGTGTCGAAGAAGGTGATCCCGGACTCCAGGGCCTGGCGGATCAGGGGGCGCGAGGCCTCCTCGTCGAGGGTCCAGGCGTGGACGCCCCGGTCGGGCAGGCCGAAACTCATGCAGCCAAGGCAGATCCGGGAGACGTCCAGACCCGTCGAACCGAGCTTCACGTACCGCATGCTCACTCCTGCTCTCGGTGCCGGTGGGGGTGGGGCGGGGAGATCCGAGAACAGAACCCTGCCCGCGGCACGGGCCCGGCAGCCCTACTCCACGGGTGCTTCCACGTCGTCGTACACCCGCGCCGACGCGATCAGGCCATCGGCGCCGCGAACGCAGACCGCGAGGCCCGGCTGCGGGGGCAGCTCGGCACCGCCCCAGCGGTCGACGACGTACTCGAACGCGCTGCTCTCGTCGTCCTCGATCACGGTGCACAGCGAGAGCGGAATGCCGCCGCCCGCGGAGAAGAGCGTGTCGTGGAGCCCGGTCAGCTCCTCGGTCCCGGTACACCGGTCCGTGTCGGCGGACGGCCCCCGGAAGGTCCCGTCCGGCGCGAAGGCGGCGACGGCCGCCGCGGTGTCCCCCGCGCCGAGGGCGGCCAGGTAGGCGCCCGCCACGCCGGAGGCGCGGGCCGACGGGTCCGGCGGCACCATCGGACGGCGCACGGCGTGCCGGCCGAGCAGCGGCAGGCGGGAGTGGTGGATCCGCACCGGGAGCGCGGAGGCGAGGTCCACCGCGACGGCCACGGGCAGTCCCACGCGCTCGCCCTCCGCACCCTCCAGATGGACGACCCACTCCCCCACGGCCCGCCCCTCGCCGAACGTGGTGGCGACCTCCTCGATCTCCGCCTTCCGTTCCGCCCTCCAGGTGTCCTGCACGGCCAGCCAGGCCGCCAGGACGGCGACGCCGCTGATCCGGCCGGCCTCCGGGTCGTCCAGGGCGACGGGTACGGTGGCCGTCGCCGGGTCGCGCAGGGCGTCGGCGAGCTCGGTGGCGCCGAGCCGGCCGACGAGGTCGGGGATCTGCGGGATCCAGACCATCAGGACTCCTGGGGCGTGCGGAGTGGTCGACTTCGATCGTGTGCCCGCTCCGGCCTTGGCGCGACCCCAGCGGGCCGCCCGACGCCGCCGAGCGCGTCCGTACGGCGTCGACGGGCCACCCCCTCAGCGCCGTGTCCGAATCCCGCCGGACGGAAGCCGGCACAGGGCGCACTGTTGAGGGTGAACACGCTGCGAGAACTCGGAAAGGACCGACCGATGACGGTCTACACGACCATGGACAGCCCGCTCGGCCGACTGCTGCTGGTGGGTGAGGAGTCGGCCACCGCCAAGGGCGGTACGGCGCTGGCCGCACCGCCAAGGGCGGTACGGCGCTGGCCGCGCTGTCCGTGCCGGACCAGAAGCGCGGCGCGGTCGTCCAGGACGGCTGGCACGAGGACCCGGCGGCGTTCCGGGAGATCGTCTCCCAGCTCGGTTCGTACTTCGACGGCCGGCTGACCGCCTTCGACATCGAGTACGTGACGAGCGGCAGCGACTTCCAGCGGCGCGTCTGGAAGGCCCTGGAGACCATCCCGTACGGCACCACGGTCAGCTACGGGGAGGTCGCCGCGCGGATCGGCGCGTCCAGGGCCGCGGTCCGCGCCGTCGGTACGGCGATCGGGGCCAACCCGCTGCTGATCGTCCGCCCCTGCCACCGCGTGATCGGCTCGACCGGGGCGCTCACCGGCTACGCCGGGGGCCTGGAACGCAAGAGGCAGCTCCTCGACCTGGAGAACGTGCCGTCCTGAGCGGGCAGGGGTGCGTCCGGGCCGGCGTGGGCGCGGCTCGACCGGCGCGGGCCCGTCCGGGCCCGTCCGTCCGGCCGGACGGCCTTGGCGGCCCTCCGGGTCCCGCCCCACGCGCCCGGGTAGCGGGACCGGGCGCGGCCTAGAATCGTGGGGTTTGCCCCTGCCCCCGCCGACGGCCGGGCCGCGACCCACGGACCGCGGTACGGGCCGCCCTCAGGAGTCCCGCCGATGCCCAGCCCCGACGGCCGCCCCCTCGACTCGCACGTCCGCGTCCGCGGCGCCCGGGAGCACAATCTGCGCGGTGTCGACGTCGACATCCCGCGGGACCTCCTCGTGGTGTTCACCGGTGTGTCCGGGTCCGGGAAGTCGACGCTGGCCTTCGGCACGATCTACGCGGAGGCGCAACGCCGGTACTTCGAGTCGGTCGCCCCGTACGCGCGGCGGCTGATCCATCAGGTGGGGGCGCCCAAGGTCGGGGAGATCACCGGGCTGCCGCCTGCGGTGTCCCTCCAGCAGCGCAGGTCGTCTCCCACGTCACGGTCCTCCGTGGGCACGGTCACCAATCTGTCCAACTCGCTGCGGATGCTGTTCTCGCGCGCGGGCCGGTATCCGGCGGGCGCCGAGCGGCTCGACTCCGACGCGTTCTCGCCGAACACGGCCGCCGGGGCGTGCCCCGAGTGCCACGGTCTCGGCCAGGTCCACCGTACGACGGAGGAGTCGCTGGTCCCCGATCCGGCGCTGTCGATCCGTGAGGGCGCGATCGCCGCCTGGCCGGGGGCCTGGCAGGGCAAGAACCTGCGGGACATCCTCGACACGCTCGGCCATGACGTGGACCGGCCCTGGCGCGAACTGCCCGCCGCGGAACGGGAGTGGATCCTGTTCACGGACGAGCAGCCGGTGGTCACCGTGCATCCGGTGCGCGAGGCCGAGCGGATCCAACGCCCTTACCAGGGCACCTACATGAGCGCCCGGCGCTATGTGATGAAGACCTTCTCCGACACGAAGAGCGCCACCCTGCGGGCCAAGGCGGAGCGCTTCCTCACCGCCGCTCCCTGCCCGGTGTGCGGCGGCAGCAGGCTGCGGCCCGAGGCACTGGCGGTGACGTTCGCGGGGCGGAGCATCGCCGAGCTGGCCGCGCTGCCGCTCGTCGAGCTCGCGAAGTCCCTCAGCGGCGACTCCGAGACCGCCCGCGTCCTGACCGAGGACCTCGCCTCCCGCATCGCGCCCGTCGTGGAACTCGGACTCGGCTACCTCAGCCTCGACCGGGCCACCCCCACGCTCTCGGCGGGCGAACTCCAACGGCTGCGGCTGGCCACGCAGTTGCGCTCCGGGCTGTTCGGCGTGGTGTACGTCCTCGACGAGCCGTCCGCCGGACTGCACCCCGCGGACACGGAGGCTCTGCTCACCGTGCTGGAACGGCTGAAGGCGGCGGGCAACTCGGTGTTCGTCGTGGAGCACCACTTCGACGTCGTGCGCGGCGCGGACTGGCTGGTCGACGTGGGACCGCTGGCCGGGGAGCACGGCGGGCGGGTCCTGCACAGCGGGCCGGTCGCCGCGCTGGAGGGGGTGCCGGAGTCGGCGACGGCACGTTTCCTCTTCGACCGCTCCCCCGCACCGGCGCGCCCGCCGCGCACGCCCCGGGGACAGGTGTCGGTCGGCCCGGTGACCCGGCACAATCTGCGCGGGGTCACCGCCGAGTTCCCGCTCGGGGTCTTCACCGCGGTCACCGGGGTCTCCGGTTCCGGGAAGTCCACGCTGATCGGCGAGTTGACCGAGGACCTGGCGGGTGTCGGACGGCTGGTCGGTGTCGACCAGAGACCCATCGGCCGTACGCCCCGCTCCAATCTCGCCACCTACACGGGGCTGTTCGACGTCGTGCGCAAGGTGTTCGCCGGGACGAAGGAGGCCACGGCGCGCGGCTACGGTGTGGGGCGGTTCTCCTTCAACGTGGCCGGAGGGCGCTGCGAGACCTGTCAGGGCGAGGGCTTCGTCAGCGTGGAGCTGCTGTTCCTGCCCAGCACCTACGCGCCGTGCCCGGACTGCGGCGGCGCGCGCTACAACCCCGAGACGCTCGAAGTGACGTACCGGGGACGGAACATCGCGCAGATCCTGGATCTCACGGTCGAGGCGGCGGCCCGGTTCTTCGCCGACACGGACACCCCGGCCGTCACGCGCAGTCTCGGCACCCTGCTCGACGTGGGCCTCGGCTATCTGCGGCTCGGCCAGCCCGCCACGGAGTTGTCGGGCGGCGAGGCCCAACGCATCAAGCTGGCGAGCGAGTTGCAGCGGATCCGGCGGGGGCACACCTTCTATCTCCTCGACGAGCCGACGACGGGACTGCATCCGGCCGATGTCGAGGTGCTGATGGGCCAGTTGCACGGGCTCGTGGACGCCGGTCACACCGTCGTGGTGGTGGAGCACGACATGACGGTGGTGGCGGGCGCCGACTGGGTGATCGACCTGGGCCCGGGCGGGGGTGACGAGGGAGGCCGGATCGTGGCCGCCGGACCACCCGGACAGGTGGCGACGGCGCCCGGCCGGACGGCGCCCTATCTCGCCCGCGCACTCGCCGGACACCGCTAGGGCCTGTCCGACAATTCCCGTCTGCCCGGCGCCCTTCGGACGATGACGCGAATGGTCAGACAGGCCCTGGGCCGGCGCCGCCTGGATTCGTCCCACCGGTGCGTTCGGCCGGCCCCGGTGGCGGAACCCCTGGGTCTCAAGGCCCCGCCCCGGACCACGGACCGGCCCTCAGAGATGCGCCCCGGAGCCCGAGCCGGGAGCGCCCGCGGCGGCCTGTGCCGCCTCGGCCAGGGAGCGGCGGTCGAGGTGGCCGTCCGCCGGGAGCGGGGGACACAGACCCACCTCGGCCACCAGACCGCGCGCCGACACCACGCGCCACAGGGAGGCGAGCAGCGAGTCCTCGCCGACGAACGCGGGCGCGGTGCTCACCGTCCCGTCGGCGCACCGGTACCGGATGCGCACCGGCTGGACCGGCACACCGGCGTCCAGCGCGGCCTGGAAGAGGGCTCTGCGGTAGCGGCCCCGGGCCCGGCCGCACCAGGTACTGCCCTCGGGGAACGCGGCGACGGCCGAGCCGCCGCGCAGGGTCTCGGCGATCCGGTCCACCGTGCCGGGCAGGGCGCGC
The DNA here is from genome assembly GCF_044763015.1 of Streptomyces sp. NPDC096324. NCBI lineage: Bacteria > Bacillati > Actinomycetota > Actinomycetes > Kitasatosporales > Streptomycetaceae > Streptomyces > Streptomyces sp. NPDC096324. The sequence continues at coordinate 55,231 of NZ_JBIWFK010000008.1, read as the reverse complement.
AGCCGGTCGCGGTCGATGAAGAGCGTGCCGCCACGGGCGGCCAGCATGCCCAGCACGGGCCAGCCGCGCACCTCGGTCTTGGCGACCATCCGCGCCGGGCGGACGGCGGCGAGCAGCGGGATGTCCAGCCACGAGACGTGGTGGGCGACGATCAGCACTCCACCGGTGGGCCGGGCCGCCCCGGTGACGCGTGTCCGGACCCCGGCCGTGTGCACCACGGCCAGGCACCAGCGGCGGATCCACCTCTGGCGCGGTCGGTCCCGCAGCAGTCCGACGAGCGGGATCAGGGCGACCCCGAGGACGACCACGGCCAGCAGCGCGGCCAGCCGCAGGACGGCACGGGGCACGCCCGTCCAGGGCCGCGCGGACTCCACACAGTCGCGCGGCGAGCAGGGAGCGGTGGGCAGCCAGGCGCTGCCTCCCCGGACGGGTCCGGCGGCCGGCCGCCGGGGCGCCGGGATGGGACTGGTGGCCTGCGGCGGCGGCTCGCGGACGGGACGGGGGGCGGGCGCCGCCACCGGTGTGGGGGCCGGAACCGGAGCGGCGGGCTCGGCCGGAGCGGTCCCCTGGACCGGAGCCGGGGCAGCCGGAGCAGCCAGGGCCGGGGCCCGAGTGGCGGGTGTGGCCGGAGCGCGGACGGTATCGGCGGTCGGCTGCGGTGCGGGGATCGGGCCGGCGGCCGGCCGTCGCTGCGCCGGGACGGCTCCGGGGAGCAGTGCCGCTCCCGGCCCTCCGCCGATCCGGACACGGCGGAGGGCGGTGAGGCGCGGTGCTCCGGTGCGGGGCGTGCTCATCAGGCGGGGACGAGCGAGAGGAAGTGCCGCAGATAGCGCGGGTTGACCCGGCGCATCGACAGCAGCACGTACATGTCGGCGACCCCGAAGTCCGTGTCGTGCGCGGGCTCGCCGCACACCCAGGCGCCGAGGCGCAGATAGCCACGCAACAGCGGGGGCAGTTCGGTGCGGGCGGGGCGGGCGACGCCCTCGGGGCGCCAGGGCAGCAGCGGGCGGACGCGGAACTCCTCGGGGGACAGGTGCTTGGCCATGACCCGGTCCCAGGTGCCCGCGGCGAGGGTGCCGCCGTCGGCGAGCGGTATCGAGCAGCAGCCGGCGAGCCATTCGTGGCCGCCGTCGACCATGTAGCGGGCGATGCCGGCCCAGATCAGTCCGATGACCGCGCCGTCGCGGTGGTCGGGGTGGACGCAGGAGCGGCCGACCTCGACCAGGCCGGAGCGAATTCCGGCCAGCGGACCGAGGTCGAACTCGCTCTCGGAGTAGAGCCGTCCGGCGACCGCGGCGCGCTCGGGCGGCAGCAGCCGGTAGGTGCCGACGACCTGCCCCGATTCCGTGTCGCGGACCAGCAGGTGGTCGCAGTACGCGTCGAAGGCATCGATGTCGAGGCCCGGCTGCGGGGTGTTCAGGAGGGCGCCCATCTCCCCGGCGAAGACGTCGTGGCGGAGGCGTTGCGCTGCCCGGACATCGGCCTCGTCGCGGGCCAGGGCGACGGTGTAGCGGGTGGGGGCGACGGGCTCGGTCGGGCTGGCGAGGGTGGATACGCCGGTCATGGCACTCTCCTGGTCACGGGCCGGTTCGGCGGAGGGGATACCCCTTGCTCCAAGGGAGTCGAGAGCTCGGGGGGAGGCAGGCCGGATCCGAACGGTCTGCGCGCTCCTGTTCTTCCGACGCCGGTTGGCGCCTGCGTGACCAGTGCCAGGAGGGCGGATGTGGGGATGCTGAATGACAGGGGTGCCCCGGAAAAGCGAGACGGGACCGGGTATGAGCACCACACCCGGTCCCGCCCGTCCGCACCGTACGGCGAACGACTTTGTGCCTAACGTTTGCCCGCTCCGCGGGCGGCGCGCAGCCACTCCTTGTTCATGGAGGTGATGGAGAACAGCGGGATGCCCTTGGGGCAGGCGGTCGCGCACTCCCCGGTGAGGGTGCAGCCGCCGAAGCCCTCCGCGTCCATCTGTCCGACCATGTCGAGCACCCGGGTCTCCCGCTCGGGGGCGCCCTGCGGCAGGACGTTCAGGTGGTTGATCTTGGCCGAGGTGAACAGCATGGCGGCGCCGTTCGGGCAGGCCGCCACGCAGGCGCCGCAGCCGATGCATTCCGCGTGCTCGAAGGCGAAGTCGGCGTCGGGCTTGGGGACGGGGGTGGCGTGCGCCTCGGGCGCGGCGCCGGTCGGGGCGGTGATGTAGCCGCCGGCCTGGATGATCCGGTCGAAGGCGGAGCGGTCGACGACGAGGTCCTTGACGACGGGGAAGGCGGCGGCCCGCCAGGGTTCGACGTCGATCGTGTCGCCGTCGCGGAAGGAGCGCATGTGGAGCTGGCAGGTGGTGGTGCGCTCGGGTCCGTGCGCGTCGCCGTTGATGACCAGGCTGCACGCGCCGCAGATGCCCTCGCGGCAGTCGTGGTCGAAGGCGACGGGGTCGTCGCCGGCGAGGATGAGCTCTTCGTTGAGGGTGTCGAGCATCTCCAGGAAGGACATGTCGGCCGAGATGCCGTCCACCTCGTACGTGGACATCGCTCCGTCGGCGTCGGCGTTCTTCTGCCGCCAGACGCGCAGGGTGAGCTTCATGCGTAGCTCCGCTGGGTGGGGTGGACGTACTCGAAGACGAGGTCTTCCTTGTGCAGGACGGGCGCGGTGCCGGTGTCGGTGAACTCCCAGGCGGCCGCGTACGAGAACTCCTCGTCCCGGCGGGCCGCCTCGCCGTCGGGGGTCTGGGACTCCTCGCGGAAGTGGCCGCCGCAGGACTCGGCGCGGTGCAGCGCGTCGAGGCACATGAGCTCGGCGAGTTCGAGGTAGTCGACGACGCGGTTGGCCTTCTCCAGGGACTGGTTGAACTCCTCTCCGCTGCCGGGCACCTTGATGCGCCGCCAGAACTCCTCGCGGATCTGCGGGATGCGCTCCAAGGCCTTGCGCAGGCCGCTCTCCGTGCGGGCCATTCCGCAGAACTCCCACATGAGTTCGCCGAGTTCGCGGTGGAAGGAGTCGGGGGTGCGGTCGCCGTCGACGGACAGCAGCAGGTTGACGCGGTCCTCGGTCTCGGCCAGCACCTCCTGCACGGCGGGGTGTTCGGTGGTGACGGGCCGCTGGTTCGGGTTGCGGGCGAGGTAGTCGTTGATCGTCGACGGCAGGACGAAGTAGCCGTCCGCGAGCCCCTGCATGAGGGCGGATGCGCCGAGCCGGTTCGCGCCGTGGTCGGAGAAGTTGGCCTCGCCGATCGCGAACAGGCCGGGGACGGTGGTCTGGAGGTCGTAGTCGACCCACAGTCCGCCCATCGTGTAGTGCACGGCGGGGTAGATCCGCATGGGCACCGTGTACGGGTCCTCGGCGGTGATCCGGGCGTACATGTCGAAGAGGTTGCCGTACTTCTCCTCGACCGCCTCGCGGCCCATGCGCCGGACGGCGTCGGCGAAGTCGAGGTAGACGCCCTGGCCGCCGGGGCCCACGCCCCTGCCCTCGTCGCAGACGTTCTTGGCGGCGCGGGAGGCGATGTCGCGGGGCACGAGGTTGCCGAAGGAGGGGTAGATGCGCTCCAGGTAGTAGTCGCGCTCGTCCTCGGGGATCTCGTTCGGCGGGCGGGGGTCGCCGTGCGCCTTCGGGACCCAGATGCGGCCGTCGTTGCGCAGCGACTCGCTCATCAGCGTGAGCTTGGACTGGTGGTCGCCCGTGCGCGGGATGCAGGTGGGGTGGATCTGGGTGAAGCAGGGGTTGGCGAAGTAGGCGCCGCGCCGGTGGGCCCGCCAGACGGCGGTGGCGTTGGAGTTCATGGCGTTCGTCGAGAGGTAGAAGACGTTGCCGTAGCCACCGCTGGCGAGGACGACGGCGTCCGCGAAGTAGGTGTCGATGCGGCCCGTGATCAGGTCCCGGGCGACGATGCCGCGGGCGCGTCCGTCGACCACGATCAGGTCCAGCATCTCGGTGCGCGGGTGCATCTCGACGTTGCCGGCGGCGATCTGCCGGGACAGCGCCTGGTAGGCGCCGAGCAGGAGCTGCTGGCCGGTCTGGCCGCGGGCGTAGAAGGTGCGGGAGACCTGGACGCCGCCGAAGGAGCGGGTGTCGAGCAGGCCGCCGTACTCGCGCGCGAAGGGCACGCCCTGGGCGACGCACTGGTCGATGATCTCGACCGAGATCTGTGCCAGGCGGCGGACGTTGGACTCGCGGGCCCTGAAGTCGCCGCCCTTGACGGTGTCGTAGAAGAGGCGGTGCACGGAGTCGCCGTCGTTGCGGTAGTTCTTCGCCGCGTTGATGCCGCCCTGCGCGGCGATCGAGTGGGCGCGGCGCGGGGAGTCCTGGTAGCAGAACTGGACGACGTGGTAGCCCTGTTCGGCGAGGGTGGCGCCCGCGGAGCCGCCCGCGAGGCCGGTCCCGACGACGATCACGGTGTGCTTGCGGCGGTTGGCGGGGTTGACCAGCTTGGCCTCGAAGCGGCGCCTGTCCCAGCGCTCTTCGACCGGTCCGGCCGGTGCCTTGCCGTCGGCGAGGGGTTCCCCGGTCGTGAAGTGGGCGTATTCGGTGGTCATTTCAGCTCACCACTCCGGTCATGACGCCCACCGGTACGGCGATGAAGCCGGCCGTGAGCAGCAGCGCGAGGACGTCGGCGACGGTCTTGAGGGCGCGGTCGCGGGTGCGGCTGCCGGCCCCGAGGGTCTGGGCGGCGCTCCAGAAGCCGTGCCGGATGTGCAGGCCGAGCGCGAGCATCGCGACGATGTAGATGACGTTGCCGTACCAGGTGGAGAAGGTGTCCACGACGTTCTGGTAGGGGTGGCCCTCCTGGAAGCCGCCGGAGTGCACGGTTCCGGTGGTCAGGTCGAGGAGGTGCCAGACGATGAACAGGCCGAGGATGATCCCGCCCCAGCGCATCGTGCGGGTGGCGTAGCTCGCGCCGCGCTTCCTGTGCACGTACCGGGCGGGCCGGGCCTTGATGTCGCGCCGGCTGAGCTGGTACGCGGAGGTGGCGTGCGCGACCACGGCGACGACCAGGACCACGCGGACGAGCCACAGGGTCCACTCGTAGTGCATGAACGGTTCGCCGATGGTGCGCAGCCAGTGCGCGTAGTGGTTGAACTCGCCCGCTCCGAAGTAGATCTTCAGGTTCCCGATCATGTGGGCGACCAGGTAGAGCAGCATGATCAGGCCGCTGACGGCCATCACGGTCTTCTTGCCGACGGAGCTGTCCCACACGGTGCGCGCCATGGACGGCCGTCGGTCCGTCCGCGTTGCCAAAGCCATGAGAAGAGACGGTAGATCGCGGGGTACCGATCGGTCCAAGACATGAAACGGCTGGTTTCCATAGACATGGGCTATGGTCGAAGGGTGCAGTTCCACCAGCTCCAGTACTTCGTGGCCGTCGCGGAGACCCGGCACTTCACCCGGGCCGCCGATCTGGTGCACGTAGCGCAGCCCTCGCTGTCCCAGCAGATCAAGGCGCTGGAGCGGGAGTTGGGAGCCGATCTGTTCCTGCGGGCGCGCGGGAACATCACGCTGACCGACGCGGGTGAGGCGCTGCTTCCGCTGGCCCGGCGCATCCTCGCCGACGCGGACACGGCCCGGCACGAGGTGCAGGAGCTGGCTCAGCTGCGCAGTGGCCGGGTGCGGCTCGGCGCGACCCCGAGCCTGTGCACGGGCCTGCTGCCCGACGTCCTGCGCGCCTTCCACGACCGCTATCCGGGCATCCGGCTGCTGATCGAGGAGGGCGGCTCGCACGATCTCGTACGGGAACTCGCGCGCGGCGCGCTCGACCTCGCCCTCGTCGTCCTGCCCCTGCCCACCCCGTCCCCCGCGCTGACCACGGTGGAGCTGCTGCGCGAGGACCTGGTGGTGGTGTCGTCGCCGGACGCCCCGGCGCCCGGCGGGCGCGGCGGCCGGCGCGCGGTGCGGGTCGCCGATCTGGAGGGCGAGCGTCTGGTGATGTTCCGGCACGGCTACGACCTGCGGGAGCTGACCGTCGCCGCCTGTCGTGCCGAGGGCTTCGAACCGGACTTCGCGGTCGAGGGTGGTGAGATGGACGCGGTGCTCGGCTTCGTCCGGGCGGGCCTCGGCGTGGCGGTCGTACCGCGGATGGTGGCCGCGCGGTCCGGGTCCGGGCTTCGGGTGACTCCGTTGGCGCCGCCCGGACTGGAGCGGACCATCGCGCTGGCGCACCGCAGTGACGTGGCGCCGCCCCGGGCGGCCCGGGAACTGCAGCGGATGCTGCTGGAACGCTGACGGCGGGCCGCCCCGGGCTCACCAGGTCGGGATGAGGCCGCCGTCGATGACGAAGTCGCTGCCGGTGATGTTGCGCGCCCGGTCCCCGGCGAGGAAGAGCACGAGGTCGGCCACCTCGGACGGCTCGGAGAAGCGGCCGGTGACGGTCGCGTCGGAAGCCTTGGCGATCACGTCGTCGGGGGTGAGCCCGGCGGACGCCGAGACCGTGGCGGCCACTCCCCCGCCGCCGAGCCACAGGTCGGTCTTCACCGGGCCGGGGCTCACCGTGTTGACGCGGATGCCCTGCGGGCCGACCTCCTTGGACAGGGCCTTGGAGAACGCGACCAGGGCGGCCTTGCCCGCGCTGTAGTCGATGACCAGGGGGTCCGGCAGCGTGGCGTTGACCGAGGCGATCGTCACGACCGAGCCCGCACCGGCGGCCAGCATCGACGGCAGGGCCGCACGGGTGACCCGTACGGCCGTGAGCAGGTTCAGCTCCAGGCCGCGCCGCCATTCCTCGTCGGTGACCGACAGGAAACCGCCGGTTCGGGCCGGGGCCGTCCCCACGTTGTTGACCAGGACGTCGATCCGCCCGCCCGCCGCCTCGACGAGCCTGGCCGCGGCCTCCGGCTCGGCGAGGTCGACCGGCACCCAGGTCACGTTCCCCTTGCCGGCCAGGGCGTCGAGGCCCGCCGAGGTGCCGCGGGAGCCGGCGATCACCGTGGCGCCCGCCCCGGCCAGCGCCTCCGTGACCGCGAGTCCGATGCCCTTGCTGGCTCCGGTGACGACGGCCGTCCTGCCCTGAAGTTCGGTGCTCATGCGTCTCAGCTCCATGTGTGGGAGGTGCTCCCCGTCCATGAGACATACCAAGGGCCGCGGGCGCGAGGCGTGCCGTGCGCCCGGGATGCCCGCCCCGTGCGGCGCGCCCCCGTCAGGGAGGCGCGCCGCGCGGACGGGTTCAGCCGACCGCGTCGACCAGCGCCAGCTCGTGCAGCCGCTCGGGCGGTCCCGGACGGGCGTAGTACCAGCCCTGGGCGGTGTCACAGCCGAGGATCCGAAGCTGTTCCGCCTGCGCGCCGGTCTCCACGCCCTCGACGGTGACCGCGAGGTCGAGACTGTGGGCGAGGGAGACGATCCCCTCGACGATCTTCAGGTCGACCGGGTCCGCCGGGAACTGCTGCATCCCCTGGGTGAAGGAGCGGTCCAGCTTGAGGATGCTGACCGGCAGCCGGCGCAGGTTGGCGAGGTTCGAGTAACCGGTGCCGAAGTCGTCGAGCGCGATGTCGACGCCCATCTCGGCGAGCCTGCGCAGCGGTTTGAGCAGGTCGTCGTCGGCGCCGATCAGCGCGGACTCGGTGACCTCCAGGCACAGTGCCCGGGCGTCGAGGCCCTCGCGCTCCAGGATGTCGACGGTGTCCTGGACCAGGCCGGGATGGGTGAGCTGGCACGGCGAGAGATTGACGTTGACCCGCAGCGGGCCCGCGGCGGACCCCCGTTCCTGCCAGCTACGGGCCTGACGCACCGACTGCTCCAGGACCCAGCGGCCGAGCGGCACGATCAGTCCGGTGTGCTCGGCGAGCGGGATGAAGCGGTCGGGTCCGAGGACGCCGTGCTGCGGGTGCAGCCAGCGCACCAGCGCCTCAGCGCCCCGCACACTGCCGTCGCCGAGGTGCACGAGCGGCTGGTACTCGATGAAGAACTCGCCCCGGTCCAGGGCGGCGGGCAGCGCGGTGGTGAGTCCGTTGCGGGTGATGGCGCGCGCGTCGGCCTCGGGGTCGGCCAGCTCGAAGCGGTTGCCGCCCGCGGACTTGGCCCGGTACATCGTGATGTCGGCGCTGCGCAGCACCTCGGCGGCGCCGCGCTCCCCGGCCGGACCCTCGACGACGCCGACGCTGCCGCGCACGGTCAGGTCACGGCCGTCGATGCTGATCGGGGTGACGAGCGCGTTCATGATGCGCCCGGCCAGTTCGTCGACCTCGCGCTCGGTGTGCGGGCCGGTGGTCAGGGCCACGAACTCGTCGCCGCCGAGCCGGGCGACCATCTCGCCGGGGGCGGTCGCGCAGGACTGGAGGCGGTCGGCGACCTCGACGAGCAGCCGGTCGCCGGCCGCGTGCCCGAGGCTGTCGTTGATGGTCTTGAAGCCGTCGAGGTCGAGGTAGCAGAGCCCGAAGCGCTGTCCCTCCCCCGCGGCCAGCGCCTTCTCCAGGCGCTCGAAGAACAGGGTCCGGTTGGGCAGTCCGGTCAGCGCGTCGTGGGTCGCCTCGTAGCGCAGCCGCAGATTGAGCAGCCGCCGCTCGGTGGTGTCCTCCATCAGCGCGAGCTGGTACTGGGGCAGACCGTCCGCGTCGCGGAGCAGGGAGACCGTCAGATTGGTCCACAGGGCGGTGCCGTCGGGGCGGTAGAAGGCCTTCTCGACGTGGTAGTGCTCGCGTTCGCCGCGCACCAGTTCCTCGTACAGCCGCCACACCTGGGGAGCGTCCTCGGCGTGTGTCCACTCCGGGACCCTGCGGCCGCGCATGGTCTGTTCGGAGCCGCCGAACATCCGCAGCAGGGCTCCGTTGGCCTGGAGGATGTTTCCTTCGAGGTCGGCGATGGCGATGCCTATGGCCGCGCCCTCGAACACCGCGCGGAAGCGGGCCTCGCTGTCGTGCAGTGCCTCGGCGACGGCGCTGCGCGCGGTCAACGCCGCCTGCGAGATGGCCTGTTGTTCCGAGAGGGTCCGCTCGCGCAGCGCCTCGGCGTACCCGGCGGCCATCGCGTGCTGGAGTCGCGCGGAGCGGGTCCGCAGGGCTTCCTTGGGGCCGTCCTCGCCGCAGTAGAGCACCAGGTAGGCGTCGACGCAGTCGAGGGCCCTGCTGAGGGCCTCGGGGTCGGTGCAGTGCGCGGCGACCAGTGCGGCGCCGACGCCGCGTCCCTCGGCCGCCTCGAAGGTCCTGGCCCGCAGGGCCTCGCTCAGCCGCCGCGCGAGCGGCAGCAGTTGTTCCTCGAACTCCGGCCGGGTCAGCGAGGTGGAGGTGACGGGGAAGACCGCGCGGCTCCAGATCGTCGCGAACCGGCGCAGTCTGTCCTCCGGCCCGTCCGGCTCGGCGCTCACGCCGTGCGTCCCACGCCGCCGAACCCGGAGAAGGAATAGGGATCCTCGTCCTCGGACGCCGTGTCGGGCCGCCAGTTCGGCATCGGCACCAGTCCGGGTTCCACCATGTCGTACCCCTCGAAGAACCGCGCGATCTCGTCGCGCGTGCGCATGATCAGCGGGTTGCGGATGTCCTTGTAGACGTCGACCGTGCCCTCGGCCTGCTCCCGCAGGAGCGGAATGCCCTCGAACGAGGCGTGCGTGACGACGAGCATGCTTCCCGGCGCGAGGGCGTCGCGCAGTTCGGCCACCGCCCGGTACGGGTCGTCCGCGTCTTCCACGAAGTGAAGTATGGCAACGAGAAGCAGCGCGACCGGCCGGTTCAGGTCGATCAGCCGCTGAACCGGGTGGCTCAGCAGGATTTCCTGGGGCTTGAGCAGGTCCGCGGCGACGACGGCCGCGTCCTCGTTGTCCCGCAGGACGACCTCGCTGTGTGCGACGGCAACCGGGTCGTGGTCGACGTAGACGACCCGCGCGCCGGGCCGGGCGGCCTGGGCGATCTCGTGGACGTTGCCGAACGTCGGGATGCCGGAACCGATGTCGAGGAACTGGTCGATGCCCTCGTCGGCGGCGTGGCGGACGGCCCGGCGCATGAACGCCCGGTTCGCCTGCATGGTCTTGGGAAGTCCCGGCATGAACTCGATCGCCTTGCGCGCCGCTTCCCGGTCGACCTCGAAGTTGTGCGAACCGCCCAGGTAGTAGTCGTATATCCGGGACACGCTCGGCACTGAGATGTCAATGCTGCGAGGGGCCCAGGCGGGACGCTCCATCTATCTCTCCAAGGCGTAGGCGACGGCACGGACGATCCGGTGTTCGAGCAGAGGCTACTGATCGCCCGCCAAAGGAGCGAGTCAAACCGGAAATTGACCGTCCGTTCCCGGTCACTGCCTCAGGCACGTGCCGAATTGGCATCTGCGAACGTATACCGCGCACGCCACGCACCGCCCACGCGAAATCCCTCCGAAGCATTCCAAAAAGCTCCGCGGAGTCACGAAGCGTGGTCAAGTCTCCCGCCGGGCCGTGACGTTCTTTCACATCCGGGCCGGCAGCCGGATCTTTCACGTTCCGGCGACGGCCGGAAAGCTTCGCCGCCGGAACGTGAAAGTCCGCCGGAGGGAGCGCACAAGGGTCCGCCCCCTCCGGCGGAGGGGGCGGACCCTTGGCGGCGCGTTCGGGCGGGGCGGTCGACCGTGGGGTGTCGAGGCCCTACTTGGCGGCGCCGACCGGCTTTCCGTCGGGCGAGACGGCGTACCACGTGCCGCCCACTCCCTGACCGTTGGTGTCACCGGGAGCGCTGTCACCGGAGAAGGTGTAGATCGGCCAGCAGTTGACCGTCATCTGCTTCACACCGTCGGGGCGCGTGAAGGGCATCAGGCCCTTCTTCTTGACGCCCTTGGTGTCGGCCTCGTCGACCGGGGCGACCGCGGGCCACTTCTCCAGGCAGGCGCCCGTGCAGGCCGACTTGGAGACGGGCCAGGCCTGGTCCTTCATGAAGCGGTAGACGGTCATGCCGTTCTTGTCGACGACGATGTCGCCGAGCTTCGGGTCCTTGCGGACCGACAGGCCGGGCAGGGAGGCCAGCGTGGCCTTCTTGCCGTCGGGCGCCGAGACGAACCAAGTGCCGCCCACGTTCTGCCCGTTGGTGTCACCGGCCTTGGTGTCCTTGGCGTACCGGTACATGGGCCAGCCGCCTATGGTGAGCTGCTTGGTGCCGTCGGTCCTGGTGACCTCGCCGAGCAGCGCCTTGTCGACACCGGTGGTGGCCTCGGCACCCTCGGCGGGCACCGGCGGCCAGGCCTTCGCGCAGTCTCCGTCACAACTCGACTTCGGCGGCTCGGCCGTGTCCTTGTCGAAGCGGTAGAGGGTGAATCCGGCACCGTCGGTCAGCACCTTGCCGAGCTTCGCGCTCTCGTCCACGGAGAGCGCGCCCGCGGCTTCCGGCTTGGCGGCGGCGCTCGCGTCGGAGTCGGCTCCGTAACCGTTGCCCGCACCGGCGGTGGTGCTGGTCCCGTAACCCCCCGCCTGCGCGGTGGCACCAACGTTCTGGGCACCCGTCGCAGTGCCATTTTCCTGACCACACGCCGTCGTGAGCGCCAGCACGGCCGCAGCTGACGCTACGAGTGAGGCGCTCCGCCAGGAGGTCTTCATTGGTAACTCCCGCTGTTCGCATAAGTGTTGCAGCGCCCTGCAGCGCCGCGCATGGCCCTAGGTACGGGCGGGAGGTGCAGGAGCGTTCAAAGGGGCCTCAAATTTCTTTCGGAAGACTGTGCCGCGTTCGACGCGCATCGCTCACACGTTCGAACGATGGCGGCGCTTTCCGGCCCCAGGCGTCAAGCCGCCGGGGGCCCGAGGTACCCAATTCGTGGCCATTCCAGGACAGTTCGACGTGGCCGGGCCCCTCGCGCCCCATGATCTCCGTCGTGCACGCACCCCAGCGGACCCGATCCGCCCTCGTCATACGGGTACTGGCGCTGACGGCGCTCACCTGGCTCCTCGTCGGCGCGCCGAGCGGAACGGCCGCGGCCGACGCCTGCGCCTACGCCTCGGCCGGTCCGGACGGCGACGGGATCACCGCGGTGGCCGTGGCGGGCGACGGAACGGGCGACGGAGCGGTGGCCGTGGCGGGCGACGGGGCGGTCGCCGTCGCCGGACACCCGATCCAGTGCCCGCCCCCGTCGCCCACCCCGCCCTGCCCGCCGACGCCCACGCCCACGCCGCCCCCTCCCCCGCCGAAGCCGACACCCAGGCCCGAGCCGACACCCGAGCCGGCGCCACCGCCTCCGCCCACCCACGCGCCGAAGCCCGCACCTCCACCGCCTCCTCCGCCGGCGCCGAAACCGAAGCCGAGACCGGAGCCCCCGCCCCCGCCGCCGGCTCCGGTCGTGGCACCGAGACCCGCGCCCAGGCCCACCCCGACACCGCGTGCGCGTCCCGCTCCGCCGCCGGTCCCGGTCAGCTATCCGGCGTACCACGCGCCGGCGCACAAGCACGCGCCCCGCGGCGGCCCCTCGCTGGTCTCGTTCACCCTGCTCATCACCGCGCCCGCGGTGCTCGCCGTCGCGGCGCTGCGCCCGCGCTGACCCCAGGAGGCACACTGTGTCGGATTGGCTTGTTCTCGCCCTCGCGATGGCGGCCGCGTGCCTCGTGGTCCTCGTCGTGACGCTCCTGCGTCATCGCAGGGCCCGTGAGGACGAGGACCCCACCGAGACGCCGGACGTCATCGAGTACATGACGATGATGATCGGCGTGGTGTACGCCATCGTCCTCGGACTGGCCATCGCCGGTGTCTGGGAGGCCCGCGGCGGCGCCCAGAGCCAGGTGCAGACGGAGGCTCAGGCCCTGCACGAGATCTCCGAACGGGTCCGGGTCTATCCGCCCGACGTCCGCGACCGGATCCGCGGCGACGTCGACACCTACGTCCACTACGTGGTCACCACCGAGTGGAAGGCCATGGCCGAACAGGGCCGGGTGACCAACGAGGGCGGACGGCTCCTCGACCGGGTCCGGCACGACGTCACCGATTACCAGCCGAAGTCGGACTTCGAGGCGCAGGCCTACCAGCCGCTCCTCGACCAGGTGACCGCGGCCGACACCGCGCGCGGCGCCCGCGCCGACTCGACCGGGGCGACCATGCCGGGGGTGGTGTGGTTCGGGCTGATCACCGGTGCCGTGGTCACGGTGGGGATGATCTTCGCGCTCCAGATCAGGCGCACCGCGCGGGAACTGATCCTGGCCGGGCTGTTCTCCGCCCTGATCGCGTTCCTGCTCTTCCTGATCTGGGACTTCGACGCGCCCTACAGCCGCGGGATCACGGCGTCGGCGGAGCCCTTCACGGCGCTGTTCCCGCAGCTTCCCGGGTGACGCGCGCCCCGGGGGCTCTCCGCGGGGGCTCTCCGCGGGCGGGGGACGGGCGCCACGCCGTGCGCGTCCCCCGTCCGCACGCACCCCGTCCCCCGGACGGCCCACACAATTGCCCCGTTCGCGCTACTGGGATCGCGTCCTTGTTCGGCCTTTCCTAGCGTTCCGATCATCGAGGTGCATTTCTGGCGCAGGCGGAAAAGGTCCGCAGCAAGGCTCCTCGGGGACCTGGAGGCTCACCATGCGCGCGATACGCGTCGCTTCGGCCGCACTGCTGGGCGTGACCGCCCTGACCTTCGCCGCTCCCGTCGCGCTCGCCGGTGACGGGGACCACGGACTCACCCCGATCACCCCGTTCGCCTTCAGCGTGCAGCCCTCGACCGTCGCGGCGGGCGGCCAGGTGTCGCTGCTCCTGAAGCGGGACGGCCAGTGCCGGGGGACCGCCACGGTCACCTCCGGAGTCTTCGACACCGTCAGCATCCCGCCGGGGCAGTCCTCGGCCAGCGCGACGGTCGACTGGGACGCCAGGCCCGGGGCCGTGTACGACGTGACGTTCTCGTGCGGCGGGGCGAGCGGCAGCACCGGTCTCACCATCGCCGGCCGCCGGCCGGTCACGCCGACCCCGGTGCCCCTGCAGCGGGGCGTGCGGGCCGGTGTCGGCGGCAGTGCCGGCGGTTTCGACCTGAAGCAGATCGGGCTGGGCACGGCGCTCATCGCCGGTTCGGTCGGCGCGGCCTGGTACCTGTCCCGCCGGCGCACCTCCTCCGACGAGACCTGACACAGCGGCACAGCCCTTCACCCCGGACCCGGTCGGGCGGGTCCGGAGCGAAGGGCTGTCACGTGCGACTCCGCGCGGCGGGGGCCGGCCTCCGAAGGGGGCGGGACCGGCCGCTCACCGGCGGAACGGTCAGATGTGCCGCTCCGACCTCCGCCGCATCCAGAACACCCCGCCGCCGACGGCCGCCGCGGCCACCAGACCACCGCCGATCGCCATGTCGGTGGGCGTGGCACCGGTGGTGCTGCTGCCGCCGAGACCACCGCGCACACCGCCGATGACGGTGAAGGCGGCCGGGCGGGTCAGCGGGCCCGTCCCGTCGCAGTTGACGGTGATGTCGTACGAGCCGGGGGCGGCGTCCTGGTTGATGGTGGCCGTACCGCTGGACGCCTCGGTGCGGCTGCCCAGGAGCGGCGAGAGTCTCGCCTGACGGAACGCGGGAGAGGTCATCGTGCCTCCCCTCGGGCACCCGTCGACCGTCACGGCGAGCTGGCCGCCCCGGGCGATGACGCTGGGCTGCGCGACGATGTTGCTCGGCGTGTTCCACGCCGCGGCCATCGGGGCGGCGAGCCCCACGGCGGCGACCGCGGCGGCGGACACCGCCAGGGCACGAGTTGTACGCATGTGATCCTCCGCGGGGGCGCCCCGGGAACCGTCCCCGGTGGATCGGCGAGAAAGCGCCTCCCAGTCAGACCCTCAGATGCCGTGCGCGGGGCCGCATTTCGGGAATGGTCCGTCCTGGTGAGAGGACACGCCGAAGGAATTCCACACAATCGGATATTGCCGCAGGTCACGGACTGTCAGAAAATTCCTGGTCACGGCAACTCGGATGGCGCACGAGGCATTCCCCCGGCCACCCGTTCGCCCGTGCCCCGTCGCCGGGCGGCCTGGCTGCCATTAGCGTGCTCATATGCGCGGATGACGAGGCGACGGCCGCGTCGAGAGGGGATTGCGAATGTCTGCGTCCGACGAGTTGGCCGAAGAGGAGGAGCGGCGGAGGAAGCGCGCTCCTTGGGGCGTCATAGCGCTTGTTCTGCTGACCGGCCTCGCACTCATTCGGAACGGTTCCGGCGAGTTCGACGTGGGGCCCCCGCAGCCGGCCTCGGCGGCCGCGGCGGACACCCGCACGCCGGGCGGTACGTTCTCGAAGACTCCCGCCGCGCTGCCGTACTCCGTGGCCGACCGGGTGCGGATCCCGGCGATCCGTGTCGACGCCCCGGTGATGCCGGTGGGCCTGGACGTGGACGGCTGGGTCGACGCGCCGCCGCCCGACGACCCGAATCTCGCCGGCTGGTTCACCGGCGCGGTCTCGCCCGGCGAGAAGGGCACGGCCGTGGTCGTGGGCCATGTCGACAACATGCAGGGTCCCGCCGTCTTCTACGGGCTCGGGGCACTCAAGAAGGGGAACAAGGTCGAGGTCCTGCGCAAGGACGGGAAGACCGCGGTGTTCGAGATCTACGGCATCGAGGTCTTCGCGAAGAGCAATTTCCCCGGCGACCGTGTCTACAACAGCAAGGGAACTCCCGAATTGCGCGTCATCACGTGCGGGGGCGGATTCTCCAAGCAGCACGGCTACGACGGGAACGTGGTCGTCTTCGCGCGCCTTTCCGAGGTGCGCTGAGCCTTTGCGGACCGGGTCCGCGAAAAGTCGGTCGGCGGGGCGTCGTTCCTCCCGCCGGCCGGTCCGGCCGAAAGCCCCGCGACACACGGCGCGCGGGGCTCTTTCGGTTCTAGGCGTCTCTCCGGCGCGGCACCGTGATGTGGTAGCCGGCGTCCAGCAGGCGCGGGAGATAGGTGCGCAGCGCCTGCACGCTCTGCGAGCGGTCGCCGCCCGCGTCGTGGGAGAGCACGACGACACCGGGGGCGGCCTGCTTCTGGATCGTGCCGACGATCGCGCGGGTCCCGGGCCTCGCCCAGTCGTTCGTGTCGATGGTCCAGGCCATCGGCTCCATGCCGAGTTCGGCGCCGATCTGGTAGGTCGCCCGGTTCCACTCCCCGTACGGCGCGCGGAACCAGGTCGGCGGCTCGCCGTAGGCCTCGTCGATGACCTCGCTGGTGCGCTCGATCTCGGAGCGGATCGCCGAGCGCGAGAGCTTGGTCAGCAGCGGATGGCTCCAGGTGTGGTTGCCGACGAGGTGTCCGTCGTCGGCCATCTCGCCCAGCAGGTCCTTGTTCTCGGCGGCCATCTGCCCGCACACGAAGAACATGGCGTGCACGTCGTAGGCGCGCAGGGTCCGCAGGATCTCCGGGGTGTACGTCGGGTCCGGGCCGTCGTCGAAGGTCAGCACCAAGGTCCGGCCCGGGCCGGACACGCGCATGAAGGGCTCGTGCCGGACGAGGGTCCGTAGCTGCGGGCCGTGCAGCGGCGGGCCGTACCCGGCGAGCGGCTGGAGGCGGTAGGCGGAGGGCTTGAGGGCCCGGTTCGCCTGCGCGCCGGAGAGCGGCAGACCGCCCGCCGGCTCCGCGGCCCGACCGGAGGTCAGGACATGGGCCGTGCCCGCCGCTCCGGCCGCCCCCAGGACAGCGGCGCCGGCGATCAACGCCCGGCGCCGGGTAATCAGCTCATCCTTTTTCATGACCAATCAGTCACCCGGCGGAGGGCCCACCACGCCGAGCAACACCGGTGGGGCCCCGTGAATGCACCCGCCCGGCCCATTCAGCGGCGGCGGACCAGCGGGAACGGCAGCGTCTCACGGATCGTCAGACCCGTGAGGAACATGACGAGCCGGTCGACGCCGATGCCGAGTCCGCCGGTGGGCGGCATGGCGTACTCCAGCGCGTCCAGGAAGTCCTCGTCGAGCTCCATCGCCTCGGGGTCTCCCCCGGCGGCCAGCAGGGACTGCGCGGTGAGCCGCCGGCGCTGTTCGACCGGGTCGGTCAACTCCGAGTAGGCGGTGCCAAGTTCCGTGCCGAAGGCGACGAGGTCCCAGCGTTCGGCGAGCCGCGGGTCGGTGCGGTGCTGCCGGGTGAGCGGGGAGACGTCGGTCGGGAAGTCCTTGTAGAACGTGGGGAGCCCGGTCTTCTCCTCGACCAGACGTTCGTACATCTCCAGCACGACGTCACCGCGTCCGTCGTCCGCCGTGTACGGCACCCCCGCGCGGTCGCACAGCCGCAGCAGCCTCTCCAGGGTCGTGTCGGCGTCGATCTCGTCGCCCAGCGCCTCGGAGACCGCGCCGTACACCGTCTTGACCGGCCACTCCCCGGAGATGTCGTACTCGACACCGTCCTTGCGGGCGATCGGTGTGCCGAACGCGGCGGTCGCGGCGCCCTGGATCAGCTCGCGGACGAGGTCGAGCATCACGTCGTAGTCGGCGAACGCCTGGTACGCCTCCAGCATCGTGAACTCGGGGTTGTGCTTGTAGGAGACACCCTCGTTGCGGAAGGTACGGCCCAGCTCGAAGACCTTCTCCATGCCGCCGACGCACAGCCGCTTGAGGTAGAGCTCGGGCGCGATGCGCAGATAGAGGTTCAGGTCGTAGGCGTTGATGTGGGTGGTGAAGGGCCGGGCGTTGGCTCCGCCGTGGATCTGCTGGAGCATCGGGGTCTCGACCTCCAGGTAGCCACGGTCGAGCAGTCCCTGGCGCAGCGCCTGGACGGCCGTGGAGCGGGCGCGTACGACCTCGCGGGCGGCGGGGCTGGACACCAGGTCGAGATAGCGGCGGCGGACCTTGGCCTCGGGGTCGGCGAGGCCCTTGCGCTTGTCGGGCAGCGGGTGCAGGCACTTGGCGGTGAGCTGCCAGGAGGTGACGAAGACCGTGGGTTCGCCGGTGTCGCTGGCGCCCGCGAGCCCGTCGGCGCTGATGTGGTCGCCGATGTCGATCACCTGCCGGAAGCGGTCGAGCGCGGGACCGGCCCCGTCCCGGGTGAGGGCGATCTGGAGGTCGCCCGACCAGTCGCGCAGCACGGCGAAGAGGATGCCGCCGAAGTCGCGTACGAGCATCACGCGTCCGGCGACGGTCACGTCCTCCCCGCCGCGGACGTCGGCCAGCACATGGGTGCGCGGCGGGATGCCGACCGGGTAGGGGTCGGTGCCCTCGGCGCGCAGCCGGTCGAGTTTGCGGTGCCGCACGCGGACCTGGTCGGGCAGGCCGGTGGTGGGATCGTCGGCCGCGGCCCCGCCGTCCGCGTCGAGGCCGAGGGCGGCCAGCGACGGCAGTCCCGCGGTCGTGGCGGGCGCGGGTCCGCCCCTGGGGTGTCCCTTGCCCCACAGACTGCGCAGCGAGGGTACGGAGACGAAGCCCTCGGCGATCGCGGAGGCCATGCCGATGCGGGCGAGGGCGCCGGTGTCGCCGTAGCAGATGAAGCGCGGGTACCACTCCGGGTGGTACTTCGCGTTGGAGCGGTACAGGGCCTCGAGCTGCCACCAGCGGGAGAAGAACAGCAGCAGCCTGCGCCAGAGCCGGAGCACCGGTCCGGCGCCGATGCGGGCGCCCTCCTCGAAGACGGAGCGGAACACGGCGAAGTTGAGGGAGATGCGCCGGACCCCGAACTTGCCGGCGACCGCGCACACCTCCGCGACCATGAACTCCATGACGCCGTTGGGCGCGCTGCGGTCGCGGCGCATGAGGTCGAGGGAGATGCCGTCGCGGCCCCAGGGCACGAAGGACAGCAGCGCCAGGAGCTTGCCGTCGGACCCCATCGCCTCGACGAGCAGGCAGTCTCCGTCCTCGGGGTCGCCGAGCCGGTCGAGGGCCATCGAGAAACCGCGCTCGGTCTCGGTGTCGCGCCAGGCGTCCGCCCGGCTGACGATCTCCTCCATCTCGCTGTCGGACAGGGTGGAGTGCCGGCGGACCCGGCAGGTGGCGCCGGAGCGTTTGACGCGGTTGACGGCCTGCCGGGTGACGCGCATGTCGCGGCCGGACAGGTCGAAGCCGGCGATCTGCAGGATCGCCTCGTCGCCGAGCTGGAGCGCACCGAGCCCGGCGCGCGCGAACGCCTTGGCGCCCTCCTCGGAGGCGCCCATCGCGGCCGGTGCCCAGGCGTAGCGGCGGGCGATGTCCAGCCAGGCGGCGATCGCGTGCGGCCAGGCCTCCCGGTCGCCGACGGGGTCGCCGCTGGCGAGGCACACCCCGGCCTCGACGCGGTAGGTGACGGCCGCCTTGCCGCTGGGCGAGAAGACGACGGCCTTGTCGCGGCGGGTGGCGAAGTAGCCGAGGGAGTCGCCGCCGCCGTACGCCTGGAGCAGGGCGCGGATCCGGGCCTCCTCGTCGCCGTGCAGGGCCGCGACCAGACGCTGGGAGCGGAAGAGCGTGGCGGCCGCGTTGAGCAGGGCCAGCGCGCCGAACAGGCCGAGCACGAAGAACAGCCAGCGCGGCGGACGGCCGTCGAAGGAGCGCGCGGAGACGAGTCCGCCGCAGACCCGGTTGGCGGCCCACAGCAGCCGCTGGCTCTCCGTCAGGGTGCCGGGGAACAGCGCGACCAGGCCCCAGCCCAGCAGGATCGCGACGACGAGGCCGGCGACCAGGACGAGCAGGGCGCGTCGTACGGCGGCGCGCCGCGAGTCGGCGTAGAACTCCCGGCGGGCCACGATGAGCAGGGCGAGGAGGAGCCCGCAGACGATCAGTGAGGGGATCGATGCGGCGTACAGGCCGGCGAGGATCCCGAGGGCGTCGGTCAGGACGAGCAGGCCGAGGTAGACGACCACGAGCCACCAGGCGATCTTCTTGCGGGCGGCCGTCGCGGCGGCGAGCAGGAAGAGGAAGACGGCGTACGCGAGGTTGGCGCTGACCGGGATGATCAGAAGGTCGAGGAACCGCACGACCGGGCG
Organism: Streptomyces sp. NPDC096324; assembly: GCF_044763015.1. Lineage (NCBI taxonomy): Bacteria > Bacillati > Actinomycetota > Actinomycetes > Kitasatosporales > Streptomycetaceae > Streptomyces > Streptomyces sp. NPDC096324. The sequence goes on along the minus strand of NZ_JBIWFK010000008.1, from coordinate 35,506 downwards.
CAGGAGCCTGCGGAGCGGGGGGATGAAGGCGAGCAGGGTGCAGAGCAGGCCGATGGCGACGAAGAAGGCCGCGAAGCCTTCGGGCACCTTGCTCAGGAAGCCGCTCCGGGGCGGCCGTGGCCGGCCGCCGGCGGTCTTCGGGGGGCGGGCCTCCACGGTGGCACTCATGGTTCCGACTGTAGGAAGATCGGCGGCGCCCCGCCCGTCGAGCGGATCCCGGCCGCTCCCCCGGGGCGGGGGACGCGGGGGTTCCGATAGCCTCGCAGCCGTGACGGAAGAGCAGCACGCGCATCGGTTCGAGCGCGGGACGGACGGTCCCAAGGTCATCGTCGTCGGGGTGGACGGCTCCGACTCCTCGTTGCGCGCGGCGGCGTACGCCGGTGGTCTGGCCCGGCGGCAGCGGGCACTGCTGGCCGTGGTCTACGTCAAGCCGGTGATGGCGGCGGGGGCGGCGCTCGGGGTGCCGGTGGCGGACACGACCGACGAGATCGCCGAGGATCTGGTGCAGTACATCCGCGACGCCGCCGAGCGGGTGAAGGACATATTCGATGTGCGCTGGGAGTTCCACACCTTCCGCGGTGACCCCTACAACGGTCTGGTCACCGCCGCGGACGAGCTGAAGGCGGACGCCGTGGTGGTCGGGGCCTCCGAGCAGTCGGGGCACCGGATCATCGGTTCGGTGGCGATCCGGCTGGTGAAGGCGGGCCGCTGGCCGGTCACGGTCGTGCCGTAGCGGGTGCCGGGGGGTGCCTGTCGGTCCCGTTCCGATCGGGACCGTCGCGGTCGTCCCGGTTCTCGTCGGTCCCGTTCCGGTCGGTCTCATTCCGGTCGGTCCCGTTCCACTGAGTCCCGTTCCGGTCGGTCCCGGCGCGGGTCATTCGGCCATGACGAGGCCGGCGCGGCCCGCGCCCCTGCCGAGGACGACGTCGCGGATCCGGTCGCGTACGGCGCCGACGGCGGCGCCCTGTTCCAGCGCCGCGTCGAGGTCGACGACCCGGCCGGCGTCGAGGTCGAAGGCCAGCGGGACGAACTCGGCCTTCGTCACCTCCCACCGCCCGGCGGGCCGCGTGGGCGGGGAGAAGGTGAAGCGGCCGAGGGTGCTCTGGTTGCCGCGCGGGTCCTGGACGCCGCGGTCGTCGTACATCTCGCCGGCGATCTGGTCGCCCGTGCCGTAGACGACCCAGGTGCCGTTGACCTTCTCGTACGCCTGCGGGACGTGGGAGTGGGTGCCGAGGATCAGGTCGATGTCGGGCCGCCCGCCGGTGCGGGAGGCGGTCAGTCGCCTGCTCAGGGTCAGTTGGCGCTCGTCGGGCCCGTCCTGCCACTCGGTGCCCCAGTCGAGGGAGACGACGACCACGTCGGCGCCCGCCTTCCGGGCGGCGCGGGCGTCCGCGACGATCCGGGCGGGGTCGATCAGGCCGACCGCCCAGGGCTGTCCCTGCGGGAGCGGGAGGCCGTCGGTGTCGTCCGTGTAGGCGAGGTGGGCGACGCGGGCCCCGCCCGCCTTCATCAGCGTGACCTTGTTCGCCTCCTGGGCGGAGCGAGCCGATCCGGCGTGCCGCAGGCCCGCGTGGTCCAGCGCGTCCAGGGTGCGCCGGACGCCGTCGGCGCCGTCGTCGAGGGTGTGGCTCGAGGCGGTGGAGCAGGAGTCGTAGCCGGTGGCGGCGAGCCCCTCGGCCACCTGGGGAGGGGTCTTGAAGGCGTACGTGCCGGTGGGGGCGCCGTCGGTGTCGTACACGGTCCGCAGCTGACAGATCGCCAGATCGGCGCGGGAGACCACGGGCCGGACGCCCGCGAGCATCGGCCGGAAGTCGTATCCGGCCCCTCCCGCGTCGGAGCCGGCCCGTTCGAGGACCGAGCTGTCCGGCAGGACGTCACCGCCCGCGACGAGGGTGAAGCCGCGGGCGGCAGCGGCGGGACCGGGCCGGCCGTCGCGGTGGCGGGTGGCCGTGACGTGGGCCTGGCTGGTCACCGCGGCCGCGATGAGGGCGGCCGCGAGGGCCAGGTTGATCTGTCGCGCGCGTGTGATCATGCCGGGCCCCATGCGGTCGTATTTACCTACCCATAGATACGCATCCACGTACACGGGCCGCCGCCAGTCAAGGAGACACCCCAGCGGGTCACCCGTCCGGCGTTCGCCGACCTGACCGCCGGACGAACAGCGGTACGAACACGGCGGCCCCGGAACGCGGCGCTCCACCTCGGCCGACCGTTCGGCGCACCGTTCGCCGAGCGCTTCGACCGTCCACCGCACGACCGTGTTCCCGGTCTGTCCGCGCGGGGCGCGGGGCGCTGACATACACGCCATGACGGCCGGAACCACCACCATCACCCCCGGGACGACCGCCGAGCACGAACTGGCCGCGCTGCAACGCGACCACGGCCGCCCCCTGTTCGCGCTGCTGCTGCGGCTGTCCGACGGCGACCGCCAGCGTGCGGAGGACCTGGTGCAGGAGACGTTCGTACGCGCCTGGCAGCATCCCGAGGCCCTGCGTGCGAACGACTTCGACTCCGTACGGCCCTGGCTGCTGACCGTGGGACGGCGGCTGGCCATCGACGCGCGGCGGGCCCGTCAGGCCCGGCCCCCGGAGGTCGGCGACCACGTCCTCGACAACGCGCGGATCTGCGCCGATCACGCCGAACGGTCGACGGCGACGCTCGATGTGCGGGAGGCTGTGAAGACTCTCACTCCCGAACACCGCGAAGTCCTGGTGCTGGTGTACTTCCAGGGGGCCAGTGTGGCGGAGGCCGCCGCGGCGCTGGGCATTCCACCCGGTACGGTGAAATCCCGCGCTTACTACGCGCTGCGCGCCCTGCGCCGGGTTCTTCCCGGATATGCGGCCGACCTGCGGTGAAACCGAAGGCTTAGTCAAACCTCCGTAAAGCGCCTTGCTGAGGACCATGGTTGAGCAATCAGCTTGCCTCATCCGTGTTCCGGACTGGGGCCCGGGGTCGGGCGACGCGCACGCACCGGAGGAAGGCAGGAAGGGATGCTGCACAGAGGTCAAGAGAGCACGGACGGCACCGGCGGGGGCGAACTCACCGTCCCCATGGCCTGGTTGTACGCCGAGTACATCGCGGACGAACTGCTGCGGACGGGCGACCTGATGCCGCCCACCTCCTTCGAGTTCCGTGCCGGGCGCGACGCCCTCGCGCTGACGATCTTCCTGTCCGACAGCGGCGGCGAACTCTCCGGGATCCGGGTCATCACCCAGCTCGAGACCTGGCTTTCGCTGACCGCGTACGACCAGCCCTGGCACGCCTGGGTGCGCGAGCACCTGGAGCTGCGCGCGGCCGAGGCCACCGGATGCGCCGCGCCCGATCCCGATCTGGAGCTGGCGTCCGCGGCCTGGCGGTGGCTGGAGGAGACGGAGCTCCTCGCTCCGGACCTCGACGCGGTGCCCGGCGGCGGCTCCGTGCCCGGTGAGGACGACGGTCCCCAGGTGTGGACGGCGGCCTGGCGGCTGGGGCTGCCGCTCGGGCACCTGGCCATCCACCTCTTCTGACGACGGCCGTGACCGCGCCGGAACGGCTTCCGGCGGCGGCCGCGACCGGTCCCGGGACATTTTCCGGGGCTCGCACCAATCCGCGAGCGCCCCCGCTCCGAATGTCTTCACCCCGATTCCTGACGAGTCTTGAGTGATTCGACGGTCTGCTGCGTACCCGTGGGCAACAGCAACACCACTCACAGTCCGCACCAACGCCACGAGGATTCGGTATTCGGTATGAGGTCCCTGGAACGGCATCGCGACGTCGGCGCCTATGCGCTCGGCGTGCTCGGCGAGGCGGAAGCCTTCCGCTTCGAGGACCACCTCGTGGAGTGCGCTCAGTGCACGGCGTTCGTCAGCGAGTACCGCCCCGCCACACGGCAGTTGATGCTGTACCGGCGGTCGACGCCGCGCAGCGTCCACCCCTTCGCCGCCCCCGGGCCGCGACTGCTCGACCGGCTGCTCGGCGAGGTCGCCACCCGCAACCGGGCCGGACGCCGGCGCTTCCTGTTCGCCCTGGCCGCCTCCGTGGTCCTCGCGGCGGGCGGACCGGCGCTCGCGCTCATGGCCGGCGACGACTCCCCCGGGGACAGGGTCGTCGCGGACGGCCCGCCGTCGAGCCAGATGGCCAGGACCGACGCGGAGACCGGGGTGTGGGCCCAGGTGACCACCCGGGAACGGCTCTGGGGCAGCGACATCGAGGTCGAGGTCAAGGACGCCAAGGGTCCCCGTTCCTGCGAGCTCGTCGCGATCGGCAAGGACGGCTCGGAGCAGTCGGTGACGAGCTGGATGGAGCCCGCGCACAACGAGGCCGCCATCACCATGCAGGGCGGGTCGTCGATGCGGACCGACGAGATCCGCGGCTTCGAGGTACGCACGGCGGACGGCGAACACCTCGTGACGCTCAACTCCCCCTGAGCGAAACGGTCCCGCCGCCGGGGACACCGGGCGACCGCCCGCCCGGACCTCCCGTGCGATCCGCCCGACCGGACCCGTGCGCGATCCGCCCGTTCGGTCCGCCTACTTGAGCAGCCGGGACATCCGCCGGTCCGCCAGCGGCTTGCCGCCCGTCTGGCAGGTCGGGCAGTACTGCAACGAGGAATCGCTGAAGGAGACTTCGCGGATGGTGTCGCTGCACACGGGACAGGGCTCCCCCGTTCTCCCGTGCACCCGCAGACCGCTCTTCTTCTCCGACTTCAACCGCCCGGCGGCCAGCCCGTGGGAGCGCTCCACCGCGTCGGTGAGCGTGCCGCGCAGCGCCTCGTACAGCCGCCGGGTCTCCTCGGGGGTCAGCGAGGAGGCGATCTTGAAGGGGGACATCCGGGCGGCGTGGAGGATCTCGTCACTGTAGGCGTTGCCCACGCCGGCGATCAGGCTCTGGTCGCGGAGCGCGCCCTTGAGCCGGCGCCGCTCGCCCTGGAGCAGCCCGGCGAACCGCTCCTCGTCGAAGTCGTCGGCGAGGGGGTCCGGGCCGAGCCGGGCCACGCCGGGGAGTTGCTCCGGGTCCTCGGCGACGTACACGGCGAGGCGTTTCTGGGTGCCCGCCTCGGTGAGGTCGAAGCCCTCGCCGGTCTCCAGGGCGACGCGCAGCGCGAGCGGCCCCTTGCCGGGCCGGGGCGGGCCGTCCGGGAGCGTGTCCTTCCAGTGCAGCCAGCCCGCGCGGGCCAGATGCGTGACGAGGTGCGGGCCGTCCGTGCCGATGTCCAGGAACTTGCCGAACCGGCGGACGGCCGTGACCTCGCGTCCCTCCAGCGCGGAGACGGGAGGGTCGTACGTCTTCAGGACGCTGACGGCGACGGGCAGCACGCGCACGATCCGGCGGCCGACGAGATGCTCGGCCAGGAAATCCTTGAGCGCTTCGACCTCGGGCAGTTCCGGCATACGTCCAGAGTGCCATCCGGCACCGGCGGCGCCGGGGATCAGGCGTGCTCCCGGACCATGAACTCGCACCACACGACCTTGCCGCCGCCGCGCGCCTCGACCCCCCAGACGTCGGTGAGGCGGTCGACGAGCAGCAGACCGCGGCCCGAGACACCGGACTCTCCCGCCTCGCGGCGGCGCGGCAGCGCGCTGGAGGAGTCCTCGACCTCGACGCGCAGTCTGCGTTCGGATCCGGCCAGGACGCGCAGGGTGACGATGGCCGAACCCTCGGTGTGCATGAGGGCGTTGGTGATCAGTTCGTCCGCGACCAGCTCGATCTCGTCGGCCCGGTCCCCGGCTCCCCACGCGCGCACGGCGGCCCGGATCATGTGGCGGGCCTCGCTGAGCGCCTCCGGGTCGCCGGGCGCCACATGCTGCTGAAGGCGTCCGCCCGAGCGCTGGTCGATCAGTCCGTGGCGGCGCAGGAGCAGCAGGGCGACATCGTCGTCGCCGCCGCGGTCCTCGGCCATGTCGATGAGCCGGTCGGCGAGATCGCTGACGTCGTCCGGGCCGCCGCGGATGAGGTCACCGAGGATGCGCATGCCCTCGTCGAGGTCGACACCCGGCTCCTCGACGAGCCCGTCGGTGCACAGGAGCAGGGTCTGGCCGGGGTCGAGCTCGAGAGTGGCGACCGGGTATTCGAGCCGTCCGAACTCGGCGGACAGGCCGAGCGGCAGGCCGCCTTCGAGGAGCAGCCGCCGGCAGGTCCGGTCCGCGTACCGGACGAGCGGGTCGATGTGGCCGGCCCGGACGAGCTGGGTCACCCCGGTGGACAGGTCGATCTCCGCGTACAGGCAGGTCGCGAAGCGGTCGGTGTCGAGTTCGTGGAGGAAGACCGAGGCGCGGGCCATCACGGTGGCCGGGGTGTGGCCCTCGGCCGCGTAGGCGCGCAGGACGATGCGGAGCTGGCCCATGACGGCGGCGGCATGGGTGTCGTGGCCCTGGACGTCGCCGATGACGGCGCCGACGCGGCCGCCGGGCAGCGGGATCAGGTCGTACCAGTCGCCGCCGATGTCGCGTCCGAGCGAGGCGGAGCGGTAGCGGACGGCGATGTCGGCGCCGGACACGCTGGGGATGGAGCGCGGCAGCATGGCCTGCTGGAGGCCCTGGGCGAGGTCCTTCTCCTGCTCGAAGAACATGGCCCGCTGGAGGCTCTGGGCGATGCTGCTGCCGAGCGCGACGAGGACGTTGCGCTCGTCCTCCGAGAAGCCGTGCCGGTCGTTGTAGAGCAGGCCGATCGCGCCGATGGGCCGGGCCTGCACGATGAGCGGCAGATACGCGGCCGAGGTGATCTTCAGATCGGTGATGTTGGGCCACAGGAGGGGGTAGGACTCGGCGAACTCCTCGGGCGACTCGATGAAGTGCGGCGCGAGACTGCGGACGACCTCGTTCATCGGGTACTGCGCGTCCAGGCGTGTGACGCGGGTGCCGGGGACATAGCTGTCCACGGGTCCCGTGGCGACCATGCGGATGCGGCCGGCCTCGACCAGGCCCATGACCAGGCTGGCCGCACCGAGGTGGGTGAGGCCGTGGGTGTCCTGGAGCACGTCGATGACGTCCTGCACGGTGACGGCGTGGGCCAGCGCGGCCGTGGTGAGCTGGACGACGCTGGTCTGCTGGCGCCGTACCTCGTTCTGGGCGGCCTGTTCGCGGCGTGCCGCGCTCTCGTCGAGCTCGTCGGTGGCGTCGCGGACGATGCCGATGATCCGGCGCGGCCGGCCGTTCTCGTCGCGGCGGATGTAGCCCTGGGTGTGGGTCCAGCGCAGGGCGCCGTCGCGGCGGCGGATACGGAAGTAGGCGCCGTAGTTCTCGCTGCCGTCCTTGAGGGCGTGGGAGACCATCGTGTCGAGGCGGCGCGACTCCCCCGGCGGGACGCGCATGGACAGGGTGGCGGGGTGCCCGTCGTATTCGTCCGGGCGCACGTCGAAGACCTCGTGGGCCTGGGCGTCCATCTGCATCAGACCGGTGTCCAGGTCCCAGTCGAAGCTGCCCATGCGGTTGAGCGCCAGGATCGGATCCGGGTGGGCGGGCCAGTCGTCCGGGAGTGACAGGGCGCTCGCTCCCCGATCAACCATGGGGCCACCATGCCAGCATTTGCCCGATTGTTCGACTTCTGGAGGGCCTGGTTCCGGGGCCCCCGGACGCGGACGTGTTCACGTGCCGGGGGTGTCGGCCGAGACCTCGAAGACGCTGTCGGGACCGGTCGGCACGTCGGGGATCAGCCCGCCGTCGGGGGCGTCGGGGCTGTCCGGGCCGGTGTCCTCGGTGGGGGTGCCCGGCTCGTCGGACGGGACCCGCGGCTCCGGGGGCTCCGGGGAGCCGGAGCGGTCGGGGGCGGCCGGGCCTGTCGGCGGGGCCGTGGTGCCGCCCGAGGGGGGTGGGGTGGTCCCGGGCCCCGTCGTCGGCGATGCCGTGACGGTGGGACTCGGGCAGTGCGGGGGCTCGGCACTCGGGCGCGCGGCGCGGCCCGGGGCGCCGACGTCCATGGCGGTGTCGTCCGTGGGAATCCCGCTGGGCATGGGACTGCCGGTGGGCGTGGGAGTGCCGCTGATTGTGGGACTGCCGGTGGGCGCGGTGCGCGGCCCGGCGCTCTCGCCCGGGGTTCCCTCGCCGGTGCCCGGTGTCGGGGTCACCGTCGCGGTCGGTGTGGCGCAGTCGGAGGTGTCGGGGGACGGGCTCCGGCCGCCCTGCGAGGTGCCCGCGGAGGGCTCCCGCGCGGGAGCGGAGTCGTGCGGCACGGGGACCGAGCCGTCGGGCGGCGGTACGGCGTGGTCGTGGCGGTGGCCGTCGTGTCCGACCGGCCGCTCGATCCAGGTGTCGTCGCCGTCGTCGACGATCGTGATGGCGGTGATCGCGTCGGGCGCCGGCGTCACCGTGACGACCCGGGCGGGCCGGTACCCGCTCCAGGGCGTGCCGCGGGTGTCCGGGTTCTCGTCGAGCGCGGTGGGCCGGCCCAGCGGGTTGCCGCAGGCGCAGCGGACCCTGGGTACGCCCCGGTCGTCGACGAGGACGGCCGTACCGGCCTGGAGCACGGCCTGGTAGCCCGTCGCCCGTCCGGCGGCGAAGCCGTGGTCCGTGACGCCGGTGTCGGCGCGCAGCACGACCGGGGTGAGCTGCCGCAGATAGCCGGGGACGGACCCCGGTGAGACGCCGGAGAGTTCGGCGAAGGCACGGGCCCTGGCCGGGTCGGCGGCGAGGTAGCGGATCTGCTTCTCGACATCGCAGCTCCCGGCGTTGCGGGTGCCGCCGTACAGGCCCGGGGTGGCGCCCGACACGGTGCGCGCGCCGTGTGTGCCGGTGGCCGTGGGTTGCGGCGTTCGGGTGACGGGCGGCCGGGACGCGGGGGTGGTGTCGGTGGGCGCCGTGAAGGGGTCGGGCCCCCGGACCGCGAGGGGCTGGAGAAGCACGTCGCCGCCGGTGGATCCGTTCGGCGCCGTGTGCCCGCCCCCGCCGCCACAGGCCGCGACGACGAGGAGTGCCGCCGCGAGCGCGCAGGCCGCGGCAAAGGTCCTGGTGGGTATGTGCACGCGTTCTCCCGTTCGTCCCGGGCTGTTCGTGCCTCATTCTCTGCGTCACCCTCTTGGCGCACGCAAGCGGAAAGCGGTCACCCAGCGTCACAATGGAGGGGAGAGGAGCACCCGCCATGGAGTGGTTCGTCGCACCCGGGTACGAGCTGAGCCGGCTGGTGTTCCAGCGGGGGCTGGCCGTGCTGTATCTGGTCGCGTTCCTGGGCGCGGCCCGGCAGTTCCGCGCGCTGACCGGGGAGCGCGGGATGCTGCCCGTGCCCCGCTTCGTGCGGCACGTGGCGTTCCGGGACGCGCCGAGCGTGTTCCACTGGCGCTACTCCGACCGCTTCTACGCCGCCTGGTGCTGGACGGGCTGCGCGGTGTCGCTGGCTCTGGCCGCCGGACTCGACGGGCTGCTGCCGCTCTGGGGCGCGATGCTCCTCTGGCTCGTGCCGTGGGCCCTGTACCTGTCGGTCGTCAACGTCGGCCAGACCTGGTACGCGTTCGGCTGGGAGTCGCTGCTGCTCGAGGTGGGCTTCCTCGCGGTGTTCCTCGGCAACGACGAGGTGGCCCCGCCCGTCGTCGTGCTGTTCCTGATGCGCTGGGTGCTGTTCCGTGTGGAGTTCGGCGCGGGGCTGATCAAGATGCGGGGGGACGCCTGCTGGCGGAAGCTGACCTGCCTCTACTACCACCACGAGACCCAGCCGATGCCAGGCCCGCTGAGCTGGTTCTTCCACCATCTGCCGGGACCGTTCCACCGGATCGAGGCGGCCGCCAACCACGTCACCCAACTCGTGATTCCGGTGCTGCTGTTCACCCCGCAGCCGATCGCGACGGCGGCGGCCTCGCTGATGATCCTCACCCAGCTCTGGCTGGTGCTCTCCGGCAACTTCGCCTGGCTGAACTGGACGACGATCGTGCTCGCCCTGAGCGTGACCGAATTCCCCGTCACCGCGCCGCGGACCCCGGCGACACCGCTGTGGTACGAGGTGGTCGTGCTGGTGGTGGCCGCGGGTCTGCTGGCCCTCGGCTACCGCCCGGCACGCAATCTGATCTCCCGGCGGCAGGTCATGAACCGCTCCTTCGACCCGCTTCATCTGGTGAACACCTACGGGGCGTTCGGCAGCGTCAGCAGGATGCGCCACGAGGTGGTCGTCGAGGGCACGGCGGACGCGGTGCCGCGCGAGGACGCCGACTGGCGGGAGTACGAGTTCAAGGGCAAACCGGGTGATCCACGGCACTGGCCGCGCCAGTTCGCGCCGTACCATCTGCGGCTCGACTGGCTGATGTGGTTCGTGGGGCTGTCTCCCGGCTACGCCGGCACCTGGTTCTCCGGTCTCGTGGAGCGGCTGCTGGAGAACGACCCCGACACGCTGCGGCTGCTGCGCCGCTCCCCGTTCCCGGCCGACGCGCCGCCGCGCTACGTCCGCGCCCGTCTCTTCCGCTACCGCTACACGACCTGGAGCGAGCTGCGCGAGACGGGCGCGTGCTGGCACCGGACCTACGTGCGCGACTTCCTCCCGCCGACCCGGCTGGAAGGGGCCGCCGAGCCGGGGGTGCCACCCTGATCCGGAGAGGGGTGAGGTTCCGTGACGGGAAGGGGCTTGGTGTCGGGGACGGGCGCGGTGTCGGGGAGCAGGCCCTCCGTGCGCAGTTCCCGCCAGAAGTCCGGGGGCACCGGCTCCGCGAACCGCTCGGCGCAGTCACGGACTTCGTCCGCCGAGCGGGCCCCGGCCAGGACGCTCACCACCGCCGGATGGGCGGCGGGGAAGGCCAGGGCGGCGGCACGCAGGGTGGTGCCGTGGCGTCCCGCGATCTCCTTGAGCCGCAGAGCGCGGTCCAGCAACTCGCCCGATGCCACCGCATAGTCGTACGTCGCTCCGGGCCTCGGGTCGGCCAGCAGACCGGAGTTGAAGGCGCCGCCGATGACGACGGAGGTGCCGCGGGCCTGGGCGGCGGGCAGCAGTTCGGTGAGCGCGTCGTGGTCCAGGAGGGTGTAGCGGCCCGCGCAGAGCACCACGTCGACATCGGTCTCGCGGACGAACCGGGTCAGCATCCGCGTCTGGTTCATGCCCACGCCGATCGCGCGCACCACGCCCTGCGAGCGCAGGTCGGCCAGTGCGGGAAAGCCTTCGCGGAAGGCCTGTTCGGCGTGGTCGTCGGGATCGTGGAGGTAGACGACGTCCACGCGGTCGAGGCCGAGCCGTTCGAGGCTGGCGTCCAGGCTCCGTCGTACGCCGTCGGCGCTGAAGTCCCAGACGCGGCGGTGGGTGGCGGACACCGCGAAGCCGTCCGCCCGGTCGTCGCCGCCCGCGTCGGCGGGCTCCAGCAGGCGCCCCACCTTGGTCGAGACGGTGTACCGCGCGCGGGGCAGGTCGCGCAGGGCCGCGCCCAGGCGCCGTTCGGAGAGGCCGAGGCCGTAGTGCGGGGCCGTGTCGAAGTAGCGGATGCCGCTCGTCCAGGCGGCGCCGACGGCCTCGTACGCCTGCTCGTCCGTGACCTCGGTGTACAAGTTGCCGATGCCGGCGGCGCCGAAGGACAGCGCGCTGACGGGGACGCCGGTGGCGCCTAGGGAGTTCACCGGACCACCGGACGCGGCCGCAGTCCCTGCATCCCGCCGTCCACCGCGAGCGCGGTGCCGGTGGTGGATCCGGACAGCGGGCTCGCCAAGTAGGCGATGGCGCCCGCGACTTCCGCCGCCGACACCAGCCGGCCGGTGGGCTGGCGGGCCTCCAGCGCGGCGCGTTCGGCGGCCGGATCAGGAGCGGCGTCCAGGAGCCGGCCGACCCAAGGGGTGTCCACGGTGCCGGGGTTGACGCAGTTGACGCGGATGCCTTCGCCGACGTGGTCGGCCGCCATGGCGAGGGTCAGCGCGAGGACGGCGCCCTTGGACGCCGAGTACAGCGCCCGCTGGGGCAGTCCCGCCGTGGCCGCGACGGAGCAGGTGTTCACGACGGCCGCGTGCGCGGATTCCCGCAGATGGGGCAGGGCGGCGCGGGTCGTCCGCACGACGCCGAGGAGATTGACGTCCAGGACCCGGTGCCATTCGGCGTCGTCGTTGTCCTCGACGGTGCCGCGGGCGCCGACACCCGCGTTGTTGACCAGGATGTCGAGGCCGCCCAGGTCCGCGACGGCGGCGGCGACGGCCTCGCGCACGGAGGCGTCGTCGGTGACGTCGGCCCGGTGGCCGGTCAGCGGCCTGTCGACGGAAGACGGGTCGAGGTCGAGGACGGCGACCCGGGCGCCGCGCGCGGCGAGGAGACCGGCGGTCGCCCTGCCGATCCCGGAGGCGCCTCCGGTCACCAGCGCCCTGAGCCCGTCCAGTTCCTGAGAGTCCGTCATACGGCTTGCTCCTTCGGTTCGTCGGCCTGCTGCCGGGCGAGGTCGGCGGCCCAGAAGGTGCCGCCGCAATAGCCGAACTCCGCGATGGCCTCGGGCCGCATCGCGGCGGAGAAGCCCGGCGCGGTGGGCGCGGTGTAGTGGCCGTCGCGGATCACCACCGGATCGGTGAAGTGGTGGTGCAGATGGTCCACGTACTCGATGACGCGGTCGTCGGTGGTGCCGGACAGGGCGACGAAGTCGAACATCGCGAGGTGCTGGACGAGTTCGCACAGCCCCACCCCTCCGGCGTGCGGGCAGACCGGGACGCCGAACTTGGCGGCGAGGAGCAGGATGGCGAGGTTCTCGTTGACACCGCCGACCCGTGCCGCGTCCATCTGCACAATGTCGATGGCGCCCGCCTGGAAGAGCTGCTTGAAGACGACACGGTTGTGCGCGTGCTCGCCGGTGGCGACCTTGACCGGGGCGACCGCCGCGCGCACGGCGGCGTGGCCGAGGATGTCGTCGGGGCTGGTCGGCTCCTCGATCCAGTACGGCCGGTACTCGGCGAGCGCCGTGGTCCAGGTGATCGCCTCGTCCACGTTCCAGCGCTGGTTGGCGTCGACCGCGATGCGGATGTCCGGGCCGACCGCGGCCCGGGCGGCGCGGAGGCGGCGCAGGTCGTCGTCCAGGTCGGCGCCCACCTTCAGCTTGATCTGCCGGAATCCCGCGGCGACGGCCTCGACGGCCAGCCGGGTGAGCTTCTCGTCGCTGTAGCCGAGCCAACCGGGCGAGGTGGTGTACGCGGGGTAGCCCCGTTCGCGCAGGATCGCGGCGCGCTCCTCGGCGCCCTCCCTGCCCCGGCGCAGCAGGTGCAGCGCCTCGTCGGGCGTCAGCGCGTCCGTGATGTAGCGGAAGTCGACCTGGGAGACGAGCCATTCGGGTTCGGCTTCCGCGAGCAGTCGCCACAGCGGACGCTGTGCGCGCCGCGCGGCCAGATCCCACACCGCGTTGACGACGGCGCCGATCGCCATGTGCATCACGCCCTTCTCGGGCCCGAGCCAGCGCAGTTGGCTGTCGCCGACCAGGTCGCGCGAGAGAGAGCCGGGGTCGGCGCACAGCTCGTCGAGGGACCGCCCGAGGACATGTCCCCGCAGCGCGTCGATCGCGGCGACCTGGACGTCGTTGCCCCGCCCGATGGTGAAGGCGAAGCCGTGCCCCTCGGCTCCCTCGGGGGCGTCGGTGCGCAGCACGACGTACGCGGCCGAGTAGTCGGGGTCCGGGTTCATCGCGTCCGAGCCGTCGAGCTCGCGCGAGGTGGGGAAGCGGATGTCGTGGGTGTCGACCGCGACGACACGGGCGGAGGTCGGGGGCACGGCGGGCCTTTCCGTCGGCGACAGGGGGTCCAGGGCCGGGTGCGGAGGAGTGCTCGGTCCCGAGGATCTCCCCGCCCACCCGTCCGCGTACAGCGTCGGGCACGCTCCGATCCGACGGCCGGGTCGCCGACCAAACACGCCGGGGCCCGATCCGGCCGCACTCGGGCACGCTCCGGTCCGACGGCCGAGCCGCCGGCCGGGATCGCGCGGGACCGGTCCCGCCGCACTCGGGGCACGCCGGTCGACCTGGCGGGGGCAGGCCGGTCGACCCGGCGGGGCGCGCCGATCGTCCTCATGGAGCAGACCGGTCGCCCTCGGGAGGGCACTCCGGCCGCCGCGTCACGCGAGAACCGGGAGGCCGGACCGAAGGTCGGGGGGCGCGGACCCTCGACGCGGCGCCCGCGCTGCGGGCAGAGTGCTCCCCGTAACTACTCACCAGTACGACACGAGTGAGGAGCGCCCGTGACCACCTGGGCCGGCCGGACCGCCACCGAGATCGCCGCAGCCGTACGCGAGAAGAAGGTCACCCCCCGCGAGGTGGTGGCCGAACACCTCGCGCGGATCGAACGCCTCGACGGGCGCGTCGGCGCCTTCCGCACGGTCCGCGCCGAGGCCGCCCTGGCGGAGGCCGACGAGCTGGCCGGCCGGGACCTCGCCCGGCTCCCCCTGGCGGGCGTGCCGGTGGCGGTGAAGGACAACCTCGCGGTGCGCGGGGAGCAGACCCGCAACGGTTCCGCCGCGACCCCGGACGCCCTCGCCGACGAGGATCACGTCACCGTGGCCCGGCTGCGCGCGGCGGGAGCCGTCGTGGTGGGGCTGACGAACGTGCCCGAACTCTGCGTCTTCGGCACCACGGAGGGCGTGTACGGCAACGCGCGCAACCCCTGGGACCTGTCCCGTACGGCGGGCGGCTCCTCGGGCGGCAGCGCGGCCGCGGTCGCCGCCGCGATGGTGCCGATCGCGCTCGGCAACGACGGCATGGGCTCGCTGCGCATCCCGGCCGCCAACTGCGGTCTGGTGACCCTGAAGCCGGGCCACGGGGTGATCCCCGCCGGGATCGGCCACGGCGACTGGTTCGGCATGTCGGAGAACGGCCCGCTGGCCACGACGGTCGAGGACGCGCGGCTCATGTTCGCCCTCCTCGCGGACATCGAGCCGGCCCCGCCCGCGGAGCCCGCCACCCGCAGGATCGCCCTGTCGGTACGCAGCCCGCTGGCCGGAATCCACGTCACGCGGCCGTATACGAACGCCGCCCGGGAGGCCGCCGCGCTGCTGGCCGAGGCGGGTCACCGGGTGCGGACCGCGAATCCGCCGTACCCGCTGTGGCTGAGCACGACCTCGCTCGCGCACTGGACGGCGGGCACCGCGGTGGACGCGGAGGATCTCGACCCACGCCGACTGGCCCGGCGCACCCGCGTGCACGCCGCGGTCGGCCGCCGCTTCGTGACGGGCGTGCGCAAGGGGGACCGCCGTGAGCAGTTGCGCGGACGCCTCGCGGCGTTCTTCGCGGAGTACGACGTGCTGCTCACCCCGGCGCTCGCCCGGCGCAGCCCCGCGTCCGTCGACTGGCACAAGCGGGGCTGGCTGCGCAATGTCCTGGCCAACACCAACTACTCGCCGATGACCCCGCCCTGGAACCTCACCGGCTGGCCCGCGATGTCCGTCCCGTTCGGCAAGCTGCCGAGCGGTGCGCCCGGCGCCGTCCAGCTCGTCGGCATGCCCGGCTCGGAGGAGGCACTGCTCGACGTGGCCGGGCAACTCGAGGTACTCCACCCGTGGCGGCGGACGGCTCCGCTCGGTTAGGAGGCCGGGGGGACGCCCGGCCGGAGGCCGCCGCCGAGCAGGAGGCGGCCCCCGGGAGGTGGCGTCGCCTGCGGCGTCACATGCCGAAGCCGCGGCCGGTCGTCGGCCGCGGCTTCTCCCGCTCGGCGCGAACGCCGGTCCGGCACTCCCGTGCCGTCCTCGCTCGCGCCGGCTCCTGGTGTCGGTCAGTCGACGCTCGGCAGGATGTGGGGCTCGGCGAGGTCGTCCTCGTAGCCCGCGAGGCGGATGGGAGCGGACCTGGCCCACACGTCCAGGCTTCCGAGCTTGGTGTCGGACCCACCACCGAGGCGGTCCCTGCGTTCCTTGGGGCCCTGATCGAGTTTCGTCTTCTCTGGTGTCACCGCGCACTCCTTATGTGTCGGGTCACCCTCGGGACGCTAGGGCCCGGTGCTCTCGGGTCGCCTGACGTCCGCTCGGGTCTGAGTCGAAGCAGTTAGGGACGCGGTGGCGCCGGTAACTCGGGTGAGAGCAGGCCGTGGTGACCGGCAAGTCCCGGGACGGACCGTGGGTGTGGGTGGACCCCAGTAAGTCTGTCCGTCGGCTACAGCCTAACCAAATGAGCAGGCCCCCGCTCTATGGGGCTGAAAACGTGAGGTTACTGTCACACGTCATCCAGGCTCCATCAAGCCTCGATCTGCGGCGATTTGAAACATGATGCCCTCTTCGCGACCACCCATTCGGCTCAATATCGCCCCTGGACGGGGGCGTCGACGCCGCCCAGGGGCAGTACTGAGTCACCATCGGCCGACGGCCGTCGCGCGCGGCCGGCCCGAAGACGTCACGCAGTTCAGGTCCCGTTGGCCGGTTCGCAAGGAGGCCATGCTGTGCTGTCGCACGGCAACGGCCTTTCTCGCGGGAGGACTGACGCATGGAGCTGCGCAGCGTCGAGGAGCTGATGGACCTGCTGCACGCCGGCCGGGGCGTCCACGACACCCCCGGGCTCGCCCACTCCCGGCTCCGCCCGGGCGCGGGAACGCCCGCCGGCGACACCGTCGATCTGCACGACCACGCCCTGCAGACCGCCGCGCTGCTGCGCCGGGGCCACCCCAGCGACAAGGAGCTCCAGGTCGCGGGCCTGGTGCACGACATCGGACATCTGCTCAGGCCCGGTGACGAGGCCGGGCACGCCGGTCTCGCCGCCGACGCCGTGCGGCCGCTCCTCGGCGAGCGGGTCTCCGGGATCGTCCGGCTGCACGTCGCGGCGGAGCGCTACCTCGCGGCCGGCTCGACGGGCCACGGACCGGCCGCGCGCGGGCCCCTCACCCCGGCCGTCCCGGGCGGCCCGATGACCCGCCGGGAGGCGGCCGCGTTCGGGCACGACCCGCTGGCCGAGGACGCGGTGACCCTGCGGCAGGCGGACGACGCGGGCCGGGTCCCCGGCCTGTACGCCGGGGACATGGAGGACTGGCGCACGCTGCTGGAGCTGGTGGCGGAACGCTCCGCGTGGGCGGGCGACCGCGTCGGCGCACGGCATCCGCGACACCCGGGTCCGACGGCCGGACGGGCGGAACGTTCCGCGCGGCTGGGCACCGCGGACTGACGGCTGGGCTCCGCGCGGCCCGTGCCCGCGGCGTCCAGCGGGCGACGGCGGTGGCGGCGGGCCGAGGCGGTGGCGGCGGGCGGCAGCGGTCGGTGCGGGGGTCTGTCGACTGACGGACCGTCATGAGACGGTACGCGGATGACGTCGCCGTACGGACTTCAGGGCAGGGCCGCCGTCGTCACCGGCGCCTCGCGCGGAATCGGTCTCGCCGTCGCCGAGGCCCTCGCCGGAGCGGGTGTCCGGGTGTGCGTGAGCGCGCGGGACCCGGACGCGGTGCGGCGCGCGGCCGAGCGGGTCGGCGGCATCGGGCTCGCCGGTTCCGTCACCGACGCGGCACATCTGAGGGAACTGACCGACCTGGCGCTCCGCACCTTCGGACGCCTGGACATCGTGGTCAACAACGCGGCGACCAACCAGCCCTACGGCCCGCTCATGGAAGCCGACCCGGAACACTGGCGCGAAGCCTTCACCGTGAACGTCGAGGCACCGCTGCGACTGGTGCAGTACGCCTGGCGGTCCTGGATGGGCGAGCACGGCGGGTCCGTGGTCAACGTCTGCACGGAGGGCGCCGCGCACGTCGGCCCCCGGATCGGGGCGTACGGCACCAGCAAGGCCGCCCTGCTCCATCTGACCCGGCAACTGGCCGGCGAGCTGGCCCCGAAGGTACGGGTCAACTCGGTCTCCCCCGGCCTCGTCCGTACCGAGATGGCCCGCTTCGTGTGGGAGGACGCCGAGGCGGCACTGGGCGCCTCGCTCCCGCTCGGGCGCATCGGACGGCCCGAGGACGTCGCCGCCGCCGTGACCTGGCTGGTCTCCGACGCGGCCGGGTGGATCACCGGCGCCGACCTGCTGGTCGACGGGGGCACACGGGTGAGGGCGGCCTACTCCGGCTCCCCCGCCGGACCGGTCCAGGAACGGCTGCGGCAGCGGACCCCCGGCGTACGAGGGTCCGCGCCGTAGGACGGGTCCGCGCAGGCCGGGGCGTTTACCACTTGCCCGGCGCGTAGTCCTTCAGGAAGACGCCGTACAGGTCCTCGCCCAGCTCGCCGCGGACGACCGGGTCGTACACGCGGGCTGCGCCGTCGACGAGGTCGAGGGGGGCGTGGAAGCCCTCGTCGGCCAGGCGCAGCTTGTCGTAGTGCGGGCGCTCGTCGGTGATCCAGCCGGTGTCGACCGAGGTCATCAGGATGCCGTCGGTCTCGAACATCTCCTGGGCGCTGGTACGGGTCACCATGTTCATGGCGGCCTTCGCGGCGTTCGTGTTCGGGTGACCGGCGCCCTTGTAGCCGCGGCCGAACACGCCCTCCATCGCGGAGACGTTGACGACGTACGCGCGCCCGGTGGACGCCGTGCGGGCGGCTTCGGCCATCTGCGGCCGCAGCTTGCTGATCAGGATGAACGGTGCCGTGTAGTTGCAGAGCTGGGTCTCGAGCAGTTCGACCGGGGAGATCTGCTCGATGGTCTGCACCCAGGTGTTGCTGTCCACGACGTCGGGGAGCAGGCCGCCGGCGTCGATGGCGGTGCCCTCGCGGTGGCGGACCACGCTGGCGTTGCCCGCGACCAGGGCGAGGTCGGCCACCTTCTGCGCCTCAAGACCGGAGACGCCGACGGGCAGCGCCTGCAGTCCGTCGACCGCGCCGGAGTTGAAGGCGCCGATGACGTGCTGGGCGGGCAGTTCACCGGCCGGCAGCGGGGCGCTCTCGCTCTCGACGAGCGCGGCGTAGGCGGAGGGCAGCCGGCGCACGGTCTGCGTGGCGTTGTTGATCAGGATGTCGAGCGGGCCCTGCTCGGCGACGCGGTCGGCCAGGGCGACGGCCTGGGCCGGGTCGCGCAGGTCGATGCCGACGACCTCCAGGCGGTGGATCCAGTCCGCCGAGTCGTCCATGGCCTTGAAACGGCGGATCGCGTCGTTCGGGAAGCGCGTGGTGATCGTGGTGTGGGCACCGTCACGCAGCAGGCGCAGCGCGATGTACATGCCGATCTTGGCGCGGCCGCCGGTGAGCAGCGCCCGCTTGCCGGTGAGGTCGGTACGGGCGTCGCGGCGCGAGCGGTTCAGGGCGGCGCAGTCCTGGCAGAGCTGGTGGTAGAAGTAGTCGACCTCGACGTACCGCGTCTTGCACGTGTAGCAGGAGCGCGGGCGCTGGAGTATGCCCGCGATCTTGCCCTCCTCCGTCACCGACGACGGCAGGATGCCCTCGGTCTCGTCGTCGATGCGCTGGGCGGAGCCGGTCGCGGTGGACTCGGTGACCAGCTTGTCGTGGGCCGTCTTGGCGGCACGGCGCTCCTGGCGGCGGCGCTGCTTCACCATCCGGTAGATGCCGGCGGTGGCGCGGCGCACGGCGATCGCGTCGGGGTGGTCGACCTCGATCTTCTCGAGTTCGTCGAGCACGCCGAGGCAGACCGCCAGCCGCTCCGGGTCGATGCCGGGACCGAACGCGACGTCCGCCACATCTGTCGTGTCCACGACGGGGGTCTCCCGGCCGTCCTCTGTCACCGTCATCGCTGCTGCCGTTCCTCGGGTGGTGCGCCGCGTTCGAACCGCGCTCGCTTTCGAAGGCGGAATTTTACGGACCAATCGCGCGCGGCACCAAACCCGTCGTGATCATGGCGTGCAGGCGGTGATCAGTACGCGCACCTCCTCGGCCAGGGAACGGGTCAGCAGATCGAGGTCGGGGACGGCCTCGGCGTCGGCCACCAGGCCGTAGTGGACCTTTCCCCGGTACGTCGAGACGGCCACCGCGAGGGCCTGGCCGCGGGCCAGCGGGGCGAACGGATAGACCTCGGTGAGCGGGCAGCCGCCGAGCTTCAGACCGAGGCTCGGCAGCGGCACGCTGGTGACGAGGATGTCGAACAGCAGCCGGGCGGCCTGGCCCACGACGGGCCCGCCGAGCCGGTGTCCGAGCGGCGGGACGTGGTCGGCGAGCAGCGCGACGGCGCCCGCGCCCCGGTTGGGTCCGGCGTCCTTGTTCCGGTCCATCGCCGTCCGTACGGCACGCAGTCGCCCGAGCGGGTCCGGGTCGTCGACGGGAAGCCGTATCAGGTAGCCGGAGAGCCGGTTGCCCTGCGGCTGCGCGGTGCGCGGCCGACGGCGGGAGACGGGGATCAGGGCGCGCGGGGAGACTCCCTCGCTGCCGTCGCCGCGCTCGTCGAGCCAGCGGCGCAGGGCGCCCGCGACGACGGCGATCAGGACGTCGTTGACGGTGCCGCCCACGGTCTTGCGGACGATGTGCACGTCGTCGAGGTCGACCACCACGCCGGCGGTGCGCCGGGTGCCCGTGGGCGCGGAGGTGAGGGCGGGCGAGGACTGCGCGGTGAGGGTGGCGCGGGCCACCGAGGTGCCGATGTCCAGGGCGCGGCTCACGTCGGAGAGGGTGCCGCGGACCAGTCCGGGCAGCTTGCGGACGTCCGGGAAGAGCCCCCGGGGCGGTTCCGCCGGGCGCGGGCGGGGTTCCGGCAGGTCCATCGGGTCCATGATGGCGGCGGCGAGCATCAGCGCCCTGAGCCCGTCGGCGAGCGCGTGGTGGAACTTGAACAGCACCGCGAAGGACGTGCCGTCCTCGCCGGGCAGCACATGCGCCTCCCACGGCGGCCGGCCGCGCTCCAGCGGGCGTTCCATGAGCCGCCCGGCCTCGGCGTGGAAGTCGGCGGTCGGCTTGTGCAGCAGGACGTGGTCCAGCGGTTCGAAGTCGGGCGCGGGCTCGCGGGCGGCGCCCCCGAAGGCGAGCGGTGCGGTGGGCTGCCAGACGTCGCGGATCCGCATGCGCAGCCCGGGGACGGCGGCGGCGCGGGCCGCGAGCAGGTCCGCGGCGTGGGCGCCTGCGGTGGGCGAGTGCGCGGCGAAGACACCGAGTGCTCCGAGGTGCATCGGGTGCCGGTCGGACTCGATGTTCCAGAACGCCAGGTCGAGTGGAGCGAGGAGGTCGGAGATCAAGGGATTGCTCTCGCGTCGACGACGGGTTGGACGTGCAGTCAAACCCGGACAGGTGATTACGGTCAAGTACGATCAAGTTACGCACAGTTAACAGCGTATTAAGTCCCGCCCCTCCGGGGAGGGGCGGGACTCATTCTCCTCAGTGCGCTCCGGGTGTCACTTCAGGACCGGCGGCGCGGCGGAGGCCGCCGTTCCCCACTCGGACGGCTCCGGGCCGACCGTGAAGCGGAGGGAGCGGATGCCCTTCAGCGTGCCGGTCGTCAGATACGTACGGCCGTACGGCGAACCGTCGAGGCTGGCCGACCGGATGTACCGGTCGGTGTCCGAGGTGCCCGGCGCCGTGACCGTCAGGGCGCCGCGCGGGTAGTAGCGCCGGTCGAGGGTGAGGTCGACCCGCTCGAAGACGGGCGTGGACAGGCCCCAGGTGTCGTATCCGGGCTGCACCGGGAAGATCCCGATGGACGACAGGACGTTCCAGGCGGACATCGTGCCGAGGTCGTCGTTGCCGGTCATGCCGGTCGGCGCGTCGGTGAAGAGGGTCAGCGCCGCGTGCACGACGTCGGTCGTCTTCCACGGCTGTCCGGTGGACAGGTAGGTGTACGGGGCGATCAGGTCGGGCTCGTTCTGCGGGTTGTACTTGTCGGCGTTGTAGTAGGCGTACGGGCCGTTCACCCAGACCTCGCGGGCCGTCTTCGCGGGGTCCGCCAGCAGCCGGTCGTAGGCGAAGAACGCGTCGAGCCGGTCGTTCGCGGCCTGCTTGCCGCCGATCAGGCCGACCATGCCCGGCAGGTCCTGCGGCACGAGCCACTGGTACTGCCAGGCCGTGCCTTCGTGGAAACCGACGCCCTGGGCCGGGTCGACGGGTCCGGTGAAGGCACCGGAGGCGTCCCGGGCACGGAAGAAGCCGGTCGAGGGATCGTGGATCGCGCGGTAGTTCTGGGAACGCGCCAGGTAGCGCGCCGCGTCCTCGGTGTGGCCGAGGTCCCGTGCCATCGCGCCGAGCACGGCGTCCGACAGGGCGTACTCCAGGGTCACGGACGCGCCGTGGTCGTAGTCCGAGTCACCGGGCTTCTGGTGCGGACGGCCGCTGACGTGCGGGGCGAAACCGTTCGCGATGTACTCGCGGTTCTCCTCGCGGCCCACCGCGGGCGAGTCGGCCGGGGGCACGCCGTCGGCGTTCTTCCTCAACGCGCGGTACGCCCGCTCCTCGTACCCGCCGAGCAGGCCCTGCTGGTAGGCGTTGGTGAGGAACGGGGTGACCGGGTCGCCGGTCATGATGTTCGTCTCGACCGTGCCGTAGCCCCACTTGGGCAGCCAGCCGCTCTCCTCGTCGATCCTGATCACCGAGATCGCCATGTCCCGGGCCTCGCGGGGTGCGAGCAGGGAGAGGAGCTGCGACTGGGTGCGGTAGGTGTCCCACAGCGACCAGTTCTGGTAGTACGTGAAGCCCTTGGCGCGGTGGATCCGCCGGTCCCAGCCGGTGTAGCGGCCGTCGGCGTCGCTGCCGATGTTGGGCGCGAGGAAGGAACGGTAGAGCGACGAGTAGAAGGTGCGGCGCAGGGTGTCGGTGCCGCCCTTGGCACGGACGTCGTCGAGCCGGTCCTCCCAGGCGCGGCGGGCGTCGGAGCGGACCTCGTCGAAGGAACGGCCGCCCTCGGAACGGAGGTTGACGGCCGCTCCGCGGGCATCGACGTAGGAGAGCGCGGTGGTCGCCTCGACCGTGCGGTCCTTCGTGGTGTCGAAGCGCACGAAGGCCCCGGTGCGCCCGGTGGTGCCGGCCGCCTTCGCGGCGCCGGTGACGGTGTCGCCGTTCCAGGTGCCCGAGGTGGTGAACGGCCGGTCGAAGCGGGTGATCGTGTACACGGTGTAGGGCTTGGTGGCCTGGCAGAAGCCACTGCCGGTGATCGCCGTGCGGACGGTCCGGTCGTCCAGGACCTCGACCTTCGTCGCCACCGTCTTGTGCAGCGACTGCCCGGCGTTCAGCAGCACGTTGGCCTTGTCGGTGGCCGGGAAGGTGTAGCGCTGCACCCCGGTGCGCGCGGTGGCCGTCAGCTCGGCCCCGATCCCGGACTTCAGGTCCGCACGGTAGTAGCCGGGGTGGGCCTCCTCCGTCTCGTGGCCGAACTCCGCCGCGTACTGCGCGTCGTCCGTCCGGGTGATGTCCCCCGTCGTGGGCAGCACGGGCAGGTCGCCGCCGAGGCCGCAGCCGACGCCCGAGAGATGGACGAGGGAGAAGCCGCGGACGTGGTTCTGGGAGTGGTCGTAGCCCGTGTTGTGGCCGGTGTCCGGCGAGAACTGCACCATGCCGAAGGGCACGGCGGCGCCGGGGTAGGTGTTGCCCTCGTTCTGGGTGCCGATGAACGGGTTGACCAGGTCGGTGAGTTGGCCGTCGCGCGGCTCGGCGGCCTGTGCGGTGGGCAGGGCGAACAGCGCGGACGCTGTCACCAGTCCCGCCGTGCACAGGCGCAGGCGCCGGGTCCATCTCATGCGGGAGACCTCCGGTGGGTGATCGACATCGTTGTCCTCATGCATGGTCGGGGCGGGGGACCGGCTTTCCGGGCAACCGGAGGGAATCCCGCGGGACGCGTCGCGCCGGGGCGCTGTACGCCGGGACCGTCCGAACGATGACATCGTTGTCAGGTTGTACAACGTTGTCATCGGCGGCAGTTGGCATCCCAGCACGGGATTCCGCGGCCCGTCCAGGGACATGACAAGCGGGGTCCGACAACGGCCGGAAGTCGCCGTGGCGCCGGGCGCGCGGCGCGGTGCCCCGGGACGCGTGCCGGCTCCCGGCCCCGTACCGCCTCTCGCGAGGCCCGTGAAGCCGGTGACGGCACGCGCCTGGCCCGGTGAAGCCGGTCAAGCCACGCGCCGACCCGTGAGCCGGTCGAGGCACGCGCCGGCACGTGAAGCCGGTCAGGGCACGCGCTGGCCCTTGCCCAGGGCGATCACCCCGGCCTTGGAGACCGTGTAGAGGTCGGCGTCGCGTTCCGGATTGACGCCGATCGTCGCGCCCGGCGGTACCTCGACGTTCTTGTCGAGCACCGCGCCGCGCACCACGGCGCCCCGCCCGATCTTGACGTTGTCGTGCAGGACCGAGCCCTGCACGACCGCTCCGGGGTCGACGACCACGCCCGGTGACAGCACCGACCGTGTCACCTGCCCGCGGATCAGGCACCCCGCGCTGATGATGGACTCGCTGGCGATGCCGCCCGCGTTGAACCGCGCCGGCGAGAGCTGCCCCGAGCTCGTGTAGACGGGCCAGCTCCGGTTGAACAGGTTGAACGCGGGACGCTCGGCGATCAGATCCATATGGGCGTCGTAGTACGCGTCGAGGGTGCCCACGTCACGCCAGTAACCCTGGTCGCGGGTGGTCTCGCCGGGCACGTGGTTGTCGCTGAAGTCGTAGAGCCGCGCCTCGCCCCGCTCGGTGAGCGCGGGCAGGATCGAACCGCCCATGTCGTGGACGGAGTCGTCGTCCTCGGCGTCCCGCTGGAGCGCCTCGACCAGCGCCTTGGTGGTGAAGAGGTAGTTGCCCATCGAGGCGAAGACGCACTCGGGGTCGTCCGCGAGGCCCGGCGGGTCGGCGGGCTTCTCCAGGAAACCGCGCACGCTCTGGCCGTCGGACCCCGGGCTGATGACCCCGAACGACGACGACTCGGCGCGCGGCACGCGTATTCCGGCCACCGTCACGCCGGCCCCGCTCTCGATGTGCTGGGCGAGCATCTGCCGGGGGTCCATCCGGTAGACGTGGTCGGCGCCGAACACCGCGACGTACTCGGGCTGTTCGTCGTGGATCAGGTTGAGCGACTGGAGGATCGCGTCCGCGCTGCCGAGATACCAGCGGGGCCCGAGCCGCTGCTGGGCCGGAACGGGGGTCACGTAGTTGCCGAGCAAACTCGACATCCGCCACGTGGTGGTGATGTGCCGGTCCAGCGAGTGCGACTTGTACTGCGTCAGCACGCAGATGCGCAGGATGTCGGCGTTCACGAGATTGGAGAGGACGAAGTCCACGAGGCGGTACGTGCCGCCGAAGGTCACCGCCGGTTTCGCCCGGTCCGCGGTGAGCGGCATCAGCCGCTTGCCCTCACCGCCCGCCAGTACGATTCCCAGCACCGAAGGTCCACCGCGCCCACCGCGCCGCATGCCGCCGCCCCTCTACGCCCGGTGGGGCCGTGCCCGGCTGCCCGGGCCCCGCCCCGCGTTCCGAAGTTCGCCTGTCTGAACGGTTACCCCGCTTTGAGGACTTCCTCGTACAACCGAACGGTCCTCCGCGCCACGGCGTCCCAGCCGAACTCCCCCACCGCGCGCCGCCGTCCGGCCTCGCCCATGCGCCGTGCCGCGGCGGGGTCCGCGAGCACGGAGTCCAGAGCCGTCGCGAGCTCCGCCTCGAAGTCGCCCTGGAGCGGCACGAGAAGGCCCGTCTCGCCGTGCTCGACCACCTCGGGAATGCCGCCGACGCGCGAGGCCACCACGGCCGTTCCGCAGGCCATCGCCTCCAGGTTGACGATGCCGAGCGGCTCGTACACCGAGGGGCAGACGAACACGGCGGCGTGGGTGAGGAGTTGGATGACATCAGGCCGCGGCAGCATCTGCGGGATCCAGTGCACGCCGTGCCGCACCGCGCTCAACTCCTGGTACAGCTCGCGGAACTCGCGGTCGATCTCCGGGGTGTCGGGGGCGCCCGCGCACAGCACCACCTGGGCGGCCGGGTCGATGTCCCGTACCGCGCGCAGGAGATGGGGCACCCCCTTCTGCCGGGTGATGCGGCCGACGAACAGGATGTACGGGCGAGCGGTGTCCAGGCCGATCCGCTCCAGGACGTCGGTGCCGGGGTCGGGCCGGTACAGGGTGGTGTCGATGCCGTTGTGCACGACGCGCACCCTGGCCGGGTCGAGGCCCTGGTAGCAGCCGAGGATGTCGTCGCGCATGGCGCCGGAGACGGCGATCACGGCGTCGGCGGCCTCGACGGCGGTGCGCTCGGCCCAGCCGGAGAGGGCGTAGCCGCCGCCGAGCTGCTCGGCCTTCCAGGGCCGCAGCGGTTCGAGCGAGTGGGCGGTCATCACGTGCGGAATGCCGTGCAGGAGCTTTCCGAGGTGTCCCGCGAGGTTGGCGTACCAGGTGTGGGAGTGGACGAGGTCGCGGCCTTCGAGCGCGGCGGCGATGGAGAGGTCCACGGAGAAGGTGCGCAGGGCGTCGTTGGCACCGTCGAGCGCGTTCCAGGGCCGGTGGCGGACGACCCCGCCGGCGGCGCCCTCGCCCCAGCAGTGCACGTCCAGTTCGGTGAGGGCCCGCAACTCCCTCGCGAGGAACTCGACATGGACGCCCGCACCGCCGTAGACGTCCGGCGGATACTCCCGGGTCAGCAGTCCCACGCGCACACAGAACCCCCGTCCTAGCCGGTTGGTGCCCCTCATGGTCACTCAGTTGAAGCCGATACGGAAGACCGCGAGAAGCACCCCTGTGTCAGGTCCGGCGGGGCGTGGGCGTCGGGTCCGCCGGACACCCGGGTCGGGTCGGCCCTGACATCCGGTCGGGCCGAGCCGGACCGGGGCGGTCAGGAGGGGCGGGGCGCCGGACGCGGTGGACGCTCGAAGCAGCAGTCGCCGCAGACTCCGCCGCCGGGCACCCGGTAGTAGAGACAGCAGCTCCGGCGGCGCAGGGTCCCGGGGTCGAGGGTGCCGGCGAGGTCGGGGTGCGCGAAGAGCGGGCCGGCCAGCGCCCTGGCCCGCTCCCCCACGTCCGGGCGCCCGTGCGCGAGCGCCCAGCGGTCGAGCTGGCGCACGGTCCCGGCCAGGGCGGAACCCGCGTTGCCCCACAACAGGGCGGGTGAGACCCGGTGGCGTGCGCGCAGGGCCGCGCTCAGCGGTACGAGGAGCCCGGCGCGCACGATCGCGTCGAGATCGGACACGGGCCGGAAGCGGACCTCGCGGAGCCACAGGTCGTCCGGGGCGCCGGCGGCCGGGTTCCAGTGCAGCAGCTCCGGATCGAGGTCGGGCAGCCGGCCGCAGAGCGCGGCGGCGCCGAGGGCGATCGACCAGAAGCGGGCCGCGAGACCCTGCTGCGCCACCGAGACCGCGACCCGCGCCTCCGGCGCCCGGATGCTCTGCGCGACCTCGAGGACGCGGAAAGTCATCGAATCTCCGTAAACCTCCGCGGGCGTCCCGGATCCGGGCTCGGCGCAGGCGCTCGCGAAGGTGGGCAGGGCGGCGCCCGGCGGTACGCCGGTGCGTAGTACGGAGAAGCCGCCGAGCGCGTCGAGCGCCGAGAGGCGGGGGTCGAGGTCCACGAAGACCAGTAGTACCAAGCCCCCTAGGGGTGACCACCAGTGGATCGGTCCGTGGTGTCGCCCACCCTGGGGAGGACACCGGGCGATTCGTACTCCATCGGCAGTAGGACCCATTGACTGCTCAGGGACGACGACGAGAACTAAATCGCACGGCATCGTTGTTTGCATGGAAGCCGACCGTTCGTCGCGCCGGGCCGCCGCTCCGCGCCGTACGCAGAGGAGGGACTCATGAGTGCCCTCGCTTTGTCCGTGGTGCTCTCGTTCGTCTCAGCCGTCGCGTACGCGGGCGGCGCGATCATCCAGGAGCAGGTCGCGGTGACCTCTCCCAGCCAGACCTACGCTCCGTTGCGCAGGCCGGGCTGGTGGGCGGCCGTCGGGCTGACCGGCCTGGGCGGCCTGCTGCACGTGGTCGCCCTCGCCTTCGGCCCGCTGAGCCTCGTACAGCCGCTCGGCGCGCTCACCATCGTCTTCGCGCTGCCGATGGCGGCGCTGTTCGTCGGCCGCAGGGCCGGAGCCGCCGCCTGGCGCGGCGCGATCATGGCCACCGTGGGTCTCGCGGGTCTGCTGTCCCTGGTCGGGGCGTCCGACGCGCAGTCCCTGAGCCATGCCCAGCGCCTCGCGCTGGGTGTGGTGTCGGGCGCGGCGGTCGCGGCCCTGATGGTGGCGGGGCGCGCGGCGCACCGGCACCCGGCCGTGCGCAGTGTGCTGCTGGCGGTCGCGGCGGGTGTCGCCTTCAGCATGTCCTCCGTGTTCACCAAGACCGTCGCGGTCGACTGGTCGCGGCACGTCTCGCTCGCCGACCTGTCGAGCCTCGCGGCCATCGGTGTGTTCGCGACGGCCGGCATGCTGATCTCCCAGGCCTCGTACCGAGGCGCCGGCCTGGAGGCGCCGCTGGCCACGCTGACGGTCGTGAACCCCGTCGTGGCGGCGGCCGTCGGCATCACGATGTTCGGCGAGACCTTCCGCTACGGCACCGCCGGCACCGCGCTCGCCCTGGGCTGCGGCGTCGTCGCGGCCGGCGGTCTGATCCTGCTGACGACCGAGCGGATCGCCGCCGGGGAGCGACCCGTGGCCACCGCCGAGCCCGCCGCCGAGCCGGCGGCCGCCCTGCCGGAGGCGGACGCCGGGCAGCAGGCCGACGCGAAGCACCGGCCCGCGGCGAACCCGGTTCCCGTGGCCCTCGCGGCCCCGTCGGAGCCGCGGCTCCCCGAACCGGCCGTGGCACGGCCGCGCCTCGCGGAGCCGGCCGTCGCCGGGCTCGGCACTCTCACGCCCGCCGAGGCGGCCGTGGCGGAACTGCTGGCCGCACTGCCCGAGCCCACGGGGGACGCGGACGGATTCGTACCGGCGTCGCCGACGGGTGCCGGGCACCCGGCACCCGTTCCGCGGGCGGGCGACGACGCCGCGTTCCCCCCGGTTCCGCGGGCCGAGGTGGTACCGCAGCCAGTGATCGCGGGGGCGTTCGTGCCGGCTCCGGCGAAGGCCGCGGTGCCGGCGAGGGAGGTCGTCGCCCCCCGCCCGCCGGCGGGCGAAGACGAGCTGCCTCACCTGACCGTCATGCTCGGTGTGCCGTACGTGCCGATCCCGTTCGTCAGCCACCACCGCACCCGAGTCAAATCCTGACGCCGCCGGCCCGGAGGTACGCCAACGGGTCGATGTCCGAACCGAAGCCGGGCCCGGTCCGCACCTCGAAGTGCAGATGCGGGCCCGTGCTGTTGCCCGTGGACCCCGAGCGGCCCAGGCGCTGGCCGGCCACCACGCTCTGCCCCTCCTTCACGGAGATCGCGGAGAGGTGGCCGTACTGCGTGTAGCGGCCGTCGGCGTGCCGGATCACCACCTGGTAGCCGAACGAGCCGCCCCAGCCCGCGCTGACCACGTGCCCGGCGGCCACCGCCGCGACGGAGGTGCCGGTCGGCACGGGGAAGTCGACGCCCGTGTGGTAGCCCTTCGACCAGTGCGAGCCGGTGGCGTGGTAGGGCGTGCCCGTCGCCGCGTGGACCGGGGCCACGAGCGTGTGCGTCCCGGACCTGGCGGGGGTCGTCGTGTGCGAGGACGTCCTGCCGCCCGTGGACTTCTTGGCCGGCGTCGTCGTCGGCGCCTTCTTCGCGGGCGTCCGCCCGGTCGTCCTCGACGGGCTCTTGGCGGGCGTGTGCGCGGGTGCCTGGGCCTTGCCGCCCAGGGCGAGCCGCTGGCCCGGCAGGATCAGGTCCGGGTCGGAGCCGACAGTGGAGCGGTTCGCGGCGTACAGCCCCTGCCAGCCGCCCTGGACGTGCCGGGAGTCGGCGATGCCGGAGAGCGTGTCGCCGCGCACGACGGTGTACATCTCGGCGGTACCGGCCCGCGACTGCGGCGTGGTCTGCGGCTTCACGTCCCGCACCGAACGCTGCTTCGCCGTCTGCGGCGCGGTCCCCGACGGGCTGATGTCGGGGGCCGCGCCCCCTCTGGTCAGCCCCGCGCGGACCGAGCAGACCGGCCACGCGCCGGGCCCCTGCCCCTTCAGCACCTTCTCGGCCACGGCTATCTGCTGGTCCTTCGTCGCCTGGTCCGCGCGCCGGGCGAACGCCTTGCCGCCGTACGCCTCCCAGGTGGACCGGGTGAACTGCAGGCCGCCGAAATAGCCGTTGCCGGTGTTGATGCTCCAGTTGCCGCTGGACTCGCAGGCGGCCACCTTGTTCCAGGTCCCGACGTCGGCCGCGTGGGCCACTCCTGCCCCGACCAGCGGGAGCGCGATCCCGGCGCCGCCCGCCGTGACGGTGAGCGACGCGCGGTTGATCCTGTTCGGCTGATACCGGCGGTGCCGGCCGCGTACGGCCATGAGGGAGCCCCCCTAGACATGCGTCAGGAGCGGCAAAAGTAAGCGTTGGGAACAGGCCGGGACAAGGCGGCAACCGGTCGCTCCGAAAAGGCTGTTGACCGAATCCCGGACCCGCGCCGGACCGGACGCCCGCACCACGGTAAGTGACCGTGACGGCCCGGGACCGGGGTGCGCCGCCCGCCGCTCCACGGCCCGCCGACGTCGGGTTCCCGTGTCCGGCGACGGGCGCCGGGCCCGTTCCCCGGACGTGGCCGCCCGGGAGCGAGCACCGCGTACGAGCCGCCGCGTCCGCCCGCCGCGGCGGGGCCGCGCCGCGCGGACTGTCCGAAATCCGCCCTCGCGGCGCCGGTACGTTCCCCTGCGTGGACACGTCCGACACGTCAGGATGGCCTGGGGCAATACTGGCGAGCGGCACGGACGGGCACGACCGGCGGCATCTGTGCCGAAGTGTTCCCGTACCGGCCAACGGACTTACCGCACTTCTTAGGAGCCAACCGAATGAGCACTTCAGCCCAGATCGGCGTCACGGGTCTCGCGGTCATGGGGCGCAACCTCGCCCGCAACTTCGCGCGCAACGGGTACGCGGTCGCCGTGCACAACCGCACGTCGGCGAAGACGGACGCGCTGGTGGAGGAGTTCGGCCACGAGGGCACGTTCGTGGCGGCGGAGACGGCGAAGGAGTTCGTGGCGGCGCTGGAGCGGCCCCGACGCCTGGTGATCATGGTGAAGGCGGGCGAGCCGACGGACGCGGTGATCCAGGAGTTCGCCCCGCTCCTGGAGCCCGGCGACATGATCATCGACGGCGGCAACGCGCACTTCGCGGACACCCGGCGCCGTGAGCGGGCGCTGCGCGAGCAGGGCATCCACTTCGTCGGCACGGGCGTGTCCGGCGGCGAGGAGGGCGCGCTGAACGGGCCGAGCATCATGCCGGGCGGCTCGGTCGAGTCGTATGCCTCGCTCGGTCCGATGCTGGAGAAGATCTCCGCGAAGGCCGCCGACGGGTCGCCGTGCGTCACGCACGTGGGTCCCGACGGCGCCGGGCACTTCGTGAAGATGGTCCACAACGGCATCGAGTACGCCGACATGCAGCTCATCGGCGAGGCCTACCAGCTGCTCCGCGACGTCGCCGGGTACTCCCCCGCGCAGATCGCGGACATCTTCCGCACGTGGAACACCGGGCGGCTCGACTCGTATCTGATCGAGATCACCGCCGAGGTGCTGTCGCACGTGGACGCGGCGACGGGCAAGCCGTTCGTGGACGTGGTCCAGGACCGGGCCGAGCAGAAGGGCACCGGCCGCTGGACCGTGCAGATCGCGCTGGACCTGGGTGTACCGGTGTCGGGCATCGCCGAGGCGGTCTTCGCCCGCTCGCTGTCGGGACACGCCGGTCTGCGCGAGGCCTCGCGCGACCTCGGGGGTCCGACGGCACAGCAGCTCGACGAGTCCGAGGCCGCCGCCTTCGCGGACCGGGTCGAGCAGGCGCTGTACGCGTCGAAGATCGTGTCGTACACGCAGGGATTCCACGAGATCACCGCGGGCAGCGACGAGTACGACTGGAACATCGACCTCGGTTCCGTGGCCTCGATCTGGCGCGGCGGCTGCATCATCCGGGCGGCCTTCCTCGACCGTATCCGCGCCGCGTACGACGCCCGGCCGGACCTGCCGAGCCTGCTGTCGGACGCGACGTTCGCCCAGGAGATCGCGGCGGCCCAGGACAACTGGCGCGAGGTCGTCGTCGCCGCGACCCTCCAGGGCGTACCGACCCCGGGCTTCTCGGCGGCCCTCGCCTACTACGACGCCCTGCGCGCCGAGCGCCTGCCGGCCGCGCTCACCCAGGGACAGCGCGACTTCTTCGGAGCGCACACGTACCGCCGTACGGACCGCGAGGGGTCGTTCCACACGCTGTGGGGCGGCGACCGGTCGGAGGTCGAGGCGTAGCGGTCGCCCCGCGGGCTGTCACCGGGCGCCCCTGACACACCCGCTCGGCCGAGGCCGTCACCTTCCCGGAACGGGACGCGTGACGGCCTCGGCGTGTCCGGGGCGCGGTGGTCAGCGGATGCCTAGCCGCGCTGGCCGGCGAAGAGTTCCAGGTGCGCGCAGTTGGGGCAGCGGAACGCGTCTATCTGCCAGCGCGGCCGGCCCATCAGTCGGGCGCCGCCCAGCGGTCCCCGCTGGAGCACGCCCTCGACCCACCGCGCGAACCCGCGGGCGCCCTGTCCGGAGTCCTCGACGAAGCCCGGCTCCAGCCCCACATGACCGCACTGCGTGCACCGTATGTCGTTCACGCGCGGGAGTGTATTGACATCGCTCAGGACCCCGGCGACCGGGGTTGGCCGGCCCGCCGGGGGCGTCAGGTGAGCGGCCCCGGCCGAGGCTGGGGTTCCGGCACCGGATCGGGGCCCGGCGGCTTCGGGATCGGGGACGGGGAGGGTACGGGCTCAGGACCGGGTGCGGGACCGGGACCGCCGGGGTCCGGCACCGGCGTGGGGCCGGGTTTCGGTACCGGGGGCGGTCCGGGTTTCGGTACCGGCGCGGGGTCGGGGCCGCCGGGGTTCGGTCCCGGCGGTGCCGGTACGGGGTCGGGGCCGCCGGGGTTCGGTCCCGGTACGGGGTCGGGGCCGCCCGGGGTCGGCACCGGGTCCGGGAAGGGTGACGGCCCCGGGGGTTCGGGACTCGGTCCTGGGGTGGGTGCCGGCGGCACGGGATCGGGATACGGCTGCGTCATGGCGTCCTCCAGCCAGTCGGTACGTCGGCCCTCTGGACTTGTCTCCCGCGTACCCAGCACCCGGACCCCCACTCACCCCGTCGCGCGGGGAAGGCCGCCTGGACGGCCCAAGCCGGGGGCGCCGCCGGGAAGGACGCCGGGGACGCCCGAAGCGGGGGTGCGCCGACGGGACGGGCATCGGCGGGAGGCCCGAAGCCGGGGACGCCCGAAGCGGGGGTGCACCGACGGGCCGGGGATCGGCGGGAGGCCCGAAGCCGGGG
Source organism: Streptomyces sp. NPDC096324 (assembly GCF_044763015.1). Taxonomy (NCBI): domain Bacteria; kingdom Bacillati; phylum Actinomycetota; class Actinomycetes; order Kitasatosporales; family Streptomycetaceae; genus Streptomyces; species Streptomyces sp. NPDC096324. The sequence goes on along the minus strand of NZ_JBIWFK010000008.1, from coordinate 2,514 downwards.
CGCGCCGGCCTCTTCGCTCCCCGGCCTCTTCGCTCCCCGCTCTCTTCGCTACCCGGCCGCGTGCACCCGGCGGACCGCGTCCGCCGCGGCCGCGAGTCCGGGGCGGGGGCTCGACAGCACCGGCACCGCGGTAGAGGTGAGTCCCCCGGCCGCGGTCATGGACGCCTGGGCGAGGACGATCACGTCGGCGTCGGCGACCGTGTCGGCGGCTTCGGCCACCACGCGGGCGCAGCCGTCCGTGTCACCGGCCTCGAACAGCGCCCACGCGCCGTCGACGAGGGCCGTACGGGCCTCGACGGGACGATCCGCGCGGCGGGCCTCCTCCTCGACCAGGGCGACGGTCGGTTCGAGGGTGCTGGCCACGGTCGCGAGGACGACGACCCGGGAGCCCGCGGCCACCGCGGCGGCGGCCATCGGGCGGTCCACGCGCAGCACGGGCACGCCGGCGTCGGTCCGTTCGGCGATCGCGCCGATGGTCGAGCAGGTGCACAGGACGGCCCGGGCACCGTCGGCGACGGCGTCGGCCAGCAGCGCCCGAACCTCGTCGGCCACGGCTTCGGGCCCTTCGCGTCGGGCCCTCGCGAGCAGTTCCTCGTCGACGAGGTGCCGCAGTTCCAGGCCCGGGTGGTCCGCGTCGCGCAGGGCGTCGAAGACGGGGATGTGAGCCGACGACGTGTGCAACAGGGCGAGGGGCCCGAACCGGGGTGGGACAGGGGCCGGGGCCGGTGTGGACGCCGGATCCGAGGCCTGAACGCCGGACTGGACGGACGCCTGAACGCCGGACTGGACCGAAGCCTGGGCCCCGGACCGGACCGGGGCCTGGATCCCGGGCTGAACCGAAGTCTGGGCGCCGGACTGAACCGAAGTCTGTGCGCCGGACCAGACAGGGGCCCGCATCGAGGGCCGGACCGGGTCCGGTGTCATCAGAAGCGGCCGGGGTGTGCGGTGAGCCATTCCATGGCGGCCTCAAGCAGCGCCGGGTCGGCCGCCGGAGCCTCCTCGGGGTGCCGCGCGGCCCACTTCACGACGTACGGGCAGAGCGGCGCCACGACGACACCCTCGCGGGCGGCGATGCCGTACAGCTCGCGGGCGAGGGAGCCGGCGATGCCCCGGCCCTCGTGCTCCGGTTCCACGATGGTGTGCACCGGGACGAGGGCCCGCGCGGGCTCCTCCAGGACGAAGTACTCGATGTGCCCGACCACTTGGCCTCCGGCGAACGCCTCGAGGCGGCCGGCCGGCCGGTCGTCGCGGATCTCGATGTCGCTCACGGGCACTCCTCGGGTCCTTGAGTCCTGGGGTCCTGCGATACCGCCGCGCCGTCGCTCAGACGGTGACGGGCACGGCCTGCGGGCTGCGCTCCTGGTCCGAGCCCGGTACCGGCTCGGACGGGTCCGCGCCGAGGGACACGATCCGGTTGTCACGGTCCACGTGCACGACCGCCGGCCGCAGCGCCCGCGCCTCGGCGTCGGTCACCTGAGCGTAACTGATGATGATCACCAGGTCACCGGGGTGCACGAGATGCGCCGCGGCTCCGTTGATCCCGACGACACCGGAGCCCCGCTCCCCCTCGATGACGTACGTCTCCAGGCGGGCGCCGTTCGTGATGTCGACGATATGAACGAGCTCGCCGGGCAGCAGATCGGCGGCGTCGAGCAGATCGGCGTCGATGGTGACGGATCCGACGTAGTGCAGGTCGGCCTGGGTGACCGTGGCACGGTGGATCTTGGACTTGAACATTGTACGCAACATCGAGGCACTCCCACAAGTAGGCTCCCTGCCTGCATTTTTGCAGGTCAAGGGCTGTTTCCGCACCCTACAACCAGTCGCATGTTCGGGCAGCTGTCCCCAGGTTTTTCAGGACTCATGCTGACCACTTGCTGACTTTTCTGACGTCCCGTCAGGTAGCCGGGGAGGACTTCGTCCACTCACGCGGACCCCACCGGGGCGACCGCCCAAGCCTACGCAGCACCCCCGAAGGACGTCCGTGATCACCGTCACTCAGACGGTCTGAACGGCAGTCAGGAGCGAAGGCTCTCGACCGGAAGTCGGACCACGCGCCGCCATGGGTCAGCTGGCCCAGGCCCCTCGTATCCCGCCTCAAGGAGGAGGCGCCACAGCTCCATGGGTCTGGGTGGCCGAAGCAGCGCGGCAACATAGCGGCGGATCGCCGGTTGGCCAAACCGGTGATTCTCACGACCATGGCTGTGGCTCGTCCGGTGACTCTTGGCAGTGGCACAGGGCGGGCGTCACGGACGTTTGGAATTCGACCAGAGCAGAACGCGAACTGCTGCCGCGATCAGGCTCAGGCCAGCCTCAAGGAGTCATCTTGCCCGTGGGACCGCAGTCGCACCCCGACGAGACCCCCACCGATATCGACTCATCGCGAAGGCGCCGTAGCGTCGAGCCCGTCCTTATGGACACCTACTGACCTTGAATGCGTGATGTCGTCATGGTGGTTGGCGTCGGAGGCCGGTGCCGATGAGGCAGCCGTCGAGGACATCGTGTCGGTACTGG